>DAMCQE010000054.1:0-19061 GCA_032105665.1 Pseudomonas sp. | reverse complement strand
GCGCACGCAGAGCTCGACCCAGGAGATTGAACGCATGATCGGCGCGATCCAGAGCGCTACCGAGCAATCGGTGCGCGACATGCAGCAGAGCAGTGAATTCGCTACGCGCAGCCAGACCATGGCCGGCGAAGCGGATCAGGCACTGGGGCTGATCGCCGAGCGTGTCGGGCAGATCAACGAGATGAACCTGGTGATTGCCAGCGCCGCCGAGGAGCAGGCACAGGTCGCGCGGGAGGTGGATCGCAACCTGGTGGCCATCCGCGACATCTCAGAGCAGAGCGCCACCGGCGCGCAGCAGACCTCGGTGGCCAGCGACGAGCTGGCGCGCCTGGCGACGCAGCTCAACCAGCTGGTCGGGCGCTTCCGTCTGTAAGCGAAGAGGGATGGGCTGCCGCGGTCGGGACATGCATTGTGGCAATCCGACCGCGAACCCGGCTGCACGAATGCATTCCTATGTACGGAGTTTCCCGATTCGTACCGAACAGGAGTCGCGCGTGAAAACAGCCGTGTCCGCCCTGGCGCTTGCCGCCGGTCTAACCCTGAGCCTGCCGCTGCTGGCCGAAAGCCGAACCGCCTACGGCCCGCAGCTGGAAGGCTTCAGCTATCCGCACCCGCTCAAGCACTACCGTTTCGAGTCCCAGGGCAAGGCGCTGGAAATGGCCTTCATGGACGTCGAGCCGCAGGGCAAGGCGAACGGCCGCACGGCGCTGTTGCTGCATGGCAAGAACTTCTGCGGGGCGACTTGGGAGCGCACCATCGAGGTGCTCAGCCAGGCCGGTTACCGGGTGATCGCTCCCGATCAGGTCGGTTTCTGCAGCTCGAGCAAGCCCGAGGGTTACCAGTTCAGCTTCGCCCAGCTGGCGCACAACACCCAGGCGCTGCTGGAGCAGGAGAGCATCGAGCAGGTCACCGTGATCGGCCATTCCATGGGTGGCATGCTGGCGGCGCGACTGGCGCTGAACTACCCACAGCGAGTCGAGCATCTGGTGCTGGTCAACCCCATTGGTCTGGAAGACTGGCAGGCTGAAGGCGTGCCGTACGCCTCGATCGATCAGCTCTACCAGTCGGAACTCAAGACCGACTTCGACAGCATCAAGGCCTACCAGCAGAAGTTCTACTACAACGGCAGCTGGAAGCCGGAGTACAACCGTTGGGTCGGCATGCTCGCCGGAATGTATGCCGGGGACGGCAAGGAACAGGTCGCCTGGAACCAGGCACAGACCTCGGAGATGGTTTTCACCCAGCCGGTGATCCATGAGTTTTCGCGGATCAGGACGCCGACCTTGCTGTTGATCGGCGGGCTGGATCGCACCGCGCCGGGCGCCAACCGTGCGCCGGAGGATGTCGCCAAGCGCCTGGGCAACTATCCCGCGCTGGGTCGCCAGGCTGCCGCGATGATTCCGGATGCGACGCTGGTGGCCTTCCCTGATCTTGGGCATTCACCGCAGGTCGAGGCACCGGAAGAATTCCACCGTGCGCTGCTCGAGAGGCTGGAGGCGCAGCGCTGATACGTGTCAGCCGCGCTCCGCTGCTTTCACCAGGGGCGGCTGCGCGGCACCCAGGCGTTGCCCGTCCGATTCCAGCAGCGCCTGCAGCGCTCGGCCATAGGCGCCGAGCGCCACGCGCAGACTGTTGTTGTGGGTGGCGCCCTCGACCAGCAGCAACTGCTTGGGCTGGCGCGCGGCCTCATACAGCTGCTCGCTGAAACGCGGCGGCACATAGCGGTCATCAGTGCCGTGCACCACCAGCAGCGGCATGCCGATCTGGTCGATCTTCTCCAGCGAATCGAACTTCTGCGACAGCAGCCAGCGCACCGGCAGCGAGGTGTCGGACACGGCTGTCGCCACGTCGGCCAGCGAGGTGAAGGTCGACTCGATGATCAGCGCGCGCACCTCGGCCGGTACGCTGTCGCGCTCGGCCTGCTGCCCGAGTTCGGCAGCCAGGTCGACAGCCACCGCGCCGCCGAGGGAATGCCCGTAGATGAAGCGCTTGCCGGCGTCCGGCTGCAGCGTCTTCAGGCGCTCCCAGCCGATGCGCGCGTCGGCATAGACGCTGCGTTCCGACGGCAGATCGCCAAGGCTCTGGCCGAAGCCGCGGTAGTCGATGGCCAGCACCGAGAAGCCCAGCGCGCGCAGCTGTTCCAGACGAAAAAGGTGGCCGGTGAGGTTCCAGCGCACGCCGTGCAGGTAGAGCAGGGCGGGCGCATCGGCGTTGGCGGCCGGCCACCACCAGGCATGAATGTTCTGCTCGTCACCGAACGCGGAGTCGGTCAGCTGCAGCTCCTCGACGCCACGCGGCAGGCCGCTGAACCAGGACGCGGTGCCCGGTTCGATACGGAACACCAGCTCGCGCTCTTTCTGTTCGAGCACCGAACAGCCGACCGGAAGACCGACGGCGAACAGGGTAATCAGCAGCAGGCAGAGCGGCCGGGCTTTGCTGCGGAACAGGAAGAAATGCTGCAAGGTCAGGGTCTCGAAATCAGGAATCGTAGATAGGACCCGCTTGCCGAATGATCTGCAAGGCGGGCCATCGCTTCACTGATTACTGCATGTTGCGCGCCATTGTCGTTACGAGCGGACGGCCGGCTATGGCCTCAGGAGCAGCAGGTCGCCTGCCCGGCATCGGCGTCCTGCACCGCGCGCTCGATCTTCCATGCCCAGGCGAACACCAGCAGACCGCCAACGGCGGTAGCCGCGCCGATATAGCCCGTGGATGTCCAGCCGAAGCCGGCGGTGATCGCCAGCCCGCCCAGCCACGGCCCAAGGGCGTTGGCGATGTTGAAGGCGGCATGATTGGACGCCGCGGCGAGGGTCTGCGCATCCGCGGCGACATCCATCAGGTGGGTCTGCAGCGCGGGCGACAGCGACACCATGGTGCCCACCGCGAATACCGCCGGAAAGATCGTCCACACCGAGTGCGCTGCCAGCGGGAATACCAGCAGCACCAGCGCGCTCCACAGCAAGAGCCAGGCGACCGCCTTGAAGCGCAGCCGATCGAACAGCCAGCCGCCGACCAGATTGCCGACCAGATTGCCGACGATGCCGCCCAGGCCGAACGCAGCGAGGGCGAAGGGTATCCAGCCGGCACTGACGCCGGTGACGTTCAGCAACGTCGGCGCCATGTAGCTGAACACACAGAACATGCCGGCGAAGCCGATCGAGCTGATCGCCAGCGCCAGCCAGACCTGTGGCCGATTGAAGGCGCGGATTTCGTGCAGCGGGCTGTTGCGCGGTTCGTTGCGGTTCGGCGGCAGGAACAGCGCCACCAGCAGCACCGTCAGCAGGGCGATGGCACCGACCAGGGCGAACGCATAGCGCCAGCTCGCCCATTGCCCGAGCCAGGTAGCCAGCGGGTTGCCGATCAGGATCGCCACGGTCAGCCCCATCAGCACGCGGGCGACGGCCTGGGCGCGCTTGTCCGGCGGCACCATGGAAGCAGCCACCAGCATCGCCACGCCGAAATAGGCACCGTGGGGCAGGCCGGTGACGAAGCGGAAGATCATCAGCGTCGAGTAATCCGGCGCCAGGGCGCTGGCGAAATTGCCCAGGGCGAAGAAGCCCATCAGCAGCAACAGCAGGTGCCGGCGGAACAGCCGTGAGCCGAGGATCGCCAGCAACGGTGCGCCCACCACCACGCCCAGGGCGTAGGTGCTGATCACGTTGCCGACCTGGGGTTCGCTGATGCCCAGCCCTTCGGCCACGTCAGGCATCAGGCCCATGATGGCGAATTCACCGGTGCCGATGGCGAAGCCACCCATGGCCAGCGCCAGCTCGAGCAGCAGCACGGCGCGGGCGGAAAGGGGCGGAGTCGCTGTGGTGGCTGGCGCCGTCATGGTTACCTCGTCGCGTCGAAAAGGGGCGGCATTATTCACGCTGGTTCGCGCAGGTAAAGCCCTACCGCCAAAGAAGGAGATGCACTGGGTGTTTGGGAGTGCTTCAGCCCGCGGGAGTTCGCCCGTCCCGGACGGAAATTCACGGCGCCTGCCTCAGCCAACAGGCCCATCCGGATGGATGGTCGGCTGGCGCCGTTTTCCTGGCTCTCGTTCTTGATCGTGGTCACGGTGACCGCTCGGTCGGCTCCGTATTTTGCGCGGCAACTCCCGCGCGTTCGGTTGCCACTCTCAGTCTGGCTTTAGCCAGGCGCCGCGTCCGGAGGGCCACGACGTCGAACGGCGCCGTGCAGTGCCACGTCACGTCAGGACATGTCCCATGAAATTGCTGTTTTCCCCCGCCGAACTGTTGATGAACCGGCTCAGCTATCCGATCAAGTTCGGTGTGCTGGGGCTGCTGGTCTTCCTTGCCTTCGCCAGCCTGATGCTGACCCTCGCCGGCCAGCTCAACCGCACCATCGAGCGAGCGGAGAGCGAGTTGGTCGCCACAGCGCTGGCGCGCCCCTCGTCGAGCCTGATTGAGCTGACGCAGCAGCATCGCGGCGTGTCCGCCATGCTGCTCGGCGGCAACACGGACATGGCGGATCGGCGCTCCGCCCTGCAAACCCGTGTCGATACCGCCCTGGTGGAGATGAGCCAGGCACTGGCCGAGGACAAGCACGGCTCGCGCGAGTGGCAGGCGATCGGTCGAGACTGGGATGGCATCAAGCGGGCCGTGCAGAGCTGGTCCCAGCCGCAAAGCTATGACGCGCACACCGCGCTGATCGCCCAACTACTGGACTTCCAGACCCAGTGGCGGACGCCTACGGCCTGACCTTCGATCCCGAGCCGCAGACCTATTACCTGATGACCACCGCGGTTAGCCGCATGCCGTTTCTGATCGAGCGGCTGGGCCGCCTGCGCGGTAGTGCCTCGGCGATACTGGCCAGGGGCGAGATGAGCGAGCCGCAACGCACTGCGCTGATTGTGCTGACCGAGCAAATCAAGTCGGCGACCCAGGACATGGAGCGCAGTATCGACAAGGTGGTTGCCGAGCGGCCGGAACTCCAGCCGCCGTTGAGCCTCGCCGTCGCCACCATGCGCGAACGTGGCCAGGTGATCGATGCGGTGGTGCAGGACATGGTGGTGCGTGCTGACTTCAGCAGCACCTCGTCAGCGCAGTTCTTCGACATGACCACCGAGGCGATCAGCATCGGCTATGCGCAGATGCGCGACGTGCTGCTGCCAAGCCTGGACGGCCTGCTCGAACAGCGTATCGAGGACGCCCGACAGGTGTTGCTCGGCAACCTGACCGTGCTGCTGGTGGTGCTGGCGGTGATCGGCTATCTCTCGGTGGGTGCCTATCTGTCGGTGATGGCCAGCATCCGCAGCCTGCGCGTCGGCAGCGAGCGGCTCGCCGCTGGCGATCTGACAACCCATATCGATCTGGCTGCGCGCGACGAGCTGCGCTTCGTCGCCGGCAGCTTCAACGACATGGCCGACGCCATGCGCGGGCTGATCGGCAGCATCAAGAACAACTCCGACCATGTCGCCGACTCGGCGCGCAGCCTGGTTACCGCCTCGGGGCAGATCCATGTCGCCTCGCAGTGCCAGAGCGACGCCGCATCGAGCATGGCGGCGGCGGTCGAAGAAATGACCGTCGGCATCGAGAGCATCGCGCGCAACGCGGGTGAGGCCGATGCACTGGCGCATCGCTCCGGCGAACTGTCGCGTCAGGGCGGTGAGATCGTCGCCGCGGTGGTCGATGAAATCAGCCAGATCGCCGTATCGGTGGGCGACTCAGCGCGTACTGTGGCCGAGCTGGGCGAACGCTCCGGGCAGATCTCGGCCATCGTCGGGGTGATCGGCGACATCGCCGCACAGACCAATCTGCTGGCGCTGAATGCGGCGATCGAAGCGGCGCGGGCCGGTGACCAGGGGCGCGGCTTCGCCGTGGTGGCCGATGAGGTGCGCAAGCTGGCCGAGCGTACCGCCAATTCCACCAAGGAGATCGCGCAGATGGTTGCGGCCATCCAGCAAGGCACAGAGGGCGCGGTACATGGCATGGAGCAGGGTGTGGTGCGAGTCAATGAGGGCGTCGCACGCGCGCAGCGGGCCGGCGAGGCAATGGGTGGCATTCGCGAGGCGGCCAATCAGGTGCTGTCCACCGTGGCGGAGATCTCCAATGCCTTGCGCGAACAGAGCGCTGCGTCCGCCGAGATCGCCCAGCAGGTGACCACCATTGCGCGCATGGCCGAGGAGAACGGTGAGGCGTTAGGCAGCAATCACCACACTGCCAGCCGCCTCAGCGACCTTGCTGGCACCCTGCTGGACAACGTCAGCCGCTTCAAGGCGAGTTGAGCACGTGTGCAGCGACGGCGCCACGTGGCGCCGTCGGCCTTAACGCCAGGCGGTCACAGCAGCTCTATGCCGAAGGGGCGCATGAGCAGCGCGAACAGTCCGAAACAGACGACCGTGATGCCTGCGCTGGCCAGCAGTGCCAGCCAGAACCCCAGCCGTGGCAGCAGCAGCGGAAACGCCAGGAACATCGGCAGGGTCGGTAGGACATACCAGAAGGTATGCCAGGCGTGGTTGGCGATTTTCTCCGGCGATTGCTTCTCCAGGTACAGCCAGATCAGCGTGAGGAGGGTGATGAGCGGCAGCGCGGCAATGAAGCCGCCGAGCTTGTCGCTACGCTTGGCCACCTCTGATACCAGCACGACCATGGCAGCGGTCAGCGCGTATTTGGTGATGATCCAGGACATGGGTTTCTCCCGTACGAGCCGCAGCCCTGGCCGAGTTTGGCCAGGGCTGCGGTGGTTACGACGAAAACGAAACTCAGAACACCTGTTCGATGGTGATGTATTCGCCATCGGTGCGCAGGGTGAGTTTCACCGTCTCGTTGGTGCGGTTTCGCCAGAACCAGCCGTGCTTGCCGTCGAACGCGGCGACCAGTTCACCCTGCAGCTCAGGCGCATTCTTGCCCTTGCCATAGCCATGGTAGAAGCCTTTCGGTGCCTTGTAGGGATCGCCGTGGGTGTCGTAGTTGAGGCGCCCGCCATTGGCCGTCCAGTGGAAGTTCGCCTTGGCGCCTTCCTTCATTTCCAGCTTGATCTCGGTGGCCTGGTTGGGCTTGAGTGTCAGGTTCACCTCGTGCTGCTGGGTGGCGACTTTTGGTGGCTCCGGTTGCACAGGCGTTGGCGCCGCCGCCGGGGCTGGCTCGGCCTGTGCCGCCACCGGTTCATCCTTGTCCGGCGTAGTTGCGGCAGGGTTGGCTGGGGCGGCTTCGGCCGGCGGCTGCGCTTCGCTCGCGGCTTCCTCGGCTAGGGTCTGCTTCAGTTCGCCCATCTGGGTCAGGCCCAGCAGTCGGCCGGCACCGGTCGGATCGATGGCGTACTCGGCGGGCATCACCACGGTTACCAGCAGCACGCCGGCGGCGATCAGGGCGATGAGGGTGGAGCGCAGCAGCTGGCCGCTGCTGGGCAGCTCGCTCAGGTCGGGACGTTGGTCGTTGTACATGGGGCAAATTCCTTACGAAGACAGGGCCAGGCCGGTGAGCTGGTAGCCCATCAGCAGGAAACCGGCGCTCATCATGGCGACGTTGGCGGTGTAGGCGTGGCGCCAGAAGCCGGCGGTGCGCCGCCAGTAGCCCATGGCAATGAGGATGGCGCTCAGCGCCAGCAGCTGGCCGATCTCGACGCCGACGTTGAAGGCGATCAGGTTGGCGACCAGACCATCGGCGGCAATCTCGTATTCGAGAATCTTGGTCGCCAGGCCGAAGCCATGGATCAGGCCGAACACCAGCGTCGCGGCGCGGGTATCGGGCTGATAGCCGAACCAGCGTTGAAAGGCGCCGAGGTTGTCCAGTGCCTTGTAGACGACCGAGAAACCGATGATGGCGTCGATCAGATAGGCGCTGACGCTGATCTCCATCAGCACGCCGAGCAGCAGGGTGACCGAGTGGCCCACTGCGAACAGGGTGACGTAGAGCCCGACGTCCTTGAGTCGGTAGAGGAAGAAGATCACCCCGAAGAGGAACAGCAGGTGGTCGTAGCCGGTGATCATGTGCTTGGCGCCCATGTAAATGAACGGCAGCAGCATCACGCCGGAGCTTTCCTGGATGAAGCCCTTGTCGCCTTCGGCCACACCATGGGCGAGTGCGTCGGGCACGAGGAAGAACAGCAGCATGCCGAAAACCGGCAGCAGCGAGTGGCGCAGGCGTGCGTAAAACGCAGCGAGCCCGCGCAGGGATTGCGAATGCATGGAATGGTCCTGAGCTGGTGAATAGAGGTCGCCTGAGGCGACCGCGGTCGCAGCAGGATCAGGCGCGAGGTGGGCGCTCGATGCGTGACACCGGCCCTTCGGGCAGCGCGCGCCGTGGCCAGGCTGGCAGGACGGCGCGCTCGGGCTGCGCAGACAGGCTGAGTAGAAGCATGGGATGGGGTGTTTCGTGGATGTGATCGCCAAGCACGTGCACGTGTTGCAGCTGGCACAGCGTGCAGTTGCCGGGCCGCCATTCATGGCTGGGAGCGTGATGATGGTGATCGTCGTGCCAGTGGGCGTCAGCACCGTGCTGAGCCGCGCCGTTCAGCCACGACAGCGCATGGCCGCCCCAGCCCATCAGCATGGCGATGAGCAGTGCGGATACCAGCGGGGTCTTGAGGCGTTGGCGGATCATCAGCGATCTCGTGTTGCAGGCGTCGCACGCAAAGCAGGGTATGCCGTTTCGCCTGACACCGCGCGCTGCGCATCGTCAGGTCGACGCGATTCTGGCAGCCATCGTCGGATCTGTCTGCGTGTACTGCCATTGCTCAATGGGCTAATTTCCCTTCCGCCTTGGTAGTAGTCTGAGTGCCCACGGACGCTGGGCACCGGTGCCACTGGCTGCTCATAGCGGCCAGATCCAGAGAATCGCCGGTACGGCGCAGAGCACCACCAGAATCGACAGCGGCAGGCCCAGCCGCCAGTAGTCGCCGAAGCGGTAGCCGCCCGGTGCCATCACCAGCGTGTTTGACTGATGCCCGATGGGCGTCAGGAAGGCACAGGACGCACCGATCGCCACGGCCATCAGGAACGGATCAGCCGAGACGTCCATCCCACGTGCCAGGCTGATCGCCACGGGTGCGGCGAGCACTGCCGCCGCGGCGTTGTTGACCACGTTGGAGATCAGCATCACTGCCACCATCAGCAGCGCCAGTGTCGCCGCCGCAGGCAACGACTGGCCCAGTCCCAGCAGGGTTTCGGCAATCAGCTGCGAGCCTCCGCTGCTTTCCAGCGCCTCGCCGACAGGCAGCATCGCCGCGACCAGCACGATGACCGGCATGTCGATGCTGTCGTAAATGCGCCCCATGGGAATCAGCCCGACCAGGATCATCACCAGCGCGCCGGTGACCAGCGCGGTGGCTGCCGGCACCAGGCCGAAGGCAATACAGGCCAGCGTGATGGCGAAGATGGCACTGGCCAGCAGCACGTTACGCGGTGTGGTGATGCTCAGCCCGCGGGACGCCAGCGGCAGGCAGCCCAGGCTGTTCAGGCTCGACTGCAGCGCGTCCTCGCGGGCCTGCAACAGCAGGATGTCGCCGCTAGCAAAGCGAATCTTGCCGAGGCGCTGGCGCAGCCGCTGCCCCTGGCGGGCGACGGCCAGCACGTTGACGCCGTGACGTTCGCGCAGGTCGAGGCCGCTGGCGGTCGTGCCCACCAGTATCGAGCCGGGGGAGATGATGGCTTCGGCCAGGGTCAGCTCGCCGTGCCGGCTCTTGTGATTCTTTTCGGTCCTCTCGTCTTCGAGCGCCTGTTCGGCGGCCTTCTGCTCGTTCTGTGCCTTGTCCTCCTGCTCGTCAACATTGGCCGCCAGCTCGACGCCGGTGACGTCGAGCAGCGCCTTGAGACTGTCCGAATCCGCTTCCACCAGCAGGATGTCGCCCTCGCGCAGCACCTCGTAGGTGGACGGCATGCGCTGGCGCTCATCGCCGCGCACCAGGGCGATCACCTGCACATCGGCTTCGTCCTCCACTGCATTGATCAGCGCGTGCAGCGTGCGCCCGGCGTATTTGCAGCTTTCCGGTACTCGCACTTCGGTGAGGTAGGCGCTGATCTCGAACAAATCGCCGTTGCCTTCCTGTTCCTGTCGCCGCGGCACCAGCCGCCAGCCGAGCAGGGCGATAAACAGCACGCCGGCGACGGTCACCGCAGCGCCCACCGGGAGAAAGGCGAACATGCCGAACGGTGCCTCGCCGGCCTCGGCGCGATAGCCGGCGATGATCAGGTTGGGCGGGGTGCCGATCAGCGTCAGGGTGCCGCCGAGCAGCGAGCCGAACGCCAGTGGCATCAGCAGATACGACGGTGAGCGCCCGCTCTGGCGCGACATCCAGATCGCCACCGGCATGAACAGCGCCAGCGCGCCGACGTTGTTCATGAAGCCCGAGCTCAGCGCGACGATCCCGGTGAGCGCCGCCACGTGCGCCCAGGGCCGCTCGCCGACCTGCATCAGCCGGCGCGCCACACTGTCCACCACGCCGGCATTGAGCAGGCCGCGGCTGAGCACCAGTACCGCGGCCACGGAAATCACCGCCGGATGCCCCAGGCCGGCGAATACCTCCTCTGCCGGCACCACGCCGGTCAGCGCGCAGGCCAGCAATGCCGCGAGGGCGACCAGGTCGTAGCGCCAGCGATTCCAGACAAACAGCACCAGCGTCGCCGCCAGCACACCAAAGACGATCAGCTGTTCGCCGGTCATGTACTTCTTCTCCGATCCGCCAGGACGCCACGGCGCATCGGCGCCGGCGTCGGCGTCGGGGCAGCAAAAATCATGGGAACAGTCATCGCGAGTGCCCGTGCGAGGCGGGCGGCCGTGCCGTCACAGGGGGGCTGCGGCCGTAATAACAGACTGCCAGCCCGGTACAAGGTGCCGGCAGGTTATGGCAAAAATCCGCAGCGCCGGGCAAGGTGGCTGCACAACAATTCGAAAGGTCCTTGCCATGCCTGAATCCGTTGCCCTGCACTGCACGGACGGTTTCACCCTCGCGGCACAGCTCTGGCGGCCTGCCGGTGCCGAGCGCGGCGCGGTGATCATCAGTTGCGCCACCGGTGTGCTGTCGCGCTATTACGCACGCTACGCGAACTTTCTTACCGAGCACGGTTTTGCCGCACTGACCTACGACTTTCGCGGCATCGGCGGGTCGAGGCCGCAGCGCCTGCGCGGCATGAAGATGCGCTGGCGCGACTGGGGCGAGTACGACTTCGACGCCGCGGTGCGCTTCATGCGTGAGCGTGATCCGCACGGGCTGCTGGTGGCCGTGGGGCACAGCGCCGGCGGCTTCATGCCGGGCTTCGCCGAGGCCGCCGGCGAGGTGGACCGCTACCTCAACGTCGCCGGGCAGTACGCCTACTGGCGCGACTACGCCGCTGATCAGCGCATGCGCATGTACGCCAAGTGGCACCTGTTGATGCCGGCGATGACCCGGCTGGTCGGCTACTTTCCCGGTCGCCGCCTTGGCTGGCTGGAAGACCTGCCGGCCGGTGTCGCGCTGGAGTGGTCCCAGCGCGGTGCGCGGCTGGAAGACAGCTATCCCCGGGAAGAACATCCGCTGCTGTTCAGCCGTTTCGGTGCGGTTCGAGCGCCAATCCTGGCGGTAAGCACCAGCGACGATGAATTCGCGACCCTGGCGGCCATGCGCCGCGGGCTCGGCTATTTCCGCAACAGCCCGCGCCAGCTGGTGCAGCTCAATCCTCGCGCGATGGGCTTCGAGCACATCGGTCATTTCGGCCTGTTCCACGACCGGCATCGCAATGGCTTCTGGCGCGAGTCGCTGGAATGGATCGCCGAGGGCCGCAATCCCTGGCTCGCCGACGAAGTGATCGAGCCCGGCGCGGTTCCGGCGGTTGACGGAGCCATTCCCTTCGGCGCGTCGGCGGGCTATAAGCCTCGCCCATGAACAAGAGCGCCCTTCAACAGCAGATCATCGCCACCCTTGAAGCCGACCGCGAGGTGGCCAAGGCGGTACTGGCCGCGACCCACGAGGCCGCCACCCATGCCGAGAGCAAGGCCGAGAACAAGTACGACACCCGCGGCCTGGAGGCGGCCTATCTTGCCGACGGGCAACGACGACGCCTGCACGAGATCGAGACGGCGCTTGCCGCTTATCGCAACCTGCTGCCAGGCGTCAGCTCCGATGGCAGGGTGCGGGTCGGTGCGCTGCTCTGCCTGGATCACGACGGCGCCGAGCGCTGGTTCTTTCTCGGTCCGGATGCGGCGGGGTTGAAGCTGCAGCATGACGGGCGGGAGATCCTGGTGATCTCGCCGCGATCACCGCTCGGCCAAGGCCTGCTTGGGCGTCAGGTGGGCGATGAGGTGCAATTGCAGGTCAATGGGCAGCCGCAGTGCTACGACGTGCTGGAGGTTCACTAGCGCGGCTGCTTGTATCGGTCTGGCTTGGCGAAGGCACTCCCGATCTAAACCGCTCCAGCGTCACCCCAACTGCACAAGGACTGAATGACGCGCTAGCAGCTGCTCAGTCTGCGGTGGCCGGCTTGCGTCGCCACGCCGTTTTGCGCGGCGCGGCGCTGCGTTTCTTCTTCCACGGTTTGCCGCCACGGCCAGCGGCCACCGGTGGACCGCTGATGGTCATGCGCAGCCCGGCGCAGCGTTCGACCAGCTTGCTCATCCATGCCGACTGTTTGGCGACGAATTCTTCCAGCGGCATCTCGCCGCTCTGCACCATGTCCAGCGCCTGCTCCCAGATCGCCGTAGTCCCGGGATCGGCGATCGGCCGCGGCACGGCGTCGATCAGGCTGAACGCCGCCGGCGTCGCTGCCAGCGCCTTGCCCTGGCGAACCAGATAGCCGCGGTCGAGCAGGCCCTGAATGATGCCGGCGCGGGTCGCCTCGGTGCCGATGCCGGTGGTGTCCTTGAGTTTCTGTTTCAACCGCGGGTCATCCACCAGCTTGGCGACGTTCTTCATCGCCTTGATCAGGTCGCCTTCGGTAAAGGGTTTCGGCGGCTGGGTCTGCTGGTCCTTGAGATTGACCTCGCCCACCGCGTAATCCTGGTCCTGCTGCAATGCCGGCAGGCTTTGCGGTGCTGGCGCTTCGCGACTCCCGCGTGTCGGTGCCAGCGCTTCGGGCATGGCGCGTTTCCAGCCCGGCTCGACGATGCGCTTGCCCACCGCGCGCAGCGCCTGGCCGGCGCAGTCGAAATCGGCCTGGGTACGGTCGTATTCGTGGTTGGGCAGGAACTGCGCCAGATAGCGCGCACGGATCAACTCGTACACCGCACGCGGTCGCCCGGACAGACGTTCCAGACCCCGCGCTGCTGCGGTGGGGATGATGCCGTGGTGGGCGCTGACCTTGGCATCGTTCCAGGCCCGTGAGCGGCGCGACAGGTCCAGATGCGGCTGCAGCGCGGCGAGCGTCGGGTCGGCCTGAGTCAGCGCCGCGACGATGGCCCGCGCTTCGCCGTGCTGGCTCAGTGGCAGGTAGCCGCAGTCGCTGCGCGGGTAGGTGATCAGCTTGTGGGTTTCGTACAACGCCTGGGCGATATCGAGGGTTTCCTGAGCGCCGAGGCCGAGCTTCTTCGAGCAGACTTCCTGCAGCGTGCCGAGATCGAACGGCAAGGGTGCGGCCTCGCGCTGGCGCTCGGTCTTGAGCTTCAGCAGGCAAGCGCTGGCGGCGTTGCGCATGGCGTCCGCAGCCTGCTGCGCACGAGCCTGATCGAGGCAGCGGCCCTGGTCATCGCAATAGTCATCCGGCGCCTGCCACTGCGCGGTGAACGCAGTGCCATCGGCGAGCAGCTGCACGTCGATGGCCCAGAACGGCACTGGGATGAAGTCGGCGATGCTGCGGTCGCGGTCCACCACCAGGCGCAGCGTCGGCGTCTGTACCCGGCCCACCGGCAGCACGCCCTGGTAGCCGGACTGGCGGCCGAGCAGGGTGAACAGCCGGCTCATGTTCATGCCGATCAGCCAGTCGGCACGCGAGCGGCCGAGGGCGGCATGGTAGAGATTGAAAGTCTCGGCGCCTGGCTTGAGCGCGGCCAGCGCCTTGCGGATCGAGGCATCGTCCAGGGCCGACAGCCAAAGCCGGCGGATCGGCCCGCGATAGCGGCAGTGCTCGACCAGTTCGCGGGCGATCATCTCGCCTTCGCGGTCGGCGTCGGTGGCGATCACCAGTTCGCTGCATTCGCCGAACAGGCGCTTGACCGCCTTGAACTGGCTGGCGGTCTTCGGCTTGACCCGCATCTTCCAGCGTTCCGGCACGATCGGCAGGTCGGCCAGCACCCAGCGCTTGTAGCGCGGGTCGTAGGCGTCCGGCGGGGCGGTTTCCAGGAGATGGCCGATGCACCAGGTCACCGTCACCCCCGCGCCCTGCAGGCAACCGTCGCCACGCCGGTTGGCGCCGAGCACCTTGGCGATGTCGCGGGCCTGGGAAGGTTTTTCGCAGAGATAAAGTTGCATGGAGGCTGTGACGGCAGCGGTCGATGGCGCGAAGCATGTGCACAAATGGCGCTTCAGGCTATCATTATCTGTATGGACATACAGTTGTTGTGCGCCGATACCGGTCGTTCTTGAGCATGATCAAGTCTGGCGGCGGCGAGGAGGCTTAGCCTGTGGCCACTGCAACAACGCCCGAAAGGCACGCGCAATGGCCAAGAAATTTCCCCTCGAACCATCCCACCCCGAACGTGTGTGCTGGGGCTGCGACCGCTATTGCCCGGCAACTTCGATGGCCTGTGGCAACGGCGCGGGCCGCACCCAGCATCCGGCGGAAATGTTCGGTGAGGACTGGTATCTGGACGAATGCTGGGGCATCGACCCGGAGCTGATCGCCAAGACCCGCAAGGAATCGTCGAACTGATGCTGCGCCGGGGGCCTACCTTGGCCGCTGGCTAGCCGCGGTCGGCGAAACGCTGCACCACCACACTGCCAATGATGTCGCCCTCGACGTTGACCGCCGTGCGCACGGTATCCAGCAAGCGGTCGATCGGCAGCAGGATCGCCACGGCCTCGGCCGGCAGGCCGACCGCCTGCAACACCATCACCATGGTCACCATGCCGGCGCTGGGAATTCCCGGCGCGCCGGTCGAGGCGATCATCGCGGTGAAGAACACCACCGCCTGTTGCGCCAAGCTCAGCTCGATACCCATCAGATTGGCGACGAACAGCGCAGCCGCCGCTTCGTAGAGTGCGGTGCCGTCCATGTTCATGGTCGCGCCCAGCGGCAGCACGAAGCCGGCGATGCCGGGTCGCACCTTGAGGTTGTCCTCCGCGCAGCGCAGGGAGATCGGCAACGTCGCCGCGCTGGAGCTGGTGGCGAACGCCGTGATCAGCGCCTCGCGGGTGCCGCGGAAGAACCACAGCGGCGACTTGCCGGTCGTGAGAAAGAGAATGCCTGGCAGCACCACGATGCCGTGGAACAGCGTGGTAGCGAACACCAGCACGATAAAGCCGCCCACCGCACTGAGCAGCGCCACATCCTGCTCGGCCACCAGCTTGATCAGCAGGGCGAGGATGCCCAGCGGCGCCAGGCGCATGATCCAGCCGATGATGCGCATCATCAGCTCGAGAAATTC
Source organism: Pseudomonas sp. (assembly GCA_032105665.1). Classification (GTDB taxonomy): domain Bacteria; phylum Pseudomonadota; class Gammaproteobacteria; order Pseudomonadales; family Pseudomonadaceae; genus Stutzerimonas. The sequence goes on along the minus strand of DAMCQE010000054.1, from coordinate 3,627 downwards.
CTGCAGCACCACGAGGATATTGCGGTAACGGTCGCCACCGGCCACCAGGGCGATGCCGATGAACATCGCGAACACCACGACGGCCAGGATGCTGCCGTTGGCCAGCGCGGCGAAGGGATTCTGGAACAGGTTGGCGAAGAAGTGCAGGAAGAACTCGGGCAGCGTCAGCTGGCGCGCCTCGAAGTCGTTCATCGCCTCGGCGAACAGGTCCAGCGACAGCCCCGCGCCCGGCTTGAACAGGTTCGCCGCGACCAGCGCCACCAGCATCGCCGCACTGGTCGTGAGGGTGAAGTAGACCAGCGCGCCGCCCCACACCCGATGCACCTGGTGATGCGCCTGCAGGTTGGCCACACCGACGACGATGGAGGTGAAGATCAGCGGAATCAGCACCATCTTCAGCAGGCCGATGAAGATGCTCCCGGCCAGGGTGCTGGCATAGAGCACGCCCTCGCGTACGGGCGCATCGGCCGGCAGCGTACCGGTCAGCCAGCCGATGGCCACACCCAGGCAGGCCGCGATGAGAATCTGCAGGTTCAGGCTGGGCAAGGCGGGCGGCTCCTCGGGTCGATAGCGGTGACGTCAAGCAAGAGAATAGAAAGGTGCGGCGAAAGTTCGCAGCAGCACGGCAGCATCATACAGGCCGAGCCGCCCGGCAGAAGCCGTCTCCTGGCGCTGGCCGGTAGCAGACAAACGCCGGCCGGCGGGTTTTCATGGCCGGGCTGGGACAAGAGAGGCAAGCGAACATGAGCGATCAGGACATCGAGCGGCGCATCGCCCGCGACATCGCCAAATGGCAGCGCGGCGTGCGCGACAAGGGCGAGCCGCTGCAGATCGACGAGGGCTGGCTGCATACCCCGCAGGGGTTGCGGTTGCCGTTCAGCGTGCTGAAGAGTGCCGGCGTGCCGCCGCGCGAGGTGGAACTGCTGGCCCGGCGCGCCGCCTTGCGTGAGCAGTTCGAGGCCTGCAGCGATGCGCAGCAGCGCGAGCGCCTGACGCGCGAGCTGAGCGAGCTGGAGCAGAACATCGCCTTTCGCCTGGAGGCGCTGCAGCGCCTGGGGCGGGCTTGAGCAGTCGGTCGCTGGCGTTCGCGCGGCGCTGAAGTAGCATGGGCGTCCGGTTGTTTTCTATAGGGAGAAGCGTGTGGCTACAGCACGAATCGGATTTCTGCCGGCGGCGTTGATCGCCGCGGCGGTGGCCTTCGCCGGCTGGTCGGTGGGGCAGGGCGTGGAGCGTTTCCGCATGGCCGACCGCACGGTGACGGTCAAGGGCCTGGCGGAGATGGACGTGAAGAGCGACTTTGCGGTTTGGACGCTGGGCTTTCGCCGTGGTGGCGATCAGTTCGCCGAAGTGCAGAAGGGGCTGAGCGAGGATCGCCAGCTGGTGCTGGATTTCCTCCGCGAGCAGGGCTTCACCGACGCGGAGATCGAAGTGCGACCGTTGCAGGTCCAGGATCTGCTGGCGCGTGAATGGGCCTCGCGTGATGTGGCGCTGCGCTTTAACGGCCAGGGCCAGGTGCTGGTCAAGTCAGAGCGCGTCGACGCGGTGGGTAAGGCGGCCAATGCCATCGATCCGCTGATCTTGGCCGGTGTTCAGCTGGATACCGAGATGAACGGCTTCGCCGGGCCGCGCTATCAGTTGCGTGGCTTCAACGAGCTGAAGCCGCAGTTGCTGGAAGCCGCCACCAGCAATGCCCGTGAGCAGGCGACGCGTTTTGCCGAGGATGCCGGTGCCACGCTGGGGCGCTTGAAGAATGCCAACCAGGGGGTGATTCGGGTGATCGATGACGATGGCAGCGATATGGACAGCGGGCGGACCGTGGGGAAACGGCTGCGGGTGGTGAGTACGTTTGAGTACACGTTGGATTAAGTATCTGAATGACGCGCCAACCGCCTGCCAAGGCGGATCAACCGCACTGCCCAGGCGCTTTCAAGCCCGGTAGCAAGACAGTGAGCCGAATAGGCGACATTATCGGCTCACCACATGAGCCGAATAAGCTCGCTAATCGGCTCACAGACGAGCAGCCCTCATGAATGACCCGCTCTGTATCTGACAGCAGCCAATCAAAAGTGCGCAATGCCGGCTCGTAGAAATTGGGCCGAGGCCTGCATCGCTGCGGCTGTTCTTGAACTAGGGAAGTCGTCCAGTCGTTCTTCCTACCAGGCTGTGGCCAAAGTCTCGAAAGCCACCGCCACGCGCCATCTCGAGAAGGGCTGCCTTGCCCGACTGCCCACTGGCGGGCGCAGCACGCGTTACCGGATACAGCAGCCGGCACACGCTCAAGGCTGACCCCGCAGAGACAAAGGAGCGTACGGAGGTGCGCGACACTGTCGTGCCATTACGCCAAGTTTCGCTACTATCCGGTTAATTCAGGATCACCCAGGGATAGGAAATGGACTTCACCCCCATCATCGCGCAGGCCTGGGGCATGTTGGCTTGGTTCATCCCGGCCGCCCTTCTGATTAGCCTGCTCAAGTCGCCTTGGGCCAAGGGCCATATTGGTGAACTGCTGGTGCGGCTGTTTGCCCATTGGCAGTTGGACAAGCAGACCTACCGCCGCCTGCACAATGTCACCTTGAACACGCCAGACGGCACCACGCAGATCGACCACGTTTTTCTTTCGCCGTACGGCATCTTCGTACTGGAAACGAAGAACATGAGCGGCTGGATCTTCGGTAGCGAAAAGCAGGTGCAGTGGACGCAGAAGCTCTACAAACGCACGTTCAAGTTCCAGAACCCGCTACGCCAGAACTACAAGCACCTCAAGGCCCTGGAAGCCACCCTTGGCGTTAGCCCCGAGCACCTGCACTCGGTCATCACCTTTGTCGGCGGCAGCACCTTCAAAACCGAAGTGCCGGCCAACGTGACCCAGGGCATCGGCTTTATCCGCTATATCAGGTCATTCCAGCAGCCGGTATTCAGCGAGGCTGAGATCGACGCCATGCTGCATGCCTTGCAAACCGACCGCCGAGCGCCAACTCTCGCCACCCACCGTGAGCATGTGCGAAACCTCAAGCGCCGTAGCGATCCAACCGCAGAACGACAATGCCCGAAATGCGGCAGTGTGCTGCTGATACGCACCGTGAAATCGGGGGCAAAAGCAGGGCAGCAATTTTGGGGGTGCTCGGCGTTTCCAAAGTGCCGGACGATGCAGAGTCTTTGAAATTCAGAAAGGCCTGAAGCGTAGTCTGTGCCCAGCTACTCGTTTTTAAGATGCCCAGCTGTCGCTGACGGTCTTGGCATCAGAGCCAGGTCTTGCTGGTTGTTTTTGCACGAACCAACAGGCGATACCGACCGCCCCTTGCGCGGCGACCCTCGGAGCAACGATGGAATGAGGGAAATCTCGCGTAGCGAGACCTGGATGGCAGGGCAAGACTTTTTGGTTCCTTTTGGCGGGGCCGGCCATCCGGGCGACTGCCAAAAGGAACTCGCCCAGCAGGGCGAAACCAAGCTCTCAAGCAACCCGCCAACCGGCCTGGTTCCGCGTAGTCAACCGGCCCGACAAATCAATGCCCCGGCTGCCAAGGCTGCCCCAGCGACACTGGCGCGTACAGCCGTGTACGGATCGCATCCCTCGACAGCAGCACCAGCACCAGAATGGTCGCCACATACGGCAGCATCGCCAGCAGG
>DAMCQE010000053.1:0-20202 GCA_032105665.1 Pseudomonas sp. | reverse complement strand
CTTCCTCGCACAGGCGCTGGATGAAGTGCAGGTCGGTTTCGTCGTACTGCACGCAATATTCGCGCGGCGGGTAGATCACCGGGCCGAGCTGGAAACGGTACGCATCGGCCTGGATGCCGTGTTCCTCAAGCACCTGGGCGACGATCTGCGGCACGCTCAGGTGCTGGAAGATGCGCTGGTTGGTGCGATGGGCGAGGTAGGCCAGCTGCGGCACGAGCGTCAGTCGATAGCGGGTCAGGCGCTGGCCGGATTCACCCTGGGCGGCCTGATGCACCAGTCCATGAATGCCGCTGCCGTCCGGCGCGAAGGAAAGGAAGGCCGGGCGATGCAGCAGGCGTTCCAGATCCAGATCGGGGTGCTCGCTGACCAGTTCCAGGTCGAAGCGATAGGGCTGGCTGATGGCCTCGCGGCCCTGGAATTCGAGCACCTTGAAGTCGTGCTCGATGCCTTCGAGGGAAAGCGTGAAGTGGGCCTGGTTGGCGGGGTTGAACATGGCGTCTTTCCTTCCTTAGAGATCGGCCGGGCTGATATTCAGCCGTTCCATGCGATACAGCAGCGTACGCCGCGGCAGGCCGAGTTCGCGGGCGGCCTGGCTCTGGTTGCCGCCGTTCTTGCGCAGGCAATCCATGAGCAGGCTGCGTTCGACGCGCTCCATGCGTTCGCGCAGGTTCAGGCTGCTGTCCAGGCTCGCCTCCACATGCAGATTGAAGTGCTCCGGCAGCAGTTCACCGCCCTCGCAAAGCAGCACGGCGCGCTCCACCAGCCCCTTCAATTCCCGCACGTTGCCGGGGAAGGCATAGCCTGCCAGACGTTCGAGCGCGGCGTCGGACCAGCGACACAGATCGCGCTGGAGGAACGCGCAGGCCTTGTCGGCGAAATGGCGGGCTAGGCGCAGGATGTCCTCGTCACGCTCGCGCAGCGGCGGCAGTTCGATGGGGAAGTGCGAGAGGCGGTAGAAAAGATCCTCGCGGAACAGGCCGTTCTCCACCTGGCTGCGCAGGTCGCGATGGGTGGCGGCGACGATGCGCACGTCGACCTTGTGGGTTTCGGTTGAGCCCAGCGGGCGCACTTCGCCTTCCTGCAGCACGCGCAACAGTTTGGCCTGCAGCAGCAGCGGCATGTCACCAATCTCGTCGAGGAATAGCGTGCCGCCGTTCGCCGCATCGAGCAGGCCGCTGCGGTCGCGGTCGGCGCCGGTGAAGGCGCCCTTGCGGTAGCCGAACAGCTCACTTTCCAAGAGCTGCTCTGGCAGCGAAGCGCAGTTTTGCACGATGAAGGGCTTGCTACGGCGGAAACCGCAGTCGTGGATGGCGCGCGCCACCAGTTCCTTGCCGGTGCCGGTTTCTCCGGTGAGGAGCACATTGACCGGGCTGTGCAGCACCTTGCCGATCAACTGGTAGACCGCTCGCATGCGTGGGCTGTCGCCGATCAGGCCGTAACCGCTGGCGCAGGGGCTGACCGGTGCGGCGGGTGGCGTGGTGCTGCCGGGCGCGCGCAGGCGTTGGAGCAGATGCAGCTGGGCGAGGCCGAAGGCACCGAGTTGGGCCAGCGAGCCGCTGAAACCGTGCAGCTCGCGCGACTCGGTACTGGCCGTGAGCAGCAGGCCGGCGACGCGCTGTTGCTCGTCCTGCAGCGGCAGGCAGAGCAGGCTACGCCACGGTTTCGGGCTATCCGGCAGGAATCCCGAAGCATGCAGGCTGCTATCCAGTTCGCTGAGGCAAAGGGTCTGGTTCTGGCACAGGCAGTATTGCAGCAGCTGCTCACCGTCATAATCGCTCGGCAGACTGGTTGCTTCGCGTGGCTGCAACAGGCCGTTGTGCCACTCGGCCGAGAGCGTCAGGCGGGTATGGGTGGCGTCCAGCAGATAGAGCTGGCTGAGCTGGCAGTCGCTCAGCTGCGCCGCGGTTTCCACCAGCCCGCCGAGCAGGCTGTCGGCGTTCGCCGCGCGCGCCAGCCCGGCGAAGCGACCGAGCAGGGCCTCGGCATAGCGCAGCGGCTGTGGCACCTGATTGAACATCGCGGACATCTCAGGCGAACTCACAAACTAGGGCACCCTCGCCATCCAGCGTGGCATGCACCCGCTGCAGCGGCTCGCCACTGGCCATGGCATCGAGCAGGCGGTCCACCACCAGCGGTTGCAGGTGCTGCTCGATCAGATGGTCGATCAGGCGCGCACCGCTGTCGCTGTCGCCGCAGCGCTCGGAGAGGTGCGTGACCAGCGCCGGGCAATGGCTGAACTGCAGCTGGCGACGCTGCAGCCGCTCACCGAAGCGTGCCAGCTTGAGCGCAACCAGCTCATCGAGCACCTCACCAGCGATCGGGTAATAGGGCACCACGCGCATGCGCCCGAGCAGGGCCGGCTTGAAGTGCTGCGACAGCTGCGGACGGATGGCCAGTTCCAGATCCTCGGCCGCCGGCCGCTGCCCGGCGCTGCAGAAACTGGCGATGCGCTCGCTGGCAAGGTTGCTGGTCATGAGGATCAGGGTGTTGCGGAAGTTGATCTCGCGGCCCTCGCCGTCATTCGCCACGCCCTTGTCGAAGATCTGGTAGAAGACGTTCATCACATCCGGGTCGGCCTTCTCCACCTCGTCGAGCAGGATCACCGAGTAGGGTTTCTGCCGTACCGCTTCGGTGAGCATGCCGCCTTCGCCGTAGCCGACATAACCCGGAGGCGCGCCGATCAGGCGGGAAACGCTGTGCTTCTCCTGGAACTCGGACATGTTGATCACGGTGAGGAAGCGCTCGCCGCCGTACAGCAAGTCGGCCAGGGCCAAGGCAGTTTCGGTCTTGCCGACGCCGCTGGGGCCGACCAGCAGGAACACGCCCACCGGAGCGTCGGGTTTGTTCAGCCCGGCCGCTGCCGCACGCATGGCACGATCCAGCGCCTCCACGGCCTGCTCCTGCCCGCGCACCCGGGCGCGCAGATCGGCGGCGAAGTTGGCGACCTGTGTGCTGTGCTCCCGGGCCAGCTGCGCCAGGGGCACGCCGGTCCAGTGGCTGATCACCTCCGCCACCAGGCGCGGGCAGACCTCATGGCTGACCAGTCGCTGCTCGGCCTGGGCTGCCGCAAGTGCGGTCTGCACGGCGCGCAGCTCGGCCTCCAGTTCATCGAGCGATGTGGCCACGCCGCCCTCGTTCGCATCGCTGCGTGCTTCGGCCGTGCGTTTGCGCAGGTCGAGCAGGCGCTCAGCGAGCTGGCGCTGCCTGGTCCAGCGGGATTCGAGCAGCTCGATCTCGCCCCCCGCCACGATCAGGCGTTGCTCCAGCTGTTCCAGCGCAGCCGTGTCGACCGGCAGGCCGGCGGCCAGATCGCGGCGCATGGCTTCACGCTGACGCTCGCCTTCGGCGATTTCGCCACGCAGACGTTCCAGCGCCTCGGGCGCGGCGGCGAGACTGATGCGCACCCGCGCGCAGGCGGTATCCAGCACATCGACGGCCTTGTCCGGCAGCTGCCGGCCGGCCAGGTAGCGTGCCGACAGCTCGGCGGCGGCCGTGACCGCATCGTCGCGCAGGTAGATGCCGTGGCTCTTTTCATAGACCGGCGCCAACCCGCGCAGGATGGTGACGGCTTCCGGAACGCTCGGCTCGTGCAGTTGCACCGGCTGGAAGCGCCGGGCCAGCGCCGGGTCCTTCTCGAAGTATTTCTTGTATTCGCTCCAGGTCGTCGCCGCGATGGTGCGCAGCTCGCCGCGTGCCAGGGCCGGCTTGAGCAGGTTGGCCGCATCGCCACTGCCGGCCTGGCCACCGGCGCCGATCAGCGTGTGCGCCTCATCGATGAACAGGATGATCGGCTTGGGCGAGCCTTTCACCTCGTCGATCACGCCCTGCAGACGGCGTTCGAATTCGCCCTTCACGCTGGCGCCGGCCTGCAGCAGGCCGAGGTCGAGGCACAGCAGCTCGACGCCCTTGAGTGCCGCCGGCACTTCGCCGGCGGCGATGCGCAGTGCCAGGCCTTCGACGATGGCAGTCTTGCCGACCCCGGCCTCGCCGACCACGATCGGATTGTTCTTCCGCCGCCGGGCGAGGATGTCGATCATCTGGCGGATCGCCGAGTCGCGGCAGAGCACCGGATCGAGCTTGCCGTCGCGGGCCTGCTGGGTGAAGTTGTGGGTAAAGCGCGCCAAATTGGATTCGCCACTGGCTGCCGGCTTGCCGTTCGCAGTCTGCGGCTGCTGGCTGATGGCGAAGTCGCGCAGGCGCTCGGCATCCAGCCTGGCCAGCAATGGCTGGTAGTGGCTGCCGGCATAGCGCAGCGGATTGCGCAGCAGCGCGAGAATCAGCGCGGCCTGGTCGATCTGGCTCTGGCCGAGCTCCAGGCTGGCCACCAGCAGGGCATCCTGCAGCCATTGCACCAGTTCGGTGGAAAACACCGGGTTGCGCGACTCGCTGTGCTCGCCTCGTGGTTGCAGCGCCTGCGCCAGGGCGCCGGCATCCACTTCGGCGTCCAGCAAGGCTCGCTTGAGCAATCCATCGGAACGCTCAAGCAGGCCGAGCAGCAGATCCTCGACGAGAATCTTGCTGCCGCCACGTACCACGCAGCGTTCGGCTGCGCCTTCCAAATCGCGCTTGGTATCGGCGTCCAGCGCCTGTACCAGCTGTTGCAGATCGACATTGATCATTTTCATCTTCCTTAATGGGTCTGGCTGCCGAGAGTGACCAAGCCGTCGGCGCGTTCGCGTCCGAGCCAGCTGGTCCAGCCGAGGCGGCAGTTGTTGTCGGCGCCGATGCGCAGCTCACGGATCTCGTCCGGGCGAAGCTCCAGGCGCAGGTCGTAATCCAGCGGATCGCGCAGGGTGAAGCGCACCAGCGCACAGAGCGGCTGGTAGCCGCTGCCGATGGGCAGAAATTCGTGGAAGCGATTCCAGTCCAGCTGGCGGATATGGATGCGGAACTTGCCGCCGCGGTCGCGGACCCGCTCGCCGAGCACCAGGCTTTCGCCCAGCTGGCTGTTGGCCTGGCCGAGACGGTTGCGTTGCTCGCCGAGGATTTCCACCTGGCGCTCCAGGCATTGCTCGATGTTCAGCTCGGCGTGCTTGAAGTAGTAGCGCAGCACCGATTCGATCAGTGCTGCCGAGTGGGCGCGCAGGCTGAGCAGACCGAGATAGGGCAGCAGGCGCTTCCAGTTCAGCTCTGGCGCGTTGCGGATGGCCTCGCCGCTGAGTCCGACCAGAGCGAACAGCTGCTCCGAGAAGGGGTCATGGGCGCCGCTGGTGAAGCGGGCCCGGTAGCGGTATTTCTGCCAGATTGGCAACAGGAGGCGCTGCAGGCGATTGTTGAACAGGTCGAGAAAGTCGCGGGTCGGGTTGCCGTCCTCGCTGTCGCCAAGTGCCTGTTCACCGTAGAAGGCCGGTAGCGGCGAGCCGGCGCCGAACAGGCTGACCAGGTTGATGCGCAGGCGCGCGCGCCACTCGCCATGCTCCTGGAAGAACTGCACCTGCTCGATATCGCTGCCGGGAAAGCCCAGGCTCGGATTGGCCTGGAACTCCAGGCGCTCGTAGAGCGATTCTTCGTCCAGGCCAGGGTTGAGCTGGCGCAGGCGATCGAGCACCAGCAGCACGCCCTGGAACAGGCTGTACTCGCGAATGCCGCGGTTGAGCGGTTTCAGAGCAGCGGTTGCTGACCCATGCGCGGCGTCCATTGGTACACCTCTCCCTGTGTGCTCTGTACGCGCAGCTCGTGATACGAGTTGAGGCTGGCGTAGAGGGCGAAGAATTCGTTGAGCACCGAGGCGAAGAGGAACAGATCGCCCTCACCAATGAAGCCGTCCTGATTCATGGTCAGTTCGGTACGTACGCCACGCACCGGCAGCCCGCGATGCAGGCGATCGACGTGCTGGTGGGCGATGTGAGTCAGGCCGCCGAGGCGCCGCCGGCTGACGTTCTCGGCGTGCTTGTCGTAATAGCGTGGTAGGTTGTAGGTCTCGAGGATCACCTTGAGCGCCTCGACGTTGGCCAGCGACAGGTAGTTCAGCGACATGTTGCTGATCAGCTTCCACAGATAGTCGCGCTGCAGCGGCGGCGCGTAGCTCGGGGTGACCGCCGAGATATTGCGGAAGCTGAGAAATTCCGGGGTGTCTTCGCAGGGCTTGCAGATGTCGCCGAGCTTCAGCTGGCGCGGCAGGTTCTGGTTGGTACAGGTGAGCTCGATGGACAGCGTCTCGTGCTGGTCGAGGTTGCGCAGTCCGAAGCTGAGCCAGGTTTCCTGTCCTTCTCCGAGCAGCGAAGGTTGCTGGCGCACGCTGTAGTGCGGCCGCGCCACCGGCACATCGAAGCTGGCGTCATGTTCGAAGGATTCGAACGGCACGTATTCTTCGTAGCCCATGCCGCCGGGTTTCCAGCCGGTCACCCGATCCACCGAGAACACGCCGCACTGCTGCGAATCGTACTCGGCGGGTAACAGCAGGTACTGGTCCTGCTTGCCGTCCAGGCGGATCGGGATGGCATCGTGCGGGAACAGGTTGACCACCGGTGTACAGTACAGGCGCACGTTGTCCAGCGTCGGGCGGATGCGTTGCACGCCGGCCTTGTGAATGTCGAAGCGCAGCTCCAGGCCGCGGGCCTGCTTGAGCAAATCCTCGGGGATGCGCTGGATGACCTCCAGACCCTTGAGGTCGACGAAGAGAAATTTGTCCGGGAAGGCGAAATATTCCTGCAGGTAGCGATAGCCGCGGAAAGTGTTGAGCGGGTAGGGGATCAGCGCCTCATCCTCGGCGAATCCCACCGGTTCGACCTGCTTGGCGTTGAGCTGCAAGGGCGTCAGCGGTCGGCCATCCGGACCGGTCAGCGGATGACCCTGCGCGTCCAGCGGCACCAGCTCGATGCCGCCCAGATGCCGCAACAGGTTCAGGTAGAGCAGCTGGCTGATATAGGGCTCGCCTGCCAGGTGCAGGCGCAGATGGTTGAGACCGATCTCGCCGAGATGGCCATCGGCGCTCATCTGCAGGCGTAGGCTGAGCAGCGCACCGGTGCCCTTGACCGAATACTCCAGCGTCTGCAACGCCAGAGGCAGCACCTCGGTGGCGTAGGCGGTACGAAAGCAGCAGCTGACGCCCTGCACAGGATTGGATTCCACTGGCGTATTGCGCGGCACCGTCAGTGCAGGGCCGGGGCGCTTCAGCGGATCGAACTGCAGCATGCTGAAGGCTGGCAGCGGACGCATGTAGTTCGGCCACAGCAGATGCATCAGCGAGTGGGTCAGTTCCGGCAGCTCGTCATCGAGCTTCTGCCGCAGCCGCCCGGTGAGAAAAGCGAAGCCTTCGAGCAGCCGCTCGACATCCGGATCGCGCCCGGCCTGCCCGAGGAACGGCGCGAGCGCCGGGCTGCGCTCGGCGAAGCGCTTGCCCAGCTGGCGCAGGGCGGTGAGCTCGCTCTGGTAGTAATGGTTGAAAGACATGTCTAACGATTCATCCTTGTCGTTTCGTGTCCGGCGCGCTTGCGCGGCGGGGCTCCTAGCGTCGGCGGTAGCATCCCGTGGAGGTGTCCAGGTTCACGAGCAGGCAGTTGCCGTGTGGCTTCAGCCTCATCTTGTCGAAGAAGGCCCTCGGCCCGCGCTCGCGCAACTCGATCTGCCCGTCCACCATTGCCCAGCGCCCTCGACCCTGGATGTCGAGGCTGCCGTAGTAGAGCACCGCCTCGAACGTGCCCTGTTCATGGAGCAGCAGCTGTGAGCCCATTTCCATCACACCGACCAGTTCGTAGCGCCCGGCCAGTTCGCGCGGCGGCGGGGAAGTGTTGGTGCAGGCGGCCAATATCAGCGCGAGGGCGGCGAGCGCCAGGCGGGTGTAGGGCGAGGAGGATCTACCATGACCCATAGGGCACCCCGTGTTGCTCGATATAGGCCTTGGCTTTGTCGGAGAGCGGACGATGTTCTCCGTTGGATGTACCGCCGTATGGTCCGACCTTGCTGATCGCGGCTTCGAAGCGACCGATTTCGATGGATTGCAGGCAGGGGCCGCCTACCCAAGCTTTTGCGATTCCGCTGGGGGCGAGGCCGATGGTGATGTCTTTGCGAAACTGTCCATCCAGCCACTTGCCCTGAAAGTGGCAATAGCCGCGCTGAGGCTTGAGCATTTCCTTGCGCACCCACTCGGGAATATTGATGCGTACGTTGTAGGTCTGCGGCTCGACCATTGACTGCCAGCGAACAAATACGATTTCCGGCAGATCGATGCCTGGCAGGTCCTTGCCTGCGCCCCCCGCTGGATGCTTGGGCCAGCCGTCGACCTTGCCTGTATAGGACGGGACCCCGCCACTGACGCGCTCGTAGGCCAGCCCTCGGCGGTCAATCACATCCACGCTTTCCACCCAGACCTCCATATGTTCGGGCGCGAAGACACCGACATACCAGGCGTTATAGGGGAGTTTCGGTTGGGCCTGGCTGCCGGTGCAGCCGCAGAGCAAAAGGATTGTGCAAGCGAGGAAAATTTTTTTCAGCTCGCTTTGGTCATAGCATTCAAGCGGCACACTGTTGGTCGCCTCAGCATTTGAAATCATGGGCATAGCGCCATATCACGGACCCGCCAAATCGTTATGCCGCGGGCTTTACGCTCGATTGGCGACTGCGCTAACTGCGCTAGAAAACGCTCTTTATCGAGCACGATCGACTTGCCTCGAGCGACGATGTCCAAACGGTACCCAGGTGGAACACTCTGCTCGATGCTATCGCTGAAAGTGATTTGGGACAGAACCTCGATGGATTCGCCTGAATCGAGTTTTTGACCCGGGCTAAAGGGTTCCTTGCCATTCGAATATTCGTGGACGGATATTTCGACGGGATAGACGCACGTGTTTTCGAAGTTGGCTACGAAAGCGGTTTTCGGTTGCGCACTGCAGCCGGCGATAAAGAATGAGCAGAGCAGTAGGCTTCGCTTAAGCATTGAATTTCACCCTTGCTAACCAGAGCAGCCCCTTTACATCGTTCTCCGAAGCTACGGTGCGCGCCCAATAGTCCAGCATGTTGCGTGGACCATCAGAGTGGTAGTGCATAAGGTCTATTTCCCCTCCGGCAGGGACCGGGTTGTTGTCCAAAGGCTTCTGGGTCAGCACTGTGGAGGTCGACTTGTGACTCCACGAATACTCAGGAATCATCCCGCCATCCCCGTACTCGTTCAGGATGAGGTGGCCCAGCTCATGCGCCGCGGTATGCTCGAACTCCTGGTCAGCGAAATCGACCGTATAGTTGGCCGCGGCCCACCAGCCTTGGTTGTGGTAGATCTTCTTGAACATCGCAAAGCTGGTAGAACGTCCGAAGTCATCACTAATCGACGCAATCAAGGGGAAGTCTTTGGCGCTAGGCTTTTCGTTTACCCGCGCCGACACCTTGACTCGGAAGACGCCCTTGTCAGTTTGGACGGCCGCTCCAATGGCGCCACGACTCCCATCACGCGACCAGTAGCGTTCAATACCGCTCTTCGCTAAAGCTTTGAGTTCCGCGAAATTTCTGGCCGTCAGTTGTTCATTACGGCCCTTGATCCCGCCGTTTGAAAAGCTGGGACGGACAGTGAGCTCTACCGTATTCCCGTTGCGATTAACACGTGCATCGACCCAGGTGGCTTCCTCGGCAGAGTTGCTCAGGCGTAACGTTGTAACCTGCTCTTCGCCACCGATGCGGGCTGTCAGCTGTACTACTAGCTGCTCACTCTTGAGCACACCCGTATCGAGTACGCCGTTCAGGTCATAGCCGTCCCACTGCCAGAGGTGCTCGCCTGCGGGTAGTAATCGAGAGGTATCCGTTTCGCTATATACCAACGTTTCCCTATCGAAAACCTCGAGAGCCAGGCTGTCGGCCTTCTGCCTGTGGTTCTGCACTAGGAAGTCGATGGTCTCCCGGTTTTTCGTGGTGCCAGAAGGCAATTCTGTAAAGTCTGGAATCATCAGGGGCGTCAGCACTCGGTTGCCTCCGTGCATAAGCCGGATGCTGTAGTCCAGCGCCGCTTGTTCTGAAGCTTGCGCAGCAGGAACAAGGGCATTGACGAAATTGGCTGCGGCGGTTGCGGCAATGGAAAGCGAAGAAACCGGGCTGACCGGCAATCCGCCACCACTCGTCCCAATAATCACCGTACCCGAACCGGCGGTGACGACATTGCCGTGGTTACCCACACTGCCCACCACCGCCGCCGGCTTGCCATCGATCAGCACGTTGGGGATTACCGCGCTGGCCATCGCACCGCCGCAGGCGGAAGCGTCGCCCATACGTGCGGCCGGCAGGCCGTCGAACAGCACGTCGGGCGAGCCGGCGGCGATGGGGTTGGTGCCGTGGCCCGTCTTCGGGCAGGCGGTAGGATCGCCGAGGCGGGCTGCGGGTTTGCCGGACATCCGTTGTCTCCTTACTGGACCTTGACCTGTCCGCTGCCATCCAGGCTGGCGGAAAAGCTGACCTGGCGCTTGAGGTCATCCACTTCCAGCAGGCCTTCGATGGTGAAGGCGAGGGTCAGTGGATCGTGGGTGCGCGGCAGCGACAGCACGCGCACCTGGGTCAACCTGGGTTCGTACGCTTCGATGAAGCGCTCGATGGCGATACGCGCCTGCTGCAGCGAGTCGTGCAGCGACAGGCGCATATCGTTGAGATCGGGCAACCCGTAGTCGGGCAGCGTCTGCACGCTGCCCGCTCGGGTGCTGAGCATCTTGGCCAGATGGGCAGCCACCGAGGCCATCGCCGCGACCTCGCGGCTCCAGCCGGAACGTCGCGCGGCGTCACCGCCGAGGCGTTCGAAGAGGCTGCCGTATCCGTTCAAGTGCTTATTCCTTGTCCAGCTTGCCAACCAGCGACAGGGTGAAATCCGCGCCCATGTACTTGAAGTGCGGACGCACGCTGAGGCTGACGCGGTACCAGCCCGGCTCGCCCTCGACGTCGCTGACGTTGACCTGGGCGGCGCGCAGCGGACGACGGCTGCGCACTTCGGAGCTCGGATTTTCCTGGTCGGCGACGAACTGGCGGATCCACTTGTTCAGTTCCAGTTCGAGGTCGGTGCGCTCCTTCCATGCACCGATCTGCTCGCGCTGCAGCACCTTCAGGTAGTGCGCCAGGCGGTTGACGATGAACAGGTAGGGCAGCTGGGTACCGAGCTTGTAGTTCAGCTCGGCGGTCTTGCCTTCCTCGCTGTTGCCGAAGAACTTCGGCTTCTGCGCCGAGTTGGCGGAGAAGAACGCCGCGTTGTCGCTGCCCTTGCGCATGGTCAGGGCGATAAAGCCTTCCTCGGCCAGCTCGTACTCGCGCCGGTCGGAAACCAGCACTTCGGTCGGGATCTTGGTCTCGATCTCACCCATGCTCTCGAAGTGGTGCAGTGGCAGATCCTCGACCGCGCCACCGCTCTGCGGGCCGATGATGTTCGGGCACCAGCGGAACTTGGCGAAGCTGTCGGTCAGCCGGCTGGCGAAGGCGTAGGCGGTGTTGCCCCACAGGTAGTGCTCGTGGCTGCCGGCGACGTTTTCCTTGTAGACGAAGCTCTTCACCGGGTTGTCTTCCGGATCGTAGGGGTTGCGTAGCAGGAATCGCGGTACGGTCAGTCCGACGTAGCGGGCATCTTCCTGTTCGCGGAAGCTCTGCCACTTGGTGAACTGCGGGCCCTCGAAGTGATCCTTCAGGTCCTTCAGGTCCGGCAGGCCGGTGAAGCTTTCCAGACCGAAGAACTTCGGGCCGGCAGCGGCAATGAATGGCGCGTGGGACATGCTCGCGACGCTGGCAACGTACTGCATGGTCTTCACGTCGGGCGCGCTGGGGTCGAAGAAGTAGTTGGCGATCAGCGCACCGACCGGCTGGCCGCCGAACTGGCCGTACTCGGCCGTGTAGATGTGCTTGTACAGGCCGGACTGGACAATCTCAGGGCTGTCCTCGAAGTCGTCCAGCAGGTCCTGCTTGGAGGCGTTGAGCAGCTCGAGCTTGATGTTCTCGCGAAAGTTGGTGCGATCGACCAGCAGCTTGAGGCCGCGCCAGGAGGACTCCAGCGCCTGGAACTGCGGGTGGTGAAGGATCTCGTCCATCTGCTGGCTGAGCTTGGCGTCGATCTCCGCGATCATGCGGTCGACCATGGCCTTCTTCACCGGCTCGTTTTCGTTCTGCGGCTTGAGCAGTTCCTCGATGAAGGCCGATACGCCGCGCTTGGCGATGTCGTAGGCCTCGTCATCCGGGGTCAGGCGGGTTTCGGCGATGATGCGGTCGAGAATGCCGCCTTCGGCGAGGTGATTGCCGTGCTCGACGGCGGCTGCGCTAGTGGTCATGTCGATGTGCTTCCTTGTCGGTGATATCAGGCGTCCAGCTTCTCTTTGGCCGCCAGGCCCAGTTCGCCGAGTACGCGGTCACGCGAGTCGTCATCGGCGAGTACGCTTTCGATGGCCTTGCGGAAGGCCGGAGCGTTGCCCAGCGGGCCCTTCAGGGCGACCAGGGCGTCGCGCAGTTCCATCAGTTTCTTCAGCTCCGGGACC
The DNA here is from genome assembly GCA_032105665.1 of Pseudomonas sp. Taxonomy (GTDB): domain Bacteria; phylum Pseudomonadota; class Gammaproteobacteria; order Pseudomonadales; family Pseudomonadaceae; genus Stutzerimonas. The sequence goes on along the minus strand of DAMCQE010000053.1, from coordinate 7,783 downwards.
TGCTCGACCAGGTTTGCCGGGTTGAAGTCTTTCATCGAGTTGATGCGCAGCTGCACGGCCAACTCGTCATCGGTCTGCTCGTCCTGCAGGCGGTTCGGCACGCCGAAGGTCAGGTTCAGCTCCTGCTTGGCCAGGACCTCGTCGAAGCTGTTCTTGTCGATGGCGATGGGCTTGCGGTCTTCGATCTTGCGATCGTCGGCGCGCTGGGTGAAATCGCCCAGCACCATCAGCTTGAGGGGCAGCTCGACCTCTTCCTGAGCGTTGCCGGTGGCCGGCTTGAACGTGACGTTGATGCGTTCCTTGGGTGCAACCGAGCCTTCTTTGGCCATGGTGTTCTCCTTTGCGGTTAGTCCAGCACCACTTCGAGATCGAGGTGGCACAGCCTGCGGTAAATCTCATCCTTGCTTTCACGCACGGCGTGGTTCTGCGGCAGCAGCTCGCAACAGCTGTGCAGCAGGCGCAGTACCTCGAGGGCGAGATCGGGTTCCCAGCTGCCCAGGCCGCTGGCCTCGAGCTGCTGGTCGAGTGCTTCGAGCTGGGTTTTGGCCAGCTCGTATTTCTTGGCCTGGTAGCACAGGCGGGCGAGGCTCAGCTGCCAGAAGAAGCGCTCGCGGCCACCTCGGGCGCGAGCCAAGCCCTGTTTGAGCTGCTGCACGGCGGGCTTGAGGCCGTCCTTGCGCAGCAGCGGCACAGCTTCCTGCAGCGCGAGCTCCCAGCTCGGTTGCAGGGTGCCGGCTACGGGCGGCTCCTCCTGTCTGGCGGCCGTTGTCGGCTGCACATGGGGCATGACCTGGCCACTGATCCAGGCACGGGTTTCGGCATCGGCAAACGGGGTGCCGTCGTGAAAGCACAGTTCTTCCAGACGCGGTATGCGTTGCAGGAACAGCGCGAGCTGGATCTCCACTTCGCGCATGGCCTGCGCGGCGTCCAGCTCCTGCAGGCACTCCCAGGCCAGGCGCTGGCCGTCCAGCCAGAACGGCGCGCGCGCGGTGCTGTTTTCGAGGTCCACCAGCAGGTCGGCGTACTGCCCCTGAGCGAAGCGTTCGCGGTAGCTCGCCAGTTTGTCGGCGGGTACGCCACGTAGCGCGGTGATCTGCTCGCTGTTGTGCTCCGGCAGGCTATCGATGCTCAGCCAGAGTAGGGTGCGCGCGAGGCGCAGGGGGCGCAGATCGCTGGTGCGCTGCTTGAGCCACCAGGCGGTCAGTGGGCGCGCCTGCTCCTGCAGGTTGCGCACGGCCTTGAGCGCTTCCTTGTCGTTCTCTATCGGCGAGCCGGGAGCGAAGACCTGGCTGGCGACCTGCTTGACCTGGGCAATGGCCGCCCCCACCGTACCTGGCTGCGCCTGTCCCTGACTGGCGCGTTTGACCATGCCGTCGAGCTGGCGGCACAGCGGCAGCAGCAGCGGTGCGTCTTCGCCCAGATGGCCGGACAGGCACTGCTCCAGCGCATGCAATTGCTCGGCGAGGCTGCGAAACAGTGGCAGCTGTTCGCCAACCGGCACGTCTTCGGAAAAGGTCTGCTCCAGGCGCGGCAGCAACCAGTTGATCGCGGCGGCGCGGGTGCGTGGCTTGCGTGGGTGCAGCTCGTCCCAGTGATTGCTGCACAGGTATTGCAGCAGGCTCAGGCCAGCCTGCAGCCCAGCGAAGGATTCGCGTTGGAACAGGCTCCATGTGAGCCAGGCTGCAGCACGCAGGTCCTTGGACAGCGACGCGAGCAGCACTTCGCTGCCTTCGCGGACCTTCTGCCAGTCGATGCCGGTGGTCTGGTGCAGTGCCCCGGCCTTGGCAAGTTCAGCCTCGAGCAATTCGAATTCGCTGCTGTAGCGAATATCGTCGCCAGCAAAATTGCTGTCATTGACCGGCTTTCTGGCAAGTTCCAGATAATGCTTGCTGAGTGCGCTGGCGTGCATTGGGTCTTCCGTGACGCTCAAGTTCGATCCGTGAACTTTGAAACAGCCAAATAACAAGAACGGCATGTTTCCGAGAAAAGAGGTGCGCAACTTTTTGCACACCTTTCCTGCGCAATAAATTGCACAGGGCCTTATGGGGTGGGCATCCTAGACGGGGGGTATGTCTCATTCAAGGCGAGAAATGTGATCTCTGTTGCAGTGGGAAATATTAGCCGGCAATCGACGGAACTAATTCAAAACTGCCGAAAAAGTTGCTCTCTGGAATTATTTAACCTTGTGCGAAATAAGCCAGTTGCATGTAAGTCATCACTTACATGCAACTATCTACTCGATCACAGAAAGATGATGGGTGCTGTTATAGCCGAACGTGGCGACTATTCAGCGTGCGGGGATTGCGGTGACGGATACGCTCAACAGGTGCTGCTGGCCCGGCTGCAAGACCACGGCGTCGTCCAGCACGTTGGCTGTCTCGATGCAGGCCATGCGCTGCCAGGCGTCGTCGGCGAAGCTGGACAGGCGCTTGGCCTTGTCGATCCAGGGGTTCCACAGCACCGCTGATCGCGAGCCGCGGGTGGTCAGCTGGATGCTGCGTTTCCATGCCGGGTCGACGAGCCTCAACGTCGTCGGGAGCTGCAAGTAGATGCGGTCGGTTTCGCCGTTGAACGCCAGGTCGCCGTCCTGCTGCTGGCGCTGCTGCCAATCCAGCAGCGTATCGATGCAGGGGCAGCCGGCCAGGCCTTCGACGCGGACCTGATGGATGTCGCTGACGGCGAAGTAGCTGTGCAGGGCCTGGCTGATGGTGACTGCCTCCGTGCCAACGTTGCGGCTGCTGAGGCTGAGCTCCAGCTCGTCGGCCAGGCGGATCTGCAGTGTCAGTTCGACCCGGTGCGGCCAGCCCGGCAGTGCGCCGAGCGCCTGCGGGCAGTGGAACTCGAGAATCGCCGTATCGCCTTCGCCGCGCTGCTCCCGCAATTGCCAGGGCAGGGCGCGCACCAGGCCGTGGAAGGGCGCGGGTTGCTCGCCGTGGTAGCTCGCCTGGACCTCTTGTGGGTTGCGCGCCAGATCGCCGAACCACGGCCAGCATACGGGTACGCCTCCGCGTACCGATTGGCCCTGTTCGAAGGCGGCCTCCTCGCTGAGCCAGATGATCGGCGGCGCATCGCCCTGGCGATAGCTGAGGATCTGCGCGCCCTGTTCGGCGATCAGCAGTTCGTCCTCGCCGCGGCGGACTCGCCAGACGGCGAGTTGGTCCATTTCGATGCGTTGGATATCGACAGGCATGGGCAATCTCGTGATGGGCTCGGGTTTGCGTCTGACAACGGTCGCAAGGCGGGATTTCATCCGCCTCCGGGGCATGGGGTGGATGTTGCTTATTACATCCCGTGGCTCCGTTCGATAGGGGCCACTCGGTGGATCGCCATGGTGGATCGCCGATGCGCGATCCACCCTACAGGTCGCGCGGTTCAGCGACCCTGGCAGGCGTCGACCCGTAGCCAGCGTTCCAGCAGCTTGAAGCCCTGCATCAGGATGAAGGCGATCAGCAGGTAGATCAGGCCGGCGGTGAGGAACATTTCCTCGTGCAGGTAGGTGCGGGCGGCGATCTTGCGCGCCATGCCGGTCAGTTCCAGCAGTGTGATGGTGCTGGCCAGCGCGCTGGCCTTGAGCATCAGGATCACCTCGTTGCTGTAGGCCGGCAGGCCGATGCGCGTAGCGCGCGGCAGGATGATGTGCAGCAGTGCCTGGCTGCGCGACATGCCCAGCGCGCGGGCGGCTTCGACTTCGCCATGGGGCACGTTCTGGATCGCGCCGCGGATGATCTCGGCGATGTAGGCCGCGGTGTGCAGGGTCATGGTGATGATCGCGCACCAGTAGGGGTCACGCAGGTACGGCCAGAGCGCGCTTTGGCGCACGATGTCGAACTGCGCCATGCCGTAGTACACGAGAAACAGCTGGACCAGCAACGGCGTGCCGCGGAAGAAGAAGATGTAGCCGTAAGGCAGTGCCCGCACCGCCAGGTGCCGGGAAGAACGGGCAATGCCCAGCGGTACGGCGAGGATCAGTCCGGTGATGACCGACACGCCGACCAGTTGCAGGGTCAGCCAGGCGCCGTCGATGAAGCTCGGCAGCCATTTGATGAAGATTTCCCAGGTCATGCTGCGCTCCGCACGAAGCCGCGGCCGGCACGTTTTTCGAGGAAGTGCATGCCGATCATGGCAACGATGGTCAGGCACAGGTAAATGAAGGCCGCCACCAGGAAGAAGGTGAAGGGTTCCTTGCTGGCGGTCACCGCGATCTGCGAGCGGCGCATGATCTCCTCGAGGCCGATCACCGAGACCAGCGCGGTGTCCTTCATCAGGATCATGAACAGGTTGCCGAGGCCCGGCAGGGCCAGGCGCCACATCTGCGGCAGGATCAGCCGCAGGAAGATACGGCGCTTGCCCAGGCCCAGTGCCAGGCCGGCTTCACGGTGGCCCTTGGGAATGGCCAGCAGCGCACCGCGGAACACCTCGGTGGCATAGGCGCCGAAGCACAGGCCGAGGGCGATGGTGCCGGCGGCAAACGGGCTCAGGGCCAGGTTGGCGATGCCGAACAGTTCGCCAAGGCCGCGAATCAGGTTGATGGTGCCGAAATAGATCAGCAGCACCCAGAGCAATTCGGGTACGCCGCGCACGATGGTCGAGTAGGTGCCGCCGATCCAGCGCAGGGCGCTGTAAGGCGACGTCTTGGCCAGCGCGCCGAGCAGGCCGAGCACCAGCCCCAGCGCCAGGGAGGCGAGGGCCAGTTGGATGGTCATCCAGGTGCCGGCGAGCAGGGCTGGACCGAATCCGTGAAGGTCAGGAATCATAGAAGCTCAAACACCGAAGCCCGGTCGGCCAGAAGGCTGGCGACCGGGCTTCGGCTCGGTTGGATCAGTAAATGCTGAACGGGAAGTACTTGTCGTTGATCTGCTTGTAGGTGCCGTCAGCGATGATCTCCGCCAGTGCCTTGTTCAGCCGCTCGCGCAGTTCATCGTTGCCCTTGCGCACGGCGATGGCGATCTTGTCGTCATCGAACACCGGCTCGCCCTTGAACTCGAAGTTCTTGCCGGCATCGCTCTTGAGCCATTCCCACTGCACGAAGGTGTCGGCCAGGATGCCGTCGACGCGACCGGAGGCCAGGTCCAGATAGGCGTTTTCCTGGGTGTCGTAGAGCTTGATGTCGACGACGCGATCCAGGTTGTCTTCCAGCCAGGTGCCGGCGATGGTCGCGCGCTGCGCACCGATCACTTTGCCTTTCAGGTAGCTCTCGTCGGTCTTGAAGTCGACGTTCTTCGGCGCCACGAACTGCAGCTTGTTGGTGTAGTAGTGGTCGGTGAAGTCGACGGCGTTCTTGCGCTCTTCGGTGACCGACATGGAAGCGGCGAGGAAGTCGAACTTGCCGGCGTTCAGCGCCGGAATGATGCCGTCCCAATCAGAGGTAACCACCTCGCACTCGACCTTCATCTTGGCGCACAGCGCGTGGGAGATATCCAGGTCGAAGCCGACCACCTTGCCGCTGGCGTCGATCAGGTTGAAGGGTGGGTAGGCGCCTTCGGTACCAATCCGTAGTTTTTCCGCCGCGAATGCCTGGGTGCCGATGATCAGCGAGGCAGCAGCGGTCAGCAGGATCTTCTTATAGCTCTTCATGCGGTGTTGCTCCATTAGCGATGGCTGGACATGAATTGTTTACAGCGCGCCGATTGAGGATTGTCAAATACCTGCTCGGGCGTTCCCTGCTCCTCGACCAAACCCTGGTGGAGGAACACCACTTCGCTGGATACCTGCTTGGCGAAATTCATTTCGTGGGTGACGAGCAGCATAGTCCGGCCTTCCTCGGCGAGCGACCGGATCACTGCTAGCACTTCTTGTACCATTTCCGGGTCCAGCGCCGAGGTGGGCTCGTCGAACAGGATCACCTTGGGCTGCATCGCCAGCGTGCGGGCGATCGCCGCGCGCTGCTGCTGGCCACCGGAAAGCTGATTGGGGTAGACGTGGCGCTTGTCGGCGATGCCGACCTTGGCCAGCAGGGCTTCGGCCACCTCGGTGGCTTCGGCCTTGCTCTGGCCCAGCACGCGGCGCGGCGCCTCGATGATGTTGTCGAGGATGGTCATGTGCGGCCAGAGGTTGAAGTTCTGGAACACGAAACCCAGTTCGCTGCGAATCCGATTGAGCTGCCTGCCGTCGGCGGCGACCAGGTCGCCCTGCTTGTCGCGCTTGAGCTTGAGCTGCTCGCCGGCCACCAGAATCTCGCCCTCGTGGGGGTTTTCCAGCAGGTTGATGCAGCGCAGAAAGGTGGATTTTCCGGAGCCTGAAGAGCCGAGGATGGAAATCACATCGCCATCGCGGGCGGTCAGCGAAATGCCTTTGAGAACTTCCAGATCGCCGTAGCGCTTGTGCAGATTGCGGATTTCCAGTGCAGGGATGGCCTCGGCCATGAGGGGTCCTCTTACAGACCGGCGAAGGCCGCCATGGTCTAGATATCTGATGGTGCGCTCCGCGCGAACTGCTCGCCGTCCTGGCGAGGCGCAAACCTAGCATGCGATGCGGCATGCGCCAAGCGCGATGCGGCGTTGAGCGGTGTGACCAGTCGGTCACGTTTCGCTGCCCGCCGATGCGCCCCTATCTATATAGATGAAATCGGCGCTGTACGCGCAGGCACACTCCGGTGCCTTGCGTAAACGGCAGGCTCGGTCCGCTTCCGTGCGGCCCGAAGCGGCCACGGTCTCAGCTCGCTTCCGGCTTGGGCGTGTTTTGGTCGTCGGAGAGCATTTCGTCGTGCTCGGCCATCTTCCACGGCAAGCTGCCCGGCGAGATGTGCAGGAAGTGCAGGTACTTTTCGAACTGGTCGAGTATGTCGCTGATGATGTCCGCCTGGTCGTAGCCGTAGACGTCGTAATGCTGGCCGCCGCGGCGCAGGAACACCTCGGCACGGTAGTACTGCTCGTCGGCCTCCGGCCCTTCGGTCAGCGCGAACGCCGGCATGGCGTAACCGACCGCACGGATCTCGTAGATGAAGTCCACCTGGTCGTCCTTGATGACCTCCAGGTAGAGCCGCGAGTGGGCTTCATCGGTGTGCACTTCGGCAGCCCATTCCTGGCCACTGAGTTCGCGCTGCACCCGGCGCATCGCCTTGAGCACCGTGGTGTTCATGAAGTCGTCGACCTCTTCCCTGCTGGGAAAGCTGACCATCCCCGCCAGGCGCTTCTTCCACAGGCCGGGACCGGCGTTGCTCGCCAGCCGGCTGCCCTGCATGTGGCTTTGCAGGCTGGTTTCGTGGTGGCCTTCGATCACCAGAGCGCGCCACATGCCCAGCGCGGCGATCATCATGATGATTGCGAAGGGCAGCGCGCTGGCGATGGTCATCGTCTGCAGCGCGCTGAGGCCGCCGGCGAGGAGCAGGGCGGACGCAACTACGCCCTCGATGCTGGCCCAGAACACACGCTGCCAGACCGGCGTGTGCAGCGCGCCGCCGGCGGCCAGCGAGTCGATGACCAGGGAGCCGGAGTCCGACGAGGTAACGAAGAAGGTGATGATCAGCACCACCGCCAGGAACGAGGCGATGGACGTCATCGGTAGCAGTTCGAACAGTTTGAACAGCGCGATGGCGTTGTCCGCCTGCACATCCGAGATCAGCGAGGTGTAGCCTTCGACCATGATCATGTGCAGCGCGGTGTCGCCGAATACCGAAAACCAGAGGAAGGTGAAGATGGTCGGGACGAACATCACGCCGAAGACGAACTGGCGAATGGTCCTGCCGCGGCTGATCTTGGCGATAAACAGGCCGACGAAGGGCGACCAGGCGATGGTCCAGCCGAAGATGAACAGCGTCCAGTTGCCGATCCAGTCGCTGCGGCTG
>DAMCQE010000052.1:0-20484 GCA_032105665.1 Pseudomonas sp. | reverse complement strand
CTCGTCAGTCCGCCTTGTGGGCAGTACAGTCACGGAACGGCTCGGCTGGTTGGCTTGAGCACGCCCCGGAGACCCTTGCCAGGGCCCCTGGTTAGCGGGAGCGGGGCAATAATGCTCCGCTGAAATTGCATCGTCAATCGTTTTGTAGTGTTTTTTTGGGGGCACTACATCGTGACGTGGCTGTCAGGGACCTGCTGATGTTCAGTCCAGAACATCGACCTTGAGGCGCATCGACAGGTTCTGGCCGCCCTGGGTGGAATAGCGACGTAACGTGCCTTGCTGCTCGGAGCTAGCGCTTTCATCGACGCCGCCGATGGTGATCCATTCACCGATACGACCGCTTACCCGAGTGTCTGCGTTCTGAACCTCCACCACGCCACCACGGCCTTGCGAAAGCCGGTCTCGGGTACTGCTTATGGTGACTTGCACCCGGTCGCCGTGCACTGTGGCGGTGGCGTAGAAGCCGCGGAGAACGTCGCGATATTGCGTCTGCTGGTAGATCTGGCCGTAGCCATCTGTGCCCTGGGTGGCCAGCGGCACACTCTGGCCCACCTGAATCAGCGCCGGATAACCCTCGCTGGCCTGAACCTGCTGAACGCCGCCATCCCTGCTGTTCGTGCTGCGGCGGATGATTCGCAGCCGATCACGCCCACCAATCTCTCCGCGTCCGCTTTCAAACTCCACGTCGCCGGAGCGTACCGAGCCGTCCACCTGATAACCGCCTGCGGAGCTGCTGGCCGAGTCCTGAGTATCGACACTGATAAGCAGACGCTTTGGCTCGACGTCCAGCTGATCTATCACCTGCCGCAGTTCGCTGATGAGCGCGTCCGGTGCATTGACGATCAGCTGGCTGCCGTAGGCTGTGACCCGTCCCTGGCCACCGAGCACCGACTCCGCTACGGGAATAACGTCTTCGGCCATGCGGTTGTCGAGCTGAATGACTTCGGTCGCCGCTTGTAACGGAAGACAGATGCTGACAGCAACGGACAGCAGAAAGATTCGAGGGCTCATAGCAGAAAACTCCGCAGGTTTGCATCCGCTAATCCATGTTCCCAGGCCTTGTCGAATTCCGCTTGGCGTATGCGCACCCGGGCGAGGTCGTGGTACAGGGCACAGCCGACGTATTGGTCAGCCTTGGGGCGTTGCAGCAGACCACAATCATCGGCGATCAGATAGGCGCCGCTCTGCTCGGGATAATCGGGGTTCAGCTTGCGGATATGTACATTGCTGGTCAATCGCCGAGCAAGCTGCAGAAGACGGTGGCCTTCTTTGATCGCTCGTGTCGGGTCGCCGATCAAGATACGCAGGCGGTTGCGCGGGTGGGCCAGCAGTAGGCGAGTGCAAGCCTGCTGAACGCTGCTGTGATGATAAAGCCAGGGTTCCAGATCCGTGCTGTAGATGCACAGCGAGCGAGCCGCCTGCTGCAGCATGGCCAAAGCATGCTGGCGAACCTCGTTGGGTTCGCTGAAGCGTTGCAGTTCGGTGTCCTGTCCAAGCTCAAAGGCGGCCGCTCTCCAAGCGAGAGGCTCGGGAAGGTCGGCTTGGGGGTTGTGAACGGCAAAACGCCCCGGAGAGTGAAAGTCTATGGCCGGGAGTTCGGCCTGATCGCTACTTTCGTCAGGGGCGCTGTCGCTCATACGGCCTCAGTGGCTCCGGCGGAGCATGTCGACGTGGGGGATTCCAGCTTCGAGAAACTCATCGCTGACCACTTCAAAACCAAGTCGCTCATAGAAGGCGGTGGCGTGAACCTGCGCAGTCAGTGTCTGCTCCGTCAGGCCCCGGCGCTCCGCCTCCGCAAGGACGGCGCGCATCAGCGCATCGCCCACGTTCATGCCGCGCCAGTCGCGCAGGACTGCTACCCGGCCAATCTGCCCGTCGGCCAGCAACCGTGCGGTACCGATCGGATAGTCGCCCTCGAGGGCGAGAAAATGCACGGCTTCGTTATCGTCGGCATCCCACTCCTGCTCGGGCGGAACGGCCTGCTCGGCAATGAACACGGCCTCCCGAATGCGCCGCAGTTCGGCGTTGTCCTGCTGCCAGTCGGCGATCCGTACCTGAACGCTATTCATCAGCAAACTCCAGACTTCCTTGTTTTACCAGTTCGCACAGCAGCGCCCGGCCATCCTCGTCGCTCAGCCATCGACCGACGTTTTCGACATGCAGCGCGTCGGCCGAGCAGATCAGTTTCAACAGTTCGTTCAGCTTAGAGGGAAGCAGGCGGCTCTGGCCACTGGCGAACAGTAGCAGGCCGATATCCACCTCGCTCCAGGCCAGCCGGGCCGCGGGGTTGCGAACCAGTATCGCGCCGTCCTCCAGCGCCGACAGCAACTCGTCCTCGCTCAGTTCCGGGCCCTCGACACGCTCCGGATAACGCGGCTCGGTCATGAATTGGCCGAACCAGGTAAGCAGGAGGCGTTCGTCGCTCATGTGCTCGGCAAGCAATGCCTTCAAACGGTCCAGTGCATCGCTCTGGATCTGGAAGGGGTCATCGCTGGGTTGTAGATCGGCATCACTGTAGCGTTCTTCGTCTGGCAGGAATTGCGCGAGGAAGTCGGTGAAATGGGTCAGGACTTCCGCGGCGCTGGGTGCGCGAAAACCGACCGAGTACGTCATGCAGGCATCCTCGGCGGTGCCAAAGTGAGCGAGGCGAGGCGGCAGGTAGAGCATGTCGCCCGGCTCCAGCACCCATTCTTCGGTGCCCTGGAAGTCGGCGAGAATGCGCAGGTCGCCGTGGGCCAGCATCGGGCTTTCGCTGTCGCACATCTGCCCGATGCGCCAGCGGCGCTGTCCATGGGCCTGCAGCAGGAACACATCGTAATTGTCGAAGTGCGGTCCGACGCCGCCACCCGGAGCGGCATAGCTGATCATCACATCGTCGATGCGCCAGTTGGGCAGAAAGCGGAAATGCTCGATCAGCTCGGCGACGTCCGGCACGAGCTGGTCGACCGCCTGCACCAACAAGGTCCAGTCACGCTCCGGCAGCTGCTGATAGGTGTCCTCGGTGAATGGGCCTCGGCGCAGCTCCCAGGGGCTTTCGCCGTGTTCGATGACCAGACGGGACTCGACGTCCTCTTCGAGGGAGAGGCCGGCCAGTTCGTCCGGCGAGATCGGGCTCTGGAAACCCGGGATGGCCTGGCGGATCAGCAGCGGCTTCTTCTGCCAGTAATCGCGCAGGAATTCCCGAGCACTGATGCCGCCCAGAATTTGAAGTGGAATATCAGAAGTCATGCGTAACACCTTGCTCTATATGGCAGAGCTGAAAATAAAAACGCCCGGCACAGCCGGGCGTGCAGGCATGGGGGCGATCAGATGCGCTTGGCCTGAGCGGCAGCGTTGCCGATGTAGCTTGCCGGCGTCAGCTTGCGCAGCTCCGCCTTGGCTTCGGCCGGAATGTCGAGGCCGTCAATGAAGGCCTGCAGCGCGTCGGGCGTAATGCCTTTGCCGCGGGTCAGATCCTTCAGCTTTTCGTAGGCATTCTCCACGGCATAACGACGCATGACGGTCTGTACCGGCTCGGCCAGCACTTCCCAGCAGGCATCGAGATCTTCGGCGATGCGGGCAGCGTTGAGCTCCAGCTTGCCGATGCCTTTGAGGCTCGCCTCGTAGGCGATGACGCTGTGGCCGAAGCCGACGCCCAGGTTGCGCAGGACGGTGGAGTCGGTCAGATCGCGCTGCCAGCGGGAAATCGGCAGCTTGCTGGCCAGGTGCTGGAATAGTGCGTTGGCGATGCCGAGGTTTCCTTCGGAGTTCTCGAAGTCGATCGGATTGACCTTGTGCGGCATGGTCGAAGAGCCGATCTCGCCGGCAACGGTCTTCTGCTTGAAGTAACCGAGGGAGATGTAGCCCCAGATGTCGCGATCGAAGTCGATGAGGATGGTGTTGAAGCGCGCGATGGCGTCGAACAGCTCGGCGATGTAGTCGTGCGGCTCGATCTGCGTGGTGTAGGGGTTCCACGACAGGCCCAGATCACCCTCGATGAATTCGCGGGCATTGGCTTCCCAGTCGACGTCGGGGTAGGCGGACAGGTGGGCGTTGTAGTTGCCCACGGCGCCGTTGATCTTGCCCAGCAGCGGCACGGCAGCCACCTGAGCGATCTGCCGCTCCAGGCGATAGACCACGTTGGCCAGTTCCTTGCCAAGGGTAGTCGGGGAGGCCGGCTGACCGTGGGTGCGCGACAGCATCGGCACGTCGGCGAACTGCACGGCCAGGCCGCGGATGGCGTCGGCGAGCTGGCGCATCAGCGGCAGCAGAACGGTGTCGCGGCCTTCGCGCAACATCAGCGCGTGGGACAGGTTGTTGATGTCTTCGCTGGTGCAGGCGAAGTGGATGAATTCGTTGACCTTGGCCAGTTCAGGCAGTTGCTTGGCCTGCTCCTTGAGCAGGTACTCCACGGCTTTGACGTCATGGTTGGTGGTGCGCTCGAATTCCTTGACGCGCTCGGCATGCTCCAGCTGGAAGTCCTCGGCAAGCTGATTCAACAGCGTATTGGCTTCGGCGGAGAAGGGCGCGACTTCCGGAACGCCCGGGTGGGCTGCCAGGCGCTGTAGCCAGCGGACTTCGACCTGGACACGGCAACGAATCAGGCCGAATTCGCTGAAGATCGGGCGCAGGGAGCTGGTTTTGCCGGCGTAGCGGCCATCGACGGGGGAAACCGCCGTGAGCGAGGAAAGCTGCATAGAGGGCATTCTCGGACAGTCAGGCAACGAAAAGAGGGCGCAGATTATACACGAATGGACCGGGTGGGCCCGGTACATTCGCCACCGTTAGCGGTCGTCATCCTGGGTCGAGCGCAGCCGTGGATAGAGCGCATCGAGCAGCTTGCGGCGGCTGAAGATCATTTGCCAACGGTGCCCGCCGAGCTGGCGCCACAGACGTGCCGAGCGAATTCCGGAGAGCAGCAGGGCGCGAATCTTGGCTGCATTGTCCGTCTGCTGCAGGTGCCGCATGTCGCCTTGAACCTGAATGCGCTGGCGAAATGTGCTCAGGGTGTCCTGGTACAAACCGCCGAACGAGGCCACGACATTTTCGTGGGTGATGCCGAAGTGCTCGACCTGCTGTTGAATCTGATCCAGACGGCTGCCAATGACCTGAAGCATGTCGTCGCGCTTGTCCAGCTGGCGCTCCAGACCGATCATCGCCAGTGCGTAGCGCAGTGGTTCTCGCTGCAGTGCGCTGCTGTCGCGCTCCAGGGCGCCTACGAGCGCTCGATAGCCGTCACGCAGATTGAGGTCATCACCGCCGTAGATTTCCAGTGTGGTTTCCGGGTTGCGGGCCAGCAGGCTGCCCAGCATGCAGCCGAGCGAGGCGTTCGGAACCTGGCCGGTGCGAGCGATGCGGTCCACCAACGTTGCGGCTTCGAACACTGCGCCGAGTGCAATCAGTTGTTCGTCGAGCGTATTCATGCTCGACCCTCGAACCAGGGTTCGGCCTGCTCGATCACGCCGCCGCCAAGGCAGACTTCGCCGTCGTAGAACACGACCGACTGTCCCGGTGTCACCGCCCGTTGTGGCGCTTCGAAGATGGCACGATAGCCGTCTGCCGTCTTTTCCAGCGTGCAGGCCTGATCGCTCTGGCGATAGCGGACCTTGGCGGTCAGCTGGAGCGGAGCGCTGAGGTCGATGGGGTTCACCCAGTAGATTTCCGATGCCAGCAGCGCGCGCGAGAACAACCACGGATGATCGTTGCCCTGGCCGACCACCAGCACGTTGCGCTGCAGGTCCTTGCTCAGCACGTACCAGGGTTCGTCGGAAGCATCCTTGAGGCCACCGATGCCCAAGCCCTGGCGTTGACCGATGGTGTGATACATCAAGCCGTGATGACGGCCGATCACTTCACCATCGATGGTTTCGATATTGCCGGGCTGGGCCGGAAGGTATTGCTTGAGAAAGTCGCTGAAGCGCCTTTCGCCGATGAAGCAGATGCCGGTTGAATCCTTTTTCTTCGCCGTGGCCAGCCCGTATTTTTCGGCAATCGCCCGCACTTCGGGCTTTTCCAGCTCGCCGACAGGAAACAGCGTCTTGCTCAGCTGTTCACCGCCGACCGCATGAAGGAAGTAGCTCTGATCCTTGTTCGGGTCCAGCCCTTTGAGCAGCTCGCTACGATCATTCACGTCGCGACGACGCACGTAATGGCCGGTCGCGATGAGGTCCGCCCCCAGCATCAATGCGTAGTCGAGAAAGGCTTTGAACTTGATCTCCCGGTTGCAAAGGATGTCCGGGTTCGGCGTGCGTCCTGCCTTGTATTCGGCAAGGAAGTGTTCGAAGACGTTGTCCCAGTATTCGGCTGCAAAGTTCGCCGTATGCAGCTTGATGCCGATCCGATCGCACACCGCTTGGGCGTCGGCCAAGTCTTCCTTGGCGGTGCAGTATTCCGTGCCGTCGTCCTCTTCCCAGTTCTTCATGAACAGGCCTTCGACCTGATAGCCCTGCTCGAGCAGCAGGAGGGCGGAAACGGAAGAGTCCACTCCGCCGGACATGCCGACGATGACACGTGTTTTTTCCGGGGCGGTGAGGGTGGTTACAGACATAGGAACACGCTGAGGCTCTGCAAAGGGGCGAATTCTATCAGGCTGCAGCAGGCATGACGAAGCCGCGTTCAGTTGCGAGTCACGTCAAGCGAATGCAGCGGCCCGGTCAGATAATCATCGATGCAGCGGGGCACCAGTTCGCTTCGCCAGCGTTCAGGTTGCGCCTCCAGCTCGTCGCGGCTCAGCCACCGAGCCGCGACAATGCCCTCGTCGAGCTGACGCTGCGGATCATGCTGCAGGGCTCTGGCGGCAAAGCATACGCGCTGATAGGTCACGCCATTGCTGGGCGCGGTGTACAGATAAATTCCCACAACGCCAATGAGCTCGACCTCCCAGCCGGTTTCTTCGAGGGTTTCCCGTACAGCCGCCTGGCGCAGATTCTCATTGGCTTCGAGATGCCCGGCAGGCTGATTGAGTACGAGTCGGCCCGCCTTGAGCTCTTCTACCAACAGAAAGCGCCCCTGGTCTTCGATAACGGTCGCGACGGTGATATGCGGTTGCCAGTCCATAAGAGCTGCCTTGTGTAAATGACGGGATGATAACAGTCACCTCCGTTCAGAAAGCACGAACCCCGGCACCAGGCCGGGGTTCGTGATAACACTCAAGCGTCGATTCAGGCGTTCAGCGCGGCCAGGGCTGCGTTGAAGGTTGCGCTGGGGCGCATCACCTTGCTGGTCAGTTCCGGATTGGAGCGGTAGTAGCCACCGATATCCACCGGCTTGCCTTGCACCTCGGCCAGTTCGGCGACGATGGTCGCTTCCTGCTCGGTCAACTGCTTGGCCAGCGGGGTGAAGTGGGCCTTCAGCTCGGTGTCTTCGTCCTGGGCGGCCAGAGCTTGCGCCCAGTACAGAGCCAGGTAGAAGTGGCTGCCGCGGTTGTCCAGCTGACCAACCTTGCGCGCCGGTGACTTGTTGTTGTCCAACAGTTTGCCGGTGGCCTGGTCAAGGGTCTTGCCGAGGATCTTGGCCTTGATGTTGTCGGTCTTGATGCCGGTTTCTTCCAGGGATACCGCCAGTGCCAAGAACTCACCCAGCGAATCCCAGCGCAGGTAGTTCTCTTCGACCAGCTGCTGCACGTGCTTCGGCGCGGAGCCGCCGGCGCCGGTTTCGTACATGCCGCCGCCCGCCATCAGCGGAACGATTGAGAGCATCTTGGCCGAAGTGCCCAGTTCCATGATTGGGAACAGGTCGGTCAGGTAATCGCGCAGAACGTTGCCGGTCACCGAAATGGTGTCCTGGCCACGAATCATGCGCTCCATGCTGACGCGGATGGCTTCGTTGTAATCCATGATGCGGATGTCCAGACCGCTCAGGTCGTGATCCTTGAGGTAGGTTTCGACCTTGTTCTGCAACTGACGATCATGGGCGCGCTCCGGGTCAAGCCAGAAGATCGCAGGGGTGTTCGACTGGCGAGCACGGGTCACGGCCAGCTTGACCCAGTCGCGGATCGGAGCGTCCTTGGTCTGGCAAGCACGCCAGATGTCACCTTTCTCGACTTCGTGCTGCATCAGCACGGTGCCGTCAACCAGAACGACGCGCATGGTGCCGTCGGCCTGCATCTCGAAGGTCTTGTCGTGCGAACCGTATTCCTCGGCTTTCTGTGCCATCAGGCCGACGTTCGGGACGCTGCCCATGGTGACCGGGTCGAAGGCGCCGTTGGTCTTGCAGAAGTTGATCATCTCCTGGTAAATGCGGGCATAGGTGCTCTCCGGCATTACCGCTTTGGTGTCCTTCTGCTTGCCGTCCTTGCCCCACATCTGACCGGAGTTACGGATCATCGCCGGCATCGAGGCGTCGACAATGACGTCGCTCGGGATGTGCAGGTTGGTGATGCCCTTGACCGAGTCGACCATCGCCATTTCCGGGCGGTGGCTATAGACCTCGTGGATGTCATGCAGGATTTCTTCCTGCTGCGAGGCGGGCAGGGACTTGATCTTGTCGTAGACGCTGCTGATGCCGTTGTTCGGGTTGACGCCCAGCTCCTTGAACAGATCGCCGTACTTGTCGAACACGTCCTTGTAGTAAACGCTCACGGCATGGCCGAAGACGATCGGGTGGGAGATCTTCATCATGGTCGCCTTGACGTGCAGGGACCACATGACGCCGGTTTCCTTGCAGTCCTGCAGCGTGTCTTCGAAGAACGCGCGCAGCTTCTTGCAGCTCATGAACATGCCGTCCAGCACTTCGCCTTCCTGCAGGGCGAGCTGCTTCTTGACCTCGACCTTGCCATCCTTGCCGACGAACTCGATACGCACGTCACCGGCTTTTTCCATGGTGATCGACTGTTCGCTGGAGAAGAAGTCGCCGCCGCGCATGTAATCGGCGTGGGACTGGGATGCCTTGCTCCACTTACCCATGGAGTGCGGATGCTTGCGGGCATAGGCTTTCACGGCGGCCGGCGCGCGGCGGTCGGAGTTGCCTTCGCGCAGGACCGGGTTCACGGCGCTACCGAGCACCTTGCTGTAACGCGCGCGCGCGTCTTTCTCGGCATCGGTCTGCGGGTCTTCGGGGTAGTTGGGGATGTTGTAGCCCAGGGCCTGCAGCTCGGCGATCGCTGCCTTGAGCTGTGGAACGGAGGCGCTGATGTTGGGGAGCTTGATGATGTTGGCGTCGGGCTGGTTGGTCAGCTCGGCAAGCTTGGCCAGATCATCTTCGACTTTCTTGTCGGCATCCAGCTGATCGGCGAAGCTCGCAAGGATGCGCCCTGCAAGAGAGATGTCGCGTGTTTCGACGGAGATGTCAGCGGAGGCTGCGAAGGCTTCTACAATGGGAAGAAGCGAATAGGTTGCCAGGGCTGGAGCTTCGTCGGTGAAGGTATAGATGATCTTCGAAGGGGTGGACATTTAGCGTTAACTCTCTTCTTGCTGGGCGTGCACAGAATCCCGAATGCGCCGGGTAGGCGCCCTGACTCTCCATCTAGTCGAGCCAGAAGGGGATTCGCCGCGGTGATGATGGATGCACCAATAGAGTGTCGAGCGTTTGAACCGCCGAGCCGCGGTGGCAGCGTCAGGGTTCAAGAGGCGGGTCTGGTACAGGCTCGTCCCTTATGACTTGTGAGTCATCGCGGCAGTATACCATCGAGCCCCCCTCTGGCAGAACGGCATTGCGCATACGACGAACGAACATGTAGTTTCAGGCGATTCGAGTGGGTTACCCTCAAACGACGATCGATGTCTAACCACGAAGACGGAGTCCAGCATGGGATACCAAAAGATCCAGGTGCCAGCCAGCGGTGACAAAATCACCGTCAATGCCGATAACACCCTGAACGTTCCCGACAATCCGATCATTCCTTATATAGAGGGGGACGGCATCGGCGTTGACATCAGCCCGGTGATGATCAAGGTCGTGGACGCAGCCGTGCAGAAGGCCTACGGCGGCAAGCGCAAGATCGCCTGGATGGAAATCTATGCTGGCGAGAAAGCCACTCAGGTCTATGACCAGGACACCTGGCTGCCGAAGGAAACACTGGAAGCGGTGCGTGATTATGTGGTGTCCATCAAAGGACCGCTGACCACGCCGGTTGGAGGCGGTATCCGTTCGCTGAACGTTGCGCTGCGTCAGGAGCTGGACCTCTATGTCTGCCAGCGCCCGGTTCGCTGGTTCACTGGCGTTCCGAGTCCCGTGAAGAACCCAGGCGATGTGGACATGGTGATCTTCCGCGAGAACTCCGAAGATATTTATGCCGGTGTCGAGTGGAAAGCCGGCTCCCCTGAGGCGGAGAAGGTCATCAAGTTCCTCACCGAGGAAATGGGCGTCAAGAAGATCCGCTTCACTGAGAACTGCGGCATCGGCATCAAGCCCGTCTCGCTGGAAGGTACCAAGCGTCTGGTTCGCAAGGCGCTGCAGTATGCCGTGGACAATGATCGTGACTCGGTCACCTTCGTCCACAAGGGTAACATCATGAAATTCACCGAGGGTGCTTTCAAGGAGTGGGGCTACGAAGTCGCTCGCGACGAGTTCGGCGCTGAGTTGCTCGATGGTGGGCCCTGGATGCAGTTCAAGAACCCCAATACCGGCAAGAACATCGTGGTCAAGGACGCCATCGCGGACGCCATGCTGCAGCAGATTCTGCTGCGTCCGGCCGAATACGATGTCATCGCCACGCTCAACCTGAATGGCGACTACCTGTCCGACGCCTTGGCGGCTGAGGTTGGAGGTATCGGAATCGCTCCGGGCGCCAACCTGTCCGACACGGTGGCGATGTTCGAGGCGACCCATGGCACGGCGCCCAAGTATGCCGGTCAGGACAAGGTCAACCCGGGTTCGCTGATCCTTTCGGCCGAAATGATGCTGCGCCACATGGGATGGGTCGAAGCGGCCGATCTGATCATCAAGGGCACCGAAGGCGCCATTGCTGCCAAGACGGTCACCTACGACTTCGAGCGACTGATGGAAGGCGCGCAGCTGATGTCATGCTCGCAGTTCGGCGACGCCATGATCAGCCACATGTAAGCAAGTGGGTAAAAAGGCCGATCGATTGATCGGCCTTTTTTGTTCGCTCCCGCAGGACGTCAGGCGTCGACCGTGGAAGCACCCTGGGCAGCGGCAGGAGTCGTCGCTTCGGACACGGCTTGCTGAGGCCGGATGTCGGTTGCGTGGAGGCCTTTCGGACCCTGCAGGATATTGAACATGACCGCTTGCCCAGCTTTCAGAGTTCTGTAGCCTTCCATCTGGATGGCCGAGTAGTGGGCGAACAGGTCCTCATCGCCGCCGTCTGCTACGATGAAGCCGTAGCCTTTGGCGTTGTTGAACCACTTGACCTTACCGCTTAGCATGCTGTTATCCCTCTGCAAAGGAGTCCATTACTGGAGTAACATCCATTTCATTCCGCGCTTATGCAGCCCGAGGCCTCATGTTGCGCAACCCGTTTGCCCTTGTAGGCACTTACTGTTTGTATCACCGTTTTGCCGATAGTCAAGGCGACTCGTCAGCTGGCTGCGAAGCTGTCCATATTTATCTGGCCCCCGCGCCACGACCTAGAACCGTTATGCGCATGCATGCATTTGCTCAGATTCGACTAACATTCAATCAGGATCGGCCTCTGGAGGACGGAGACGATGCGTCTGGCCTGGCTGTTGAAGAGGCCAAGCCGCAGCTGAAGGCACCACCGATGTATAAAGTTGTCATGTTCAATGACGACTACACGCCGATGGATTTCGTCGTCGAGGTACTGGAAGGCATTTTCAATCACAGCAGGGAGCAGGCCACCAAGATCATGCTGGCCGTCCATACCGAGGGGCAGGCCGTCTGTGGTGTGTATACCCGCGACGTCGCCGAAACCAAAGCAATGCAAGTGAATCAATATGCAAGGGAATGCCAGCACCCGCTGCTTTGTGAGATCGAGAAGGACGGTTAACTCCGACTGCTGGGGAAGAGGTGAAAGCTATGTTGAACCGTGAGCTCGAAGTCACTCTGAATCTGGCTTTCAAAGAGGCACGTACCAAACGTCATGAATTCATGACGGTTGAACACCTCCTGTTGGCCCTACTGGACAATGAAGCGGCAGCCACCGTGCTGCGGGCTTGTGGCGCGAGCCTGGACAAGCTACGCCATGATCTGCAGGAGTTCATTGATTCCACCACTCCATTAATTCCACAGCACGATGAGGAGCGCGAAACCCAGCCTACGCTTGGCTTTCAGCGAGTACTGCAGCGTGCCGTATTCCATGTCCAAAGCTCTGGCAAGCGAGAAGTGACCGGTGCAAACGTGCTGGTTGCGATTTTCAGCGAGCAGGAGAGCCAGGCCGTATTCCTTCTCAAGCAGCAGAACGTCGCGCGCATCGACGTCGTCAACTACATTGCTCACGGTATTTCAAAGGTGCCTGGCAATGCTGGTAGCCCGGAGAACGATGCGGAGATGCAGGATGAGGACGGGGGCGAGCCGGGTGCGTCAGGCAATCCTCTGGATGCCTATGCGAGCAATCTGAACGAGCTGGCGCGCCAAGGACGGATCGACCCGCTGGTTGGGCGTGAGAACGAAGTCGAGCGTGTCGCGCAGATTCTCGCGCGTCGGCGTAAGAACAATCCGCTTCTCGTAGGTGAAGCTGGCGTCGGTAAGACCGCTATTGCTGAAGGCCTGGCAAAACGCATAGTGGATAATCAGGTTCCGGACCTGCTCGCTGATAGCGTCGTCTACTCGCTAGATCTGGGTGCGCTGCTGGCGGGTACGAAGTATCGAGGTGATTTCGAGAAGCGCTTCAAGGCGTTGCTCGGAGAGTTGCGCAAGCGGCCGCATGCCATTCTTTTTATTGATGAGATCCATACGATCATCGGTGCCGGAGCTGCGTCTGGCGGCGTGATGGACGCGTCGAACCTGCTCAAGCCCTTGCTTTCTTCCGGTGAAATCCGCTGCATCGGTTCTACGACCTTCCAGGAATTCCGTGGGATCTTCGAGAAGGATCGCGCCCTCGCGCGTCGCTTCCAGAAAGTCGATGTCAGCGAACCTTCAGTCGAAGACACGATCGGCATTCTGCGTGGCCTTAAGGGGCGTTTCGAGCAGCATCACAACATCGAATACAGCGATGAGGCGCTTCGTGCCGCGGCAGAATTGGCTTCGCGCTACATCAATGATCGGCATATGCCTGACAAGGCCATCGACGTGATCGATGAGGCGGGCGCCTATCAGCGCCTGCAGCCGGAAGAGCAGCGGGTCAAGTGCATTGATGTCGAACAGGTCGAAGACATCGTGGCAAAGATTGCGCGGATTCCTCCGAAGCACGTCAGCAGTTCGGACAAGGAGCTGTTGCGTAACCTCGAGCGCGATCTGAAACTCACGGTTTTTGGCCAGGATGATGCGATCGACTCGCTGGCAACAGCCATCAAGCTTTCACGGGCTGGACTGAAGGCTCCGGACAAGCCGGTTGGATCGTTCCTTTTTGCCGGGCCCACCGGCGTGGGTAAGACAGAGGCTGCACGCCAGCTGGCTCGAGCGCTGGGCGTCGAGCTGATCCGTTTCGACATGTCCGAGTACATGGAGCGTCACACCGTATCTCGTCTGATCGGTGCGCCTCCGGGATACGTTGGGTTCGACCAGGGTGGCTTGTTGACTGAGGCCATCACCAAACAGCCGCATTGCGTGCTGTTGCTGGACGAAATCGAAAAGGCGCACCCTGAGGTCTTCAACCTGCTGCTGCAGGTAATGGATCATGGCACGCTCACGGACAATAACGGTCGCAAGGCCGACTTCCGCAACGTGATCATCATCATGACCACCAATGCTGGTGCGGAGACCGCGGCGCGGGCTTCTATCGGTTTTACCTTGCAGGATCATGCCTCTGACGCGATGGAGGTCATCAAGAAGAGCTTTACGCCAGAGTTTCGCAATCGTCTGGATACCATCATCCAGTTCGGCCGTCTGAGTCACGAAGTCATCAAGAGCATCGTCGACAAGTTCTTGATCGAGCTGCAGGCGCAGCTCGAAGACAAGCATGTGACGTTGGAGGTGTCAGATGCTGCGCGTAGCTGGCTGGCGGAGCATGGCTACGATGCGCAGATGGGTGCGCGGCCGATGGCACGGCTTATCCAGGACAAGATCAAGAGGCCGTTGGCTGAGGAGATCCTGTTCGGTGAGCTGGCCGAACATGGTGGCGTGGTTCACATCGATATTCGGGGCGGCGAGCCGTTCTTCGAATTCGAGACCACTGCAGAGCTGGCCTGACCCTAGGTGGTATCGAGCGCCCGGCTACGGCCGGGCGTTTTCGTTCCGGCATTGCTGCGTGCGTCCGTTTCCGGCTGTTTGCTGCTGCAACAAAAAAGCCCGGCATAAACCGGGCATTTTTCTCGCGGCTCGCTTAGCGGGCGCGGTAGGTGATGCGACCCTTGCTCAGATCGTAGGGGGTCAGCTCCACGCGAACCTTGTCACCGGTAAGAATCCGGATGTAGTTCTTGCGCATCTTTCCGGAGATGTGCGCAGTAACGACGTGCCCGTTTTCCAACTCCACGCGAAACATGGTGTTGGGCAGGGTGTCGACGACAGTACCTTCCATTTCGAAGCTGTCTTCTTTCGACATTCAGTAAAGTCCTCGGTATCCAGATAATTGGCCCGCGTAGATGCACGGGCAAAAGCGGCAAGCATTGTGCCCGAAATGGGTCGATGAGCCAAGGACTTCAGCTGAGCGTCACCCAGCGCTGGTTGACCAGAAGTTCGATGGGCCGATATTCGGTCTTGTAGTTCATCTTTCGGCAGTTCTTGATCCAATAGCCGAGATAGACGGCCTTCAGGCCAAGGCGTGCGGCTTCTCCCATCTGCCAGAGAATCGCATAGCGCCCTAGGCTGCGCCGTTCCTCGTCCGGATCATAGAAGGTGTACACGGCGGACAGTCCGTTGGGTAGCACGTCCGTGACGGCGACAGCCAGCAGCCTGCCATCCAGGCGGAACTCGTAGAAGCGGGAGAATGGTAGGTCGCGTACCAGGAAGGTGTTGAACTGCTCGCGGCTGGGTGGATACATGTCGCCATCGGCGTGGCGTTTCTCGATGTAGTTGGCATACAGCGCATACAGCTCTTCGCTGAACGCCGGGCGGACGCCGCGGACTTGCAGGTCGGCGTTGCGCTTGAGGATACGCTTCTGTTGGCGACTGAGTTCCGGTGCATTCACCGGGATGCGGGCCGGAATGCAGGCCGAGCAGCGCTGGCAGTGGGGGCGATACAGATGGTCCCCGCTGCGACGAAAGCCCATCTCCGAAAGCTCCGCATACACCTGCACGTCCATTGGTTGGCTTGGATCGAGGAACAAGGTGGTGGCCTGTTCGTCGGGCAGGTAGCTGCAAGCGTGGGGCTGGGTGGCGTAGAACTTGAGGCGAGCCAGTGAAGTCATGGTCAACTCTCAGAAATCATGAACCCAGTGTAGGCCAGCTTACCGCGGTCGACTAGGCGCGCCAGTCGGCTGCGCTGGGGCGATCCAGATGCATTGCGAGTGCCTCGGCGAACGCCGCGCGTGGGATGCTGCGAGCGCCGAAGCTCTCCAGGTGGCGCGTCGGCATCTGGCAGTCGATCAATGCGAAGCCCCATTCGCGCAGCCGTTCCACCAGCGTGACGAAGCCGACCTTGGACGCATCGGTGGCGCGGCTGAACATCGACTCGCCGAAAAATAGCTCACCCATCGCGAGGCCGTAGAGTCCGCCGACGAGTTGCCCTTGCTGCCAGACTTCCACTGAGTGAGCCACGCCCATCTCGTGCAGCCTGACATAAGCGTCTTGCATCGGTGTCGTGATCCAGGTGCCGTCGGCGTAGCTCCGCGGACCGGCGCATCCCTGGATGACCTCGGCAAAGGCCTTGTCGAAGGTCACCCGGTAGTCGCCGTGGCGCATGCGCTTGCGCAGACTGCGCGATACATGCAGCTCGTCAGGAAAGAGCACCGTGCGCGGATCGGGCGACCACCACAACAGGGGTTGGCCTTCCTGGTACCAGGGGAAACAGCCGTGGCGGTAGGCAGCCAGGAGTCGCTCGGGCCGCAAGTCGCCGCCAGCGGCAAGCAGGCCGTTGGGTTCGCGCAGAGCCGTTTCGAGGGGAGGAAAGCTGAGGTCGTCGCGCTTTAGCCAGGTCAGCATGTCGGCACGCAGGGTAGGGGAGGGCGGGCCGAAGCCCGCCTGGGATCAATTGTCCAGGTACTTCTCGGCATCCAGTGCCGCCATGCAGCCGGCGCCTGCCGAGGTGATGGCCTGGCGATAGACGTGGTCGGCCACATCGCCTGCGGCGAACACTCCGGGAATGCTAGTGCAGGTGGCATCGCCTTCACCGCCGCCGCGGATCTTCAGGTAGCCATCCTTCATCTCCAGCTGGCCCTGGAACAGGTCGGTGTTCGGCTTGTGGCCGATGGCGATGAATACGCCCGCGAGGTCTAGCGTGTTCTCTTCACCAGTGAGGGTGCTCTTGAGGCGAACGCCGGTCACGCCGCTGGCGTCGCCGAGCACTTCCTCCAGGGTGTGGTTCCAGTGCAGGCGAATGTTGCCGTTGGTCGCCTTGTCCATGATCTTGTCCTGCAGGATTTTCTCCGAGCGGAGCTTGTCGCGGCGGTGGATCAGGTGGACTTCCTTGGCGATGTTGGACAGGTACAGCGCCTCCTCGACCGCGGTATTGCCGCCACCGATCACCGCGACCACCTGGTTGCGGTAGAAGAAGCCGTCACAGGTGGCGCAGGCGGATACGCCGCGACCGGCGAATGCTTCTTCGGAGGGCAGGCCGAGATACTGCGCCGAAGCGCCTGTTGCGATGATCAGCGCATCGCAGGTGTAGACGCCGCTGTCACCGCGCAAGGTGAACGGGCGCTGCTGCAACTCGGCGGTATGGATGTGATCGAAGACGATCTCGGTGTCGAAGCGCTCGGCGTGTTTCTGCATGCGCACCATCAGATCCGGGCCGGTCAGGCCTTCGACGTCGCCAGGCCAGTTGTCGACCTCGGTGGTGGTGGTCAGCTGGCCGCCGGGCTGGATGCCGGTGATCATCAGTGGCTTCAGGTTGGCGCGGGCAGCGTATACCGCAGCGGTATAACCGGCCGGGCCCGAGCCGAGGATGATCAGACGCGAATGCTTGACTTCACTCATAAAAAGCCCTCATAAGCCTTTGTTGCAAATAGAGAAGCGTGCTCCAGTCGAGCCGCGCCGGGAAATCGGGCGTTTATGCTACACCGAAGCATCGGCAAAAGCCCAAGCCGCCGCGGAACCCGCATGCCATCGAATCGACAAACCCGTACAATGCCGGGGTTCTGGCTGACTACGGTTCATCGCGCCGCAGGCGCAGGAAAGAAAGCGTTTTGAAGAATTCCTCATCTACCGCGCCGGCAACTGTCTGGCGACAACAATTGCACTATCGCCTCAAGGAAGGCGCGTTGATAGCGCTCGGTGCGCTCTGCGTCTACCTGTGGATGGCGTTGCTTACCTACGACCCGGGCGATCCTGGCTGGACCCACACCAGCAATGTCGATCAGGTCCGCAACGCTGCCGGCCGTGCCGGCGCCTGGTTTGCCGATGTTCTGTTCATGGCGCTGGGCTATTTCGCCTATTTGTTTCCCCTGCTGCTTGGCGTCAAGGCCTGGCAAGTGTTCCGCGCGCGTCATCAGCCCTGGGTGTGGAACGGCTGGCTGTTCTCCTGGCGCCTGATCGGTCTGGTGTTCCTGGTCCTGTCCGGGTCCGCGCTGGCCTATATCCATTTCCAGGCCGCTCCTGGCTTGCCCGCGTCTGCCGGCGGTGCGCTGGGAGAGAGCCTCGGTCAGTTGGCCGTTCTGTCCCTTAACGTACAGGGCAGCACCCTTGCGCTGTTGGCGTTTTTCCTGTTCGGCCTGACGGTGTTCACCGATCTGTCCTGGTTCAAAGTGATGGACATCACCGGCAAGATCACTCTCGACCTCATCGAGCTGATCCAGAGCTTCTTCAGTCGCTGGTGGAGCGCCCGCGCCGAGCGCAAGCAGATGGTCGCCCAGTTGCGAGAAGTCGACGATGTCGTGAGCGAGGTGGCTGCACCGATGGTGCGCGACCGTCGTGAGCAGGCCAAGGTCAAGGAGCGCATCATCGAACGTGACGAGTCCCTGGCCAAGCACATGAGCGAGCGCGACAAGCGTGTGGCTCCGGTGATCGCTCCGCCTGCTCCTGCCAAAGCCGCCGAACCGAGCAAGCGCGTGCTGAAAGAAAAGCAGGCCAACCTGTTTGTCGATCCGCTGATCGAGGGCAGCCTGCCGCCGATCTCGATACTTGATGCTGCCGAGAAACAGCAGAAGCAATACTCGCCTGAGTCGCTGGAAGCGATGTCGCGGCTGCTGGAGATCAAGCTCAAGGAGTTCGGTGTAGAGGTCATCGTCGAGTCGGTACATCCAGGCCCGGTGATCACCCGCTTCGAAATCCAGCCGGCAGCCGGTGTGAAGGTAAGCCGTATCTCCAATCTGGCCAAAGACCTTGCGCGCTCACTGGCAGTGATCAGCGTGCGGGTGGTCGAAGTGATTCCGGGCAAGACCACTGTAGGCATCGAGATTCCCAACGAGGATCGTCAGATCGTGCGCTTCTCCGAGGTGCTTTCTTCGGCCCCCTACGACGACGCCAAATCACCGGTCACCCTGGCACTCGGCCATGATATCGGCGGTAAGCCGGTCATCGCCGACCTGGCGAAGATGCCGCACCTGCTAGTGGCTGGTACCACTGGTTCCGGTAAGTCGGTGGGCGTCAATGCGATGATTTTGTCGATCCTGTTCAAGTCCACGCCGGAAGAGGCGCGGTTGATCATGATCGATCCCAAGATGCTTGAACTGTCGATCTACGAAGGCATTCCGCACCTGCTTTGCCCCGTCGTCACGGACATGAAGGAGGCGGCCAACGCACTGCGCTGGAGCGTCGCCGAGATGGAGCGGCGCTACAAGCTGATGGCGGCCATGGGCGTGCGTAACCTCGCGGGCTTCAATCGCAAGGTCAAGGAAGCCGAAGAGGCGGGCACACCGCTTACCGATCCGCTGTTCCGTCGCGAGAGCATGGATGACCAGCCGCCGCCGCTGAAATCCCTGCCGACCATCGTCGTGGTGGTGGACGAATTCGCCGACATGATGATGATCGTCGGCAAGAAGGTCGAAGAGCTGATCGCGCGTATCGCACAGAAGGCACGCGCGGCGGGTATTCATCTGATCCTTGCCACCCAGCGTCCGTCGGTGGATGTGATTACCGGCCTGATCAAGGCCAACATTCCCACCCGAATGGCATTCCAGGTATCCAGCAAGATTGATTCGCGCACCATCCTCGACCAAGGTGGTGCCGAGCAGTTGCTGGGGCACGGTGACATGCTCTACCTGCCGCCCGGCACCGGCCTGCCGATTCGTGTCCATGGCGCGTTCGTTTCCGATGAGGAAGTGCACCGGGTGGTCGAGGCCTGGAAGGCCCGTGGCGCGCCTGACTACATTGAAGACATTCTCGCTGGCGTCGAAGAGGCGGGTAGCGGCTTCGATGGTAGCAGTGGCGAAGGCAGCGGAGAGGGCAGCGAAGAAGACCCGTTGTACGACGAGGCCGTTCGCTTCGTCACTGAAAGCCGCCGTGCGTCGATTTCCGCCGTGCAGCGCAAACTCAAGATTGGCTATAACCGCGCCGCGCGGATGATCGAGGCCATGGAAGTGGCTGGCGTGGTGACATCCATGAACACCAATGGCTCGCGCGAAGTCATCGCGCCGCCGCCTATGCGCGATTGAATCGCTTCGAGGGCTAAATGCAATTGATCCGTTTGCTGTGTGCATCTGTCCTGATGGTTGCCCTGGCCCCGGCACACGCCGACCAGGCTGCATCTACCAAACGACTGACTGATTTGCTTAACCAGGCTGAAACCCTGACTGGCCGCTTCTCGCAGCTGTCGCTCGACGGCAGCGGCACCCAGCTGCAGGAAACCTCCGGTGAACTGGCGCTCAAGCGCCCCGGGCAGTTCCGCTGGCACACCGATGCACCGATGGAGCAGCTGCTGGTCTCCAACGGCGAGAAGGTCTGGCTGTATGACCCCGACCTGGAGCAGGTCACCGTCCAGCAACTCGACCAGCGCTTGACGCATACCCCGGCGCTACTGCTCTCCGGTGACGTATCGACCATCAGCGAGAACTTCGAGGTTTCCCACAAGGAGGCCGGTGAGGTTGTGGATTTCACTCTCAAGCCCAAGGCCAAGGACACGTTGTTCGATAATCTGCGCCTGTCGTTCCGTAGCGGCGTGATCAACGACATGCAGCTGATCGACAGCGTCGGTCAGCGCACCAACATCCTCTTCATGGGCGTGAAGATGAATCAGCCGCTCAAGGCCGACACGTTCACCTTCGAGATTCCTGAGGGTGCAGACGTCATTTCCGAGTGACCCTCATCTGACATTCGTATCAGGCGGCCTGCGCAGCGGCTGGCCGCTGCAATCGAGGTAACCGTCCGCAATAATGGACCTGTTCAGCCGCGAGCCTGTCGCTCAACCCCTTGCCGCGCGTCTGCGTGCAGCCAGCCTCGACGAGTACGTCGGGCAGG
>DAMCQE010000051.1:0-20537 GCA_032105665.1 Pseudomonas sp. | reverse complement strand
GCTTCGTCGCCGGCCTGGCGCTGTTCTTCGCCCTGCTCGGCTGGCTCTGGGTGCGCCTGCTGCGCAATCGCCATTCCGCACTTGGCGATGCGCTGGCCTTCGCCGCACTCTGGCTGGCGCTGGATGCGCTGCGTGGCTGGATTCTCACCGGCTTTCCCTGGCTGTACATCGGCTACAGCCAGCTGGATGGTCCGCTAGCCGGACTGGCTCCGCTCGGCGGGGTCTGGTTGCTGAGCTTTGCCGTCGCACTGAGCGCCACCCTGCTCGCGGCGATCCCGCGACTGCTTGCCGACAAAGCACGCCTGGCCGCCGCCGTCGTGCTGCTGCTTTCCCCCTGGCTGGCAGGCCTGACACTCAAGGACCATGCCTGGACGACTAGCAAGGGCGAACCGCTGACCGTTGCCGCGGTGCAGGGCAACGTCGCACAAAGCATGAAGTGGGACCCGAAGAAGCTCGAGATGCAGCTGCTGCTGTATCGCGACATGACCTTCGGTAGTCGCCCCGCAGACCTGATCGTCTGGCCGGAAACCGCCGTACCGATCCTCAAGGAGCATGCCGAGGGCTACCTGACGATGATGGCCGGCTTCGCCAACCAGCGCGAATCGGCACTCATCACCGGCGTACCGGTACGCCAGCCCAATGCGGCTGGCGAGCTGCGCTACTACAACGGGCTGACCACTGCCGGCGATGGCAGCGGCACCTATCTCAAGCAGAAACTGGTGCCGTTCGGTGAGTACGTGCCACTGCAGGATCTGCTGCGCGGTCTGATCGCCTTCTTCGACCTGCCGATGTCCGACTTCGCCCGCGGCGAATCCGGCCAACCACTGTTGCAGGCGAAGGGCCTGCAGATCGCGCCATACATCTGCTACGAGGTGGTCTACCCGGAGTTCGCCGCAGGGCTCGCGGCGCAGAGCGATCTGCTGCTGACGGTGAGCAACGATGCCTGGTTCGGCCGCTCCATCGGTCCGCTGCAACACCTGCAGATGGCGCAGATGCGCGCTCTGGAAGCCGGGCGCTGGATGATCCGCGCGACGAACAACGGCATCACCGTGCTGATCGACCCCTACGGGCAGATCACCGAGCAGGTTCCGCAGTTCGAACAAGCCGTGCTGTATGGCGACGTCACCCCGATGCAGGGGCTGACGCCGTATCTGCGCTGGCGCTCCTGGCCGCTGATCGCGGTATGCGTGCTGCTGCTCG
Organism: Pseudomonas sp.; assembly: GCA_032105665.1. Lineage (GTDB taxonomy): Bacteria > Pseudomonadota > Gammaproteobacteria > Pseudomonadales > Pseudomonadaceae > Stutzerimonas. The sequence continues at coordinate 19,337 of DAMCQE010000051.1, read as the reverse complement.
GCTGGGCACTGATCAGGCGCAAGGCATAGCCTCAGCTATGCGAAGCTGCTGGGACCTGAACGGGTCTTTTGACTGCCGCTGAGAGGGCTTCATCGCAAGCCAGGCGATTATGCCAAGCGCTGCCGCTCTTGACTGCGAAAGTCCAGCTCCGAGCTGGCTTTGTTCGCGGCCAAGGCTGCCCCTACAGCCGCCAACGTGGGGGCGACCTTGACCGCGAATGGCGAGTTGCGGGCTGAGGCGCACCCACGACCGTACACTCAGGTTAATGCGTTCGACTCAGTCGTTCGCAGAGCGGTACACAAGCGGGTAAACCGCCATACCGACGACCTCGTTGAGCAACATGCCGTTCTGCCAGAAGGCCTTGGCCTCCGGCAACCAGCCATTCAACGGCCGACCATTGGGCACGCCCATGAAGCCCACCGGCGCAGCGATCACCTCGATCCCGTTCTGCTCGAAGCACCAGCGCGAGCGCGGCATGTGCGAGGCGGATGTCACCAGCACCACCCGCTCGATGCCCGCCGCACGCAGCATCTCGGCGCTGAAAACCGCGTTCTCCCAGGTCGTCCGGCTACGCTCCTCGAGCCAGCGCGTGGCGACGCCAAAGTCGCGCTGCAGCACCTCCGCGCCGAGCATCGCCTCACTGGGTGGCTGGCCGTAGTGCAGCCCGCCACTGGTGAGAATCGGCAGGCCGCTGGTCTTGGCTAACCGCGCCGCATAACGCAAGCGCTCCAGCGCGATGTAGCCGGGCTGATCGCCGCCCCATGCCGGATCACTCTGCTCGCGCCCGGCCCCCAGCACCACGATGGCGCCGGCCTCTTCATCCAGCTGCATCCACTGCGCCTCGGCCAGCGCCGGCTCGCGCTCAACCAGCCGCGCCGTCCATTCGACGACGACCGGCAGGCTCATCAACCAGAGCCCAACCAACCCCGTGACGAAGCACAGCGCCGCCAGCTTTGGCGCGCGCCGGCGCAGCCACCATCCGAGCAACAGCAGGAGTAGCAGCACGCCCGGCGGCAAAAGCAGCTGCTTGAAGAAATAGCGAATAGGCATCCGACCTCCGCGGCAAAGGCAGACACTCTAGCCGCAGCCGGCGGATTTGTCGGCCACTGCTCAATGCCGCGGATAGGTGTGCAGACGCTGCCTGGCGCGCAGCAGCTGTGACCCGCAGACGTGACAGACTGCGGGGCCGGCGCCTTCCGGCCAACTCACTTCGGCGTTGCACAGCGCGCAACTCAGCGTCTGTTGCAAAGCCAGCGGCGCGTGGCGGCCATGCGCGTCGTGCCGTTGTCGACTACCGCTGCGCACAGCCGGACGCAGTGCCTGGCGCGACAGGTGAGCCTGCTCCTCCGCCGCGGCATGCCAGCCCGAGAGCCATTGGGAATCACGCTGCAGATACGCACGGATCAGCTCGAATTCCGCCGGCGTCAAACCGCGTACTTCCAGCTCGCCAGCACCGTCCGCATCACCGGACGTGGCACGTTCGGCCTCCTGCAGGGCCGAGCTCAGTCGCTGCAACACCCTTGCATAAAGACTACTGTCCTCAGATCGTGGCTCTCGGTCCATCAACCTCACCTCACATTCGTCCCGCCCCTGGATCAAGCGTAGCTCAGCCTGACGCGCTCAAGCCGCGCACGACGGACGGAGCTCTGGAGCAGCGGCAAATGGGGTTTCCCTAGGCCGCGGGGGGTCATGTATGCTACGGCGCTTCCATGCCTCCGCCCGCAGCCCGCCGGGTCGCGTTAGCGCCAGGTCCGCCGGACCTGGCAACGTGCCCGCGACAACGCATTCGCGGAGAGCCAGCCCCCATCCCAACGCCAGTAGCCATGCACGAACAGTATCAGCCCCGCGAAATCGAAGCCGCCGCGCAATCCCATTGGGACGCGCAGAAATCCTTTGAAGTGAGCGAACAGCCAGGCAAGGACACCTTCTATTGCCTGTCGATGTTCCCCTACCCCAGCGGCAAGCTGCACATGGGCCACGTGCGCAACTACACCATCGGCGACGTGATCGCCCGCTACCAGCGCATGCAGGGCAAGAACGTGCTGCAACCGATGGGCTGGGACGCCTTCGGCATGCCGGCCGAAAACGCCGCGATGAAGAACCAGGTGGCGCCGGCCAAATGGACTTACGAGAACATCGCCTACATGAAGGCCCAGCTGAAAAGCCTGGGCCTGGCCATCGACTGGTCGCGCGAAGTCACCACCTGCAAGCCGGACTACTACCGCTGGGAACAGTGGCTGTTCACCCGCCTGTTCGAGAAGGGCGTGATCTACCGCAAGAACGGCACGGTGAACTGGGACCCGGTCGACCAGACCGTGCTGGCCAACGAGCAGGTCATCGACGGCCGTGGCTGGCGTTCGGGCGCGCTGATCGAGAAGCGCGAAATCCCGATGTACTACTTCAAGATCACCGCCTACGCGGATGAGCTGCTGGAGAGTCTGGACGAGCTGGACGGCTGGCCCGAGCAGGTCAAGACCATGCAGCGCAACTGGATCGGCAAGTCGCGCGGCATGGAGATCAGCTTCCCCTACGACGTCGCCAGCATCGGCAACGAAGGTGTGATGAAAGTCTTCACCACCCGCCCCGATACGCTGATGGGTGCGACCTACGTGGCCGTCGCCGCCGAGCATCCGCTGGCCACCCTGGCGGCGCAGCACAACCCCGAGCTGCAGACCTTCATCGATGAGTGCAAGCGCGGCGGCGTTGCCGAAGCCGACATCGCCACCCAGGAGAAGAAGGGCCTGGCCACTTCCCTGCGCGTGCAGCACCCGCTGACCGGCGAACTGCTGCCGGTATGGGTCGCCAACTACGTGCTGATGAACTACGGCGAGGGCGCGGTCATGGCCGTGCCGGCGCATGACGAGCGCGACTTCGAATTCGCCAGCAAGTACGGCCTGCCGATCAAGCCGGTGGTACGCACCAGTGCCGGCGACGAGACACCCGCCCCCTGGCAGGACGCCTACGGCGAGCACGGCCAACTGATCAACTCCGGCATCTACGACGGCCTGGATTTCGAAGGCGCCTTCGATGCCATCGAAGTGGCGCTGCAGAAGAAGGGCCTCGGCCAGGCGCGTACCCAGTTCCGCCTGCGCGACTGGGGCATCAGCCGCCAGCGCTACTGGGGCTGCCCGATCCCGATCATCCATTGCGACAGCTGTGGCGATGTGCCAGTGCCGGAAGACCAGCTGCCGGTGGTGCTGCCCGAAGACGTGGTGCCGGATGGCGCCGGCTCGCCGCTGGCCAGGATGCCCGAGTTCTACGAATGCACCTGCCCGAAATGCGGCGCACCGGCCAAGCGCGAAACCGACACCATGGACACCTTCGTCGAGTCGTCCTGGTACTTCGCCCGCTACGCCAGCCCGAACTATGACAAGGGCATGGTCGACCCGCAGGCGGCCAACCACTGGCTGCCGGTGGATCAGTACATCGGCGGTATCGAACACGCCATCCTGCACCTGCTCTATGCGCGCTTCTTCCACAAGCTGATGCGCGACGAAGGGCTGGTGTCTTCGAATGAGCCGTTCAAGAACCTGCTGACCCAGGGCATGGTGGTCGCCGAGACCTACTACCGCACCCTGGAAAACGGCGGCAAGGACTGGTTCAACCCGGCCGACGTCGAGGTCGAGCGTGACGCCAAGGCCAAGGTCATCGGCGCCAGGCTCAAGACCGACGGCCTGCCGGTGGAAATCGGCGGCACCGAGAAGATGTCCAAGTCGAAGAACAACGGCGTCGACCCGCAGGCCATGATCGATGCCTATGGCGCCGACACCTGCCGCCTGTTCATGATGTTCGCCTCGCCGCCGGACATGAGCCTGGAGTGGTCCGACTCCGGCGTCGAGGGCGCGAGCCGCTTCCTGCGCCGGGTCTGGCGTCTGGCGCATGCACATGTCAGCGCAGGCGTCGCAGGCGCGCTGGACACCGCCAGTCTGAACGACGAGCAGAAGGCCGTGCGCCGGGCGATTCACCTTGCGATCAAACAGGCCAGTGTCGATGTCGGCCAGCACCACAAATTCAACACCGCCATTGCCCAGGTGATGACGCTGATGAACGTGCTGGAAAAGGCCCCGACCGCCAACGCACAGGACCGCGCGCTGCTGCAGGAAGGACTGGAAACCGTCGCCCTGCTGCTCGCGCCGATCACGCCGCATATTTCTCACGAACTCTGGCAGCAACTCGGCAAGCAGGGCGCGATCATCGATGCCTCATGGCCGAAGGTCGACGAATCCGCCCTGGTGCAGGACAGCCTGACCCTGGTGGTGCAGGTCAACGGCAAGCTGCGCGGTCAGATCGAAGTACCGGCCGCCGCCACTCGCGAGGAAGTCGAGGCCGCCGCCCGTGGCAACGAGAACGTGCTGCGCTTCACCGAAGGCCTGACCATTCGCAAGGTCATCGTGGTGCCGGGCAAACTGGTCAATATCGTCGCTAACTGATTCGGCCCCGGCGCATGCGCCGGGCCTGCAAGGGGATAACAAGATGAACACACGGAACCTGATGGTGCTGGGCCTGACGCTGCTGCTGAGCGCCTGCGGCTTCCAGCTGCGCGGCACCGGCGATGTCGAGTTCGGCCTCAAGGAAGTCAACCTGCAAGCGCGTAACAGCTACGGCGAAACGGTGCAGCAGCTCGAAGACCTGCTCAAGAGCAACGGCGTACGCGTCACTCCGGCTGCCAAGTACAGCCTCAACCTGGCCCGCGAGCAGACCCGCCAGCGCACCGCCAGCTACACCAGCTCGGCACGCAGCGCCGAGTACGAGCTGACCAGCACTCTCGATTACGAATTCCGCGGCCCGCAGAACCTGCTGTTGCTCGAAGACAGCATCGAGGTGCAGAAGGTCTACGTGCACGACAGCAACAACCTGATCGGCTCGTCCCAGGAAGGCGACCAGCTGCGCCAGGAAATGCGCCGCGAACTGCTGCAGCAGCTCGCCCTGCGTATCCAGCGCATCACGCCGTCACAGCTCGACCGCCTGCAGCAGGAAGCCGAAGCCAAGGCACGCGCCGAGGCGGAGGCCGTCGAAGCCGCCCGCCGCGCCCAGGACGCGCAACCGCAGCAGTCGCCCATCCAGCTACCCGTCCGCTGAGCCTGCACGGGGGCCGTAGCGCCCCCGTCTTCTGCCCATGAAGCTCTCCCCCGCCCAACTCGGCAAGCACCTGCAAGGCAGTCTCGCGCCCGTCTACGTGGTCTGTGGCGACGAGCATCTGCTGTGCCAGGAAGCCTGCGATGCGATTCGCGCGGCTACTCGCGCACAGGGGTTCAGTGAGCGCCAGGTCTTTCATGTCGAGACCGGCTTCGACTGGGGCCAGCTCATCGAGGCTGGCGCCAGCCTGTCGCTGTTCGCGGAAAAACGCCTGATCGAGTTGCGCATTCCCAACGGCAAGCCAGGGGACAAGGGCGCCGCGGCGCTACTGGACTACCTGGCGCGCCCGGCCGACGACACGGTGCTGTTGATCAGCCTGCCCAAGCTCGACGGCAGTACGCAGAAGACCAAGTGGGCCAAGGCGCTGATCGAAGGCAAGGACGTGCAGTTCCTGCAGATCTGGCCGGTGGATGCCGCGCAGCTACCGCAATGGATCCGCCAGCGATTGGCCCAGGTCGGCCTGTCCGCTGACCGGGAAGCCGTCGAGCTGATCGCAGCGAGAGTCGAAGGCAATCTGCTCGCCGCCGCCCAGGAAATCGAGAAGCTGAAACTGCTGGCCGACGCCGGCCAGATCAGCGCCGATACCGTGCAAGCCGCCGTCGCCGACAGCGCCCGCTACGACGTCTTCGGCCTCATCGACGCGGCGCTCCAGGGGCAGGCCGCTCATGCGCTGCACATGCTCGAGGGCTTGCGCGGCGAGGGCGTGGAGGCACCAGTGATCCTCTGGGCATTGGCGCGCGAGCTGCGCCTGTTGGCCAACATCTCCCAGCAGTACGGCCAGGGCGTTCCGCTCGATCGCGCCTTCAGCCAGGCTCGCCCACCGGTCTGGGACAAACGACGCCCGCTGGTCTCCAAGGCACTGCAACGGCACGACGCCGCAGGCTGGAGCCGCTTGCTGATGGCTGCACAGCGCATCGACGAGCAGATCAAGGGCCAGGCCGAAGGCGACCCCTGGATCGGGCTGGCCAATATCTGCCTGCAGCTGAGCGGCCGCCGGCTGGGCGCGGACTGACATCGCCGCCTGCTGGACATTTTTTGTACAAGCCCTATGATGCCCTCGCCCGATGCCGGGCTACCTGAGGGATACATCATGAGCACACGCAAGAAGCGGCCGAACAAGGCCAAACGGCTGGTCGCGCAACCGCTGTTCCGCCAGCGCCAGGAAACGCCCAAGAAAGGCAAAGGCAGCTACCGCCGCGAAGCCTCCCAGTCCACCAACTGGGAGGCTTCGGTCCTTCTGGCAGCCTGAAAACCCAACACCGCCAAAGCGTGATAATGTCTGCGGCCGACGACACGTTTCGAGAGCGGTGCATGTATCACACCTTCGTTCCCGTTCTGCTGCTACGTACCCTGGTTGCCGCTTCGGCGATGAGCCTGGTCGTTGCCTGTGCAGCCGAACCCCTCGCGCAGTCCACTCTGGTCAGCAACGTCCCCGCCGCCAGCCAGCCTAGCGACGCCACCATCGCCGATGTCCGTTCGGAAGCCACTCACCTGAGCTTCAGCCAGTGGCGCGAGCAGTTCCGCGCTGAAGCCCTTGCGGCCGGTATCTCCGCCGCGACCTTCGACCAGGCCTTCGCCGGCGTCCAGCCCGATCCAGCGGTGATCGAGGCGGACCGTAGCCAGCCCGAGTTCACCCGGCCCGTCTGGCAGTACCTGGAAGGCGCCATTTCGCCACAGCGCGTGCGCAGCGGCCGCCGCTTGCTTAGCGAGCACGCCACCACACTGGATCAGATCGAGGCCCGCTACGGCGTCGATCGCGAAACCCTGGTTGCCGTCTGGGGACTGGAAAGCAGCTTCGGCCAGATCATGGGCGACAAATCGGTGATTCGTTCCCTTGCGACCCTCGCCCACGAGGGTCGCCGTCCGGCATTCGCCAAGAGTCAGCTGATTGCAGCGCTGGACATCCTCCAGCACGGCGACGTCGCGCCACAGCGCATGCGCGGCTCCTGGGCTGGTGCCATGGGGCAGACGCAGTTCATTCCGACCACCTACAACACCCATGCCGTGGATTTCGATGGCGACGGCAAGCGCGATATCTGGAACAGCTCGGCCGACGCCCTTGCCTCCGCCGCGCATTACCTTCAGGCATCCGGCTGGAAACAGGGTAAGGCCTGGGGCTTCGAGGTAGAGCTACCCGAAGGGTTCGACTACGCCTTGGCCGACACCGAGATTCGCAAGCCGCTGGCCGAATGGCGCAGCCTCGGCCTGCGCAACCTGCCCGGCGACCAGGAAGACGCCAGCGCCAGCCTGCTGCTGCCTGCCGGCCATCGTGGCCCGGCATTCCTCATCATGGACAATTTCCGCGCCATCCTGCGCTACAACAACTCCTCGGCATATGCCCTGGCGATCGGCCTGCTGGCAGAGAATTTCCAGGGCAAAGGCGAGGTCGCGGGCAGCTGGCCACGCGGCGAACAGCCACTCAGCCGCTCCGAGCGCCTTGAACTGCAGGAACGTCTCGTCGCTCAGGGCTTCGACCCGGGCACCCCGGACGGCATCATCGGCGCCAATACCCGCAAGGCTATCCGCGGCTTCCAGCAACGCCTGGGTTGGCCGGCCGATGGCCATCCCACTCAGGAGCTGCTCGGGCGACTGCGCGCCCACAACTGATCGCGTTGGGCTTGGCGCCAAACACAAAAGCCCCGGCAGACTGCCGGGGCTTTTTTTTATCCCTGCAACAAGGTCAGTGTTTGATGGCTACTTCGTAGAGGTAGTCCGGCAGCGGGTCAATGATTACCTGCTGGCCTTGATAGTGGGCCTTCACTGCCTCGCGCGCGACCACGCCATGTGGCACGCGCTGATCACCACCAAGGCGCTGGCGTGCGCGGTAGTCGATCACGCAGCCGTCGGTCTCGACCCAGAAGTGCGGTGAAACCACCTTACCGTCCAGTTCGACCTGCCCCAACATCGCTCGGTATGGAATGTGCTGCTTGGCCAGCCGCGTCACCACCAAGCGGCTCATCGCGTCGCACTCGACCTTCGCGGCATCCAGATCGTCAAGCAAGTCCTTCAATTGGGGTTCGTTCATCTGCAGTGGCCCTCGGTTGGCCTCATGGTGTAAACGAACGCCACTATAGACCAAAGTCTAATGCGGCGTAATGCCGCAATTTTCTTGCCAACCGCTTGGCAGTTCCCGCGCCATGCACTATCGCAAGGCGCATGGCGAACGGAAAAGAAAAAACCGCGCAGACAGCCTGGACTGTCTGCGCGGTCTTCAAGAGCCGCAACAACTTTACGGTTTCAGTCTTTCTTGGCTCCGTGCGCCTGCTGATCGGCATGGTACGACGAGCGCACCAGCGGGCCTGAGGCGATGTTCTTGAAGCCCATCTTCATCCCCTCTTCGGCAAACCAGGCGAAGGTGTCGGGATGAACGAAGCGCTGCACCGGGAGGTGGTTACGTGAAGGCTGCAGGTACTGACCCAGGGTCAGCATGTCGATATCGTGCTCGCGCATGCGGTGCATGACCTCGATGACTTCCTCGTCGGTCTCGCCGAGGCCGAGCATCAGTCCCGACTTGGTCGGCACGCCCGGCACGCGCTGCTTGAACTTCTCCAGAAGATCCAGTGACCACTCGAAATCCGAGCCCGGCCGCGACGACTTGTATAGCCGCGGTACGGTCTCCAGATTGTGGTTGAACACATCCGGCGGCTCGCTGGCAGTGATATCCAAAGCGATATCCATGCGCCCACGGTAGTCGGGCACCAGGGTTTCCAGCTGGATCGACGGCGACAGCTTGCGAATCTCGCGCAGGCAATCGGCAAAGTGCTGGGCGCCACCGTCGCGCAGATCGTCGCGATCCACCGAGGTGATGACCACGTACTTCAGGCGCATGTCGGCGATGGCCTGGGCCAGGTTCTTCGGCTCATCCGGGTCCAGCGCATTCGGCCGGCCGTGGCCGACGTCGCAGAACGGGCAGCGACGGGTGCAGATGTCGCCCATGATCATGAAGGTCGCGGTTCCGCTGGAGAAGCACTCGCCCAAATTGGGGCAGGAGGCTTCCTCGCAGACGCTGTGCAGTTTGTGCTTGCGCAGGGTCTGCTTGATCTGGTCGACCTCCGGGGAAACCGGAATGCGCACGCGAATCCAGTCCGGCTTCTTCGGCAGCTCATCGGTGGGGATGATCTTCACCGGAATCCGCGCAACCTTCTCGGCACCACGCAGTTTGACGCCTGCCTCTACCTTGGCCGGGCGCTTGCCTGCCGTTTCTACACTACTCATAAGCTTCGATTCCGCCCGCGAGGGTCTTCTGTTGCGCGTATCCGAGCTGCCGGACCAGATGATCACGCAGTCGATCGGCCACTTCAGAGATGTCGATCGGCCCGATCAGGTCACGCAACTGGGTCATGGGCAACCCTGCATAACCGCAGGGGTTGATGCGCCGGAAAGGTTCGAGATCCATGTCCACGTTCAGCGCTAGGCCGTGGAAGGAACGGCCATTGCGAATGCGCAGGCCCAGAGACGCGATCTTCGCACCGTCGACGTAAACGCCCGGTGCATCCGCTTTGGCAGCCGCATCGACGCCATAGCCGGCGAGCAGATCGATCAGGCTCTGCTCGATACGATTCACCAGCTCGCGCACACCGATACCGAGTCGGCGCACATCGAGCAACAGATAACCAACCAGCTGGCCGGGCCCGTGATAGGTCACCTGACCGCCTCGATCCACCTGCACTACCGGAATTTCGCCAGGAAACAGAAGGTGTTCGGCCTTGCCGGCCTGGCCCTGCGTGAACACGGGCGGGTGCTGCAGCAGCCAGATTTCGTCGCCACTGTCTGCATCGCGCGTGTTGGTGAAGTGCTGCATGGCCTGCCAGGCAGTCCGGTACTCGATCTGGCCGAGCTCACGCACGCCCACTTCGAGGGTCATCACAGCACCATGTGAACACGGCCAGTGGCGCGCAGGTCGACGTGAATGGCCTGCAGCTGCTCTACGCCGGTGGCGGTGATCAGCACCTGCAGCGAAAGGAATCGCCCGTTGCGGCTGTCGCGGGTGACGACGGTGGTTTCGTCGAAATCCGGCGCGTGGCGCTGGATGACTTCGATCACGACCTCACGGAAGCCTTCGCCAGCGTCGCCGATCACCTTGATCGGGTAGCGCTCGCAGGGGAAGTCAATCTTGGGTGCTGCGACATCTTGGTTATCGGTCATGGGCGTAACGGACTCGTGATCCGCACGTGCGCCGCGGCGGGATCAGCCGCGGTGCACTCGCGCGTGGTCAGTTGAACAGGCTGTAGAAGAAGAGGCGAATGCTATCCCAAAACCGGCGGAACAGCCCACCCTCTTCGATGGTTTCCAGCGCCACCAGATCGGTGCTGCGGACGACCTTGTCATCCAGCTTGACCTCGACCTTGCCGATGACGTCACCCTGCTGGATCGGTGCGGTAAGCGTGCTGTTGAAGCTCATGACCGCTTGCAGCTTCTCTGCTTGGCCACGCGGCAGGGTCATGGTCAGGTCCTGTGCCAGGCCCGCCTTGAGCTTGTCCTGCTGGCCTTTCCAGACTTGCGCCTGAGCCAGCTCGGTGCCCTTCTGGTAGAAGGTGCGGGTCTCGAAGAAGCGGAAGCCATAGGTCAGCAGCTTCTGGGTCTCCGCCGCGCGGGCCTGCTCGCTGTCGGTACCGAACACCACCGAGATCAGGCGCATGTTGTCACGCACGGCAGAGGCCACCAGGCAGTAGCCGGCCTCTTCGGTATGACCGGTTTTCAGGCCGTCGACTGTCTTGTCGCGCCACAGCAACAGGTTGCGGTTGGGCTGCTTGATGTTGTTCCAGAAGAACTCTTTCTGCGCGTAGATGGCGTAGTGCGCCGGGTCTTCGTAGATGATCGCGCGAGCCAGCTTGGCCATGTCGTTGGCCGATGAGTAATGATCCGGATCCGGCAGGCCGGTGGCATTCATGAAATGGCTGTTGGTCATGCCCAGACGCTGAGCCGTGCTGTTCATCAGGTCGGCAAAGGCCTCTTCGCTGCCGGCGATGTGCTCGGCCATGGCAACGCTGGCGTCGTTGCCCGACTGAATGATGATGCCATGCAGCAGATCGTCGACCGACACCTGCGTGTTGACCTGAATGAACATCCGCGAGCCGCCGGTACGCCAGGCCTTCTCGCTCACCGTGACCATGTCGCTGTCGCTGATCTGACCCTTCTGGATTTCCAGGGTGGCGATATAGGCGGTCATCAGCTTGGTCAGGCTCGCTGGCGGCAGGCGCTCGTCACCGTTGTGCTCGACCAGTACCTCGCCGCTGGCCGCGTCCATCAGCATGTAGGACTTGGCCGCCAGCTGCGGGGCGGACGGTACGATCTGCGCTGCCCAGACGGTCGGGGTGACCGTCAGCACTGCCAGGACTATGAAGCGTTGCACGAGGCTGGTGATGTTCATCCGAATCTCAAATTAGTCAGGTAAAACGAAGGCAAGGTTTGCAGCGGTCAGTCAGCGGCAACGCGCCGCGGCTGCCCGAGGTTGGCCAGGCGTACGCTCTCTTCGAGCTGCATGGCCTCATCCGGTGTGTCGATGGGCCCCAGACGCACGCGGTGCAGGGTCTGCTGGTTGTGTACCACCGAGCTGATGAACACCGGGGCAGAGACCACGCCGCTCAGCTTGTCCTTGAGCAACTGCGCTGCATCCGGATTGGCGAAGGCGCCAACCTGGAGAAACAGGCCAGAGGCTGCGGGCGAAGCGTTTTTTTTTGCATCGACTTCCAGCGGCACCGTGGCCGCAGCGTGCTGCTGGGGCGGCGGCGTGTACTGTTCGATCGGCTGCGCGACATTGCTGGCGGGCTTGCTCGCAATCATCTCCGGCTGCGCCATCATCGTCGGCACCGGTCGGCCCTGGTCGGCCCACCATTGCTGTGGGTCGATGCCTTCGACCTTTACCCGCGCCGTTCCGCTCTCGGCATAGCCGAGCTTCTTCGCCGCGGCGAAAGACAGATCGATGATCCGATCGGAGTAGAACGGACCACGGTCATTGACGCGCAAGACCACGGTGCGCCCGTTATCCAGATTGGTGACCTTGACGTAAGTGGGCAAGGGCAGCGTCTTGTGCGCCGCGCTCATGCCATAAAGATCGTACTTCTCGCCGTTGGCGGTGGGCTGGCCGTGAAACTTGGTGCCATACCAGGATGCCGTCCCGGTAGCTGAATAACGTCGACCATCGCTGATTGGAAAGTAGGTCTTGCCCAGCACCGTATAGGGATTGGCCTTGTAACGGCCGTAATGCGGCATCGGCGTGGCATCGGGGATCTGCGAAACGTCGACGTCCCACCAGGGCGCGCCGTCCTTGTGCGGACGGCTGTAGTCGCCGGGACCACTGATCCCGGTACTCTTACTTGGTGCACTGCTCGGTGTCGGCGTCGATGAGCAGCTCGCCAGCAGCGCCCCGGCGACACCCAGCGCGACCAGCCTTGTCCAGATCACGGTCATTGTTCGCCTCGCGCTTCGGCCAGCAGCTGGGACAGCTGATGCACGGCCATCGCATACATCACGCTACGGTTGTAGCGGGTAATGACATAGAAATTCGGCAGGCCCAGCCAGTACTCATCACCCTCTGCGCCATCCAGGCGGAAGGCGGTAATGGCCGTATCGTTGGCCACCGACTTGTCGAACTGCCAGCCTAGGCTACGCAGTTCGCCGGCATTTTTTTGCGACTCCAGGCCGACGGTCAGCCCTTCTTCATAGCGCTCGCCGCCTACCTTGGCCCGCGCCACCACCGGCTCGCCCGCAGCCCAGCCATGTTGCTTGAAGTAACTGGCCGCACTGCCGATGGCATCGGTGGGGTTGTTCCAGATATCGATGTGCCCGTCGCCGTCGAAATCCACCGCGTAGGCGCGGAAGCTGCTCGGCATGAACTGCGGCAGTCCCATCGCACCCGCGTAGGAGCCCTTGAGCGTAAGCGGGTCGACCTGCTCCTCACGGGTCAGCAGCAGGAACTCCTTGAGCTGCTGACGGAAAAACGGCTGACGCGGAGGGTAATCGAAGCCCAGCGTCGACAGCGCATCGATCACCCGATGGCTACCGGTATTGCGGCCGTAGAAGGTTTCCACGCCGATGATCGCGACGATGATTTCCGCCGGCACGCCGTATTCGGTTTCCGCACGAGTCAGCGCGGCTTCGTTCTCCCGCCAGAAATCGACGCCCTGGGCGATGCGCGAGTCGGTGAGGAAGATAGGTCGGTATTCCTTCCACGGCTTGACCCGCTCCGCAGGACGCGAAATGGCATCGAGAATCGCCTGCTTGCGCTCGGCCTGCTTGAACAGGTCACGCAGCTGCTCGTCGGCAAATCCATAGTCGCGGGTCATCTCCGCGATGAACTCGTCCACGTTCGGGCCGGTGTAATCGGCCGCCTGCAGCGGCAGGCTTCCCAGCACAGCGCCAGCCAAAGCCACGCCCCCTAGCATCCGCGCCTTCAAGCCACGCCGTAATGAAGTCAACAAATTCACTCTCGTCAAACCTGCGCGATCCACTTGCGATGGGTGTGGATCGACATCAAAACCCCGAACCCTGACAGCAGGGTCACCAATGAAGTTCCACCGTAACTGATGAAGGGCAAAGGCACCCCCACCACCGGCAACAGCCCACTGACCATACCGATATTGACGAAAACGTAAACAAAGAAGGTCATCGTCAACGCACCGGCCAGCAGTTTTCCGAACAGCGTCTGGGCCTGCACCGTGATCACCAGGCCGCGGGTGATCAGCAGGATATACACCAGCAGGAGCAGGCAGACTCCGACCAGACCGAACTCTTCGGCGAGCACGGCGATGATAAAGTCAGTATGGCTTTCCGGCAAAAAATCCAGGTGCGACTGGGTGCCGGCCAGCCAGCCCTTGCCGAACACCCCACCCGAACCGATCGCCGCCTTCGACTGGATGATGTTCCAGCCGGTGCCCAGCGGATCGCTTTCCGGATCAAGGAAGGTCAGCACCCGCTGCTTCTGGTAGTCGCGCAACACGAAGTACCACATTGCCACGGCGATCGGCACCACCGCCGTCACCGCACCGATGATCCAGCGCCAGCGCAACCCCCCGATGAACAGCACAAAGGCGCCGGAAGCCAGGATCAGCAACGCGGTACCCAGATCGGGCTGCTTCAGGATCAGCACGAAGGGCACCAAGATCAGTGACAGGCTGATCGCGGTGTGCTTGATGCTGGGCGGCAGGCTGCGCGAGGACAGGTACCAGGCGATGGTCATCGGCATGATGATCTTCATGAATTCCGACGGCTGGAAACGAATCACGCCGGGGATGTTGATCCAGCGCGTCGCCCCCATCGCCGTGTGTCCGGCCACCTCGACCGCGACCAGCAACGCCACGACGCCGAGATAGCCCAGCGGCACCCAGCGCGCCATGAACCGCGGTTCGAACTGGGCGATCACCAGCATGGCGCCGAGGCCGAGTCCGAAGGAGGTGGCCTGCTTGATGACCAGATCCCAGTTCTTGCCACTGGCCGAATAGAGGATGAACAGGCTGCCGGCGGCCAGTACCAGCAGCAGCACCAGCAGCAGCCCGTCGATATGCAGGCGCTGCAACAGGCTGGCGCGACGCCGCAGTACGTCCTCGCGCGACAGGGTTCGGTCGAAATTGCCGCTCATGGCTTCTTCCCTTCGGCGGTCAGCGGCGGGGCGAACTCGGGCTTGAGCACGCCCTCCTCGTTTAGCAGCCAGGCGTCCATGACCTGCTTGGCCACCGGCGCGGCGACGCCCGAACCGGATTCGCCGTTCTCGACCATCACCGCCACGGCGATCTGCGGGTCATGCACCGGGGCGAAGGCGACGAACAGCGCATGGTCCCGATGGCGTTCGGCCAGCTTGGCACTGTCGTATTTCTCGCCCTGGCGGATCGCGACCACCTGGGCGGTACCGCTCTTGCCGGCAATACGATACGCCGCGCTGTCACCGACCTTCCTTGCCGTACCCCGCGCGCCATGCAGAACCTGCTCCATACCGTGGGTCGCGTAGTCCCAGAAGCGCGGATCGCGAAGCTGGATGTCCGGAACCGGATCATGGTCCACCGGCGCTTCACTACCGACGCTGCGCGCCAGATGCGGCCGAATCCACTTGCCGCGGGTCGCCACTAGCGCCGTGGCCTGGGCCAGCTGCAGCGGCGTGGCCTGCATGTAACCCTGGCCGATACCGAGAATCACTGTTTCACCGGGATACCAGGGCTGGCGATAGCGCGCCCGTTTCCAGTCGCGCGACGGCATCAGGCCCGCCGTCTCCTCGTGCATGTCCAGGGATACGCGCTGCCCCAGGCCGAAACGGGTCATGTATTCGTGCATGCGATCGACGCCCAGCTTGTGGGCCATGTCGTAGAAGTAGGTGTCGTTGGAGCGGGCGATGGCCAGGTCCAGGTCCACCCAGCCGTCGCCGTTGCGGTTCCAGTTGCGGTACTTGTGCTTCACGTTCGGCAGTTGGAAAAAGCCCGGATCGAACACGCGACTGCTCGGCGTGATCACGCCAGCATCGAGGCCGGCAACGGCCATCATTGGCTTGATGGTCGAGCCGGGCGGGTAAAGGCCGCGCAGCACACGGTTGAACAACGGACGATCAATAGAGTCGCGCAGTTCACCGTAATCCTTGAAGCTGATGCCGGTGACGAACAGGTTGGGGTTGAAGCTCGGCTGACTGACCATCGCCACCACCTCGCCGGTGCTCGGCAGCAGCGCGACGATTGCACCGCGACGACCACCGAGCGCCGCTTCTGCGGCCTCCTGCAGGTCGAGATCGAGCGACAGCGTGATGTCCTTGCCCGGTATCGGATCGGTACGCTTGAGCACGCGCAAGACCCTGCCGCGGGCATTGGTTTCGACCTCTTCGTAGCCGACCTGGCCGTGCAGCTCGTCCTCGTAGAATTTCTCGATACCGGTCTTGCCGACATGGTGCGTGCCGCTGTAATTGACCGGGTCGAGCTGCTTGAGCTCTTGTTCGTTGATTCGCCCGACATAGCCTACCGAGTGCGCGAAGTGCGGACCCTGCGGGTAATGCCGGACCAGCTGCGCCGCCACCTCGACCCCAGGCAGGCGGAACTGATTCACGGCAATGCGCGCAATCTGCTCCTCGGACAGCTCATACATGATCGGTACCGGCTCGAATGGCCGGCGCCCCTGCAACACGCGTTTCTCGAACAGCCCGCGCTCTTCCTCGCTGAGCTCCAGCACCTCGACCACGCCATCGAGCACAGTCTTCCAGTCGCCGGCGCGTTCGCGGGTGACGGTCAGGCTGAAACTGGGCCGGTTGTCGGCAATGACCCGGCCCTTGCGGTCGAAGATCAAGCCACGATTGGGCGGGATCGGCTGCACGTGGACGCGGTTGTTCTCCGACAGCGTCGAATGGTGCTCGAACTGCACCACCTGCAGGTAGTACATCCGCGACACCAGCACACCGATCAACAGCAACACGAACACAAGGCCAACGATGACGCGCCGGCGCACCAGCACGGCGTCCTTCTCGTGATCCTTGAGTTGAATCGGTTGCGGCATCTTGAAGGGGTTCGCGGACTACTTGTGATAGGGATGACCGGACAGCAGCGTCCAGGCGCGGTAGATCTGTTCGCCGATCAGGATTCGCACCAGCGGATGAGGCAGGGTCAGCGGCGACAGCGACCAGCGCTGCTCGCTGCGCGCACAAACCTCGGGTGCCAGCCCTTCCGGACCGCCGACCATGAGGTTGACGTTGCGTGCATCGAGCCGCCAGCGCTCGATTTCCGCCGCCAGCTGCTCGGTGCTCCACGGCTTGCCATGTACTTCGAGCGTGACAATGCGCTCGCCCGGCTGAACCTTGCCCAGCATGGCCTCGCCTTCCTGGCGAATCAACCGCGCCACGTCGGCGTTCTTGCCACGGGTATTGAGCGCGATCTCATGCAGCTCCAGCGGTAGTTCGGACGGCAGGCGCTTGGCATATTCCTGCCAACCATCCTCGACCCAACGTGGCATCTTCGAGCCGACCGCAATCAGCTTGATACGCACGGCTTATTCCGGGTCGTGAGCGTGCTGCGCGCGGCTCTGCTCGGCGCCCTGCCAGAGACGTTCCAGATCGTAGAACTGGCGGGTCGGCACCTGCATCACATGGACGACGACATCGCCTAGGTCGAGCAACGCCCACT
Source organism: Pseudomonas sp. (assembly GCA_032105665.1). Classification (GTDB taxonomy): domain Bacteria; phylum Pseudomonadota; class Gammaproteobacteria; order Pseudomonadales; family Pseudomonadaceae; genus Stutzerimonas. Next base: position 2,115 of record DAMCQE010000051.1, on the reverse strand, counting down.
CACCGCCTTCGAGGCCCTCGCTGCCAAGCGGGCGAACGCCCTGCTCCTTGACCTGCTCCAGCACGTTTTCGACGAGCGACTTGACGTGCCGGCTGGAACTGCCGCTGGCGATGATCATGTAATCGGTGACACTGGTCTTGCCGCGCACATCGATGGTGGTGATGTCCTGGCCTTTCAGATCTTCCAGGGCGGCAACCGCCAGCTGGACCAACTCTTCAGTTTGCATAACGTGAAAACAACCTCAGTTCGACGCCCGGTACAGTCCGTGCGCGTTGATATAAGCCAGTACGGCATCGGGAACCAGGAATCGGACCGACTTGCCGCTGGCCAGCAATTGGCGAATCTGTGTGGCAGACACTTCCAACGGTGTCTGCCAGACGAAGGCAATCTGCCCGCTGCCCCCGCAAAGCACCTGGGGATCGGGCACGCTGCGTGCGGCGAGCAGATCGCGCAGCACCTGCGGCGCCTCGCTGCCGGCATCCGGGCGTTGCAGGACGAGGATATGGCAATAGTCGAGCAGCTCTTCCCAGCGATGCCAGGTTGGCAGGCCGCAGAAGGCATCCCAGCCCACCACCAGCAACAACTGATCCTCCTCGCCCAGCTCGGCGCGCAGGGAAATCAGCGTGTCGATGGTGTAGGACGGCTTCTCCCGCTCCAGCTCACGAGCGTCCACACAAAGTGGCGGCAGGTCTTGCACCGCCAGGCGAACCATTGCCAGGCGATCCTGCGCCGAGCAATTGGGGGTGTCACGGTGCGGCGGACGCGCGTTGGGTATCAGCCGCAGCTCGTCGAGATCGAACATCTCGGCCACTTCCAGCGCCCCGCGCAAGTGACCGATGTGTACCGGATCGAAGGTGCCGCCGAGTATACCGATGCGCCGGGCGCCGCTGCCTTGGCTCATCAGGTACGGACGTGGCCGTCGCCAAACACCACGTACTTCTCGCTGGTCAGCCCTTCCAGACCGACCGGACCACGGGCATGAAGCTTGTCAGTGGAGATGCCGATCTCCGCGCCCAGGCCATACTCGAAGCCATCGGCGAAACGCGTCGAGGCGTTGACCATCACCGAAGCGGAGTCCACCTCGGTGAGGAAGCGCCGGGCATCGGTGAAATTCTCGGTGACGATCGCGTCGGTGTGTTGCGAGCCGTAGCGATTGATGTGCTCGATGGCGGCATCCAGCGAATCGACGATGCGGATCGACAGGATCGGTGCGTTGTACTCGGTGGACCAGTCTTCTTCGCTGGCCTCCAGCACATCGCCGCCAAGCAGCGCCTGGGTTCGCGCACAGCCACGCAACTCAACGCCCTTCTCGCGATAGATGGCCGCCAGTGCCGGCAGCACCCGATCGGCGATGCCCTGGTGAACCAGCAGCGTCTCCATGGTGTTGCACGGCGCGAAGCGCTGGGTCTTGGCGTTGTCGGCGACGCGAACGGCCTTGTCCACGTCCGCCGCCACGTCGATGTAGAGATGGCAGATGCCGTCCAGGTGCTTGATCACCGGTACCCGGGCGTCGCGGCTGATGCGTTCGATCAGACCCTTGCCGCCGCGCGGCACGATCACATCGACGTATTCCGGCATGCTGATCAGCGCGCCGACCGCGGCCCGGTCAGTGGTCTCCACGACCTGCACCGCCGCTGCCGGCAGCCCGGCTTCGGCCAGGCCAAGCTGGATGCAGCGGGCGATGGCCTGATTGGAATGGATCGCCTCGGAACCACCGCGCAGGATGGTCGCATTGCCCGACTTCAGGCACAGGCTGGCGGCGTCGATGGTCACGTTCGGCCGCGACTCGTAGATGATCCCGACCACGCCCAGCGGCACGCGCATCTTGCCGACCTGAATGCCCGAAGGCATGTAGCGCATGTCGCGAATCTCGCCGATCGGGTCCGGCAGCGTGGCGACCTGGCGCAGCCCTTCGATCATGCCGTCGATCACCTTGGGCGTCAGCGCAAGACGATCGAGCATCGCCGCGTCCAGACCGTTGGCGCGGCCACCGGCAAGGTCCCGCTCGTTGGCGCTGACCAACTCGTCGCGGGCTGCGTCGAGCGCGGCGGCGGCGGCCTGCAGGGCGCGGTTCTTCTGCGCCGTGCTGGCGCGCGCAAGCACCCGCGAGGCCTC
>DAMCQE010000050.1:0-20552 GCA_032105665.1 Pseudomonas sp. | reverse complement strand
GAGGATGCGAACGCCAGCTCGGTGGCGACGAACGAGGGGCGGGGGGCTCTCCGGCGCCGGGGTGGGGGGGCAGGGGGGGAGCCGTACCAAGGTCGAAGACACCCGCGAACTGCTGGACAACGTGCAGTACGCGCCGAGCCGCGGGCGCTACAAGGTTTACCTGATCGACGAAGTGCACATGCTCTCGTCGCACTCATTCAATGCGCTGCTCAAGACCCTCGAGGAGCCGCCGCCCCACGTCAAGTTCCTGCTGGCGACCACCGATCCGCAAAAACTGCCGGTCACCATCCTCTCGCGCTGCCTGCAGTTCTCCCTGAAGAACATGCCGCCCGAGCGGGTGGTCGAGCACCTCACTCATGTGCTGGGCGTCGAGAACGTTCCTTTCGAAGACGATGCGTTGTGGCTGCTGGGGCGTGCCGCCGATGGCTCGATGCGCGATGCGATGAGCCTGACCGATCAGGCGATCGCCTTCGGTGAAGGCAAGGTGCTGGCCGCCGATGTGCGCGCCATGCTCGGCACCCTCGATCATGGCCAGGTCTATGGTGTGCTGCAGGCATTGCTTGAAGGCGATGCCAGAGCGTTGCTCGAGGCCGTTCGCCACTTGGCGGAGCAGGGGCCGGACTGGGCTGGCGTGCTGGCCGAAATCCTCAATGTGCTGCACCGCGTCGCCATCGCCCAGGCGCTGCCTGAGGCGGTAGACAACGGCCAGGGCGATCGTGATCGCGTGCTGGCGTTGGCTCAGGCGCTACCGGCCGAAGATGTGCAGTTCTACTATCAGATGGGATTGATCGGCCGGCGCGATCTGCCGCTGGCGCCTGATCCTCGCAGCGGTTTCGAAATGGTGCTGCTGCGCATGCTGGCATTTCGTCCTGCAGGCAGTGATGGCGCACCGCGAACACCGCTAAAGACATTGGGAATCAGCCCGGCCACAGCTGATTCCAAGCCCGCAGCGGTGGCCGATTCCGCTCCCGCTGGCGTGTCGTCCACTCCATCCGCTGCGATTGCCGTAGCAGCTGTGCCAGAGCCCGCTCCCGTTGCGCCGGCCGTTACCATGCCAGTGAACGTGCCGGCTCCCACGCCCTCGGCAGTGACCCCGGTCGCCACTCATGTGGTGGAAGCGCCGCAGGCCGCGCCTGTCATCGATGTGCCGTGGAATGAGCCGCCTGACGTACCGCCCGTCGCGGTCGAGGCTGATGCCGTTTTACCCGAACCTGTACCGGTGGACGGCGCTGCCGATCACGTGGCGTCCGTGGTACAGGTCGAAGAGCCGGATGATGACGAACCGCCGCTGACGGACGAGGACTACTTCGAGGTCGAGAACCAGGCCGAGGCCTATCTGGACGAACTGGAACACTCAAGGGATGAGCCGGAGCCCGTCGAGCCACTGCCTGCGGTAGAGCCTGCGACCGGGCTGGCTGCCGAGTGGCTGGAGCTGTATCTCAAGCTCGGCTTGTCCGGTCTTACCGGCAGCATTGCCGCCAACTGTACGTTGATTGCCGTGGAAGGCGACCGTTGGCTGATGCATCTCGATCCTGCGCAGAGCGCACTATTCAACCCCACGCAACAGCGACGACTCAACGACGCCCTGAATCAATACCACGGGCGTACGCTACAGCTCGAGATCGTGCTGCAGAAGCCGGAGCAGGAAACGCCTGCGCAGGCCGCTCAGCGTCGCCGTGCCGAGCGGCAGCGTGCAGCGGAACAGTCGATTCACGCAGATCCCCTGGTCCGGCAGCTCATGCAGCAGTTCGCCGCTGTGATCCGCGAAGGCACCATCGAACCCGTAGAACACTCCGAAACCTGATTAATTGAGGTGATTCCCATGATGAAAGGTGGCATGGCCGGCCTGATGAAGCAGGCGCAGCAGATGCAGGAAAAAATGCAGAAGATGCAGGAGGAACTGGCGAACGCCGAGGTGACGGGCCAGTCTGGCGCCGGGCTGGTCAGCGTGGTGATGAACGGTCGCCATGACGTGAAGCGCGTCAGCCTCGACGACAGCCTGATGCAGGAAGACAAGGAAATCCTGGAAGACCTGATCGCTGCCGCCGTCAATGACGCGGTACGCAAGATCGAGCAGAACAGCCAGGACAAGATGACCGGGATGACCGCCGGCATGCAGCTTCCGCCAGGCTTCAAGATGCCTTTCTAACTCGAACGGCCAATCGGCGCGCATGGGCGCGCTTCTCGAAGGGCGGGGCATCGTCATTTACGCGCAGTAGACTCCGATGTCCCGCTTTCTTGCCTCTGGTCCTGCAAGCCGCCTGAATCCCTGGCACTGTGCTGCCCCTTTGCATAGCGACGCTTAATTTATGAGCTTCAGTCCCCTGATCCGCCAACTCATCGACGCCCTGCGCATTCTTCCCGGCGTGGGCCAGAAAACTGCACAGCGCATGGCATTGCAGCTACTGGAGCGAGATCGCAGCGGCGGCTTACGCCTGGCGCAAGCGCTGAGCAAAGCGATGGAAGGGGTCGGCTACTGCCGGCAGTGTCGTACCCTTACCGAAGACGACCTGTGCCCGCAATGCGCCGACCCGCGACGCGACGATTCGCTGCTCTGCGTGGTGCAGAGCCCGGTGGACGTTTTCGCCGTCGAGCAGACGGGCTTTCGCGGGCGCTACTTCGTGCTCAAGGGGCATCTGTCGCCGCTCGATGGTTTGGGCCCTGAAGCGATCGGCATTCCCGAGCTTCTGGCGCGTGTTGCAGATGGTGCGTTCACTGAAGTCATTCTCGCGACAAACCCGACGGTGGAAGGTGAGGCAACGGCGCATTACATCGCGCAGATGCTGATTCCAAAGGGGCTGACCATCAGTCGAATCGCTCACGGCGTTCCACTGGGCGGCGAGCTGGACCTGGTCGACGGCGGAACCCTGGCCCACGCACTGGCCGGCCGCAAGACAATCCGCCTATAACCCGAAGTACTGACGATATGCCACCTCGGTAGTGCAGTTTTCTGGGTGATTCAGGTAAAGTTCTAAGCCATCAACGTTAGATAACTAAAACGAATATAGTCCTTCGTTCTGGTTATATGTGCTGGCTATCCGAATCGAGGTCGAAATGAAAGCAAAGCATTGGCTGGTTCCAGCTCTGCTGCTGCTGAGCGCGTTTGCTCAGGCGCAGGAGAAGTTCAAAGTTGGCTACATCCGTGTGATGGACGATGCCCAGGCCATGGTTGCACACGAGGCCGGTCTGTATAAGAAGCATGGCCTTGACGTCGAGCTGATCGAGTTCAGTTCCGGTACCGACCTGATTAAGGCGATCGTCGGCGGGCAGTTGGATACCGGCGTCCTCGGCTTTACCAATGCGGTGGCCTGGGCCTCCAAAGGTGCTGACCTCAAGGTGGTCGGTGGTGCTCAGCAGGGCTACCACTCCATCGTGGCGCTTGAGGGTTCGGGTATCGAGAAGGTTGCCGACCTGAAGGGCAAGATCCTCGCTTCGCAGAAAGAGGGGAGCACCGCCGATGCAGTGCTGCGTGGCGTGACCTTGAAGAATGCCGAACTCAAGCCGAGCGACGTCAACATCATGGGTGTCAGCCCGGCCGTTGCGGTGCAGTCGCTGGTGTCCGGGCGTGTCGATGCGGCGTTCCTGTTCGAGCCGTATGATCGCATCGCGCAGCTGGTTGCCCCGGTTCAGCAGGTCTACGAGATCGGTGAAGTGTGGCCATTCCCGTGCATGGTGGTGATCACCTCCGGCGATACCCTGGCCAAGCGCAAGGATGCCGTCTGGAAGTCGCTGGACGCCCAGCGCGATGCCATCGAAATGCTCGACAAGCAGCCGGCCGAGGCAGCCAAGCTGATCGCCGACTACTTCATCGCCGAGCCGACGCTGAAGACGCTCAAGCGTGGTGAGCTCGCTCGCGAGGTTGTCATTGAGGAGGCGATCGGAACCCAGACCTTCAGCGCCAAGCTTGGCAAGGACGATCTGGCGCGCATCCAGGAGCTGGCGGATATTCTGCAGGAGCTCGGTTCGCTGAAGACCCGCGATGGTAAGCCGTTCGACACCAGTGCCATCGTCGATCTGTCCTGGCAGGAAGCTCGCGAACTCTGATCGCTTGACTCTGGTTTGAGACTACACGGGTCCGGCCTTTGTGCCGGGCCGTTTGCATCGCCCGCATTGCCGGGCAATTTCGTTTCTGGATTTGCGGATTTTTATGCAACTCAGGTTTGAAGAAGTAGACAAGCGCTTCGGGCAGCTCGAAGTCATCAAGGGCTTCAGCGGTGAGTTCGCCCAGGGTGAACTGGTGGCTCTGGTTGGACCTTCGGGTTGCGGCAAGTCGACCCTGCTGCATCTGGTTGCCGGGCTGGAGAAGCCCAGTGCGGGCCGGGTGCTTGCTGACGAAAAGCCGATCACCGAGCCGAGCCCTCGACGTACGCTGGTGTTCCAGGAGCATGCCCTCTATCCCTGGCTCAGCCTGCAGGGCAACGTTGCCATGGCGCTGGAACTGCAGGGCGTGGCCAAGGCCAGCGCGTTCGAACAGGCGCAGGCCTGGCTCGAGCGTGTCGGCCTCAATGGATTCGAGCATTACTATCCGCACCAGGTTTCCGGCGGCATGCGCCAACGCACGGCCCTCGCCCGTGCATTCATCGCCAAACCCGAGGTGCTGTTGCTGGACGAGCCGTTTGGCGCCCTCGATGCCCTGACCCGAATGGCATTGCAGGACGTGTTGCGTGAGCTGATCGAGGAGCATCAGCCGACGGTGCTGTTGGTCACCCATGATGTCGATGAGGCCCTTTACCTGGCCGATCACGTTCTGGTGTTCAGCGCGCGGCCGACTCGCGTGCTGAAAACCTTCAACTTCACCCATTGCGAGAAGAGCCACGACCTGTCCGACTTCGCTGCCGAGCGTAAGGAAATTCTCAGTCTGCTGGGTATCAAGACGGAGGTAGCGCATCCATGAGTCAGGCTCGCCGTCTTACTGGCCCAAAGAAGTACCTTGCGGTCGTTCTGGCCATCCTTTTCATTCTTCTGATCTGGCAGGCCGCAGCATGGAGTTTGCCGGCCTTTCTGATGCCAGGTATCCCGACCGTATTCGAGCGTCTGTTCAGCACTATCCAGGAGCCAGAGTTCCGCGAAGGGCTTTACGGCAGTATGAGTCGCCTCGGCAGCGGCTATAGCTTCGCGCTGCTGTTCGGTATCGGTTTCGGCCTGGTGGGTGGGGTACTGTTCTTCTTTCGCGAGATCCTGCGCTCGGCCATCGTCATTCTGCAGTCGATTCCGTCGATCGCCTGGGTGCCGTTGTTTCTGATCGTGATGGGTTTCGGCAATCTGCCGATCATCGTGGTGGTCGCCCTGGCTGCTTTCTTCCCGATGGCGCTGTCGGTGATGAATGCCACCGAGAGCGTGCAGCCGGTGCACGTCGCCGCGGCGCGGGTCATGGGTGCCTCGCGCTGGCAGCTGCTGCGCCGCGTTTACCTGCCCGCCGTGATGCCAGAGCTGATCACCGGCGCGCAGCTGGCCTTCGGTAACGCCTGGCGTGCGCTGATCTCCGCCGAGATGCTGATTGGTTTCGGCCAGGGGCTCGGGCGTTCGCTCGCGTACTCGGGCGAGATTGCTGACATGGTTGGCGTGATGATGAACATTCTGGTCATCGCCATTCTCGCCACGCTGATCGATCAGGTTGTACTGGAGAAGTTCAAGCAGCGGATGCTTCGCTATCAGTACGTCTGAGGCCATTGCATGTCTGTTCTCTCGCGCATTGCCATATGGCTCATCCTGTTGATGCCGGTCGCGTCGATGGCCGAGTCGTTGCGGGTGCAACTGCCCGAACGCCGGGTGCTGTCCAGCAGCGAAACGGAGAGTTTCGAGTCGGCGCTGATCGAGCAATTGGCCGAAGCGCTTGGGCGTTCCGGGTTTTCCGTGGTCAGCGCAGATGACGCTGAAGTGCGCCTGGTCGCAGGCGATCGGGTTGGTCCGGCCACTTACTATCATGGTGTGCCTGCCGCGCTAAGCGCGACGGAAGGTGAGTTGCTTGCCTGGTCCGATCTTCAGGGGCAGACGGTTTGCGTCAATCACGCGAGTCCATATGGAGCGTTGCTGAGCGAGCGCTTCGCGGCGGTGCCTCGGGAATATCCGAGCGCGGCGCATGCGCTGATCGGACTCAAGCTTGGTGAGTGCGCTGCGGTTGTCGAAGATGATGTGCTGCTGACGGAGATCGCCACCTTGCCCGAGTGGCGGCGTTACAAGCACCTGTTACCGTCGCTTTTCGATGCCGGGTGGCAGCTAAGCCTGACGGTCGCCGATGACGCTAACCTGCAGCAGCAGATCAACGCACTCTTGGCGCAATGGTCGGCAGAAGGGCGGTTGGCGGGGCTGACTCAGCAATGGGTCGATGAGGTGGCATTTCAGGCATACGTGCTGGCCGATACCCTGGACTGCCACTGATTCGGTAATTCGGCTTCGATGGCCAGTTTCAGCGTTCGTTCTCGAGTATCTGCGGCAGCATCCGCTGCAAGCCCTCCAGTTTCAGCGGCGCACGAATATGCCCGCGCAGGCTGCCATCCGGTGCGACCAAGGCCAGATTTCCGCTATGACTGACACTGTAGTCGCCTTCTGTTTCGCGCGCCGGAACGAAAGGGAGACCCAGTGCCTTGGATAGCCTTAGCAGTTGCTCCATGTCGCCGGTCAAGCCGCTGAAGCCGGCGCGGTAGTAGCTCAGGTAGGCCTTGAGTTGTTCCGGCGTATCGCGCGCGGGATCGGCGCTGACCAATACCACCTGCAACTGCTCGCGAGTCTCGGGCGGTAGCTGGCTGAGCAGCCGACGCATGTCGCTCAGCGTGGTCGGGCAGATGTCGGGGCAGGCGGTAAAGCCGAAGAACAGGATGTGCCAGCGCCCCTGCAGCGACGAAGTACTGAAAGGCTGGCCGTCCTGGTCGATCAGCTCGAGCTGGGGAATGGGCCGTTCACGCGGCAGCAGCAGGATATTCGCCTGGTCCAGCAGTGCATCGCGATCGAGTGCGAACCCGGGAGGAGTACAGGCCAGAACTAGGATAAGCAGGCTGCGCCTTAACGTCATTAACACGGGCAGATCCTTTACCTAGCGGCGGCGCGGGGAATTCGCCGTCAGCGGTCGCTTAGGGCGAAGGCGGTCAGAGTGAACGTGGGAATGCCAATGTCCTGAAGTTTCTGCGATCCGCCCAGTTCGGGCAAATCGATGATGGCAGCGGCCTCAAGAATGCTCGCGCGCATGCGTCGCACAAGCTGTGCGGCGGCTAGCAGCGTGCCGCCGGTCGCAATCAGGTCATCGAACAACAGCACCGAATCGCCCTCGCAAAGGCTGTCGGCGTGAATCTCCAGATGCGCTTCGCCATATTCGGTGCTGTAGGCGTGCGACAGCACGTCGGCCGGCAGCTTGCCCTGCTTGCGAAACAGCACCAGAGGTTTGTTCAGCTCATAGGCGAGAATCGAGCCGACCAGGAACCCTCGTGCATCAAGCGCGCCGATATGTGTGAAGTCGGCCTCCACATAGCGCTGAATGAAGCTGTCAGCCACCATGCGTAGCGCCTTTGGCGACTGGAATAGCGGGGTGATGTCGCGAAATACCACACCCGGGCGGGGAAAGTCCTGCACCGGGCGGATCAGGGTCTTGATGCTGAACTCGTCGAAGATCATCGGATCTGCTACTCCAAACGCGCTGACTCAGACATCCATTGCGCCGCCGGCTAGGGCGCACAGTCCGATGGAATCCAGAATGCGTACTTCCTTGCCCTCGGCCTCGAGTAAGCCACTCTGCTGAAAACGGGTGAATACACGGGAAACGGTCTCGACCGCCAGGCCCAGGTAATTGCCGATCTCGTTGCGCGACATCGGCAGGCGGAACTGATTGGCCGAGAAGCCGCGTGCGCTGAAGCGTGCAGAAAGGTTGATGAGGAAGGTCGCGATGCGCTCATCGGCGGTCTTTTTCGACAGCAACAACATCATCTGCTGATCATCGCGGATTTCGCGGCTCATGATGCGCATGAGCTGGCGACGCAGCTGCGGCAGCAGGACGCTCAGTTCGTCGAGTCGTTCGAAGGGAATTTCGCAAACTGAGGTGGTTTCCAATGCCTGCGCGGTGACTGGATAGCTTTCGGTATCCATGCCGGAAAGACCGACCAGCTCGCTGGGCAGGTGGAAGCCGGTGATCTGCTCCTCGCCGCCATCGGTAACGCTGAAGGTCCGCAACGCGCCGGAGCGTACGGCGAATACGGAACTGAACACGTCGCCCTGGCGGAACAGGGTTTCACCTTTCTTCAGGGGGCGGCCGCGTTTGACGATGTCGTCCAAAGCGTCCATGTCCTGCATGTCCAGCGACAGGGGCAGGCACAGCCCGGACAGGCTGCAATCCTTGCAATGAGCTTGCCGCTGCGCACGGACCTTGATCGATTCGGACATAGAGGGCTTCCTGGAAACCGGTTTATAGCGCGCAAGGTTAACTCAGTACGAACGCTATGGCCAATTGGCGCAAGGGTCGCAGGTCGGAAGATTGGACGATGGTCTGAGCCGCTAGATGACGCGCGAGAAGCCCTGGTTGCCGTGCTCGGCCAGGTAGTAATCGAAGAGAATGCAGATCGAACGCACCAACAGGCGTCCGGCCGGCTGAACGATGAGATGGCTCTCGCTGATCTCGATCAGTCCGTCTGCGGCCATCTGTTCCAGCATCGGCCAGGGCTCGGCGAAGTAATGGCGGAATTCGATGGCATGATCGTGTTCGATTCGGGCGAAGCTGAGCTCGAAATCACAGATGAGCGCCTGGATGACGTCGCGGCGGATCAGATCGTCTTGATTGCAGCGCAGCCCCCTGGCGGTGGCGAGCTGACCCTGGTCCAGCTGATGCTGGTACTCCGCGATGTCGCTGTGGTTCTGGCAGTACAGGTCACCGATCTGACTGATGGCCGACATGCCCAGGCCGACCAGATCGCAGTGGCCGTGGGTCGTGTAACCCTGAAAATTGCGTTGCAGGCTGCCGTCTTCCTGAGCCATGGCCAGTTCGTCGTCGGGTAGCGCGAAGTGATCCATGCCGATGTATCGATAGCCGGCGTCGGTGAGCAGGTGGATGCTCTGCTCCAGCATTGCCAGTTTCTCTGCAGGCGCCGGCAGATCACTGGCGTTGATCCGTCGCTGCGGTGCGAACCGCTCGGGCAGATGAGCGTAGTTGAACAGTGATAGGCGATCGGGTTGCAGATCGATGATGGCCTCAACCGTCTTGGCGAAGCGTGCCGGGGTCTGCAGCGGCAGACCGTAGATCAGGTCGATGTTCAGCGAGCGATACTGCAGTGTACGTGCCGCTTCGATGATGGTGCGGGTCTGCTCCAGTGTCTGCATGCGATTGATGGCGCGCTGAACATCCGGGTCGAGATCCTGCACGCCGATGCTGATGCGATTGAAACCAAGCTCGCGCAACAGGCCAATGGTCGGCCAGTCCGCTTCCCTCGGGTCGACCTCGATACTGAAGTCTCCGTGGTCGTCGTCCTGCAGATTGAAATGCTGGCGCAGATGTTTCATCAGGCGGCGCAGCTCGTCATGGCTTAGGAAGGTCGGTGTGCCGCCACCGAAGTGCAGTTGCTCGACCAGCTGGTCCTTGCCCAGGTGGCAGGAGATCAGCTCGATTTCCTTTTCCAGGCGCTCCAGATAAGGCTGCGCCCGGCCGCGGTCCTTGGTGATGACCTTGTTGCAGCCGCAGTAGTAGCAGACGTTGGCGCAGAAGGGCAGATGGACGTACAGAGACAACGGGCGTGACGCCTGGCGGCTGCTGCGCAGGGCGTGGAGCAGATCGAACGAACCGATCTTGTCATTGAACTGGGCCGCGGTCGGGTACGACGTGTAGCGCGGGCCGGCCTGATCGTAACGACGGATCAGGTCGGAATCCCAGCGAATGGAGTCGAGCATGTGGCGTTCCCGGTCATGACGGCGGTCGCTGGATTCTAGGGGCAGGGCATTGCGGCGGACTTGACCTGTATCAAACTTGATCCGACCCTAGCGCGCTGGGCCAGATCGGTGCCGACATCCGGAAGGATCGCGCTGATTGGCGGTCAGATGATCACAACGTCTTATGCTTCAGCAGCGCCTTCATATCGCCAGAGGAGAGATTCATGCACAGCCGCCAGCAGGAAATCGCAACCGCGCTCAACGTCTGCGCACCATTTACCGGGCCGGAGTCGGTACAGGCCGAGATTGATCGTCGGGTGAGCTTCATCCAGACCTGCTTGCGCGAGTCGGGCCTGAAGACCTTGGTGCTCGGGATCAGTGGTGGCGTCGATTCGACCACGGCGGGTCTGCTGGCCCAGCGGGCGGTCGCCGGCATGCGCGAAGCAGGGGAAGGCGACGACTATCGCTTCATCGCCGTGCGCCTGCCTTATCAGGTGCAGCATGACGAGCATGAAGCGCAGCTGGCGGTGGATGCGATCAAGCCCGACGAGTGCCACACCGTGAACATCGGCACCGCGGTGCTGGGCCTGGCTGCCGCCACGCAGGCGCTTGATCCTTTGAGCCCGGCGCAGCGTGATTTCGTGCTGGGCAATACCAAGGCGCGGATGCGCATGGTTGCTCAGTACACGATCGCCAACGCGCGCCAGGGCCTGGTCATCGGTACCGACCATGCGGCAGAGGCGGTGATGGGCTTCTTCACCAAGTTCGGTGATGGCGCGTGCGACCTGACGCCGCTGGCGGGTCTGGTGAAGGATCAGGTTCGGCAGATAGCCGCGGCATTGGGCGCTCCCGATCAGTTGGTGCACAAGGTGCCAACCGCGGATCTCGAAGAGCTGTCACCTGGCAAGCCCGATGAGGCCGCTCATGGTGTCAGCTACCGCAACATCGATGATTTTCTCCAGGGTAAGCCGGTACCGGACGAGGCGGCCCGGATCATCATCGATACCTACGACAAGACTGCTCACAAGCGCCAATTGCCCAAGGAGCCCTGAGCGCTCGCAAGCCTTCCGCTAGTGCGCGTGTGACTCGTGAGATGGCGCTGAGCCATGCCCCATCAGCCACTGCTGATGAGGGCCTGGCAGCGTCCAGATACCGAACAGAATCACCATTACCCCGCCGACGACGCGCACGCCGCGCTTGCGCAGCAACGCTGTCAATCGCTCGGCAGCAAGGCCGGTGGCAAGCAACACCGGCCAGGTGCCGATGCCGAACGCCAGCATCAGCAAAGCGCTATCCAGTGCATCGCCCTGGCTGGCTGACCACAACAGGGTGCTGTAGACCAGGCCGCACGGTAGCCAGCCCCACAGCGCCCCAAGTATCAGGGCGCGTGGAACGCTCGTTACTGGCATGAATTTGCTAGCGATAGGCTGGATATGACGCCAGAGTCCGCGCCCTAGCGACTCGATGCGTGTCAGCCCGCTCCACCAGCCGGCGAGGTACAGGCCCATGGTGATCAGCAGAAGTGCGGCGACGACTCGTAACGCCATGGCCGCTGGACTGTTGGCAACGGCCAAGCCCGCCAGGCCGATCAGGAATCCGGCAACGGCATAGCTTGATACGCGTCCGAGGTTGTAGGCGACCAGGAGGCGCAGGCGCCTGCCGCGCTGATCCGGTGGAATGGCCATGGTCAGTGCACCCATCAGGCCGCCGCACATGCCGAGGCAATGGCCGCCACCCAGTAGTCCCAAGACCAGTGCTGACAGCAGCAGGGGCAGCAGTTCAGTCACCTTTGCGTTGCTCCGGCTGATCTTCCGAGGATTCCGCTGCATCGACTGCGGAAGGCTTCTGCGGCTCGTCGTCGTCGAACAGGATGCTGTGCGCCGGTCCGTCGAGATCGTCGAACTGCCCGCTGTCCACCGCCCAGAAGAACACCCAGATTGCGACGGCCACCAGGACCACGGCAACAGGGATGAGGATGTACAGAGCGGCCATTAGGACCTCCAGGATCCGAAGCGAAGTCTTCAGCTGCGTAAAGTGCGCCGCTGCGCCAATGACGTGCGTTGCAGCAGATTCAGCCGTGACTTGCCGGCTGACGTGTCAGCCGCAAGGCGTTCAAAACCACCAGCAGCGAGCTGAGCGACATCCCCAGCGCGGCCCATAGTGGGGTGACCCAGCCAAAGGCGGCGAAGGGCAGAATCAGGCCATTGTACAGGCTTGCCCAGGCCAGGTTCTCGATGATGATGCAGCGGCTGCGGCGTGCGACGTCGAATGCCTGCGCCAAGCTGCCTAGGCGGTTGGATAGCAGCACCGCATCAGCACTGGTCTTGGCCAGGTCGGTCGCCGAGCCCATAGCGACGCTGATATCCGCTGCGGCAAGCACCGGGACGTCGTTGACGCCGTCGCCGAGCATTAGCACCCGGTGTCCGGCGGCCTGCAATGCCTGCAATCGGGAGAGCTTGGCGGCAGGGGTCATGCCGCCTTCGGCCTCATCGATGCCCAGTTCCCTGGCAATCTGGCCGACCATCGGTGAGCTGTCACCGGATAGCAATAGCGTCTGCCAGCCACGGGCGCGGCAGGCCTCGAGGAGTGCCGGGGCATCGTCGCGAAGCCGATCGTCCAATACCAACCAGGCCAGCGGGCCTTGATCGTCGCCCAACAACAGCCATTGCCCCTGGTCGCCGGGAATAGCGGGTGCCGGTTGGGCGAAGCCTTCGGCGACGAAGCTGGGCTGACCGATCCGCAGGTTGCGACCTTCAACGTTGCCTTGCAGGCCCAGGCCCGGCACCGTTTCGACCGATTCCGCCGCCAGCGGCGCACGTCCGAAGGCGCGGGCAATCGGGTGTTCGGAGCGGTTCTCCAGGGCTGCGGCCAGCGCCAGGCAGGCATCGGCATTCAAAGCTCCGAGCGGGTGCACGGCGCTAAGTGTCAGGCGGCCCTCGGTCAGGGTACCGGTCTTGTCGAACACCACGGTATCGATATGATTCAGGCCTTCGAGCACATGCCCGCGGGTCAGCAGCAGACCGAGCTTGTGCAGCGTACCGGTGGCCGTGGTAAGTGCTGTGGGTGTCGCCAGCGACAGCGCGCATGGGCAGGTCGCGACGAGCAATGCAAGAACGATCCAGAACGCGCGTTGCGGATCGATCTGCCACCAGACCACCCCGACGACGGTTGCAACGAGCAGCACCACCAGCAGAAACCACTGCGCGACGCGGTCGGCCAGCTCGGCCAGCTTCGGTTTGTCTGCCTGAGCACGCTCCAGCAGGCGGACAATGGCGGATAAACGGGTGTCGTCGCCCAAGGCCTGGACTTCCACGGTCAGCGGGCCTTCGACGTTCAGCGTGCCAGCGGTTACTGCATCGTCCACGCCGCGGGGCAGGGGCAGGTACTCACCGGTCAGTACCGATTCATCGACGCTGGACTGACCGCTGATGATGAGGCCGTCTGCCGGAATCAACGCACCGGGTTGCACCAGTACGCGGTCGCCGAGCTGCAGCTCGCTGAGCAGGATGCGATTGCTGTGACCGTCTGCGTCGAGTCTCAGGCAGGACGCAGGCAGCAAATTGACCAGTTGTGCGGTGGCGGCTGCGGTGCGTTCGCGCGCGCGCCGCTCCAGGTAGCGCCCGGCCAGCAGGAAAAGGGCAAACATGCCCACCGCGTCGAAATAGAGTTCACCCTGGCCGGTGATGGTGGACCAGATGCCGGCGACGTACGCACCGCCGATCGCCAGCGACACCGACACGTCCATGGTCAGGTGGCGGGTGCGCAAATCGCGCAGTGCTCCTTTGAAGAAGTCGGTGCAGCAGTAGAAGACGATCGGCGTGGTGAGCAGCAGGGCGGTCCAGCGAAGGGTGACGAAGAAGCTCTCCGACAGGTCCAGGTTGAACTCGGGCCAGGTGGCCATGGTGGCCATCATTACCTGCATCCACAGCAGCCCGGCTACGCCCAGCTGGCGCAGCGAACGGCGGTTCTCGCTGGCCAGGCGCTCGGCAGCCTGGTCGGCCTGGTAGGGGTGTGCTGCGTAGCCGATTCGTCGCAGCTCGCCGAGCAGCTCGCTGAGCGGCAGCTGTGCGTCGCTCCAGCGTACGTTCAGGCGATGATTGGACAGGTTGAGGCTGGCCTCGGCCACGCCGTGCAGGTTGCGCAAGTGGCGTTCGATCAGCCAGCCGCAGGCGGCGCAGCTGATCCCTTCGATCATCAGCGAAGTGCTTGCCAGATCGCCCTGGTGCTGTACGAACGGCTGTTGGACGTCCTCGCGGTCGTACAGCGCCATCTCTTCGCTCAGTTCCTGAGGGAGAGTCTGCGGGTTGATGGCGGTGTCGCTGCGGTGCTGGTAGTAGCTCTCCAGCCCACCCTTGACGATGGCTTCAGCGACGGCCTGGCAGCCTGGGCAGCACAAGGCCCGCGTCTCACCCAGTACGCGGGCCTGGAACGGACTGCCGGCTGGCACCGGCAGGCCGCAGTGGTAGCAGGGGAGAGGCTTTGCCATCAGCGGCTCAAGGCTTCAGTTCGAGGGCGCGGCCGGTTTCGATGGTTTTTTCCCCGTACAGGCGCCAGTCCTGATCACCTTCGCGACCGAGTAGCTCGATGAAGCGGCGGCCACTGATCGATTCCTGCATCTGGCCCTGATAGATGCCTTCACCCTGCGGCTGCAGGATGATGCGACGGTCGCGCTCGGGTTGGGTCGGAGAGATCAGGTTAAGCACCAGTTGTTGCGGGCGGCTTGCGCCGCTCAGCTGCACTTCGGCCAGGCCGCGTTCATCATTGAGGGCGATGCGTGCCTGCATCTCCAGGCGCTCTGCCAGTTTCTCGCGCTCCAGCGACTGGTTGATGCCCTTGCCGGCGTCGTAATAGTTGTCCGCGACCAGGGTGTCGGCATTCTTGATCGCCAACGTCAGCAGGGACAGACCCAGCACCACAGAGCTCAGCAGGATGGCGATGACAAACCAGGCCCAGAACTGGGTGTACCAACGCGTTTGTTCGTTATCAGAGCGCATGCATTACCTTACTTAGCGGATGCTCGGGCCGATGAAACGGCTGTCTGCATCGTCGTTTATCGAGTCGTCGTCTACCGAGCGAATGTGGAAGACGATTTCATTAGTGCTCGAGGGCAGCTTCTCGGCGGCGATGGACAACTCGACCGGGATCGTGACGAGCTCGCCGCCTTCGGCGCGGATCTCGCTACGGCCTTCGTAGACCAGACCGTCGAGGCCGGTAGCTTCGATCACGAAGGTCTGTTCTTGCTGAGCCTTGTTCATGACCTTGAGGGTGTAGACGTTCTCGATATTGCCCTGCTCGTTCTCGCGGTAGAGCACGCGATCCTTGAGCACGTCGAGTTTTACCAGCGGGCGATCATACACGGCGTAGGAGAACAGCCCCATCATGGCCAGGAGCGCGACGGCGTAACCGATCAGGCGCGGGCGCAGCAGATGAGTCTTCTGGCCGGACAGATTGTGTTCGGTGGTATAGCTGATCAGGCCGCGCGGGTAGTTCATCTTGTCCATGATGGCGTCGCAGGCGTCGATACAGGCGGCGCAGCCGATGCACTCGATCTGCAGGCCGTCGCGGATGTCGATGCCGGTCGGACAGACCTGAACGCACATGGTGCAGTCGATGCAGTCGCCAAGGCCCATTGCCTTGTAGTCAGCGTCTTTCTTGCGCGGGCCGCGCTTCTCGCCGCGACGCGGATCGTAGGAAACGATCAGGGTGTCTTTGTCGAACATCACGCTCTGGAAGCGCGCGTACGGGCACATGTAGATGCACACCTGCTCACGCAGGTAGCCAGCACTGCCGTAGGTGGCGAGGGTGAAGAAGCCGATCCAGAATGCCGCCCAGCCATTGACGTTCAGGGTGAGCAGGTCGGGCACCAGCTCGCGGATCGGGGTGAAGTAACCGACGAAGGTGATCGCCACGAGGATGCCGACCGCGAGCCAGATGGCATGCTTGGCAAGTTTGCGAAGGAACTTGTTGGCGCTCATCGGCGCCTTGTCGAGCTTCATCCGCTGATTGCGATCACCCTCGGTGATCTTCTCGGCCCACATGAATACCCAGGTGAACACGCTCTGCGGGCATGTGTAGCCGCACCAGACGCGGCCGGCGAAGACGGTGATGAAGAACAGGCCGAAGGCGCAGATGATCAGCAGCCACGACAACAGCATGAAGTCCTGAGGCCAGAAGGTAGCCCCGAAGACATGGAATTTGCGCTCCGGAAGATCCCACCAGACAGCCTGTCGGCCGTTCCAGTTGATCCATGCGGTGCCGAAATAAAGGATGAAGAGAACCGCTCCGCCGACGCGGCGGACATTGCGAAACAGGCCGGAGAAGGCTCGGGTGTAGATTTTTTCACGCGCGGCATAGAGGTCAGCGGACGCTCCTGCCTTGGACGGAGGGGTTACATCACGAACGGGGATCTGCTCAGTCATCGAGTGCGTACCACGGCGGAAGGTGGGTGTCCCGGCCGATACGTGCCAACCGGGATCATTTTTCTGTCCAGCTGCGAATGGTACGCCCGGAGCGTTGAGGTCGGGTGTGACAGGTCGTCACTCCCGACCTCGGTCAATCACTGCTCCGGTTGCTGCGACAGGCTGTAGACGTAGGCTGCCAGCAGGTGAACCTTGTCATGGCCAAGGATCGCTTCCTGGGCAGGCATGCGGCCATTGCGACCGTAGCGCAGGGTCTGTTGGATCTGAGCGAAGCTCGAACCATACAGCCAAACGTTGTCGGTCAGGTTCGGCGCGCCCATGGCTGTAACGCCCTTGGCTTCCGGTCCATGGCAGACTACACAGTTGGCCGCGAAGATTTTTTGACCCTGCTCAATGTCGACGCTGATACCCTCTGGGGTATCACGGCCGGACAGGCTGCGAACGTAGCCAGCCACGTTGCGAATGCCTTCTTCGCCGATCACGTCCTTCCACGCCGGCATTGCAGCCTGACGGCCATGCAGGATGGTGGTCTTGATCGTCTCGGGCTCGCCGCCCCACAGCCAATCATCGTCGGTCAGGTTGGGGAAGCCATAGGCGCCCTTGGCGTCGGAGCCGTGGCAGACGGAGCAGTTGGAGGCGAACAGACGGCCACCCATCTTCAGCGCCTGCGGGTCCTTGGCCACTTCCTCTACCGGCATGGCGGCGTACTTGGCGTACAGCGGGCCGTACTGCTCGTCGGCCTTGTCCATCTCGCGCTGCCATTCCTTGACCTGAGTCCAGCCGTCCTCATAGCCGGGCAGCAGGCCTTTCCAGTTGCCCAGGCCGGGGTAGAGCGCCAGGTAGCCGAGTGCGAACACCACGGTGCCGACGAACAGCATGAACCACCAGCGCGGCAGAGGGTTGTCGTACTCCTCGATGCCGTCATAGGAGTGGCCAACGGTTTCTTCGGTGCTGTCAGGGCGTTGGCCCTTGCGAGTTGCCAGTAGCAGCCAGACCAGCGCGGCAATGGTGCCGAGGCTCAGCAGGGTGACGTACCAACTCCAAAACGAGGTCATTTATTTCTTACTCCTGGAAGCTTCTTCATCACGCTTCTTGGCGTCGGTCTCGTCGTCCGCGAAGGGCAGGTTGGCGGCTTCGTCGAAGCTATTCTTGCGTTTGCTGCTGTAAGCCCAGAGCACCACGCCGATAAAGGCGACGAATACCAGAATTGTGCCCAAGCCGCGAAGAGTCCCGATTTCCATCATGCGTTACCGTTTGTTGGTGAGTGCAGTGCCGAGTACTTGCAGGTAGGCCACCATGGCGTCCATTTCGGTCTTACCACGGACGGCATCCTTGGCGCCGGCGATGTCTTCTTCGGTGTACGGCACGCCGAGAGTGCGCAGTGCCGACATCTTCTTGGCGGTGTCCTTGCCGTCGAGGGTGTTCTCGACCAGCCACGGGTAGGACGGCATCTTCGACTCGGGCACTACGTTGCGCGGGTTGTACAGGTGCGCACGGTGCCAGTCATCGGAGTAGCGGCCGCCGACACGGGCCAGGTCCGGACCGGTACGCTTGGAGCCCCACAGGAACGGATGGTCGTAGACGCTTTCGCCGGCGACGGAGTAGTGGCCGTAGCGCTCGGTTTCGGCGCGGAACGGGCGCACCATCTGCGAGTGGCAGCCCACGCAACCTTCGCGGATGTACAGGTCACGGCCTTCCAGTTGCAGCGCGGTGTAGGGCTTCATGCCTTCGACCGGCTCGTTGACGGCGTCCTGGAAGAACAGCGGGACGATCTGGGTCAGACCACCGATGCTCACCGCCAGGATCATGAACAGGGTCAGCAGACCAATGTTCTTTTCGAGTACTTCGTGATTCTTCATCTATCCGTTCCTCAAGCGATCTGCGCAGCAGCGTCGTACTGAGCTGCTTTGGCGGCACGCACAGTGCGCCAGGTGTTGTAGGCCATCAGCAGCATGCCGGCGAGGAAGAAGGCACCGCCCAGTGCACGGACGATGAAGCCGGGGTGGCTGGCTTCCAGTGCCTCGACGAAGGAGTAGGTCAGCGTGCCGTCTTCGTTGATTGCGCGCCACATCAGACCCTGGGTGATGCCGTTGACCCACATCGAGGCGATGTAGAGCACGGTGCCGATGGTGGCCAGCCAGAAGTGGGTGTTGATCAGGCCGATGCTGTGCATCTGCTCGCGACCGAACACTTTCGGGATCAGGTGGTACATGGAGCCGATGGTGATCATCGCAACCCAGCCGAGGGCGCCGGCGTGAACGTGGCCGATGGTCCAGTCGGTGTAGTGCGAGAGGGCGTTGACGGTCTTGATCGCCATCATCGGACCTTCGAAGGTCGACATGCCGTAGAACGCCAGCGAGACCACCAGGAAGCGCAGGATCGGGTCGCTACGCAGTTTGTGCCAGGCGCCCGACAGGGTCATCATGCCGTTGATCATGCCACCCCAGCTCGGTGCGAGCAGGATCAGCGACATCACCATGCCCAGGCTCTGCGCCCAGTCCGGCAGGGCGGTGTAGTGCAGGTGGTGCGGGCCGGCCCAGATATAAAGGGTGATCAGTGCCCAGAAGTGGACGATCGACAGGCGATAGGAATACACCGGACGCTCGGCCTGCTTCGGCACGAAGTAGTACATCATGCCCAGGAAGCCGGTGGTCAGGAAGAAGCCCACGGCGTTGTGGCCGTACCACCATTGCACCATCGCGTCGGTCGCACCCGAATAGATCGAGTAGGACTTGAACCAGGACACCGGGATTTCCAGGTTGTTGACGATGTGCAGCATCGCCGTAACCAGGATGAACGCGCCGAAGAACCAGTTACCCACATAGATGTGCTTGGCCTTGCGCTTCATGATCGTGCCGAAGAACACGCCGATGTACGACACCCACACCAGCGTGATCAGGATGTCGATCGGCCACTCCAGTTCCGCGTATTCCTTGGAGCTGGTGAAGCCCTGTGGAAGCGTGATGACTGCAAGCACGATCACAGCCTGCCAACCCCAGAAGGTGAAGGCCGCGAGTCCGTCGGAGAACAGACGCGCCTGGCAAGTGCGCTGAACCACGTAATAGGACGTGGCAAACAGTGCGCAACCACCGAATGCGAAGATCACCGCGTTTGTGTGCAATGGTCGTAGACGGCCGAAGCTCGTCCACGGCAGGTCGAAGTTGAGCGAGGGCCACACCAACTGCGCGGCGATCAAAACACCCAGGCCCATCCCGATGATTCCCCATACCACCGTCATGATGGCGAATTGGCGAACCACCTTATAGTTATAAGCAGTCTCACTTATTGCTGTGCTCATGCAAGGCTTCCACGCTAATGGCATTTTCGAAGGCAAAAACGGCGGCAAGTATGGAGAAAGCATGGGGGCAATGCAAACGACGCCCGGGCTCTCTTTGCTGGCCAAAACCCTGATTTAAAGCGTTTTCCATGCGCTGCGCAGGGATGTTTCGCACCAGGCCGGTGCGCCAGAAATACCGAGTTCGCCTTATGCTTCTAGGTGGCGCGGCGAGTCGGAAGCAAAGCTTAGAAGTGCGTGGGCGGGCGGGGAAGGTCTTCGGTCGGCTGATGATGCGACAGATGGTCGCAGCGCGACGAGAGTTGCCTGAAGACAAGGCGAGAAGGGCGGTACGAGTGTACCGCCCTTTTACGACTTACTGCTTGGCGAGTTGTTCCGGTTTCTGCGACAAGCTGTAGACGTAGGCGGCGAGCAGGTGAACCTTGTCGTCGCCCAGGTACTGCTGCTGGGCAGGCATCTGGCCGTTGCGGCCGTGGCGGATGGTCTGCTGCAGCTGGGCGAGGCTCGAGCCGTAGATCCAGCCGGAGGCATGCTGAAGATTCGGCGCACCCAGTGCCGCCATACCTTCTCCACCCTGGCCGTGGCAGACGGAGCAGGTCTGTGCATAGACCTCTTTGCCTTTGCCCAGATCAGCGTCGGTGCCTTCCGGCAGCGCCAGGCCAGCGAGTTCCTTGCGGACGAAGGCTGCCACGTTCTTCACGCCTTCCTCGCCGATAGCCTGACCCCAGGCCGGCATTGCTGCGATACGGCCGTTGAGGATGCTGGTCTTGATCGAGGCTGCATCACCACCCCAGCGCCAGTCATGGTCAGCCAGGTTCGGGAAGCCCAGGGAGCCCTTGGCATCGGAACCATGGCAGATGGCGCAGTAGTTGGCGAACAGGCGAGCACCCATCTTCACGGCTTGCTCGTCCTGAGCGACTTCTTCCACCGACATGGCAGCGTACTTGGCGAAGATCGGACCGTATTTCTCATCGAAGAAGACATCGCTGGCGCTCGCG
>DAMCQE010000049.1:0-20660 GCA_032105665.1 Pseudomonas sp. | reverse complement strand
GGTATTCACCCTTGAGAATGTGGACGTCGGTGCCGCAGATGGTGGTCGTGGTGATACGCAGCAGCGCATCGTCGGGACCAATCTCGGGGATGGGCTTGTCCTGCAGTTCGATGCGGCCCGGTTCGACGAACACGGCAGCTTTCATCATGACCATGGTGCGGCTCCTCTTCGAGTTGAAGGCGTCCGGACACTCTAGCTCAGCGCTGCGGCTGGCCTGTGATCGTAGTCAAGCTGAGGTGGATTGTCTGGTGGGGTTCGGGCCGGCGGGAGGCTGCCAGCCCGGCGGCGCTTCACTCTTCGTCGGAGGCGAAGTCGTAGTCCATCGACTGGCTCGGGCCCTGCAGATAATGGCCTTGGATGTAGCTGACGCCGGCTTGCCATAGCGTGGCGAGAACGGTCGCGCTTTCGACGAACGGCACGATGCTCTGCTTCTGCTGCTCGTGCAGTTCGGCGAGCAGAGCCTTGAGCGCTTCCTGATTTTCCTGGCGGGTCAGATCCTGGGTGTAGGAGCCATCGACCTTGATGAACTCGGCATCCAGATGCTTGAGCGTATTGAAAGGATTGAGCACGCAGCCGAACTGGGCGAGCGCGGTGCGGCATCCGAGGCCGTTGAGTCCCTGGGCCAGCGCTTTTGCTGGTTTGAGATAGGCCACGGCATCGGCCTCGCCGAATTCGAAGGCCAGCGAATCTCCCGGCAGGCGCGAAGCCTTGAGCACGACGCCGAGCCAGGGCAGCAGGCTGGGGTCCTGGATACTGGCAGCGGACAGGTGCAGGAAGAGTCGCGTGCGATGGCCTTTGGCGCGGTGCTCGGCGAGCAGTTTGATGGAGTTGAGAATGACCCAGCGGTCGATCTTGGCAGCCAGGCCGGCGTCGGCTGCGGTGCTGAGGAACTCGTTCGGTGGGACCTCCACGCCCTGCGGATCGAGTAGCCGCAGCAGCACTTCGTAGTGCTCGAAGCTGTCGCCGCGCAGGCTGATGATCGGCTGGAACAGCAGGCGGAAGCTGTTGCTTTCCAGCGCCTGCTTGAGCATCGCGACGATGTCGCCGCGGTTGGCTGCTGCCGCCAGTTCGTCGGCCGGGTTGTAGAGCTTCAGCGCATTGCCGTCGCTCAGCTCATCGGCACAGCGGTGCGCGCGCTCGATCGCGTCTTGAGCCTTGGCGGTTTTCTCGTCGAGGCCGGCTACGCCGATGCTGAGGGTGGTTTGCACTGTGCGACCGCCGACATCGAGCAGCTGGCCTTCGACCTTGGTCAGCAGTTTGCGCAGCTCCGGTTCGGCCTGCTGCGGAATGACGCCGGGTTGCAGGACCGCAAAGACGTCATCGGCGAAGCGAGCCAGCTGGGCTTCGCCGGGGAAGTGGCCCCGCAACAGGGTGGCGAGCTGGTTGAGCAACTGGTCGGAGTCGGTCAGGCCGATGTCTGCCTGCAGCGCGGCGAACCGATCGACGCGGATGTAGGCGAGGCTGGCGGGCTGGCTGGCATTGACCGCGCGCTCTACCGCGGTGTCCAGCACTTCGAGGAAACTGTTGCGGTTGAGCAGGCCGGTTACCGGATCCTGGCTGCTGATCTCGCGCAGCTTCTGCAGTTCGGCACTGTCGTTCTCGGCGCGGATCACCACCTGAATGCAGGGCTCGCCGTCATAGGCCGCCGGCGAAAAGTGCATGCGTGTCTTCAGCGTGTCGCCATCGGCGCGCACGCCCCCACAGGCCAGCTCGGCGCTGCCTTCCATGCTCTGGTAGTTCTTCAGGAAGGTCTTGAAACGGCTCTGGTCGGCGCTGCTGATCAGATCGATCATCGGCATGCCTTCCAGGTCCTCCACGTCGTCGTAGCCGAACAGTTCGAGGTAGGCGCGGTTGGCGTAGATGTGCATGCCGTCGTGCACGTAGGCAATGGCGTCCACCGAGCTGTCGAGCAAGAGCTGGCAGCGTTTTTCCGCTTCACGCAGCGCCACTTCCGCTGAACGGCGCGCGCGGCGCTCTTCGAGATTGGCCAGTTCGCGATTGGCCACCAGCAGCAGCCATTCGTCCTCGCCCTGCGGCAGAGCATCCTGGGCGCCGAGCATCAGCGCTTCGGTGATCGCTTCGGCGTCGTTGCCCGCTGTGAGCTGGATGATGGGGATGTCCTTGGCCTGCCGGCGAATGGCGTTGATGGCCTCGCTGGGGTCGAGGTTCTCGCTCTGCGGTGCATTGATCAGCAGGTCCCAGGTCTGTTTCAGGGCTTCGGCCAGATCGTCGCTGGAGGTGAGTCGATGCACCCGGGTCGCCTGTCCGGCATTGCGGAAGAGGCTGACCAGGCGCTCGGCCTCGTTCTGCGAGTCTTCGAGAATCAGCAGGCGGATGGTTTTCTTTTGCAGGGCCATGGCAACAGCTTAAGTGCGCGCCGGTGCGGCGCGGGCAGGCAAGAATGCGAGAGTCGGCAATCTACAGCGACTTCCAGAGTGAGTCAAAATCTTCATCCCCGCCCGCAGTGTGGGTTTTCCAGCCTGTGACAGGCGTCTCTCGCTCCGGTGCGACCTGTCCCAGGGAGCGGTATTCGAACTGATTGTAGTTGCCGGTAGCCGCACGGCGTTGGTTCAGCACGGCGCGTTCTTCCTCGCCGTTACGGTTGATCTGAACCTTGTGCCCCTCCTGGAAAGGCAGGCGTGGCGCGATCAGCGTTGCCGGCTGGGAGATCGCGGCGATCTCCGGCAACAGCAGGGCGCGCAGGTACTCACTACCCTGGTCGACCTTGCGCAGCAGGCGCAGACCACAGGGCTTGGCCTGCGGTGCGATCAGTTCGATGCCCAGCTGCGTGCTGCCGCCGCGTACCTGGCGAATCCAACGCACCACGGCGACGCTCCAGGTTTGCCCGGTGCCTTCGCGCAGTCCCAACAGCTCGCCGGTCTGCAGCAGGCTGGGCACCTCGCCTTCCCAGGCCAGGCAGTAACCGCCGGGGCTATGGTCCACCAGCTGGACCTGATAGATAGGATGATCTTCGTTGCTGGTGGACTTACCTTTCGTCGATGCAGACGCGGCTGCTCTGGTCGCTGGCGCTGCGCGTGAAACATCGGGTCTGACGAACTCGATGTGGTCGCTGTCCGGCAGGCGTTCGATGCTGGTGCTCTGTGCATCGAATGCGTTGGCCCAGACATCCGCGGCGCCGTTGTGCAGCTTGAACACGGCTCGATTCGAGGTGCCGGGCAGTTCGAGCACTTCGTTGAAGGCGCGCTGACCGGCGAGTTGATAGTGCAGCGCGGTCATGCCGATGCACAGCGCCAGCGTGCCCTTTGCCGGAGTGCGCTGGAAGGTTCGTTCGGAGATGGCGCCCCAGGCCGAGTTCAGGTGGCGCAGCAGATCGTCGTCCAGTCCTGCGGCGGCTGGCAGACGGCTCAGCCGGCGGTTGTCGGGCGCCAGGCGCAGATGCTCATCGATCATGCCGACCAGCATCCGGGTATCGATGCCGAGCAGGTTCTGCTGGTTTCTGTCGGGAAACAGCGAACGGTAGCGCGGTGGCCCGTCCACCAGCGGAGACAGGAGGAAAAGGCTGCTGGCGGCGCTGGCTGCCTGGATCTGCGCCATGGCGCCCCAGGCCTCCAGTGCTGCGGCCAGCTTGACGATGCTCTGCTGACGCAACTGATTGCAGCGCGCGCAACCGAGCAGCAGCGCTGCGAGGTAGCTCTGCTCAGCGGTGAGATCCTTGGAGTATCGCGCCAGCGGATCGCGCAGCAGCAGGCGCTCGGTGCCATGCTCGACTGCCAGCTGATAGAGCTGGTGCAGTTCGAGCCACAACCCGGCAGCAGCCGGGCTGTAGAGCTGGGTGGAGCGGATCAGCAACGCGCCGAGGCTGTGAATGGCGCGTTGCAGCGCGATCGACAACAGTTGGTGACGATCGCGCTCGGGTTGGGAAACCACACGCACCACGATCAGCTTGTAGCCAACCGCGAGGTGATTCTGCAGCGCCTGGCAGAGACCGGCGACTTTGCGTGGTCGCTCGCTGAGCACGATGGGCTGGTTGACAAAGTGTTTTTCCAGCTGGTTGCAGACGAAATGCACGTCCGGCCGCAGCAGTTCCAGCATCTGCAGGCGGGTTTCCGTGGCGATGCGCAGTTGGTTGAGTTCGATCAGCGCCTGGTAAAGCTGGCGCGCGGTTTCGCCTATGTTGGCTTTCGGCAAGCCGGCGAGCCAGCCGGTTACGCCGCGCACGCTGGCGTCGCAGAAGGACAGGGTCTGCCGGGTGGGCGCTGGTACGCGCAACAGCAGATGATGGCTCTGTCTATCCAAACGGTTGGCTCCGCGGCGGTCAGGACATAATTAATGAGAACTCTATCAATATCTGCCGCAGCGGGCAGGACTGAATGATGGCTTCATGATATTAGCCGACGTTCGGCAGTTATGGGCTGCCGAACGTCGCTGGGGCGGGAATCAGAGGGTTTCGAGCGGGTCGGCGACGGTTGGGCTGAGCGTCGCCTGGCCCAGCGCTTCGCCCATGCACACGGGGCTCAGCGGCCCCAGTTGTTCAGCCCAGCGCACCTTTTCCGGCCCGAACAGCAGAATCACCGTCGAACCCAGCTTGAAACGGCCCATCTCGGCGCCTTTCTCAAGGTGGATGGGCGCACGCGCCGCTTCGTCGTAACGGAAGGTCTTCAAGGTACGCTTGGGTGGTGTGACCAGACCGGCCCAGACGGTCTCGATGCTGGCGACGATCATCGCGCCGACCAGCACCATGGCCATCGGCCCGTGCTCGGTATCGAACAGGCAGACCACCCGCTCGTTGCGCGCGAACAGCTCCGGCACGCCCTGCGCCGTGACCGTGTTGACCGAGAAGATGCGCCCCGGCACGTAGACCATTTCCCGCAGCGTGCCGCTGACCGGCATATGCACGCGGTGATAATCCTTGGGCGAGAGGTAGACCGTGGCGAACGCGCCGCCCATGAACGGAGCAGCGCGTTCGTGATCGCCGCCAAGCAGCTCCATGGCGCTGTAACTGTGGCCCTTGGCCTGGAAGATACGGCCTTGTTCTATCCGGCCCAGCTGGCTGATGGCGCCGTCGCAGGGGTTGAGGATGGCGCCCGGAGTCTGATCCAGCGGGCGGGCACCGTCTCTCAATGCGCGGGTGAAGAAGGCATTGAAGTGCTCGTAGTCCGTGGGCTCCTCGACCTGGGCCTCGCGCATGTCGACCTGAAAATGCCGAACGAACCACTTGATGAAGGTGTTCTTCACCCACGGCAGCCGGCACTCGGCCAGGCAGCCAGCCAGGCGGGAGATGAGGTGATGGGGCAGCACGTACTGGCTGATGACGAACAGGCGATCTTTCATGTTGGTCCTTTTCATTGCTGCACCGGTGTATCAGGCAGGTTGCCCCATTCGGACCAGGAGCCGGCATAGCCCTTGACGCGTGGATAGCCGAGTGCCTTGGCCAGGAGGTAGGTGAGGCCGGAGCGATGATGGGTGTGGCAGTGGGTTACGACTTCCTTTTCCGGGACGATGCCCAGTGCCTCCAATTGCTCGGCGATGTCCTCGCGGATTCGGAGGTCGCGAGCACGGTCCATGGCGGCGGTCCACTCGAAGTTGATTGCCCCGGGTATGTGGCCGCCCCGCGCGGCAAAGAGTTTTTCGCCACGGAATTCGGCCGGCGAGCGCGCGTCCCAGATCACCAGATCGTCTGCGCCGAGGCGGCTTTCGATGTAGCTGCGGGTCGCGATTGGGGCGGGGTCCAGCGTCAGGTTCGGCAGGCCGGGCGCCGCCTTGAGTACCTGCTGGGTCAGCGGTCGCGCCTCGCCGAGCCAGGCGTGCAGCCCGCCGTTGAGGTAGTGGTAGTGGTGATGGCCGATCACGTCGAGCAGCCAGATGAAACGACCGGCCCAGCCGCCGCCTTCGTCGTCATACACCACGTACACCGCGTCGTGCCGATGACCCAGTGCGCCGAACAATCGCTGCAGTTGCGCAATATCCGGAAGCAATCCCGGCGCTGGCGGCTGGCCGAGCTGGGTCTGTTTGGGATCGACGAAGCGAGCGCCCGGCAGGTGGCCTTCGGCATAACGGGCGGCGCTGGTCAGGTCGACCAGAATCAGCTCCGGCGCATCCAGGCGTGCGGCCAGGTCGGCTGGCTCGATCACCAGCGGCAGGTTGGAAAAGGCAGACACGGCAGCCCTCATCTAGTCGTAGAAGGGGCGAAGTCTAGCGAAAAAGCTCAGACCCCGCGCCTGCTGAAGGTAGCCAATGCGCGCTCGATGCACTGCGTTGTTTTAGCGAATGTTTGCAGGGTAGTGTCGGAGAAGGGCGCGCCGTTCTGGTCGGAAACCACCAGCATTAGCACGCGCCCGTCGATGCCCAGCGAGCGCAACAGCAGATGTTCGCCGCTGAAAAGCGCTTTCAGGCTGCCGGGCAGCAAGGCCGAGAACTGTGCCATGTTGGCCGGCTGCAGGCGCAGCTGTGCCGGCTTTTCCAGCAGACGGCGCACGATCTGACTATGCTCGGGGATGAGGGTAAGTCGCGCAGCATCGCTTGGCAGGCCGGCCGATTGCTGGGCGACCAGGCGGTTCTGCTTTCGGTCGAACAGCAACACCAGTGTGCGCTGCATGCCCGCGCACGCAAGGGCTTGGCTGGCGGTAGCGGTCAGCTGCAAGACGTTGCTGAACGGCGTCGGTTCACTGAGCAGGCGGCGACAGTGCTCGCGCCATTCGGCCAGATCGGCGTCGCTTGCTACCGGCGCAGCACGCAACACCTGAAAACGCGTACCGGTAGGCCACAGCAGGCCTTGAGCCGGATGCCAGAGATCAGTCCGGCCGATCTCCCGGGCGCTGGTCGCCGCCTGCTGGTGCACCATCTGCTGCAGATCGGCGAGCGACACCTGCAGATACAAACCGGCCAGGCGCTGCCAGCGCAGGCTGTGTACGCCGCTCCAGCTATTGTGCGAGGACAGTGCCAGGCCGTTGGCCAGCACGATGGTGTTGCTCGGCAGCGTCAGCCAGCGGCGCAGGTCGGGGTCGGCGTCGAGCATCTGCTGCTGATGCAGCGGGTGCTCGTTGTCGTGGGCAATATGCAGGGCCTTGATCAGGCGCCGCCGATCAGTGCCCAGCAGGCGATAACCCTGAATGATCCAGTCCGGCAGCCGCCAATGCTCAGCAAGCCTTAGGCACAGCTCCAGCAGGGATACGCCGAGCAGCTCGCGCTCGACCCTGCTGGCCGGCTCGCCCTTGACCAGTACCCGCTGCTCCCAACTGTCGAGCAGATGCGGATAGGCGCCTATCAGCGCCCAGGCGGGAGACAGGAATAGCAGGCTGCCCCAGTGAATGTCCTGCCACAGTCGTGCGAGGCGGGCGGCGAACAGTCCGTTGGCCTGCTGGCTGGCGTGGCGGCTGATTAATACCAGTTGCCGCAGCGGCTGCGGCATGTCGGCCGCCTCCATGGCCGGAATGCGCGCCAGCAGCGCTTCGGCGCGCTGCAGGCCGATGCGGCTGAGCGCGACCTCCAGGCTCTCGGCCGGCTGGCTGTCGCCGATGCCTCGATTGGCCTCCTGGATGAAACGCAGCGCCAGCACGGGGCTGTCCTGAATAAGTTCGGCGATCTGCCGCATCGACTTGCTGCTGTCGCGCAGCGCCAGTCGCACCTTGCCATGGACGCCGGCAAACGCGGGAAGGGGTGCATCGTCGAGAGCCTTGATCCAGGCGGGTATCGTGCGTGGCAGCGGAGGTGTGGTGGTCATGGCCGAACTAGCTTTTCATCGGGATGGCCTTTAGTCTGGCGCAAAAGTTCCGATAACCAGAACAATTCTTCCAACATTCCTTTCGCAAGGTCGTCTGGTGGCGATTCTGGGCGTTTATTTGCCCTTGATCCGGACGGCTCGTAACCAGGTTTTAGACGTACCTCCTATGGTCAAAATAATCGGGATTATCGTCGTGTTCGCCAGCGTGCTGGGCGGGTTCGTGCTCTCTGGCGGCAAGATCGGCGCGCTCATCCATCCGTTCGAGGTGATGATCATCGGTGGTGCGGCTCTGGGCGGTTTTCTGCAGGCCAACCCCGCCAGCACCACCATGCTGGTGTTCAAAAAATCGCTGAAGATGTTCAGCACCCGTTTTACCCATACCTATTATCTGGAAGTGCTCAGCCTGCTCTACTCGATCCTCAACAAGAGTCGTCGTGAAGGGATGATGGCCATTGAAGCTGACCTGGAAGATCCCGCCGCCAGTCCGCTGTTCAGCAAGTACCCGGGCTTCCTGCAGGACGAGCGCATGACCGCCTTCACCTGCGATTACCTGCGCATCATGTCGTCCGGCAACATGGCGCCGCACGAACTCGAAGGCCTGTTCGACATGGAACTGAACAGCCTGAAGGAAGAACTCGAACATCCCTCCCATGCGGTCGCCAAGGTGGCGGACGGCCTGCCGGCGATGGGTATCGTCGCGGCGGTACTGGGCATCGTCATCACCATGTCGATCCTCGCCGAGGCGGATAACGCGATGATCGGTTACAAGGTTGGCTCGGCGCTGGTCGGTACTTTCCTCGGTATTCTTGCCTCCTATGGCTTCTTCGGCCCGCTGGCCGCGGCACTGGAGCACGATGCCAAGGAAGAGCTGAACGTGTACGAGGCGATCAAGGCCACGCTGGTCGCCTCGGCCTCGGGCATGCCGCCGACGCTGGCTGTCGAGTTCGGGCGCAAGGTCCTTTATCCGGCGCATCGCCCGAGCTTTGCCGAGCTCGAACAAGCCATGCGCGGCAGCTAAAGGCTCGTCATGGACAACACTCAACCGATCATCGTCAAACGGGTCAAGAAGGTTGCGGGCGGCCACCATGGCGGCGCGTGGAAGATCGCCTTCGCCGACTTTGCTACCGCGATGATGGCGTTCTTTCTGGTGATGTGGTTGATGAGTTCGGCGACGCCAGAGCAGAAGAAACTGATCTCCGGCTACTTCCAGGATCCGATCGGCTTCACCGAAAGCGCCAGCCCGCACGTCATCGACCTGGGGGGGACGCCGACACCCTCGCCGGACCGCACCCTCAATCCAGAGCTGGAGCCGGCGCAGAGCGAAGCGCAGATCGATAGCGATCAGGTGGAAACCTTTGCCGAACAGCTGGAGCGCGAGCGCCTCGAGCTGCTGTTGCAGGAGCTGCAGAACAAGGTCGACGAGAACCCCGAACTGCAGAAGTTCAAGGACCAGATCCTTTTCGAAATCACCCAGGACGGCCTGCGCATCCAGATCATGGATGCCGAGAACCGGCCCATGTTCGCCCTCGGTAGCGCCCAGTTGCAGCCCTACTTCGAAGACATCCTGCTGGCGCTGGTCGACACCATCGCCGCGGTGCCGAACAAGATCAGCGTCAGCGGCCACACCGATGCGAAGCCTTTCTCGGGGCGCAGCGACTTCGGCAACTGGGAGCTTTCGGCCGGGCGTGCCAACGCTGCACGCCGCACGCTGGTGATCGGTGGTTACCCGGAAGATCAGATCGCGCGGGTAGTGGGCTACGCCTCGTCCGCGCTGTTCGATCGCAAGGACCCGCTCAATCCGGTCAACCGACGCATCGATATTCTGGTGCTGACCAAGAAGGCGCAGCGTTCGATCGAGGATGAGCAGCCCGCTGCCACGGATTCGACCGGTGCTGCCGAAGGCGAAGTTGCGCCATCTGGCGGCGCGGCGCCGGCTGGGGAGGAGCCGTTACAGCCGGAGCAACTGCGGGAGCGGTTGAACATCTTCGAAGATGGCGTGCTGCAGTTCAGTCAGCCCGGCGAGGGCTGAGCGCCAGATCAGTAATCCGGTTCTGGCAGGCTGCTGAGGATGTGTCGGTAACTGCTCATGCGCTGCGGCTGGATGCGCCCGTCCTCCAGCGCCTGGAGCAGGGCGCAGCCGGGCTCGCGATCATGCTTGCAGTCGCGGAAGCGGCAGTGCCCGAGCAAATCCTGGAATTCGATGAAGCCCGCTTCGACGTCGGCGCGACTGACGTGACCTAAGCCGAATTCGCGGATGCCGGGGGAGTCGATCAGCTCGCCGCCACCGGGAAAGTGGAACAGACGTGCCGTGGTGGTGGTGTGGGTACCCTTGCCGGTCATTTCCGACAGCGCCCCGACGCGGGTGTCGACGCCCGGCAACAGGCTGTTCACCAGCGAAGACTTGCCCACCCCGGATTGCCCGACGAAGACGCTGACGTGGCCGTCGAGCCGCGCCTTGAGCGCTTCCATGCCGCCACCACCGTGGGCCGAGACTTCCAGCAGCGGATAGTTCAGCTGCCGATAGACTTCCAGCAGGCGATTCAGCGCGGCTTCGTTCTGCTCGTCGATCAGGTCGACCTTGTTCAACAGCAGCAATGGCGTGATGCCGGCGTGCTCCGCGGCGACCAGATAGCGGTCGATCAGGTTGGCGTGGGGCTCCGGTAGCGGCGCGAAGACGATGACGATCAGGTCGACGTTCGCCGCCACGGGCTTGAGCTGGCCACGGGTATCCGGGCGGCAGAGTTCCGAATGTCGCGGCAGCTGCGCAACGATGACGCCAATGCCCTGGTTGCCCGGACGCCAGACCACACGATCGCCGGTGACCAGTGCCGGCAGGTTGGCGCGCAGGTGGCAGCGAAAGACCTGCCCGCTGTGTTCGCCTTCCAGCGCTTCCACCTCGACCTGTACGCCGAAATGCGCGATGACCAGTCCGGTCTGTTCCGGGCCAAGATCGCCGCCTTCGAGTTCTTCGAGTGCACGGCTTTCGCGACGCGCGGCGCGGGCGGCGCGCTCTTCCTGGATTTTCTCGATACGCCAGTTCTGCCGGCGGTTGAGTTGGCGTTTGGCCATGAATTCGGTTGTCTCTGAGGTTGGTGAGCGAGTCTAGCATGCTGCAACCCGCCCAATTCGGCCTGTATCGCGCTGAAGCCGGAGGGTTAGACTGGTGCTCCTTCACCCGTTCGATTGTCGGTCATGCCTGCTTCTGTCGTTACTCGCCTGCCCATCCTGCGTGCGCTGCTGGCCCAGCTGTTGGCGCTGCTGGTGGTCTGGCTGCTGTTGCTCGGACTGGTCGGCGTGCTGGGTGTGCGTCCCGGTCTCATCCTTGTGGCAGTCGCGCAGGGCTGTCTGGCAGCGCTGATCGGGGCCCGGCTCGGGCTGTCGGCCTGGTGGCTGGCGATCAATCTGATGTTCGTTCCTGGCCTGGCGTTGCTGCGTGATTTCGACGTGCCGGGCTGGTTGCCGCTGGGCGCATTCACGTTGTTGTTGCTGTTGAACTGGAATGCCTTCACCGAGCGCGTGCCGCTCTACCTGACCGGTCGTGAAGCCGAGCGCCAGTTGCGCAACCGGCTGAGCGAGCTGCCGGCGGGTTTCCGCTATATCGACCTGGGCAGCGGCCTGGCCGGCACGCTGTCGCGCCTGGCGCGGGACTTTCCGGTCGCGCAGTTCATTGGCGTGGAAACCGCGCCGCTGACCTTCGCACTGTCCTGGCTGCGCTGCCTGCCGCGGCGCAATTGCCATATTCGCCTGCTCAGTCTGTGGCGGGTCGATCTCGCCGAGTATGACGTGGTCTATTGCTTCCTCTCGCCGGCGCCCATGCCTGCGTTGTGGAAAAAGGCACGCGCCGAGATGCGTCCCGGTGCATTGCTGATCAGCAACAGCTTCGCGGTGCCGGGGGTCGAGCCGTTTGAAGTGCAGCAATTGAATGACTGGCGCCGCTCGCGGCTGCTGATCTGGTACCCCGGTGGCGCGACACCTGACGGCGTCGATACGAGCGGCTAAACTGCGCCGCACAGCCAAGGAGCCCGCCATGCAGAACCCGCAGAACCTGATCTGGATCGACCTGGAAATGACCGGTCTGGATCCGGACAACGACGTCATCATCGAGATGGCCACCATCGTCACCGACAGCCAGCTCAACGTGCTGGCCGAGGGGCCGGTCATCGCCGTGCACCAGAGCGACGAAGTCCTCGCCCGCATGGATGAGTGGAACACTCGCCAGCACGGCGGTTCGGGGCTGACCCAGCGTGTGCGCGAGAGTCGGATTTCCACGGCGGAGGCCGAGCGCCTGACCCTGGAATTCCTCGAGCAGTGGGTGCCCAAGGGCAAGTCGCCGATCTGTGGCAACAGCATCTGCCAGGACCGTCGTTTCCTCTACCGGCAGATGCCGACGCTGGAAGCCTACTTCCACTACCGCAATCTGGATGTCTCGACGCTCAAGGAGCTGGCAGCACGCTGGGCGCCGCAGATCATGGAAGGTTTCAAGAAGGGCGGTACCCACCTGGCGCTGGACGACATCCGCGACTCCATCGCCGAGCTGCGTCATTACCGCGAGCATTTCATCAAGGTCTGATAGAGCCGCTTCAGCGGCTAGCCACAAGCCGCAGAAAAAGGCAGATGGGCGTAGCGTCGATGTGAGAAACGACATCCACGCTACGCTGCTTGCAGCTTCCCGCCTGTTATTTCCCCAACTTGCGCAGTTCGTCCGACTCGACGATGCGCACGCCATCGCCTTCCTCCAGCGCCAGGCGCCAGAGCGCCCGCGCCAGGGTGCAGGCTTCGATCCCGTGGTACTTGCCTGGCAAGAGTTGCGACAGCGGCGCGGCGATGCGTTCGCTCAGGCGCATTTCCAGACGCGGGCCGAGCAGTTGCGACGGGCGCGCGATGGTCAGCTGCGGCCAGTCCTGCTGCTGCAGCGCCGCTTCCATCTCGCCCTTGACCTTGAGGTAGAAGATCGAGCTGTCCGGGTTGGCGCCGAGCGAGCTGATCACCAGCAGATGGCGGGCCCCCATTTTCTTGGCGCGGCGGGCAAATGCCAGCACCAGGTCATGATCGATGGCGCGGAAGGCCTCCTGGCTGCCGGCCTGCTTGAGCGTGCTGCCCAGGCAGCAGAAGGCCGTGTCGATCGTGCCGCTCAGCGTCGGCAGCAGCGCCAGCAGCTCGCCGACCGGGTTTTCCAGGCGCTGGTGCGCGGCCAGCGGCTTGCGCGTGGGCGCCAATACGCGCTCGACGGTGGGTTCGTTGAGCAGTCGATCGAGCAGATGCTCGCCAGTGAGTCCGGTGGCGCCGGCAAGCAGAATGCGCTGTGGCGTCAAATACATGGTCTTGCTCCTGTGGCGATCATTGGGTGGCACGCCGCTGCCGCAGCTCCTGCCAGCGTTGGACGACCGCTTCCGGCGCCCAAATTTGCGGTTCCGATGCCTGATAGTCGTCGGCCTGCTCGCGTTCGGCAACTTTTGCTGCGGCCAGCGTGAAGGCCTGCACGATATCGTCGGTTTCCTGCAGCGCTTCGGCGAACAGCGCGCGGCCGAAGTAGGTGAAGTCGCTCTGCTCGGAGCAGCCGAAGGACACGCGGTCGGCGCGGGCGGCGGTCATGATCAGCGTCTGCTCGTTCTTCAGTGGCTCGATGAAACCGCCGGAATAGCAGGCCGAGATCACCAGGATGACCTTGCGCTTGGCGAGCGGCGCGAGCAGTTGCGCCAGATCCGCTGCCGGCAGGTCGTCCAGCGAAAGACGCGGCTGGTTCAGCACCAGTTCGTGGTCCGCCGAACCGTGGCTGGTGAAATAGAGAAAGATCAGGTCTTCCTCGCCACTGCGTTCGGCCAGCGTGCGAATCGCTCGGGTCAGGTTCTCCCGGGTCGCCAGCGGCCGGTCGACGAGATGATCGCGGTGGTTGACCAGGCTGAGTTGGCCATGGGCGGCGAAACGCTCGGTTAGCAGCTTCTGTACGTAATCGGTTTCGCGCATGAACACGCTCTGCCGGCCGTCGCCGGCCACGGTCAGCGTATAGAGGTCCTGGGCAGGGCTGGAAGGCGGTAGCGCACTGATCGCACGCTCGAGCAGCGAGCCTTGTTCCAGCAGCGCGAGCTCGAGCGGGTCCGATAGCGCGTGTGCCTGCTCGTCGCGGACGCGTCGGTCATTACGCCAGCTGCCGCGCAGCTCGGTGCCGTCGGCCTGGGTCAGTACGCCCTCGCCGGCGAAGTGTCCGTGGCGGAAACCGCCGGTATAGAAGCTGCCGTCTGCGCGATCGAGACGGCCCTGGCCGTGGTAGCGCCAGTTGCGGAACTGCCCGCTGTAGCGGCTGCCATCGCTGGCGACATAAGTGCCGGTGCCGCTCAGTTCGCCGTGGACGAAGGTGCCGTTCCAGGCGTTGCCCTCGCTGTCCTCGTAGCGTCCCTGGCCATGAAACTGATCGTTCTCGAAGTGGCCGCTGTAGCGCTCGCCATGCTCGGTCGAAAAGCTGCCTTCGCCGTTCAGGTTGCCCGCGTTGAAATGCCCGCTGAGTTGACCATTGGCGTCGCTGCGGGTGCCCGGTCCATCCGGCTGGCCTTTGCTGAACTGCCCTCGATGACTGAAGCCGTCGGCATATTCCAGGCTGCCCTGGCCGTGGTAGAGGTTGTTGCGAAACTCGCCTTCGTAGACCGTGCCGTCCTGGCTGAAGCGCCCGTGGCCATGCATGCGTCCGGCCTGGAATTCGCCCTCGTAGACGCCACCCTCGACATAGCTGAAACGGCCCAGGCCGTCGAACAAGCCGTGCCTGAACTCACCCTCGTAGCGATCGCCTGTTGCGCTTTGCCAGGTGCCCAGGCCATGCCACTGGCCGTCCTTGAATTGGCCGAGGTAGTAGCTGCCGTTCGGGTAGTCGATACGACCGCTGCCCTGCAGCAAGCCGTCGACGATTTCGCCGCGATAGCGGCCGCCGTCCGGCAGCACTCCATCGGCAGGGGTGAGAGGCTCGCCCTCGCCGCAGGCGGTGAGCAGACCAAGTAACAGGAAGGGAAGAAGACGCAGCATGCGGACATCCGCTCAGGCAGGACGTCCGCAGTATGCCGCAAACCGAGCGGGCTGCGACAATCGCGCAGAGTTGCCGCTCAGAGGACGCACAGCGCCAGGGTTTCGGCGATATAGGCCGGTTTTTCCGAGCCTTCGATCTCCATCACCGCGCGCGCCTTGAGCAGCCATTGCCCGGGATTCTTCTCGTAGGCATCGATCAACGTCAGTCCCAAACGCACCCGCGAGCCGACCCTCACCGGCTGGATGAAGCGCAGGCTGTCCAGCCCATAGTTGACGCCCATCCGCGTGCCTTCCGGCACGACCATAAGGTCGCCAGACAACATCGGCAGCAACGAC
The DNA here is from genome assembly GCA_032105665.1 of Pseudomonas sp. GTDB lineage: Bacteria > Pseudomonadota > Gammaproteobacteria > Pseudomonadales > Pseudomonadaceae > Stutzerimonas. The sequence continues at coordinate 5,632 of DAMCQE010000049.1, read as the reverse complement.
AGCGACAGGAAACCATGGGCGATGGTGCCACCGAACGGTGTTTGCGCGGCTTTTTCGGCATCGATGTGGATGAACTGGTGATCGCCGGTGCAGTCGGCGAACTGATTGACGCGCTGCTGATCGACGGTCAGCCACTCGGAGTGGCCCAGTTCCTTGCCGATGTAATCCTTGAGCTGTGCGACGGGTACCTGTGGCATGTGTCCTCCTGATTGTTCTTGTATGGCTGCAGCGATGTGCAGTCTGACTAGAGAGGGGCAGTGCCGGGCCCGAAGCGGCGGCTGGCTCTGCGTCATTTACAGCTCTAGATCAGCACGGGCAGGCGTCGCGGCAAACCAGCATCGGCACCGCGAATGGCCCGTCATAGCGCAGCGCGGGCGCCTGCCGGCGTTGCCCTTTATACTGTCGCAATTTTGCGGGAGGCTCCCATGCTGCTCAGAGGCCTGACCTGGCTGGTCGCATTCCAGTTGCTCGGCACCGTCCTCAATGTGCTGTTCCTGCCCATGCTGCCGGGCCCCATCATCGGCATGGTGCTGCTGTTCGCCGGCCTGCTGGCGCGGGGCCGGGCCAGCGAATCGCTGCAGCTGGCGGCGAGCAGCCTGTTGCGCTACCTGCCGCTGCTGCTGGTACCGCCGGCGGTTGGGGTGATGGCCTATACGGAGGCGATCCTTGATGACTTCTGGGCCATCGTCGGCGTGCTGGTAATTTCGCTGCTGGTCTCGCTGGTCTTCACCGGCTGGCTGATGCAGACGCTGATCCGGCGCAAGCAGCGTCAGCAGGAGGGCGCATGATCGAACTGCACTGGCAGGCCGCCTGGGAGGCGCTGATCCATCATCCGCTGTTCGGTGTGGCTATTACCCTGGCTGTCTTCCAGCTGGCGTATGCGGCGTATGAGAAGACCCGCTGGGTATTCCTGCAGCCGGTTCTAGTGTCGATGACGCTGATCGTCGGCATCCTCCTGCTATGTGGTATCGACTATGACGAATACCGCATCAGTGCGCAGTGGCTGACGCTGCTGCTGGGGCCGGCCACCGTTGCGCTGGCCGTGCCGCTGTACCTGAACCTGCGGCGGATTCGCGAGTTGTTCGGCCCGATCGTGATCACTTTGCTGGTCGCCGGTGTGTTTGCCACGGCGCTGGGCATGGCCCTGGCTTGGGCTTTCGGCGCGGATGACATGATCCTGATGACCCTGGCGCCGAAGTCGGTCACTTCGCCGATCGCCATGCTGGTGGCCGAGCAGATCGGCGGTGTGGTGGCGCTGGCGGCGGTGTTCGTGATGATCACCGGCGTGCTCGGCGCGATTTTCGGTCCGGAACTGTTGCGCCGGTTTGGCGTTCAGCATCCTGCGGCCCGCGGCATTGCGCTCGGGCTGACCGCCCACGCCGTGGGCACCGCGCAGGCGCTGCAGGAAAGCGACGAATGCGGTGCGTTCGCGGCCCTGGCCATGAGCCTGATGGGGGTAATGACTGCGGTGCTGTTGCCGCTGGTGGTTGCCTTGCTGCTGTGATGGAGTCGCCATGAGATTGCCGTTGTTCCCGCTGGATACCGTGCTGTTCCCCGGTTGTTTTCTCGACCTGCAGATATTCGAGGCACGCTATCTCGACATGGTCAGCCAGTGCCTCAAGGCCGGGCATGGCTTTGGCGTGGTGCACATTCTGGATGGCAAGGAGGTTGGCGCAGCACCGGCGGCGTTCTCTCATGTCGGTTGCGAAGCGCTGATTCGCGACTGGCAACAGCTGCCCAACGGCCTGTTGGGTATCCGGGTCGAAGGCGGGCGGCGCTTCGATGTGCAATCGTTCGAAGTACTGCGTGACCAGTTGGCCGTCGCCCAGGTCGCCTGGCGCAGCGAAGCCGACAGCCAGCCACTGGCCGAGCAGCACGCCGACCTCGTCGTACTGCTCGCCGCGCTGGGTCAGCATCCGATGGTGAAAACCCTGGGGCTGGGCGGCGCGGTGAGTGATCAGGCAGCTCTGGCCAGTCAGCTGGCCTACCTGTTGCCATTCGATGCGGAGCAGAAGATCGAATTGCTGGGGCTGGACGAGCCAGCGTCGCAGCTCGAGCAGATTCAAAGCCTGCTCGAGCAATTGCAGGACGGGGCGTAAGGCGTGTCGCCCCCGTGTGTTCGCCAGCGTGACCTAGCGCCGCACCGGCCAACCTTGGTGTCGCTAGAGAAGGTCGTCAGTAGGGTTTTTGTGCCAACGACACCGTAAAGATCCCCCAGTCGTCGATACGCTGCGTGATTTTTACCAAACCTGCCGCTGCTACCAGTTGGTCAATCTCCGCTTGGGTACGCCGTCGCATCACCCATGCCTGCCCATCTCGGTGACTGGTCAGCGCTCGGGCTATGAGCTTCAGCTGTGGGTGCCAGGGTTGTCCGGTGTATACGATGTAGCCGCCCGGTTGCAGCGCATCGGCGACGCCGGCAAGAGAGCGGCCGATCATCTGGTTGTCGCCGAACAACTCGTAGAGACCCGATACCACTACAAGCGTGGGGCGCGGCGAGAGTGCGGCCAGATCCGCCTGATCGAATGCGTCTGCCTTGATGAATCGAGCGACCTCTTCGAAACCCTTTGCCCGGATCAGGGCACTGCCGTCGCGTACATTGATATCGCTGTAATCGCGCAGGAGAATCGAGGCAGGGCGTTCTTCGAGGTCCTGTATTGCCTCCAGAATGTAGCGGCCATGGCCGGCGGCAATGTCCACGATATGTACTGGCTGATCGGCGCTTCGCAGGCGGCTCATCGCCCCACGTAACAGCTCTTCTACATGCCTTTTTCTCGGACGTATTGCACGCCAGCCTATGGAGTTCAAATAAAGCTGGTCAATCTTGCGCCCCAGCGCAGTCAGCCCTGCTGGTTCGTTTCTGTAGACGTAATCGAGCGTGCTGCCGGAATCGAAACCCGCTTCGAAACCGAGCTTCAGTCCGTGAGAAAGCCGGGCGCCAAGGCGCATTCCCGCACGCATGGCGCGCCAATAACATCCTTCCACGGAATTCGGAGCTACAGGGGCAGCCAGTGCTTCTGCTTCCGCACACATCGGGCCTATTCGGTCCGCATCGAGGAGCGATGGGGGCGCCATTGGCATATCGAAATTATGACGAATGAAGCGGCGGGCCTGGCTTACTGCCCGATTACGATCTCGCTCGCCGAGCGTGTCGTGAAAGAAACCCGGCAGAACGTGTTTTTCTTTTCGTAAGCTGCCAAGTCTTTCGAAAAAAGTTACTTGTGGTTTGTGTTCTACGACGAAGTCTGCGCCTGAGATAAAGAGCTGAGTTGGGATCTGGATCGCCTGCGCATCTGCAACCACGCGCCGCGCCGCTTCATGCAGCCCAAGGAGCATATTGACGGAAATGGCCTTGGTGATGAGCGGATCCTGCTGATAGCTCTGAATCCGCGCGGGATCGTGCGTCAGGAAGCGGGCCTTGACGTAGCTGTCGACGAAGAAGTTGCCGCGAAACGCTCGTATTAGCCTTAGGCCTGTCCGTGCGAATGGTACATACAGCTTTACCTTGAACGCCGGTGACGCCAGCACCAGCGCCCGAACTTTGGGCGCATAGTCGTGGGCCCATGTCGCAATAACTACCGCCCCTACACTTTGCGCAACAATTGCCAGGTCTTCCTCTTTGATGCAGTGCATAGAGCCGATGTGATCAATGAACGTCTGCACGTCTCGTACGCTCGTCGCGAAGCTCGGGCTGTCTCCACGGGTGCCAGGCGACAGACCGTGCCCGCGCGCATCCCAGGCAAAGAAATCGCAGTCAGGAAGGCCGAGCTCATCAACGAGGTGGGCCAGCCGGCCTGAATGCTCATGTCCGCGATGGAACATGACGACGGCCCGCCTTGTAGGCCCTGTGGACGAAAGCGCGGGCCAATGGCGGTAGGAAAGCTCTAAGGCATCGTGGGTGCTGAAAGTTAGAAGGCGTGACTCGCGCATCGGAATATCCTGGTCCTTGGACAGTTATTGAGTTATCCGAAACTCAACGGCGGAAGGCTGCTCTGCCAAGGTGCGGACTTTCCGCCGGTGGCGCGATATACGCAACGACGCCTCGCACATTCCTGTTTCGCACCAGAAAAAAATTTCGGATCACACGCTTGAGGGAGCAATCACTGATACCGATACATCTGCATCGCCGTCGGCAGGGCCCAGACGCTGAATGCGCCGAGCAGGCCCAGACAGGCCGGCAGGATCAGCCACCAAACTCTCGGTGCCATTGCGTGCAGCGGGCTGCGCCATTGCACCAGGGTCAGGCTGGCGGCGCAGATGCTTGCGGCCAACAGGGCGCCAGCCGTGACGTCGGTGGTCCAGTGCACACCGAGATAGACCCGCGAGAGTGCGATTGCCGTCGCCGGGAGGCTGGCGAGGACCAGCCAGGCAAGGCGCAGGCGCGGTGGCTGGCCGCGGCCGGCGAGCACGCCGAGGGTGAGGAAGAAGGCAAACGCCGCTGAGCTGTGCCCGCTGGGAAAACTGTAGCTGCTCAGCGGCTCCATCAGCACTTCCGGACGAACGCGAGCAAAGGTGGCCTTAAGGGCGCCGTTGGCCAGGGCCGTGCCCAGCAGCGTGAGAATGGCGAACAGGGCGGCGCGCCATTGGCGTGCGACCAGAAGCAGCAGGCATAGCAATACCGCGGCCCACAGTTGGGTGTGAAAGTCGCCGGCGCGGGTGACGATCACCATGATGCGGTCGAAGGTGGTGCTGCGTGCGCCCTGGATCACTGCCAGCAGGCCTTCGTCGAGTTCCTTCAGGTGCGGCCAGCCGAAAAACAAACCGAGCAGGATGGCAACGCCGAGGCCGGCCGACAGTGCGCTTACCCAACGCAAGCCGCGCAGGCTGCCGAATGCAGTTGCCGCGATCAGCGTCAGCAGCGCGCCGACCACTATCCCGGCTTCGCTCCAAAAACCCTCCTCCAGCGGCAGGCGGATGGCGGCTCCGGCGCTCCAGCCGGGCAGCAGATAGGCCATCGACCAGCCGGCGGCAGCACACAGGCTGACCAGCAGGAAGCGTCCGAACGGCATGTCGAGCATGCCGGCGGTCATCGGCAGCATGGGACGCAGCGGGCCGATGAAGCGGCCTACCAGCAGGCTGGCTACGCCGTAGCGCTGAAAGTAGTGCTCGGCCTGCATCAGCCACTCGGGATGGTCGCGCAGGCCTCGCAAGCTGCGAATGCCCTGGTGATAGCGTCGACCGAGGGCATAGGAAAGCAGGTCGCCGATCAGTCCGCCGATAAAGCCCAGCAAAAGGGTTTCCCCCAGGCTCAGCACTCCGCTGCCAGCGAGTACAGCAATCGCGAATACCAGCACCGTGCCCGGGATGATCAGTCCGACTACGGCCAGACACTCCATGCAGGCGACGATCAGCAGCGCCAGGCCCAGCCATTGCGGATGCCCGGCGAGCCATTGGGTTAGGGTTTCGAGCCACTGGCCCATGCGGATTTCCTTGAATCGAGATCGCCTTTCGACCTGACGAAAGGGTGGTGGGTTTCCTCAGCGCGAGGATACTGCGCCGTGCTGGCTGGTTCGTAGCGCTGTCCGCGCATGCATTCGAGCGCCTTTCGCCCGGCGCCGCTGTGCGCGGGCGGTCGGGGTGGCTATAATCAGCCGCTTTCCCTTCAGTCAGGCCAGCTAGATCCATGACCGAG
>DAMCQE010000048.1:0-20733 GCA_032105665.1 Pseudomonas sp. | reverse complement strand
TCGCCGCCTCGTCGTCGATGAAGATTACCTGCCCGCTCATTGCCTGCTCCTCGCGGTCGCGTCGCGGCAGTTTACTCGGCGGCGTGCTCCTCGGCAGCCGGTAGCGTCAGAGTGAACACCGCGCCGTGCTCGTCGTTGCTGACTTCCAGCGTGCCGCCCATCTCACGGACGATGCCGTAGGACACCGCGAGCCCAAGGCCGAGGCCCTGGCCGACCGGTTTGGTGGTGAAGAAGGGCTCGAACACCTGATCCAGATGTTCGCTGGCAATACCGCCGCCGTTGTCGCCCACGCTGAGCTGCCAGCGGTCACCGTTGAGCTGACAGAGGATGCGCAGGCGTCGCTGCGGGCGCTCGGCCATGGCATCCAGTGCGTTGTGCAGCAGGTTGATCAGCACTTGCTCGAGGCGGATGGCGTCGCCGCTGACCGCGGCCTCGGCCGGTACCTGGCGGAATACCTCGACCTGCTCGCTGCGAATGCGCGGCGAGAGCAGCTGCAGGGCCTGCTCCAGCACCTCGGCCAGGCTCAGACGCTGGCGCAGCCCGGCCGGGCTCTTGCGAGCGAAGGTCTTCAGGTGGCCGGTCAGCGCCGCCATGCGTTCGAGCAGGCCCTCGATATGCCCGAGGCCTTCGCGCACCTCGCCGTCGCGGCCGCTGTCGAGCAGCAGGCGCAGGCTGGCGAGCTGCATGCGCAATGCGGTCAGCGGCTGGTTGATCTCGTGGGCGAGGGCGGCGGACATCTGCCCGAGAGCGGCCATGCGCGCCGCATGCACCAGTTCGTCCTGGGCGGTGTGCAGCTCACGGGTGCGCTCGTGCACCAGGCGCTCCAGCTCGCTGCGGCTGCGCTGTTCGACGCGGCGGGTCTTGCCGCGTTGCGCCAGGTAGAGCAGCAGAAAGGCCAGGGTCATCCACACGCCAGCCGCGGCCAGGCGATAGCTGCGCACGCTGGCGACCACCATCTGTGGGTCGTGCAGCAGGTGCAGGGTCCAGTCGTCTTCCGGCAGCGCCAGGCGTTGCCAGAGGTATTCGCGGTGGCCGTCCGGGCCATCCACCAGGCGTCGCTCGCTGCCCTCGGCGAGTTGCTGCACGCGGCTGCTCGGCAATGGCTGCAGCGTCTGTTCGGCGTAGCGCCGGGCATCGACCAGGCGGCTGCGCACCTCGTCGCTGAGCGGGCGCAGATAGCGGAAGCGCCAGGCCGGGCGATTGGTGAGGATGACGATATCCAGCGAGTCGGCGATCAGCAGGATGCCCGGCTGGCCGACCCAGTCGCGCTGCATCTCTTCCAGCTCGAGCTTGACCACCAGCACGCCGAGCACCTCGCCGTCGGCATTTTTCACAGAGCTGGAGAGGAAGTAGCCGGGAATGCCGGTGGTGACGCCGACGGCGAAATAGCGGCCGCTGTCGTTGCTCACCGCATCGCGGAAATACGGGCGGAAGGCGTAGTTGTTGCCGACGAAGCTGCTCCAGTCGCGCCAGTTGCTGGCGGCGATGGTCTCGCCGTCGCGGTCGAGCAGGTACAGCACCGAGGAGCCGGCTGCGTGGTTCTGCTGTTCCAGGCGCTGGTTGAGCTGGCGGCGCAGCGCGCGGTTGCCCGGTTCGGCGAGCAGCGCCTGGATGTCGCTGTCCAGCGCCAGTAGGGCCGGCACCGAGCGGAAGCGTTCGACCTGGGTGTGGATCGCCTGGGCATAGAGTTCCAGCTGCCCCTGCGCTTCCTGGGCACGCTCGGCCCAGGCGCGCTGCTCGGCCAGGCGCCCGGCCCAGTACATGCTCAGCAGCAGGCCGATGAGGATCAGCGCAACGATCAGGGTTACCCGCAGGCGGTTGGACGGTGCTGGCATGACGGCGCTCGCGACAGGACCCGACGATGGTAAGCGATAGTCGGCAGCGGTGGCGCATTGGCGAGCCTTGGCATAGCACCAAAGTCTTGATCTACCCCAATAGAGGCATAGTGCTATCATCGCTATACTGTGGGGAGTTACCATCAGCTCAGCAGGGATCGCTAGTACGGAACGGCCCGCCGCTCCAGTCGAGGTCCGCCTTGCTCAGAAAAATCCTTGTCAGCCAACTCCGCTTCGGCATGTACGTCCATGGGCTGGACGGCAGCTGGTTCGATCATTCCTTCTGGCGCAGCAAATTCTTGCTCACAGACCCCGCCGACCTGCAGGCGCTGCGCAGCAGCGGCGTCAAGGCGCTGTGGATCGATACGGGCAAGGGCGTCGATGTCGAAACGGCAACGCCCCCGGCCGCCGAGTCTCCACAGCTGGTCTCCGACGCCGTGCCGGTTGCGCCTCGGCCGACCGCCGCGTCGGCCCAGCAATGCAACGTTCAGGAAGAAATGCAGCGCGCCGCGCAGGTGCTCAAGCGTTCCAAGCAGCAGGTGACCTCGCTGTTCAACGAGGCGCGCCTGGGCAAGGCCGTCGACCCGCAGCAGTGCCTGCCACTGGTCGAGCAGATTTCCGCATCCCTGGCGCGCAACGGCTCGGCATTGCTCAGCCTGGCGCGGCTGAAGACCAAGGACGAGTACACCTACATGCATTCGGTGGCGGTCTGCGCGCTGATGGTCGCGCTGGGCCGGCAGCTGGGCCTGAGCGAACAGGAAGTCCAGGAAGCCGGCTTTGCCGGGCTGCTGCACGACATCGGCAAGATGGCCATGCCGCTGGATGTGCTGAACAAGCCGGGCAAGCTCAGCGACGACGAATACGCCGTCATGCGCAGCCACCCCGAGCGTGGTCACGCGATCCTGCTCGGCGCAGGAGCGGCCGTGTCCGAGGCGGTCCTGGATGTCTGCCTGCATCATCACGAGAAGATGGACGGCACCGGCTATCCGCACCGGCTGGCCGGCGAGCAGATCAGCCGGCTGGCGCGCATGGGCGCGATCTGCGACGTCTATGACGCCATCACCTCGGATCGCCCGTACAAAACCGCCTGGGATGCCTCGGGCTCGCTGGCGCGCATGGCGCAGTGGCAGGGGCACTTCGATACCCAGATCCTGCATGCTTTCGTGCGCACGGTGGGCATCTACCCGCTGGGCTCGCTGGTACGGCTGCAGTCGGGCCGGCTCGGCGTGGTCATCGAACACAACGCGCAGCAGCTGACGGCGCCGCGCCTGAAACTGTTCTATTCCACCCGCGCCCGCGCGACGATCGTGCCGGTGGAGCTGGACCTCTCCAGCCCGCAATGCAGCGACCGCATTGTCGGCCGCGAAGACCCCGCCGCCTGGGGCTTCAGCAATCTGGATGCGCTCTGGACCTAGATTGGCGGTCGTAAACGGGGGGCGATGCGACTAGAATGTCGCCCCCCGAATGCGATTCGCCCGGCGAGTCGCTCAGAGAAGAGCTTGTAATGCCCATGACCTGGCTGCCTAGTCCGCCATAGCGCTGCGCCCCCTCGCGTCACTTTGCGACTGCCTGTCATGGGGTGGTCGTGCGCTGCTGTCCGTGCGTTTCGTCGACTGACAGCCGAATCAATCACACCAAAAATCTCGTCTTGTATCGCTGCCGGCCGCCCGTGGTCTGCATGGTGGTGCTTTTGCTCTGGATAGTCCGATGCTGCAAACGATCAAACAAAACTGGTTCTCCAACGTCCGTGGCGATGTGCTGTCCGGCCTCGTCGTCGCGCTGGCGCTGATTCCCGAAGCCATCGCCTTTTCCATCATCGCCGGGGTCGATCCGCGGGTCGGCCTGTATGCCTCCTTCTGTATCGCCGTGGTGATCGCCTTCGTCGGTGGCCGCCCGGGCATGATCTCCGCAGCGACCGGCGCCATGGCACTGCTGATGGTGACGCTGGTGCGTGAGCACGGCCTGCAGTACCTGCTGGCGGCGACACTGCTCTGCGGCCTGTTGCAGATCGGCGCCGGCTACCTGCGCCTGGGTTCGCTGATGCGCTTCGTCTCGCGTTCGGTGGTTACCGGCTTCGTCAACGCGCTGGCCATCCTGATTTTCATGGCCCAGCTGCCGGAACTGACGAACGTCACCTGGCACGTCTACGCCATGACCGCTGCAGGCCTCGGCATCATCTACCTGTTCCCCTATGTGCCGAAGCTCGGCAAGGTCATCCCCTCGCCACTGGTGTGCATTCTCTCGATGACGGCGGTGGCCATGTATTTTGGTCTGGATATCCGCACCGTCGCCGACATGGGTGACCTGCCCGACACCCTGCCGGTCTTTCTCTGGCCGGAAGTGCCGCTGACCTTCGAAACCCTGGCGATCATCTTCCCGTATTCCGCCGCGCTGGCCGTGGTTGGCCTGCTGGAGTCGCTGATGACCGCGACCATCGTCGACGACCTCACCGACACCGGCAGCGACAAGAACCGCGAATGCAAAGGGCAGGGCGTTTCCAACATCGTCTCCGGCCTGTTCGGCGGCATGGCCGGCTGCGCGATGATCGGCCAGTCGGTGATCAACGTGAAATCCGGCGGCCGTACCCGGCTGTCGACGCTGATCGCCGGCGTGGTGCTGCTGCTGATGGTGGTGTTCTTGAGTGACTGGGTCGGGCAGATCCCCATGGCCGCGCTGGTGGCGGTGATGATCATGGTGTCGATCGGCACCTTCAGCTGGGATTCGCTGCGCAACCTCAAGCGCTACCCGCTTTCCACCAACATCGTCATGGTCGTCACCGTGGTGGTGGTGGTCTTCACCCACAACCTGGCCTACGGTGTTCTGGCGGGCGTGCTGCTGGCGGCGATGTTCTTCGCCAACAAGGTCGGCCACTACCTGCACATCGGTTCGGAGCTGGATGCCGCCGGCAATCAGCGCACCTACAGGGTGGTCGGGCAGGTATTCTTCAGCTCGTCGGACAAATTCACCGGAGCGTTCGATTTCAAGGAAGCGCTTGGCAAGGTCACCATCGACCTGTCCCGCGCACATTTCTGGGACATCACAGCCGTGGCGGCGCTGGACAAGGTGGTCATCAAGTTCCGCCGCGAAGGCACCGAGGTCGAGGTACTGGGTCTGAACGAAGCCAGCGCGACCATCGTTGACCGCTTCGGTGTGCATGACAAACCCGAGGCCATCGACAAGCTCATGAGCCACTGACCAGGAGAACAACAATGACCCACGTAATGGCTTGTATCGACGGATCACCGCAGGCCGCGGCGGTTTGCGACTGTTCGGCCTGGGCCAGCAAGCGCCTGGATGCGCCCCTGACGCTGCTGCATGTACTCGACCGCCAGCAGTATCCGGTATCGGGCGACCTGAGCGGCATCATCGGCCTCGGCAGCCGCGAATTCCTTCTGCAGGAGCTGGCCACGCTGGACGAGAAACGCGCCAAGCTGGCGCTAGAGGAGGGCCGCATGATGCTCGATTCGGCACGTCAGCGGGCGATCTCCGCCGGCGTCGCCCAGCCCGAGTGCCGGCAGCGCCACGGTGATCTGATCGAGTCCCTGCGTGATCTGCAGGACGAAACACGCCTGCTGGTCATCGGTCGTCAGGGCGAGGACAGCGGCGATGCCATCCAGCACATCGGCAGCCAGCTGGAAAACGTCATCCGCACCATGCAGCGGCCGATCCTGGTCGCGCCCGGCGATTTCAGCGCACCGCAGAGCGTGATGCTCGCCTTCGATGGCAGCGCCACCAGCCGCAAGGGCGTGGAAATGCTCGCCGGCAGCCCGCTGTTCAAGGGCATGCCGATTCATCTGGTAATGGTCGCGGCCGACACCGCCGACAATCAGGCCCAGCTGGAAAATGCCCGCGGCGTGCTGACCGCCGCCGGTTTCAACGTGGAAATCGCCATCCGCGCCGGTGAAGTCGAGCCGACCCTGCATGCCTATCAGGCCGAGCACGGTATCGACCTGCTGGTGATGGGCGCCTACGGCCACTCGCGCATTCGCCAGTTCTTCGTCGGCAGCAACACCACCAACATGATCCGCACCACCTCCACGCCGCTGCTGTTGCTGCGCTGATCACCATCCGCTGCGCGCCCGTCCCGGGCGCGGCAGCGGTCAGCTGTAAAGGTCCGCCCGGCTCCAGGGCAGCTCGTGTGAGCCATCCGCCAGCGGCTTGCTGGCGAGGATCTGGTGCAGGTTGATCCAGTTGTGGCGGAAGCCGTAGGCGCAACCGGCCAGATAGAGGCGCCAGATGCGCAACGCGCGTTCGGGAACCATCCGTTTTGCCTGCTCCAGCTGCGCTTCCAGCCGCTCACTCCAGAATTCCAGCGTACGCGCGTAGTGCAGGCGCAGGCTTTCCACGTCGACGATTTCCAGCCCGGCATCGCTGATGCAGCTGCTGATGTTCACTAGATGCGGCAGCTCGCCGTGGGGGAATACGTAGCGGTTGATGAACTCGCCGGCGCCATGTCCGACCGGGCGACCGTCGATGTGTCGGGCGGTGATGCCATGGTTCATCACCAGCCCGCCGGGGCGCACGGCGTCAAACAGGCGCTGGCAGTACAGCGGCAGGTTGGCGTGGCCGACATGCTCGAACATGCCGACGCTGACGACCTTGTCGAAGCGGCCATCCTGTGGCAGGTCGCGATAGTCCATAAGCTCCAGAGTGATCTGCTTTGCTAGGCCTTCCTCGGCCACCCGTTCGCGAGCCAGTTCGAGCTGCTCGCGGCTCAAGGTGATGCCGAACACCTTCGCGCCGAACTCGCGTGCGGCATAGCGAGCCAGGCCGCCCCAGCCGCAGCCGACATCCAGCAGGCGCTCGCCAGGCTTGAGCCGCAATTTGCGGCATAGGTGGCGCAGCTTGGCCTGCTGGGCCTGTTCCAGATCCTCGCTGCCGGTTTCGAAATAGGCGCAGGAATAGACCATGTCCCTGTCCAACCAGAGCCGATAGAAATCGTTGGACAGGTCGTAGTGATAGGAAATGGCTTCGGCGTCGGTCGTCTTATCATGCGCCTCGCGCGAAGGCAGCGGAAAATCGTCCTGGCCCAGCGCTCTTGTGATCACATCGCCGATCCGAATGACCTCACCCACTGGCCCAAGCAGGTCGATCTGCCCCTCGACGTAGGCCGCGCCGAGCACGTCCAGGCTCGGCTGCCTCAGCCGGGTAACAAGGCTGGGGTCCTTGATCACCAGCGTGACGCAGGGGGTAGGGCCGATCTCGATCTCGTTGCCATCCCATAGCTGCAGCTTCAACGGCAGGGCGAGTTCTTTAAGGGCCGGTAGCAAGGTTGCCAACATGCTCGATCTCCTTTTCAGTTCAGTGCACGAAGAAAATCCTAGACCATCAAACGGCAACCGGTAGGCTATGGTGATGATAGTTTCGCGCTATGGTTCGAACGGCGGCGAACGTGCATTTGACGGCTTAACTCGCCGGGCTACCGCATGAGGGCTTATGGAACACCACGATTCACAACGCGTACTGATTCTGGTCGCCAGCGGCCCCAGTACCCCGGCGCGCTGCGCCGCGCCTTTTCATATCGCCACGCTGCTGGCCTGCATGGATGCCGAGGTAACCCTCTACCTCACCGGTGAAGGCACGCAGTTGGCGCGCCGCGAGGTGGCCGAATCGCTGCGCGCGGTGGAAGGTGGCGAGCCGCTGTTGCACTTCATCCGCAACGCCAAGCAGGCTGGCGCGCGCTTGCTGATGTGTCGCCAGCCCGGGGTTCAGCTCGACCCCGCCACGCTGATCGCCGAGCTGGATGAAATCTCCAGCGGCGGCGAACTGGCGCAGATGATCCTCGAATACGAACGGGTGCTGACCCTATGAATGTGCACGGCCTGGAATTCCCCGAATCGCTGCGCTACGCCCCAGAGCACAGCCTGTGGCTGCGCGAGGAGGCCGACGGCAGCCTGACCATCGGCCTGACCGCCTACGGCTGCGCGCTGTACGGCCAGATCTTCGCCTTCACCCCCAAGCGCGTCGGCGCACGTATCGAGCGCGAGCGCAGCTTTGGCGTGGTCGAGTTCGCTAAGGCCGCCTCGTCGGCGCGGAGCCCGGTGAGCGGTGAACTGCTGGCGGTGAACGAAGCACTGCTCAAGCGTCCGGCGTTGATCAATCAGGATTGTTATGGGGAGGGCTGGATGGTCCGCCTGCAACCCGCGGACTGGGTCACCGTGCGCGACCAATTCCCACTGGGCGAAGCCGCCGAAGCCGCCATCGCCGAACGCATGCGGCTCGACAACTTCGACCCCGCCAACGCCCATGTGCAGGCGTTGCAGTGGAAATAGTAGGTGCTTGAGGTGGGCCAGGAGCGGAGGCTTTCAGCCCGCCGCCCCGACGCTATGCCAGGGCGCAATGCTGGCAATTGCCGCGGGATAGGCGCTCAGGGCTTGTCCGGCGTCGACAGGTCCAGCACCTTCGCGCAGCTCGCCTTGATCGCATGATCCAGCTGGCGGATACAGATATCGATAGCCATATCGCGCGTGCGCTTGTTCGTCCACTCAAGCTCGGCCAGCGTCTCGATCAGATCCTGATGGCCGCTCTCGTTGACCAGCATGCCGTGCTGCACCGTCAGCGTCCGACCCTGAAAGCTCAGCTGCACCGGGTCGCGCCCGACGAGGGATGCACCTTCAGCCAGCAGGCAATCGATATGGTCACGCAGCGCGTGCAACGTACGGCGCTCATCTGGCGGGTTACCCACGAAACCGCTCCTATCCCTGGAAAGAAAAGCCGCGATTGTGACGCGCTTCGCGCTAGAGCGCGATGGCTTTTTGATATTGCGAAGTGGGGCGGGCTGTCGCAGGGTGGTGGCGAGGGGTAGAGGGGGTAGATGGCGGAAGGCAGTGAGAGTCGAACTCACCCGGGAACGGCTGCCGTCCCCAACCGGGGTTGAAGCCCGGCCGCACCACCGGGTGCGATTGCCTTCCTTATCTGGCTTTGATGTGAGAAAGGAAGCGGCGACCAGCCTAACCCAGGCCTGACTGGATCGCCAAGGCGCTGTCCTGGCGGACTTTGCGTTCGTTGCCGAAGCGGCGGGTGAGGCCGATGCGGTCGAAGTGTTCGAGCAGCTGGATGCTGCGTTTGCGGCCGAGCTGGATGCGGTCGCGGAAGGCGGCGGCGCGGATCACGCCGCTTTGCGCTTCCAGTTGCAGTACATGCCCCGCGAGTTGGCGAATGGTGAACTCGGGGTAGAACAAATCTTTCACCACCTGTTGCAGCAGGCCGAGGCGGGCGAGCTTGCGGAGCAGGTTGCGCATCTGCGTTTCATCGACGCCGAGGTCGCGGGCCAGGTCGCGGACCCAGGGCGGGTCGAACTGGCCGGCTTCGAGCAGCGGCCACAGGCGTTCCTTCAAACCTTCTTCCGTATCGCTCAGGCGCACCCGGTGATCGGGGCGGTGCAGCCAGGGGCCGCTGGTTTCGATGCTGCCGGCGGCCAGTGCCTGCTCCAGCAGGGCGATGAACACCGGCCGTTCCAGTTGCGGCAGCGCATAGCGGCGCAGGCGGTCGCGGTCAGGGCCGAGTTCGTCGGGTTGTTCTTCGTGAAAACGCTGCAGGGTGGCGAGCAGGGTGGTTTCGAGTTCGCTCCAGCGGGCCTGATCGAACAGTCGTGGGCCCAGTCGTGTACCTACTTCCACTACGCCGTGCGGCAGCTGCCAGCCGTCGCGCGGGCGGTTGAACTGGCGTTCCAGGCTTTGTGGGTCGATGCCGTTGGCGGCGCTGGCGAGCAGCGGCGGCAATGCCTGCTCCAGGCTCGGCTGGGCGAGGGCGCGAAGTTGCTCCAGCCGTGCGGCGCGGCGGCGATTGCGCGGTGGTGCGTACGGGTCGAGCACGCGGCCCCCGCCGAGGGTGCGCTGGGCGGACTGATCGCGCAGGACGATGCGGTCGCCATGCACGGCGTGGCTCGGTGCATTCAGCAGTAATTGGGCAAAGGCGCGTTCGCCCGGTGCCAGGCTCGCATCTTCGAGCAGGGCGACGCGCGCGGTGACGTCCTGGGCGCCGAGGTGCACGTGTACCGGCGTCCAGTGCTTGAGTTCGTGGGCCTCGCCGGGCAGCAGCTGGAAGTCGATATCGATGCGTTGCGTCGGTGCATGCAGCAGTGGGTGCAGCAGCCAGTCGCCGCGATGAATCTGCTCGACGGCCAAACGCTCGCCGGCAAGATTCAGCGCCACCCGCTGGCCGGCTTGGGCATCGTTGGCTTCACGGTTCTGCGCGTGCAGACCGCGGACGCGCACGCGTTTGCCGGTGGGGCCGAGCAGCAGTTCATCGCCGATTCGCACGCGCCCGGCAAAGGCGGTACCGGTGACCACCACGCCGGTGCCGGTGACGCTGAAGGCGCGGTCGATGGCCAGGCGGAAGTGGCCGCTGTCGCTGCGGGCGGCGGTGCGAGCGGCTTCTTCGATCAGCGCGGTGCGCAGGGCGTCGATGCCATCGCCGCGAATGCTGGAGACCGGAAAGATAGGCGCGCCGGCCAAGGGGCCGGCGGTCAGCAGTCCATTGATCTGCTGCTGCACTTCAGCGATGCGCGCCGGCTCGACGCGGTCGATCTTGGTCAGCGCTACCAGCGCGCGACGGATGCCGAGCAGCTCGACGATGGCCAGGTGTTCGCGGGTCTGCGGCATCACGCCGTCGTCAGCGGCGACCACCAGCAGCACGCAGTCGATGCCGCTGGCGCCGGCCAGCATGTTGTGTACGAAACGCTCGTGGCCCGGCACGTCGATAAAGCCGGTGAGGCTGCCTTCACCTAGGTCGGCGTAGACGTAGCCGAGGTCGATGGTGATGCCGCGTTCGCGCTCTTCGCGGCGGCGGTCGCCCTGTTGCCCGGTTAGGGCGTGGAGCAGTGCGGTCTTGCCATGGTCGATATGGCCGGCGGTACCGACGATCAACGGGCGAGCTCCTCTTGCAGGTGCGTCAGTTGCTCGAGGAAGGCCGGTTCGTCATCGAGTTGGCGCAGGTCGAGCCAGAGGGCGTCGTCGTCGATGCGCCCGAGCACAGGAATCGGCAGGCAGCGCAGGGCTTCTTCCAGCTGGCGCAGGCTGCGGCCGCGCAGGCGCTTGGGCTGCTGCGGGCGGATGCACAGCGCTGCGCTGGGTAGGCGTGCCACCGGCTGCGCGCCGCTGCCGATCATGCCCAGGGCATCGGTTACTGCGACTTGCCAGGTTTCGCCGAGCACGGCCGTCAGCGCCGGCGCGATGCGTTCAGCCTGGGTGCGAATGTCGGCCTGCGGGCGGCTGAGCAGGCGCAGGCTGGTGAGGCGTTCGGCCAGGCGGTCGGGGTCGCGATAGAGGTTGAGCACCGCTTCCAGCGCGGCAAGGGTCAGCTTGTCGACGCGCAGGGCGCGCTTGAGCGGGTTCTTCTTGATCTTCTGGATCAGCGCCTTGCTGCCGACGATCAGCCCGGCCTGCGGGCCGCCGAGCAGCTTGTCGCCGCTGAAGGTGACGATGTCGGCGCCGTCGCGCAGCGCTTCCTGCACCGTGGGTTCCTTCGGCAGGCTCCAACGAGAGAGATTGAGCAGGCTGCCGCTGCCGAGGTCTTCCAGCAGCGGCAGATCGTGGGCATGGGCGATGCGCGCCAGTTCGGTGGTGGCGACGCTGGCGGTGAAGCCCTGCACGCTGTAATTGCTGGTGTGCACGCGCATCAACAGGCCCGAGCGCGGGTTGATGGCCGCTTCGTAATCCTTGGCGTGGGTGCGGTTGGTGGTGCCGACTTCATGCAGCTTCACGCCGGCGCGGGCCATGATGTCGGGGATGCGAAAGGCGCCGCCGATCTCGATCAGCTCGCCGCGGGAAATGATGCCTTCCTTGCGTGCGCCGAGACTGTTCAACGCCAGCAGCACGGCGGCGGCGTTGTTGTTGACCACGGTGACGGCCTCGGCGCCGGTCAGCTCGCGGATCAGCCCTTCGATGAGGTCGTCGCGGTCGCCGCGCTTGCCAGTGGCGAGATCGAATTCCAGATTGAGCGGGTAACGTGCGGCGAGGGTGATCGCCTCAATGGCTTCATCCGGCAGTAAGGCGCGGCCGAGGTTGGTGTGCAGCACCGTGCCCGTGAGGTTGAACACCCGGCGCACGCGGCTGCGGTGCTGGCTGGCCAGGCGTTCGCCGGCGCGCCCGGCGAGTACCGCTTCGGACAATTCCAGTGCAGCCAGTTGGCCGTGGCGGGCCGGTTCTCGCAGTTCATCGAGCAGATCGCGCAGGGTGCTCAGCAATGCCTGGCGGCCGTAACGCTGCTGCAGCGGCTGACAGGCTGGGGCGCGCAGCAGCTTGTCGACCGAGGGCAGGTGGCTGCTGCTCATGCATCGCCCCCCGGTGCCAGCAGCAGGTTGGGGGCCTGGCGCTGAAAGCCCTGCTCGGACAGCAGCATGTCCAGATCCAGGGTGGCGAGGTCGGCGGAGAGGCTTTCGCTATCCGGCGCCAGGTCCAGGTAGAGCTGCTTGAGGTAGCCGTTGCACTCGGGGCAGACCTCGGCCTTGACGCCCTGAGGCGAGCCTTCGAAGTGCAGGTAGTCGA
Organism: Pseudomonas sp.; assembly: GCA_032105665.1. GTDB lineage: Bacteria > Pseudomonadota > Gammaproteobacteria > Pseudomonadales > Pseudomonadaceae > Stutzerimonas. The sequence goes on along the minus strand of DAMCQE010000048.1, from coordinate 8,411 downwards.
GCTTCTTGGTGCTGCGGCAGAGGCTGCATTTGACGCGCACGTAATGCCACTCGCAGGCGCACAGCGAGCAGACCAGATAACGCAAGCCGTTGAGCTGGCCGCGATGGCGGATGATGCCGGCCATCGGTGGCGCACCGCAGCAGGGGCAGTGGGTCTGGTCTTCGCGCTCGCGCATGTCGGAGAGGTCGAGCTGCAGCAGCCAGTGGCTCCAGGCCAGCTGCAGGGCGGCGCCGAGGAAGGGCACCAGTGCTGGCGGCAGGCTGTCGTACTGGCCACTGACCAGTGCCACGGCCCATGCCTTGCGCTGGCCGCTTTCGGCCTCGCGCAGTTGCTCGATGGCAGCCACTACCGCGGGGCTTTCCGGCGCCACGAAGGCATCCAGCCAGGCATCCAGCATTGTCAGCCAGGCATCGTCGCGCACCAGAGTATCGGCAGCCAGCGGCGGCAGGTTGTGCCTGAGACTTTCGCGGGTGCGGTGTTCGTCCAGCGGCGCGATTGTCGGCGGGTTGTCCAGCACCTGCTGTTGCGCCTGGCACACCGCTGCCAGCAGGCGCAGGTAGTCGGCGAACGGATGGCCTTCGGCGAGCCTGGTCAGGCGCTCGCTGCGCAGGGCGAACAGGTTGCGCGGTGGCAGGTTGAGGAAGGGTGGTTTGCTGGCAGCGGCTTCGATCTGCCCGGGTTCGAGAATGGTGCCTGCCACGCAGGACTCCTTATTCTTGTGGTTGTGCCGAACAGCATAGTCCGTCACCGGCTGTCGCTCGGCTTTCGATGATGCGCGAGGTCGAAGATTCCCGCGCGTGTGCAGGGAATCTTCGGCTTACAGCGGTGTGCTTATTTGCGCTCGGTGATCTCCCGATACCAGGCCGGGTGGTGCTTGCGCGCCCAGGCGCGGCTGACGGTGCCGTAGAGCATCGCGCCCATGGAGCCCTTGATCCAGATGGCGGCGTAGATGTGCACGATGATGCTGACGATCAGCACGAAGGCGGCGGCCGCATGCAACAGGCTGGCCCAGCGCAGCGAGACGATGCCGAAGAAGCTGCTGAAGTACTCTCGCCAGATGACGATGCCGCTGAGCAGCAGGACCAGCATGCTGAGGATCAACACCCAGAACAGCACCTTCTGCCCTGCGTTGTAACGGCCGACTTCCGGCAGCTTTTCCTCGCGGTTGTGCACCACGTCGTTGATCTGCCTGAGCCACTGGCGGTCGCGTGCTTCGATGCGGTTGTGCCCAGCGAAGCGGATCGCCAGCCAGAGGAAGAAGACGAACATCGCGACCCCGATGAAGGGGTGCAGGATGCGCGTCCAGGTGCCGCCGCCGAACAGCCCGGAGAGGCCGAACAGCGCCGGATGGAACAGTGCCAGGCCGGACAGCGCGGCGAGCACGAAGAGAATCGCGACGATCCAGTGGTTGGTCCGTTGCGAGGGGTTGTAGCGTTCGATCTCGTTGTTGTTCATCGTTGACTCCTTGAGCGAGCGGACACCGAAGGCGGCCCCGCGAACGGGGCCGCGCGGTCAGGGTCGCGGCTCCTTGGGATCGACCACATGCACCGAAGGATCGACCTGATGCACCACCGGCTCGCTGAGCTCGGCCCTGTCGTCCTCTTCCTCGACGCGAATCGGGCCGACCCGCGTGTAGTGGAAGAAGCCGGCCAGCACCGCCGCGCCCATGCCCAGCAGGGCGAGGGGCTTGGTCACGCCCTTCCACAGGCTGACCAGCGGGCTGATGGTCGGCTCGTTCGGCAGGTCGTTGTACAGCGAGGGCTGATCGGCATGGTGCAGCACGTACATCACGTGCGTACCGCCGACGCCATCGGGGTCGTACAGGCCGGCCTGGTCGAAACCCCGCTCCTTGAGGTCTGCGATGCGCCCGGCGGCATGCTCCTTCATGTCCTCCTTGCTGCCGAAGACGATGGCGCCGGTGGGGCAGGTCTTCACGCAGGCCGGCTCCAGCCCGACCGACACGCGGTCGGAACAGAGCGTGCACTTGTAGGCCTTCTTGTCCTTCTCGGAGATGCGCGGGATGTCGAACGGGCAACCGGTGATGCAATAGCCGCAGCCGATGCAGTGGTCCTGGTTGAAGTCGACGATACCGTTGGCGTACTTCACGATCGCCCCCGGCGCCGGGCAGGCCTTGAGGCAACCCGGGTCGGCGCAATGCATGCAGCCGTCCTTGCGGATCAGCCATTCGAGGTTGCCGCTGCCGGGGTTCTCGTACTCGGCGAACTTCATCACCGTCCAGGATTCGGCGGTGAGGTCGATCGGGTTGTCGTAGGTCCCGTGGCTGGTGCCGACCTCGTCGCGCAGGTCGTTCCATTCCGAACACGCCACCTGGCAGGCCTTGCAGCCGATGCACTTGGAGGTGTCGATCAGTTTCGCCACTTCGCCGATCTCGCGGATCGACGGCCGCTCGGTGGTCGTGGCGGAGCGGGCAATCACGTCTTGAGTAGCCATCATGCCTTCTCCACGTTGACCAGGAACGACTTGAACTCCGGCGTCTGGGTGTTGGCGTCACCGACGAACGGCGTCAGCGTGTTGGTCAGGTAACCGTTGCGCGCCACGCCGGCGAAGCCCCAGTGCAGCGGGATGCCGATCTGGTGCACGGTCTTGCCGTCCACCGTCAGCGGCTTGATGCGCTTGGTCACCACCGCCACCGCCTTGATATAGCCGCGGTTGGACGACACCTTGACCCGCTCGCCGGCGGCGATGCCGAGCTCCTTGGCCAGCACCTCGCCGATCTCGACGAACTGCTCGGGCTGGGTGATCGCGTTGAGCCGGCAGTGTTTGGTCCAGAAGTGGAAATGCTCGGTGAGGCGGTAAGTGGTCGCAGCGTAGGGGAACTCGTCGGCGCTGCCGAACAACTCCATGTCGTTCTTGAACACCCGTGCGGCGGGGTTGCTGATCGCCTGGCGATTGTCCGGATGCAGCGGGTTGCGTCCGATCGGCGTCTCGAACGGCTCGTAGTGCTCGGGGAATGGCCCCTCGTTCATCTTGTCCACGGCGAACAGCCGCGCCACCCCTTCGGGGTTCATGATGAAGGGGTTCATGCCATCTTCCGGACGTGAATCGACCTTGAAGTCCGGCACGTCGGTACCGCCCCACTTGCCGCCATCCCACCAGACCAGACGCTTCTTCTGCGCATCCCATGGATTGCCGGCCGGATCGGCCGAGGCGCGGTTGTAGAGGATGCGCCGGTTGGCCGGCCAGGCCCAGGCCCAGCCAAGCGTCTGGCCCATGCCGTAAGGGTCGGCGTTGTCGCGACGGGCCATCTGGTTGCCGGCCTGGGTCCAGGAGCCGCAGAAGATCCAGCAGCCACTCGAGGTGGTGCCGTCGGCGCGCAGCAGGCCGAAGCCCGGCAGCAACTCGCCGGCCTTGGCCAGCTGGGCGCCGGTCTGCAGGTCGAAGACGTCGGCCAGTGCCTTGCCGTTGTACTCCTGGGCGATTTCCTCTGCGGTCGGTTCTTCCGGCTGGCGATAGGCCCAGTCGATGTTCAGCAGCGGTTCGGCATAGGCACCGCCTTCCTTGCTGTAGAGCTCGCGCAGGCGATGGAACAGCCCGCCCATGATCACCACGTCGGTCTTCGCCTGGCCTGGCGGCTCGGCGGCCTTCCAGTGCCATTGCAGCCAGCGGCCGCTGTTCACCAGCGAGCCGTCCTCCTCGGCGAAGCAGGTGGTCGGCAGGCGGAACACCGTGGTCTGGATGCTGGCGGTGTCGACGTCGTTGTACTCGCCGGCGTTGCGCCAGAACTCCGAGGTCTCGGTGGCCAGCGGGTCCATGATCACCAGGTACTTGAGCTTGGCCAGCGCCGCGCTGACCTTGGCCTTGTTGGGGAACGAGGCGATGGGGTTGAAGCCCTGGCAGAAATAGCCGTTGACCTGCCCCTGGTACATCATGTCGAACACCTTGAGCACGTCGTAGCCGGGGATATCCAGCTTCGGCAGCCAGTCGTAGCCCCAGTTGTTCTCCGCCGTGGCGTTCTTGCCGTACCAGGCCTTCATCAGGCTGACGTGGAATTTCTCGTAGTGCTGCCAGTAGGACAGCTGCCCCGGGCGCAGCGGCTTGGCGGTGCGCTTGGCGATGTAGGCCGCGTAGTCCTGCTCGGCTTCCAGCGGCAGGGTCATGTAGCCCGGTAATTGGTTGGAGAGCAGGCCGAGGTCGGTCAGGCCCTGGATGTTGGAGTGCCCGCGCAGCGCATTCATCCCGCCGCCGGGCATGCCGATGTTGCCGAGCAGCAGCTGCACCATGGCGCCGGTGCGGATCATCTGCGAGCCCACCGAGTGCTGCGTCCAGCCCAGGGCATACATGATGGTCATGACCTTGCCCGGGGCCGAGGTCTCGGCGATGGTTTCCCAGATCTGCAGCATCCTGTCCTGTGGCGTGCCGCAGATGTTGCTGACCACCTCCGGTGTATAGCGGCTGTAGTGCTGCTTGAGCAGGTTATAGACGCAGCGCGGATGGGTGAGGCTCTTGTCGACGCGGGCGAAGCCGTCCTCGTCCAGCTCGTAGCTCCAGGTGGATTTGTCCGGGTAGCTGCGCTTCTCGGCGTCATAGCCATTGAACAGACCGTCCTCGAAACCGAAGCCTTCCTTCACGATGAACGAGACGTCGGTGTAATTGACCACGTACTCGTGCTGGATCTTGTCGTTTTCCAGCAGGTAGTTGATCAGCCCGCCGAGGAAGGCGATGTCGGTACCGGTGCGGATCGGCGCATACATGTCGGCCACCGAGGCCGAACGGGTGAAGCGCGGATCGACCACGACCAGCCGCGCCTTGTTGCGCGCCTTGGCCTCGGTGACCCATTTGAAGCCGCACGGGTGCGCTTCGGCGGCGTTACCGCCCATGATCAGGATCAGATCGGCGTTCTGGATATCGCTCCAGTGATTGGTCATGGCGCCGCGGCCAAACGTCGGGGCAAGACTTGCCACCGTCGGGCCGTGTCAGACACGTGCCTGGTTATCGAATCCCAGAATGCCGAGTGAACGAACCACCTTGTGGGTGATGTAACCAGCCTCGTTGGAGGACGCCGAAGCGGCGAGGAAGCCCGTGCTCAGCCAGCGGTTGACGGTCTGGCCCTTGTCGTTGCGCTCGATGAAGTTGGCGTCGCGGTCGTCCTTCATCAATCGGGCGATACGGTCGAGGGCTTCGCTCCACTCGATGCGCTTCCACTCGTTGCTGCCGGCTTCGCGGACTTCCGGATGGGTCAGGCGGTTGGGGCTGTGAACGAAGTCCAGCAGGCCGGCGCCCTTCGGGCAGAGCGTGCCGCGGTTGACCGGGTGATCGGAGTCGCCTTCGATGTGGATGATGTTTTGTGCGACGTTCTTGCCGCCGCTGCCCTGGCTGTAGAGGATCAGCCCGCAACCGACGGAGCAGTAGGGGCAGGTGTTGCGGGTTTCGCGCGTGTTGGTCAGTTTGAAATGCCGGATCGACTCGGCATACGCCGTCGGCGGGGCCATACCCAATGCCGCCATGCTCGACGCCCCAAGGCCCACACCGCAGACCTTGAAGAACTGTCGACGGTTCATATCCATCGGAGGTTCTCCTTCTTATCAGGCTGGTACGCCGATGCTTTGCCGGCGTCTGCTAAGCAGCTTAGTCAAGAATGGGCAAAGTAAAGGGCTAATTCCGCGCTCCGCTGCCTCGCGCTGCACCTATGAAAGAGCCTGGGTGTGCCAGGAATTCACCCGACAGCGGCCGTGACCAGCTGCTTTTTCCACTCCCGCGGCGATTGCCCGGCGTGCGCCTTGAAAGCCCGGGAAAACGCGGCTTCGCTGCCATATCCCACTTCGAACGCAATCATCTTGATCGGCCGTCCGCGACGCAGGGCCTTCTGCGCCAGGCGGACGCGCCAGCCCTGCAGATACTGGCCCGGCGTGGTGCCGACGGTTTCGCGGAAGGCTGTGGCGAACACGCTGCGCGACATCCCGGCAACGCTGGCCAGCTCCTCGAGCGTCCAGTCCTGCGCCGGCGCCTCGTGCATCGCCACCAGAGCATTGCGCAGGCGCGGGTGCGCTAGCCCGGACAGCAGCCCGTCATTCACCTCGTCGCTTTCCATCAGCTGGCGCAGAACCTGGATCATCACCACTTCGAGCAACCGCTCGACCAGTGCCACGCGCCCGCAGCGTTGCTCGAAGGCCTCCTCGAACAGCAGCGAGAGGATCGGCTCGGCGCCCCAGACCTGATCCAGCGGCAGGCAGACGACATCGGCCAGCGCCGAGGCGATCGGGTTGCTGGTGCCGCCTTCGAACGACAGGTTTGCGCAGACCATATCGGCGTTCTGCCCGGGGGCGATGATGAAACGGTGCGTCAGCGGACGCGGAAACAGCAGCAGGCTCGGTCGCTCGACCTGCAGCGACTCCCTGCCATAGCGCACCTCCAGCGTGCCGCTGCGCACCAGATGCAGCTGCCCGTGCACGCCATCGCTTTGCAGCGTGTTGATGCCGCACAGGGGGCCGGTATTGAACACCTGTGCGCTCATCGGGAAGTGGGTCATCAGCGCAGCGAGCCGGTCAGCCATCTTCGTACTCCTGATCATGTTTTCCGGATTCTACGTCACCAATAGTTTTTTCTGGTGAGCAGAATAGCTCTCACCGGGCAACAACGCCCTGGCCTACCAACAGAACAGGAACCGTAGCCATGACCATCGAAAAGATTCTCTACACCGCCACTGCAACCGCCACCGGCGGACGTGAAGGTCGCGCCAGCTCCTCCGATCAGGCGCTCGACGTGCAACTGTCCACTCCGCGTGAACTGGGCGGCGCCGGCGGCCCGGGCACCAACCCCGAGCAGCTGTTCGCTGCCGGCTACTCGGCCTGCTTCCTCGGCGCGCTGAAGTTCGTCGCCGGCAAGCAGAAGGTCGCCCTGCCGGCCGACACCCGCATCACCGGCAAGGTCGGCATCGGCCAGATCCCCACCGGCTTCGGCATCGAAGCCGAGCTGACCATCAGCGCGCCCGGCATTGCCCGTGACGTGTTGCAGGAGCTGGTCAACCAGGCCCACGTGGTCTGCCCCTACTCCAATGCTACCCGCGGCAACATCGACGTAACCCTGATCCTCGCCGACTGATCCCCCACCGCACCTACTAACAGGAGACACACGCCATGAATGCCATCATCCGCGCCTTCACCCTCCCGCTGCTGGCCATCGCGATGCAGCCGGCCTTCGCCGCGCAGCCGGAGCAGACCACGCAACCGACATCCAGTATCGCCAGCGCTCGCACCGCCAGCACCATCACCACGGCCGATGGCGTGCAGCTGTACTACAAGGACTGGGGCCCGAAGGACGGTCCGGTGGTCACCTTCAGCCATGGCTGGCCGCTCAACTCGGACAGCTGGGAATCACAGATGCTGTTTCTCGCATCCGAGGGCTACCGAGTGGTCGCCCATGACCGCCGCGGTCATGGCCGTTCAAGTCAGCCCTGGGAAGGCAACGACATGGATCACTACGCCGACGACCTGGCCGCGGTGATCGAGGCGCTGGACCTGAAGGATGTCACCCTGGTGGGCTTCTCCACCGGTGGCGGCGAGGTGGCGCGCTACATCGGCCGCCACGGCACCGAACGGGTGAAGAAGGCCGTGCTGGTCAGCGCCGTGCCGCCGATGATGCTGAAAACCGCGGATAACCCGGGTGGGCTGCCGCTGGAAGTCTTCGACGGCATCCGCAAGGCATCGCTGGAGGATCGCGCGCAGCTGTACTTCGACCTCGCCTCCGGCCCGTTCTATGGCTTCAATCGTCCGGGGGCGAAGGTCTCCCAGGGCCTGATCGACAACTGGCGCGCCCAGGGGCTGCAGGCCGGGCACAAGAACACCTACGACTCCATCGCCGCCTTCTCGGCCACCGATTTCCGTGGTGACCTGAAGAAGTTCGACGTGCCGACGTTGGTGATCCACGGCGACGATGACCAGATCGTGCCGCTGGACAGCTCCGGCAAGGCGTCCGCTGCATTGGTCAAGGGTGCGAAGCTGATCGTCTATCCCGGTGCTCCGCACGGCCTGACCGACACCCACAAGGAGCGCTTCAACAACGATCTGCTGGCCTTTCTCAAAGAGTGATGCGCAGCGGCTTTATCGAGCGGCTCGCAGCACCGCGTCACTTGCCGCTCAGAAACGACAAACCCCGCCAGATGGCGGGGTTTGTCTGTGGACTGCGCTAAGGCAGACCAGATTTTCTACACGACGCCGATCAGGCGTTCTGGCGGATACCAGCCACGAGCCAAGGCTGGTTCTCGCCCTGGGCACGTTCCATGCGCCAGCTTTCGCTGAACGGCTCGCCCTGGTCGAAGCGCGAAGTTTTCGCGGTGCCGGTGAAGGTCAGGGTCGCGGTGGTCTTCTCGGCATCGTCGTCGACGCCGTCGAGCTGGATTTGCAGATCGTCGATGTAGGTCGACTGATAGGCATCACCGATCTCGGCGCGCTCCT
>DAMCQE010000047.1:19588-21163 GCA_032105665.1 Pseudomonas sp. | reverse complement strand
CAGGGCACGCTGTAGGTGCGCCCCGGCGTGCGCGAGAAGTTGTATTCGCGACGCAGCAGCGAACGCACCTTGGCCGCCAGCGGATCGTTGAAGGTCTTGTTCAGATCGGCGACCTGAATCTGCGTCGGGTCCACCTGCCCGCCCGCCCCGCCGGTCGCGATGATCTGGATCTTGCGGCGCTTGCACCAGGCGATCAGCGCCGCCTTGGCCGGCACGCTGTCAATGCAGTCGATGACGCAGTCCATGTCTTCGGTGATGTACTCGGCCATGGTTTCGCGGGTGACGAAGTCGGGCACGGCATGAACCCGACATGCCGGGTTGATGGCACGGATGCGCGCGGCCATTTCGTCCACCTTCGGCTTGCCCACCGCACCCTCCAGCGCATGGATCTGCCGGTTGGTATTGGTGATGCACACATCGTCCAGGTCGAACAGGCTGATCTCGCCGACGCCGCTGCGTGCCAGCGCCTCGGCCGCCCACGAGCCGACACCGCCGATGCCGACCACCGCCACATGGGCAGCCGCCAGCCGCTCCAGACCGAGCCGGCCATACAGACGGGCAATGCCGCCGAAACGCTGTTCATCGATAGACATGCCGACTCCCCGGAGAAAAACCTGGCGATTATAAGACCTCGCTGCGTGCCGACCACTGCATCCGGCCGTCACCGCAGCCCCGGCTTTGCTTTAATATGGCGCCCTTTCCCCGCCGTACCGGAGCCGTGATGACCGCCCCCGCCCTCTCCCCGACCCTCGAACTGGCCTGCGAGCTGATCAACCGCCCCTCCGTGACGCCGCTGGACGAAGGCTGCCAGCAGCTGATGAGCCAGCGCCTGGCGGCTTGCGGCTTCGCCATCGAGCCGATGCACATCGAGGACGTGGAGAACTTCTGGGCCATTCGCGGCAACGAAGGCCCGGTGCTGTGCTTCGCCGGCCACACCGACGTGGTTCCTACAGGCCCGCTGCAGGCCTGGCAGAATCCGCCGTTCAGTGCGCGCATCGACGAGCAGGGCATGCTCCACGGCCGCGGCGCGGCAGACATGAAAGGCAGCCTGGCCGCCATGGTCGTGGCAGTGGAACGCTTCACCGCCGACCATCCGGACCATAAGGGACAGATCGCCTTCCTGATCACCAGCGATGAGGAAGGCCCGGCGCACCACGGTACCAAGGCGGTGGTCGAACGCCTGCGCGAGCGCGGCCAGCGCCTGGACTGGTGCATCGTCGGCGAACCCTCGAGCACCAGCCTGGTGGGCGACGTGGTGAAGAACGGTCGCCGCGGCTCGCTGGGCGGTACGCTCACCGTTCGCGGTCAGCAGGGCCATGTGGCCTACCCCCATCTGGCGAAGAACCCGATCCACCTGGCCGCGCCGGCCCTGGCCGAGCTGGCTGCCGAACACTGGGACGATGGCAATGCGTTCTTCCCGCCGACCAGCTTCCAGATCTCCAACCTGAACGCCGGCACCGGCGCCACCAACGTCATCCCCGGCACGCTGGAAGCGGTATTCAACTTCCGCTTTTCCACCGAGTCGACCGTCGAAGGCTTGCAGCAACGCACCGCGGCGATCCTCGACAAGCACGG
>DAMCQE010000047.1:0-19488 GCA_032105665.1 Pseudomonas sp. | reverse complement strand
AGTCGACCGTCGAAGGCTTGCAGCAACGCACCGCGGCGATCCTCGACAAGCACGGCCTGGACTGGAGCGTCGACTGGGCGCTATCGGGCCTGCCCTTCCTCACCGAGCCGGGCGCGCTGCTCGACGGCGTGGCCAAGGCGATCCGCAGCGTCACCGGCCGCGAGACCACACCATCCACCAGCGGCGGCACCTCGGACGGGCGCTTCATCGCCACCCTGGGTACCCAGGTGGTCGAGCTGGGACCGGTCAATGCCACCATCCACCAGGTCGACGAACACATCCTGGCCAGCGATCTCGACCTGCTGACCGACATCTACTACCAGACCCTGGTGAACCTGCTGGCATGCTGATCTGCCCGATCTGCCAGGCGCCGCTCAGCGCGGTGGAAAACGGCGTGGCCTGCCCGGCCAACCACCGTTTCGACCGCGCGCGCCAGGGCTACCTGAACCTGCTGCCCGTGCAGCACAAGAACAGCCGCGATCCGGGCGACAACCAGGCGATGGTCGAGGCGCGCCGGCGCTTTCTCGATGGCGGTCACTATGCGCCGCTGGCCCGACGCCTCGCCGAGCTGGCCGCCGAGCGCACGCCGCAACGCTGGCTGGACATCGGCTGTGGCGAGGGCTACTACACAGCCCAACTGGCCGCCGCGCTGCCGGATGCAGAAGGCTACGCACTGGACATCTCCCGCGAGGCGATCAAGCGCGCCTGCAAACGCGCCCCGCAACTCGAGTGGCTGGTGGCGAGCATGGCCCGCGTGCCGCTGGCCGATGCCAGCTGCGACCTGCTGGCCAGCGTGTTCAGCCCGCTGGACTGGCAGGAAGCGCGACGCCTGCTCCCGCCCGGCGGCGGACTGCTGCGCATGGGGCCGACCCGCGAGCACCTCTGGGAGCTGCGCGCGCGGCTCTACGACGAGGTACGCGACTACGACGACGAGAAGCACCTGTCGCTCATTCCGGACGGCATGCGCCTGACCCACAGCGAAACCCTCAGCTATGAACTGCAGCTCGACGACGCCCAGGCCCGCGCCGACCTCCTGGCGATGACCCCGCACGGCTGGCGCGCCAGCGCCGAGCGGCGCGCCGCCGTCATCGACACGCCGCTGGCGGTGCGGGTTGCGATACGCTACGACTGGATCGAACGAATTTCCTAAGGCAAACGCCTCGATAGCATGCGAGGCAGGCCAAGGCACAACACAGAAGGCAGTCGCCCATGCGTCAACCCGATATCGAGATCTACCTCAGGGATGCCAGCCAGGAAGCCGTCGGCGAGTGGTTGGCCGAGGCCATCGGCCCCTGCTCCGCCTGGCAGCAGAAAGGCCAGACCTTCAAGTGCAACGCCGCCGGGATTCCCGTGACCTGGCTGCCCAAGGCGGTCGGCAAATGGCACTGCCTGCTCTTGGAAAGCGATGCCACGCCCTGGGCCGATGACCTGGCCTGTGCCCGGGCGGCACATCAGGCGCTGGGCGTAGAAATCCGTTGCGCCCCGGGCGGCTGGCAGGAAGAGGAAGCCGAGGAAGAGGCCGACCGCTGGATACGCGTCAGTGCCGACGGCGAGGAAGAGATCGTCTGGCGCACAGGTTGATCGCACCTGGGCCGTGAAACATCCACCAGGAACCAGCAGATTGGCCCTTGGTGGCCTGCAGCGGAGCGTCGCCAGCTCAAAAAACAAAGCCCGTCATCAGGACGGGCTTCGTTCTTCTGCGACCGGAGTCAGAGGCCGGCGACGTCCTCGGCCTGCAGGCCCTTCTGGCCCTGGATCACCGAGAATTCCACCTGCTGCCCCTCGGCCAGCGAGCGATGGCCGTCGCCACGAATGGCGCGGTAATGCACGAACACGTCGGCGCCATTACCCCGCTGAATGAATCCATAGCCTTTTGCATCGTTGAACCACTTGACGGTCCCGGTTTCGCGCTCAGCCATTACCACTTCTCCAACTCGCTTTTTGTTATTCCTCGGAAGAGGGGTCGACGGTCAGGCCTTCGTGCATTCGGCTCCGGCGCAAATGCGACTCGAACGCGACCGTTGCCGGAGTATAAAACAACGATTTTCGCTGTCAGCCTCTTTTTTCCGCTGCGGATTTGACACCCTCGCCCGCCCCGGCCAATGCCGGAACGGGTGCTCTGTTCAGGCGCTCCGGCGGCGTCGCCATAGCCACAGGGCGAGCACGCCCAGGGTCAGCAGCAAGGGCACCAGAGCGATGTTGGCGAACTTCAGCGTACGCCCCAGCGCTTCGATATCGGCATTGAGCTGGTAGCGCACCTCACGCAACTCCTTGCGGATACGCACCTTCTCCTGCTGGAACTGACGCAACGCCTGCTCCTGCTCAGCCGTCAGCTCCAGCGCCTGCTCCGGGTCCGGACTCTGCAGCTCGGCCAGTTGCTGCTCGGTATCAGCCAGGCGCTGCTGCAGCACTTCTTCCTTCTCGCGGAAACGATCCTCGGCCTCACGTTGCAAGGTTTCTACCATCACGAACGGACGGGTGAAGCGACCACGCGAACGCACGCTGATCAGCGCATCGGTGCCGGAAAGGTTGTCCAGCGCATTGATCACGAACGCGCCGTTGTCCGCCCACGGCTGCGGAACGCGCTGGCCGAAGAAGTCCTGCACCTGCACCCACATGCGATCACTCAGCAGATCGGTATCGGCGACGGCGATCACGTTGATGTTCTGGCTTTCCTTGATGCCCTCTTCACGGCCTTCGATGCCGTCCGGAAAGGCAGTTTTCGACGGCCCCTGGATGCGCGCCGCCAGGGTGTAGCGCTCGCCGGTCGGCTCGAGGCCAAGCAGCAGGGTTTCCGGGTTGTCCAGCGTGGCGAAGCGCTCGGCCTCCACCAGCATGGCGTAGTCGGAACTGCCGAACAGCGGCGTGAAGCGCGTCGTCGCGTCCTCCAGCGGCTCCAGAATGCCGGCACTGGCGATGGTGATGTTTTCCAGCGCGGCGGTGGTCACGTCATCCTGATCCAGCGCGTTGCGCGGCAGGCTCAACCAGCCTGCGTGGCGCACCGGACGGCGCTCCGCACCGACGCCAACCGACATCGCGTAGGCTGCATCGACCAGCGCCTGTTGCGGCACCATGCGCACGCCCCAGGCCTTGAACAGTGGCTCGAGGTCGGACGCACGCTCCTCGCCGAATTCTCCCGGACCGATGCCCATGCCCGGATCGGCCTCGCTGTGCGGATCGACGAATACCAGCAGCTTGCCGCCACGCAGGACGAACTGGTCGATGGCGTACAGCGTCTGCTCCGGCAGATCCTTCGGGTGAATCAGCAGCAACACCGAGACGTTGGTCGGGATCATGTCCACATCGCGGCGCAGGCTTTCGATATGGAACAGCTGGCGAACTTCCTCCAGCACCATCCACGGCGGCGTCGCCTGCTGAGTCCGCATGTCGAAACCGCCGGTCAGCTGCAACCCTGACAGCACGCCGACCACCGGCAGCTCGCCGCTAGCCAGGCCCTGCACCAGGCGGCTGATCTCGTACTCGAGAAACTCTTCCTGATCCAGCGGGAAGAACGGAATGATCTGCGTGCTGCCCTCGGCATTGGTGCCGGCGAGGCCGAAGTAGATCTTGTCACCGCCCTGGTTGAGCGGCACCGCCTGCAGGCCGAACTCGGCGGCGCGGTCCTCCTCTTCGGAGAACGGCTGCGGGTCGATCACATGCAGCTTGAGCTTGCCAGCGGAGGCCCGCTCGTAGGCCTTGAGCATCTCCTCGACGCGACGCGCGTAGTTGCGCAGCGCCACCAGCTCCTTGGAGGTCTCGTCCGAGTAGAAGAAGTGCAGTTCGATCGGTTCCTGCAGGCCGTCAAGAATGCGCTCGGTGCCCTCGGAAATGGTGTAGAGCTTCTGCTCGGTCAGGTCGAGCCGCGCATTGGTGAACAGCATGCCGGACACGCCGTTGAACAGCAGAAATGCCAGTGCGATCAGCAGCAGCCCGGCACCGGAATAGATGACTCGTTTCATGTCTGTTCCCTCAGGCGGCTTTCTTCAGATCGACGACCACGGCAGTGGCAGCCAGCCAGGCGACGATCAGCGTGACGAAATACAGCAGGTCACGCAGGTCAATCACACCCTTGCTGATGGAATCGAAACGGATCAGGAAGCTCAGCGAAGCCACCGCATCGATCAGCCACTGCGGCGCCCAGGCGAAGGCATCCAGCACCATCGGCAGACCACTGACGATGAACAGGAAACACACCGCCACCGCGAGAATGAAGGCGATCACCTGGTTCTTCGCCAGCGCCGACATGCACGAGCCGATCGCCAGAAACGCGCCCGCCAGCAGCCAGCTGCCGAGATAACCGGCGACGATCACACCGTTGTCGGGCTCGCCCAGGTAATTGACGGTGATGACCATCGGGAAGGTCAGCAGCAACGCGATGCCGGCGAATACCCAGGCGGCGAGGAACTTGCCGGTAACCGCCTCGAAGCGGGTGATCGGCAGCGTCATCAAGAGCTCGATCGAGCCGGACTTGCGCTCCTCCGCCCACAGGCGCATGGCGATCGCCGGCACCAGGAACAGGTACAGCCAGGTATGGAAGCTGAAGAACGGCGTGAGGTCGGCCTGGCCGCGCTCGTAGAAACCGCCCAGGTAAAAGGTGAACACCCCGGAGAGCACCAGGAAGATCACGATGAACACGTAGGCCAGCGGCGTGGCGAAATAGCTGCCCAGCTCGCGCTTGAAGATAACCGGCAACTGGGTCATAGCGACTCCCCGCGAGTCAGGTTACGGAACACCTCATCCAACCGGCCGCGTTCCACGTCCAGCTCCTTCACCACCCAGCCATGCTGGGCGATCAGCGCACTGACCTGGGGGAAAATCACCTGCCCCGGCTGCGCCAGCAACGTCAGGCTGTGCTCGGGCTCGTTGAATTCGACACCGGCCACGCCGGGCAACGCGGCCAGGGCAACGTCGTCCAGCGGACCGTCGCTGACCAGCGTGACGGCCTGGTGATATTTCGACCGGCTCTCCAGCTCCAGCGGCGTGCTGTCGGCCACCAGTCGGCCCTGGGCGATGACCACCGCGCGGGTGCAGACCGCACTGACCTCTTCGAGGATATGCGTGGAGATGATGACAATCTTGTCCTGCGCCAGCCCCTGGATCAGCTGACGCACCTGGTGTTTCTGGTTCGGATCGAGGCCATCGGTGGGCTCGTCGAGAATCAGCACCTGCGGATCGTGCAGGATCGCCTGGGCCAGGCCGACGCGACGCTTGAAGCCCTTGGACAGCGTCTCGATGGACTGCCCCAGCACGTTCTCCAGCTCCACCTGGGCGACCGCGGCTTCGACCCGCTGGCGCTTGTCCGCACCACGGAAGCCGCGGACTTCAGCGATGAACTCGAGAAAACCGCGCACCGTCATGTCGCCGTAGCAGGGCGCGCCTTCGGGCAGATAACCGATCTGCCGCTGGGCCTGCAGGGTCTGGGTGCGAATGTCGTGGCCGAGGATGCTCGCCGTGCCCGACGTCGGCGCGAGAAAGCCGGTCAGCATCTTCATAGTGGTGGACTTGCCGGCACCATTCGGGCCGAGAAATCCCAGCACCTCGCCGCGCTGGACCTGGAATGACAGGTCGTCGACCGCGGTGTGCTGGGCAAAACGCTTGGTCAGGTTGCTTATTTCGATCATGGACTCTCACCAGTGCACCAAAGGCCCTGGCGTGCCGCCGCGCGACCCGAGCCAGGTCCTGAAAAAATGCCGGCGGCACTATAAGAACAGCAACCCGACGAATGCAACCAGTCCCTAGACTGAGAGGACTACGCTGTTCATCACCGCTCTGCGCGCAATTCCCTATAAGGCCATGCCGCACGGATCGCAGACGCCCAAAATGCCGGCAGAGATTGAGAGACTTCCAGGCCGGCATGCCGCGACACGCCAAGCCATTAGCAAGGACAAACCATGAAACCACGCAGGTCCAGAGAGCTAGCGAAAGTACATCTCTGCTGTTTGTTTGGCGCCATGGCGTGCTCAGCGTACGCCAGTGAGCCTGCGGAGTTTCCAGACGCACAAACCAGTGATCCAGCTGCAATGGGATGGATGGTTGGCTCGCCGCCACCGGCTGATCGAATCCTGCGCTTCGAGGATGGCAGTTATTTTCGCTTCCCGCAGATGCGCTGGAGCGTCGCCAACTTTCGACAGCTGATGCCTACCGTCAATGTCTAACGCGGCCTAGGTGAGTCTTCACTACTCGAGCACCAGCCAAGCAACGAGATCGATGCGCTGACATTCGTCCCGCTTGGTGGGGGCGAGCCAATGACCTGGCAGCAATCGCTGCAAGCCAATTACACCGACGGCATCATCATCCTTCACCGAGGGAAACTGGTGTACGAGCGCTATTTCGGCGTATTGAAGCCGGAAGGACAGCATGCTGCCATGTCGATTACGAAAACCTTCATCGGTACATTGGCGGCGCTTCTTGTGGCCGAAGAAAAGCTGGATCCCGAACGTCTGGTCGCTGATTACGTTCCCGAGCTGGCAGCGTCGGGTTTTGGCGATGCCAGCGTACGTCAGCTGATGGATATGACCACCGGCATTCACTTCAGCGAGGATTATGCGGACCCCAAGGCCGAAGTATGGGCGCACGCCGCCGCCGGCAATCCGCTGCCGAAACCCGCTGATTACCAGGGGCCACGGACCTATTACGAATTTCTGCAAACGGTCAAACCGCAAGGTCGCCATGGCGAGGCCTTTCATTACCGCACCGCAAACTCCGACGCTCTCGGCTGGGTAATTGCGCGAGTGAGCGGGCGGGACGTCGCACAGCTGTTGTCGGAGCGCATCTGGAGCCGCTTGGGCGCAGAACAGGATGCCTACATGTCGGTAGACTCCATCGGCACGCCGTTCGCCGGAGGCGGCCTGAATGCCAGCCTGCGCGACCTTGTGCGCTTTGGCGAAATGATGCGTAACGAAGGTCGATACAACGGCACTCAGATCCTGCCGCCGGAAGTCGTGACAGATATCCGAAATGGAGCAAATCGGGACGACTTTGCGAAAGCCGGTTACCGTCTGCTACCCGGCTGGAGCTATCGCAACATGTGGTGGGTCAGCCATAACGAGCATGGCGCTTTCATGGCCCGCGGGGTCCACGGACAAGCGCTTTATGTAGATCCGCTGGCGGAGATGGTGATCGCACGGTTCGCCAGCCATCCAGTGGCGAGCAACGCGGCAAACGACCCTACTTCGTTGCCCGCCTATGAAGCGGTCGCCAGGCATCTGCTGAACGCCGCCGATAGCGTGCGTAAGGTGCGAACACCCCTGGATTGAACGGCCTGTGATGACAGATCTGAGCAACCTCCAGACAAAGCGCCTGCTTCTGCGGCAATGGAAGCCAGCCGATCGTGCACCGTTCGCCACGATGAATGCGGACCCCAGGGTCATGCGGCACTTCCCCGCTCTGCTCAGTCGGGCCGAGAGCGATGCAATGGCTGACCGCTGCCAGGCGCTGATCGAAGAACGCGGCTGGGGGTTCTGGGCCGTCGAGCTGAAAGCCAGCGGCGCATTCATCGGCTTCGTCGGTCTGCATACGCCGTCGGCAACCTTGCCGTTCTCGCCGTGCGTGGAAATAGGTTGGCGCCTGGCGGCTGATTACTGGGGCCAGGGATTGGCCAGCGAGGCGGCTTGGGCCGCGCTAAAGACAGGGTTCGGCACGCTCGATCTTTCCGAAATCGTATCCTTCACTACTATCGAGAATCGACGTTCACGCGCCGTGATGGCCCGTCTCGGCATGCGTGAAACGGAGGTGTTCGAGCATCCAGGGGTGCCCGTCGGCCATCCGCTTCGCCGGCACTGCCTGCATCGACTGGATCGCGAACACTTTGCGGCGCAGTTGGCTGCAGCTGAATGACCGTTCATTCACGATTGGCTGGACTTCGCTGGAAAGCCTGTTAGAACGGCACGCGCATAGCCGGCCCCTCATCCCCACCCTACGGATATTCTTCAATGTCTCAGCTGTTCCTCGCGCTTCTGTTCCTCGGCTTTTCCGGCTTCGCTCATGCGGAAGATGCCGATATCGCCCGGCTGTTCGACGAGGCTGGCGTGGACGGAACACTGGTGATCGAATCGGCTGAAACCGGCCAGCGCTACGTTCACAACGAAGCCCGCGCGAAGCAGCCGTTTACCGCCGCATCCACATTCAAGGTGCTGAACACGCTGATCGCGCTGGAGGAAGGCGCCATCGCCGGCGCCGACGAGATCATCCCGTGGGACAACACCCGTTACGAGATCGAGGCCTGGAACCGAGACCAGACGCTGAAGAGCGCCTTCCAGGTCAGTTGCGTCTGGTGCTATCAGTGGCTGGCGCGGCGGGTGGGTGCGGCTGACTATCCGCCACACATCCGCCAGGCGCATTACGGTCAGCTGCGCGAGCCCTTCAACGGTACCGAGTTCTGGCTGGATGGCTCGCTGACCATCAGCGCCGAGCAACAGATCGAGCTGCTCAAACGCGTGACCGCGCGCAGCCTGCCGTACCGCAACAGCAGTTACGACACATTGAAGACGGTGATGCTCACCGAAGCCGCCAAGGACTATCGCCTCTACGCCAAGACCGGCTGGGCCGCCCGCAGCACGCCCGGCACCGGCTGGTACATCGGCTACGTGGAGACTGGTGAGAACACCTGGCTGTTCGCCTTGAACCTGGACACCCGAACCGTCAGGGACCTGCCGTTGCGTCAGCAGATCGCCCAGAACGCATTGCGAGCCAAAGGCATTCTGCCGGCGGACTGAAGCAACTCAGCATCTCAGCAACCCGGGTGGTGCGCCTATGCGCCCATCCAGAACAACCTCCTGGGAAATCCGCCATGCGCAACGATGAAATCAAGGACATCTTCGACCAGCAGGCAACCAGCTACGACGAGCGCTGGGCGAGAACCGCGCCGATTCGCGAGGCCCTGCATTTCCTTCTGGAAGCCGTATTTGCCAACCTTCCAGCCGATGCCCGGATTCTGTGCGTCGGTGCCGGCACCGGCGAGGAAATCGCATACCTGGCGAGGCGCTTCCCGCGCTGGAGCTTCACCGCCGTCGAGCCCTCCGGTGCAATGCTCGAGGTGTGCCGCAACAAGGCGATCGAGGGCGGCTACGCCGAGCGCTGCCAGTTTCATGAGGGCTATCTGCAATCGCTGCCCGAGCAGGACGCCTTCGATGCCGCGACGTGCTTTCTGGTGTCGCAATTCATTCTGGAGCCTGGGGTCCGTGCGGAGTTTTTCCGTGCCATCGCTAGCCGGCTTCGCCCGGGCGCACGCCTGGCCAGCTCCGACCTGGCATCGGATACCGCCTCAGCCGAATACACGGCCCTGCTCGAAACCTGGATGAACATGATGACCGTGGCCGGCATCCCGGCCGCCGGTGTGGAGCAGATGCGCGCAGCCTACTCCCGCGATGTTGCGGTGCTGCCTCGCGAGCGGGTCGCAGCGATCATCGAATCCGGCGGCTTCACCGACCCCGTCCTGTTCTACCAGGCCGGGCTGATTCATGCCTGGTACTCGACGCGGTCAACGGTCGAGCACAATAACGCCGCGGCATGGCAGCTGCATCCGACCGGCCGAGCATGAAGCAACCCGTGTTGCGCTCGTTCCTTATCTCCGCGTTGGCCGGTGCCGCGATCTGGGGCCTGTCGCCTTCGATGACCGGCCATGTCGAGCCCTGGGATGCAGGTGGCCTGTATTACACCGCAGCGCTGGCCTTGGGTGGCTGCTTGTGTGGCTCTATCGCGCCGAACCCCTTGTGGCCGCTCTACGTTGGCTGTGTGGCCGGGCAAACTCTGTATCTGCTCGGATGGTTGCCGACCGGGCCATTGCTCCCCGTCGGGCTGGTGTTCGTGCTGCTGTGCTCCCTGGTCTTTCTCGTCGGTGCCTATGTCGGCTCCCGAGCCCGAACCAGATGGCAGGCTCGAAAGCAGCAGCCGCCCCGTGGCGGCGCCTGATGGCGCCGCCGCGAGCTCTAGGCTGAGAGCTTCTGGCTGAAATTATCGGCGGGCTTGCCGATATCGAGCCGGTCCACGTTCATTACCTTGTCCCAGGCTTTGACGAAGTCCTGCACGAACTTCTCGTTGCCGTCGGCCATGCCGTACACCTCGGCCTGGGCACGCAGCTCCGATTGCGCGCCGAAGATGAGGTCCACGCGGGTGGCGGTCCATGTGGGTTGGCGGGTTTTTCGGTCGAGGCCCTGGAAGCGGTTCTTGTGCTCGGTCGCGACCCACTCGTTCTGCATGCTCAGCAGGTTGACGAAAAAGTCGTTCGAAAGCGTGCCCACACGCTTGGTGAAGACGCCCTCCTGACCGCCGTCCGCGTTGGTGCCCAACACACGCATGCCGCCGACCAGCACGGTCATTTCCGGTGCGCTCAGGCGTAGCAGGTGGGCCTTGTCGACCAGCGCTTCCTCGGGCGCCATGAAGTGCGACTCGTGGTAGTAGTTGCGGAAGCCATCGGCGACCGGCTGCAGCGCTTCGAACGAGGGCCCATCGGTCCACTCTTCGAGCGCATCCATCCGCCCTGGCGTGAAGGGCACGGTGACGGCCACGCCGCCGTCCTGTGCCGCTTTCTCGATGGCGGCGCAGCCGGCGAGCACGATCAGGTCCGCCATGGAGACCTTTTTGCCCCCGCTGGCCGAGGCGTTGAACGCGTTCTGGATCTCGCCGATTTTCTGCAGCACGCGATCCAGCAGGGGCGGGTTGTTGATCTCCCAATCCTTCTGCGGCGCGAAGCGGATACGAGCACCGTTGGCACCTCCGCGCTTGTCCGATCCGCGATAGGTGGCGGCCGAAGCCCAGGCTACCGACACCAGCTCGGACACGGAAAAGCCCATACCGAGCAGATGCTGCTTCAGCGCGGCGATGTCCGCCTCGTCGATCACCGGGTGGTCACGTTCGGGAATCGGGTCCTGCCAGATCAGCTTTTCCTGTGGCACCAGTGGCCCGAGGTAGCGGCCGATGGGCCCCATGTCGCGGTGCGTCAGCTTGAACCACGCCTTGGCGAAGGCATCGGCGAACTCGTCCGGGTTTTCCAGGAAGTGGCGGGAGATTTTTTCGTAGATCGGGTCGAAACGCAGCGCCAGGTCCGAGGTGAGCATGGTCGGCTTGCGCTTTTTGTTCGGGTCGAAGGAGTCTGGAATGATTTCCGGTGCGTCCTTGGCTTCCCACTGATGCGCGCCAGCCGGGCTCTGGGTCAGCTCCCATTCGAAGTTGAACAGGTTCTCGAAGAAGTAGTTGGACCACTGCGTCGGGGTTTGACTCCAGATGACTTCCAGGCCCGAGGTGATGGCATCGGCACCCGCACCGGTCTGGAATCGGCTGCGCCAACCCAGGCCCTGGTCTTCGATCACGGCGCCTTCCGGGTCCGGGCCCAACAGCGAGGGGTCACCCGCACCGTGGGTCTTGCCGAAGGTATGGCCGCCAGCGATCAGCGCCACGGTTTCATAGTCGTTCATCGCCATGCGGGCGAAGGTTTCGCGGATATCGATGGCCGAGGCTTTGGGGTCGGGATTGCCGTTGGGGCCTTCCGGGTTCACGTAGATCAAGCCCATCTGCACGGCGCCCAGCCCCGGATGCAGCTGCCGCTCGCCGCTGTAGCGTTCATCACCCAGCCAGGTGCCTTCGGGGCCCCAGAAGAGCTCTTCCGGCTCCCAGGTATCCGCGCGTCCGCCGGCAAAACCAAAGGTCTTGAAGCCCATGGATTCCAGCGCCACGTTGCCCGTGAGCACGTAAAGGTCCGCCCAGGAAATTTTACGGCCGTACTTCTGTTTGATCGGCCAGAGCAGGCGCCGGGCCTTGTCCAGCGAGGCGTTGTCCGGCCAGCTGTTGAGCGGTGCGAAACGCTGCTGTCCACCACCGGCGCCACCGCGGCCATCGGTGATCCGATAGGTCCCGGCGCTGTGCCAGGCCAGACGAATGAACAGCCCGCCGTAATGGCCGAAATCCGCCGGCCACCAGTCCTGGGAATCGGTCATCACCTGGTGAAGATCGGCAATCACAGCGTCGAGATCGAGGGAGTTGAATGCGGCGGCGTAGTCGAAATCGCCACCGTATGGATTGGAACGCGGTGAGTGCTGGTTGAGCGATGTGAGGCTCAGCGCTTCAGGCCACCAGTCCCGGTTGCTCGGGCGTTTGCGGGGCGCACCAGCGCGATGACCGAATGGGCAACCACCACCCGTCTTTTCGCCAGTCTCTTCGTTCATGTTCTGCTCCTCACGGTTGTCGATGACGCGATCAGGCGCCGCTTGAAACAACCTAGCACCGAGCTCATGAACGAACAAAAGGCCAGAACGGCGTTTTCAGGGCTGCAGGAACGAGGCTGAAAGCGGCGCCAGCGCAGCAACCAAGCGGCTTCCAGTTACCCGGACTGCGGCTGAAATGGCGCGTATGGAATTTCCCTATCGGCACGATAGGCGCAGCCTCAAACAGCGCATCCTATCGCCCCATTTACGCCTCACACTCCAGTGTCCGCGTTAGGTCTGCGCAGAGAATCCGGGCGTCGAGTAGCCCTGCCAATCGCTGGCGGTTCGCCGGCAGAGAGTTTTGCCCCCCCTCCCCGCTTGCGGCACACTTGCCGCCTTCGAGGGCATTGCCCCTTCCATAGCCGAATCTGCCGTATGACTCGCTCCCCCCTTCGCCGTCTGATCTTCTCCGTATTGCGCCGCGTGCTGTACTTCTGGGTGCGCTCGGAGACCATCAACCAGTCTGCCTTCACCCTCAAGCTGGACCGCAGCAAGCCGGTGTTCTACGTGCTGCAGCAACCCTCGCTGAGCGATCTCGCGGTGCTGGACGTCGAGTGCAGCAAGGCCGGGTTACCACGCCCGGTGGCCGATGTGGCGGTGGGCGACCACGTCGAGCCGGCCGCGTTCTTCTTTCTCAATCCGGCAACGAGCTGGTTTGGCCGACGCACGCGTCTGGTGGCGCCGCCAACGCTGGTCCGGCTGGTCGGCGCACTGGAGCACAACGCGGTGGAAAACGCGCAGATCATCCCGGTCAGCGTGTTCTGGGGGCAGTCGCCGAATCGCGAGACCAGCGCCTGGAAGCTGCTGTTCGCCGACAGCTGGGCGGTCACCGGGCGCCTGCGCAAACTGCTCAGCATCCTGGTTCTGGGGCGCAAGACCCGCGTGCAGTTCTCCGCACCGATCCAGCTCAACGAGCTGATCGCACTGAACAAGGGCCACGAGCGCACCCTGCGCATGGTCCATCGCATGCTGCGCGTGCACTTCCGCAACCAGAAGACCGCCGTGATCGGCCCCGACCTGTCGCACCGGCGCAATCTGGTCAAGGGCCTGGTGCACGCACCGCAGGTCCGGCAGGCGATTCGCGACGAGGCCGAGCGCGAGAACATTTCCATCGAGCGGGCCGAAGCCAGGGCGCTGCGCTACGGCAACGAGGTGGCCTCGGACTACGCCTACACCGCCGTGCGCTTCCTCGAAGTGGTGCTGTCCTGGTTCTGGAACAAGATCTACGACGGCATCCGCGTCAACCATATCGAGCCGTTGCAGGACGCCGTCCGCGGCTACGAAGTGATCTACGTGCCCTGCCACCGTAGCCACATCGATTACCTGCTGCTCTCCTACCTGCTGTTTCGCAACGGCCTGACCCCGCCGCACATCGCCGCCGGCATCAACCTCAACATGCCGGTAATCGGCAGCCTGCTGCGCCGCGGCGGCGCCTTCTTCATGCGCCGCTCGTTCAAGGGCAACCCGCTGTACACCTCGGTGTTCAACGAATACCTGCACAACCTGTTCACCCGCGGCTTCCCGGTCGAGTACTTCGTGGAAGGCGGGCGTTCGCGCACCGGCCGCATGCTGCAACCCAAGACCGGCATGCTGGCGCTGACCCTGCGCAGCTACCTGCGCTCGTCGCGCCTGCCGATCCTCTTCGTGCCGGTCTACATCGGCTACGAGCGGGTGCTGGAGGGCCGCACCTACCTCGGCGAATTGCGCGGCGCGGCGAAGAAGAAGGAGTCGATCTTCGACATCTTCAAGGTCATCGGCGCCCTCAAGCAGCGCTTTGGGCAGGTCTGGGTAAACTTCGGCGAGCCGCTCAAGCTCAACGAATTCCTCGAGCAGGAGCAACCCGGCTGGCGCCAGCAGGCCTATGCGCCGGACTATCGCCCGCAGTGGCTGAACGACGCCACCAACCACCTGGCCGAGCGCATCGCCCAGCGCCTCAACGAGGCGGCGGCCGTCAACCCGGTCAACCTGGTGGCGCTGGCGATGCTCTCCACCAGCCGTCAGGCGCTGGACCAGCAATCCCTGGCACGCATCCTCGATCTCTACCAGGCGCTGTTGCGCGCAGTGCCCTATTCGCCGCACACCACGCTGCCGGAGGGAGACGGCAACGCACTGATCGCCTACGTGAAGAGCCTCGACCTGCTCGCCGAGCAGAAGGACGCACTGGGCAACATCCTCTATCTGGACGAGCAGAACGCCGTCCTGATGACCTACTACCGCAACAACGTGATGCATATCTTCGCCCTGCCCGCACTGCTGGCGAGCTTCTTCCAGAGCAGCTCACGCATCAGCCGCGAGCAGATCCAGCGTTTCACCGAGGCGCTGTACCCCTATCTGCGTGCCGAGCTGTTCATGCGCTGGGAGGTCGAGGAGCTGGAGGCCGTGGTCGACCAGTGGCTGGCGGCCTTCGTCGAGCGCGGCCTGCTCAAGGTGGACGGCAACCACTACGTGCGCCCGGCCCCGAGCTCGCGGCAGTTCGTCCTGCTCACCCTTCTCGCTCGCGTCGTGGTGCAAACCCTGCAGCGCTTCTACATGGCCACCTCGCTGCTGCTCAACAGTGGCCAGCACAGCCTGAGCGCCGAGGAGCTGGAAAACCTCTGCACGGTCATGGCCCAGCGCCTGTCGATCCTGCATGGGCTCAACGCGCCGGAGTTCTTCGACAAGGCGCTGTTCCGCCATTTCATCCAGAGCATGCAGGAACAGGGCGTGGTCAGCCCGGACGAAAACGGCCGGCTGGGCTATCACGAGAAGCTCGCGGAACTGGCCGAGGGCGCAGCCAAGCGCGTGCTACCGGCGGAGATTCGCCTGTCGATCCGTCAGGTGGCGCTGGAGCGTCATCATGACGATTCCGATTCGACGCCTCCCGAGGCTGCCTGACACAGTCAGTCCCGCTGCCAGGCCATCGCCAGTTCAGGATGGCCAGTGTGCGGGTCCAGCTGTTCGCTGATCACGGCAAAGCCATGTCGGCGATAGAAGGCGACGCTGGCGGCATTGGCGCTGTAGACCGTCAGCTCGAGCCGCTCACGCACGGTCTTGGCCTGCTCGATCAGTGCCGAGCCGATACCGCCGCCCTGAGCGCTCGGCGCCACGAAGATCGCCGCCAGCACGTCCCCGACCAGCGCGACGAATCCCAGCACCTCGCCTTCACGCTCATCGACCCAGATCTGCGCCGCCGGCAGATAGATATCGCGCATGTCATCCAGCTTCGACGCCCAGAACGCCGGGGCAATGAAGTCATGGGCGCGGATCGATGCAGCCAGCCAGATCGCCAGCACCGGCTCCAGGTCATCGGGGCGAAAGGGACGGATCATGCGAGTCGGCTCCATAACGACGGGGGCCGCAACCTTAGCGCATCAGTAACAACGTGTCCCCCGCCTGCCTGACCCATACTGCTGGTAAACGCCTGCGCCTTGCCCGGTATTGCTTTAGCATCGGCGCCAGGCCATACGGCAGTTAGCAGCCCGCCGCTTCTGCATCTGCACCATTCAATGAACATGAGGTTAACGCCATGTTGCGCATCACCACTCTCGTTGCAGGCCTGGCGCTTTCCGCCAGCGCTTTCGCCCTTTCACTTTCCGACCTGACCCAGAGCGACGCCAGCGCCGGCCTCAAGGATGCCCTGAGCCAGGGCGCCAAGGTCGCCGTGCAGCAGCTCGGTCGCCCTGGCGGTTTCAGCAGCGATCCGGACGTGCGTATCGAGCTGCCGGGCAACATCGGCAAGGCCTCGCGGATGTTGAAGATGCTCGGCATGGGTGCGCAGGTCGAACAGCTGGAGAACAGCATGAACCTGGCCGCCGAGAAGGCCGTGCCGGAAGCCCAGCAACTGCTGCTGGATGCCGTGCGCAATATGACCGTGCAGGACGCCAAGGCCATTCTTGCCGGTGGCGATGACTCAGCCACCCAGTACCTCAACCAATCCAGCCGCGAGCAGATTCGCGCGAAATTCCTGCCCATCGTCAAACAGGCCACCGACCAGGTCGGCCTGGCGCAGCAATACAACGCCGTCGCCGCCAAGGTGCCGGCTGGCATGAACGGCAGTTACGCGAATATCGAAAGCTACGTCACCGAACAGGCGCTCGATGGCCTGTTCACCGTGATCGCCGAGCAGGAAGCGAGCATTCGCAAGAATCCCGCCGCCGCGGCCACCAGCCTGGCGAAAAAGGTGTTCGGACTGCTTTGAGAGATTGGGTCGAGCTGCGCTGGCTTCAGCCAGCCGCTGCTCGGTCCGCCCTGCGCCGCGGCCAGACCAGGCTGAAACGCGCGCCGCCCAGGTCGCTGTGCCCCAGCTGCGAGCGGCCGCCGTGCCAGTAGATGATCCGCCGCACGATGGACAGACCCAGCCCGTGCCCACCCGAGGCGCGGGTGCGGCTGTCATCCAGACGCAGGAACGGCGTGAAGACCTTTTCCCAATCCACCTCCGGCACGCCGGGGCCGTCGTCGTCCACCTCCAGCCGCACCGTTTGCCCATCGATGGCGAAGCTGACCTGCACCCGACTCTCGGCATGGCGCATGGCATTGGTGATCAGGTTGCTCAGGGCGCGGCGCAGGTATTGCGGCTCCGCCTCGGCCCAGCAGCTGCCATCGGCTGCCGTTGTGCATTCTCCGCGGCTGACGCTGACATCGGCGCGGAGCGGCGCCAGCTCACCGATCACCTGATCGACCAGCCCACCCAGGTCGACCTGCAGGAAATGCAGGGTCGGCGAGCCGCGCTCCAACCGCGAATACACCAGCATTTCGTCGACCAGCGCATCGAGGTCGTCGATGTCGCCGTCCATGCCTTCCAAGTACTTGCGCCGGGCCTCGTCGGTCTGCGCCTCGGCGCTCATTTCCAGGCCGAAACGCAGGCGCGCGACCGGCGTGCGCAGTTCATGGGCCACCGCGCTGACCATCTCCCGCTGCACCGCCAGCAAACGCTGCAGATGCCTGGCCATACCGTTGAACGCCGCCGCCAGGCGCCCGACCGAATCGGTACCGACATCCGGCACGCGGGTTTCCAGATTGCCCGCGGCGATGCGGGTCGCCGCACCTTCCAGCACACTCAGGCGCTGCTCCAGCTGGCGTACCAGCAGATACACGGTGAGACCAATCAGCGACAGGCCGAGCAGGCCGATCAAGATCAGCAGTTGCGGTGGATAGGGATTCATCTGGTACAGCGGGCCGAGCTGCATGATCCAGCCGGTGCCGGCAATGGCTGCGAATACGCGCACAGCATCACCGCCACGAGCGAGCGCCATCACCGTGTCGCCCTCGTCCAGCCGTCGCCGCTGGTCGTCATCGAGATTGGCGCTGTCGCGGGTCAGCAATTCCAGATCGAAGCCGAAACCACGCGCCTGCTTCAGCTCTGCGAGACGTCGCGGCTGCTCGGCTTCGGGATAGCGGATCAGCTCGTCGATCAGCAGATAGATGGTGGCGCGCGCCAGCTGTTCGCTGAGCTGCTCGACTTCACCGGTAAGCACCAGCCGATCCCGTGCACTGACCAGACTGAAGACCGTGGTGCTCTGCGGTCGGATCTGCTCGACCAGCACCTGCCCACGCAGTAAGCGCGCCTCCAGGCGACTTTCCAGGCGAACATCATCCAGCGTGCGCACCCGCAGCGGTATGCCCAGCAGCCGCCCCCAGAGGTTCGCCGCCTGGCGTCGTTCGATCGGCGTCATGCTGCTCATGTTGTGCGCCATCAGGCGGAAGGTGCCACTGGCCAGGCGCTCGCGGTGATCGTCCGCGCGGTGCTGGTTGAGCAGGTGCAGGCCGCCGGCGCCGAGCAGCGCCACCAGCACCAGCACCCCCAGCATGCCGCCATAGATGCGCAGGAAGATCGAGTTCATGGGCGGCGGCGCTACACCATCGCCACGGCAGCTTCGGAAACGAACAGATAGCCCTTGCCGCGCACCGTCTTGATCAGCCGCGGATGATCGGGATCGTCACCGATCTTGGGGCGGATACGCGAAATACGCACATCGATGGAGCGGTCCTGACCGTCGTATTCGATGCCGCGCAGCTCGGCGAAGATTTCTTCACGGGAAAGAATGCGTCCGGGGTTGGAGGTCAGCAGCCAGAGCAGGTCGAACTCGGCGCCGGTCAGTTCGATCTGCTGTTCACGCAACCAGGCTTCGCGCAACGCGCTGTCGATCACCAACGGGCCGAACTGCAGGCGCTTGGCATTGGCCGGCGCCTCCGGTGGCTGACGACGCAGCAAGGCGCGGATGCGCGCCAGCAACAGACGCGGACGCACCGGCTTGCAGACATAGTCGTCGGCGCCGGTTTCCAGCCCCAACACCTGATCCAGATCGTCGGCCCGCGCGGTGAGCATAAGGATTGGGCCATCGTAGCGGTCACGCACCCGCCGGCAGATCGACAGGCCATCCTCGCCGGGCAGCATCAGATCGAGCACCACCAGATCCGGACGCTCCTCGATGATGCGCTCAGCGGCGCAGGCGCCATCCGATTCGATCGACACCTCAAAGCCGCCACTGCTCTGCAGGTATTCCTGCGTCAGCTCGGCCAGCCGTCGATCGTCCTCGACGATGAGAATCCGCCACGTCTCTTGCTCCATCCCCGCCCCCTGTCAGACCGTCAGGCCACAAACGAACAGCGCGCATTGTACCCAACGCCCGGCCCGGCACGATGCACAAAAAGCGGGCAGCGGCAAACACAACATGTAGTGTCATTGACCATCATCAAAATATGCCCGGCGGCGCGTATTTCGTCGGCATTCGGCCGAGCGCCGCAGCCATGCGGCCTGCGGCCGGACGCCGCGCTTTCACCCACAATCCGCACACATGTTATCCACAGGTTATCCCGGGCGGCTGCCTTGCATTGGCCCGGAGCCAGCATTATCTTGTCGCTTCTGCGCGCCTTGACCCCTAGATATTGGGCCTGCGCACCGTAACTGACACAATCGAGACATTTTCGAGAGCTGGGCTATCGCCCTGCCTCCCATTGCTCTGCAACACCGTCGGCAGCCTCAGGTCAAGCATTAATGCAAGCCTTCGACAGTCGTCTCCCTGACTTCAAGCGCGGAACTAGCAGCTGTGCTCGGAGCCAAGACAAAACACAACATATTGTGTTGACAGTTTTTCCAGCCTGACTATCCTTCCAGCAACGACTTAGCTCGTCAGCGGCCTAGTCAGGACTATTCCTTGCGATACCACCATGCACCGCGATGCGGGGCATGGCTGATGCAGTAACGACGCCCGGGCTCAACTAAGCCCGCGCAGACAGAACCAGAACCGCGACTAAAAGAGAGAATCCGGAGCCCCCATGCAAAACCAATCCACTCGCGAGAACCCGCTATCAG
>DAMCQE010000046.1:0-22166 GCA_032105665.1 Pseudomonas sp. | reverse complement strand
ATCAAATCTGGGCTGAAACCCGCGTTCTAGACGGGTTTCAGTGTTGAATTGGTGGAGCCGGGGGGATTTGAACCCCCGTCCGCCAGCTCTCCGCTATTGGTTCTACATGCTTAGCCAGATCTACTGAGTTAACTCCGCGCCGCCCGATTGGCAGGGTGCTTGGAGCGAGCTGTATGAGATTTAGCCGTTACGTCTACAGCGAACTTGGCGGCGATCCTGTTCTATCTGACGGTCATTTCGGGTTTACAGGCATCCCCTAGTGACCGCTGGAGCCGAAGCTACCAGATGAAGGTTAGGCGGCTAGCGCGTACCCTTCGTAGTTGTCGTCGTTGGCAACTATAGGTTTGCAACAGTTTATTTACGAGTTCTGTTACCAACTCGGCATGCCCCTCAAGTTTCGCTACCGGCGTCGAATCCTAATCGGCCCCTGGTGCAGCTTGTGGTGCTGGGCGCAAGTGTACGGAGATCTTTACGGCGTGTCGATCACTTTTTAATCATGCTGGTTAGAAAATGATCAGCTGCAGCGGCAGGATCGCAGGTACGATCCCGCCGCCTTGGCTCAGTTGCCGCCGCCCGAGCCGGAGCCGGCGGTGCCGCCGCTGCCGGAGCTGCCTGGGCCCTTGAGTTCTTGCAGGGCCTTGGTGGAATGGGCGATGCAGGCTTCGGTGTCGCCGGACTGCTGTGCCTGGCGGGCCTGTTGGACATACTCCTCGACTTTGCTCTTGGCCGGCTCACCCAGGGTCGCGGTGTTGGTGGCCATGCTGTCGTCGATTTCCTGCAGGTTGGTCTGGCACAGATCCTGTTGTGCGAAGACGGCGGGGCTGGCTAGCAGTACCGCGGATGCGAGCAGTGCATGAACTTTCATTGTGGGTCCTCCAGTCTTGTGGACTTCCCGGGCCTGCCTGAGAACTGCTGAAACGGCGGCGCCGAGTCGAATCGAACCCGTCAGGGGCTCTAAAAATCCGACTGCGATTGCGCATGAGCGTTCATCGAAGCGACACAAACGAAACGGCCCCGCTCCGCTGAGCGGGGCCGTAACGCTGGTGCTAGAGCGGTTGGTCGGCAGTTTTACGACGCGTTACACGGTCAACCAGATAGACCAGGCCGTGATAGTCGATCTCGCCATGACGTGACAGGCCGATCTCGCAGGTGCGGCTGGTGGAGATGCCTTCCTCGCAGATCTGCACGGCGTTCTTCAGGCTGCGCAGTGCGTGCTCGTTCAGTTCCGGCGTGGTGAAGCCCTTGTCGCCAGCGAAGCCGCAGCAGTGGATGCCTTCCGGAATGACCACCTCGTTTGCGCAGCGGCGGGCGATATCGATCAGCGCCTGCGCCTCGCCCAGATGCTGGGTGCTGCACGTGACATGCACGGCGATCGGCTTGTCCTGCGGGACGAAGTCCAGCTTGTCGAGCAGATGCGTGCGGATGAAGCGCACCGGGTCGTACATGTCGAGGCGCTGATCGGTCAGGCCCTGGACCAGGCGCAGCGTGCAGGGGCTGGTGTCGCAGTAGATCGGGTCGAGCCCGCCGCGACTGGCCTTGAGCAGCGCATCGAGCATCTCCTGGCGCTTGCGTTCGCCCTGTTCGGCATAGCCCTTGGAAGCGAACGGCTGGCCGCAGCACAGGTCGTTCAACTGTTCGGGGAAGATCACCTGGTAGCCGGCCTTTTCCAGCAGGCTGCGGGTCTTGTCGAGCAGCGGCTCCTGTTCCTGATCGCGTGCCGCCGGCGCCATGGCACGGGAAACGCAGGCAGCCAGATAGACCACCCGCGGGCGCTCGTCCTGAACGGCAGGCTGGGGCAGGTGCAGGCGCTGCAGGGGTTGCGGCATCGCCGGAGTCCATTGCGGGACGCGACCCTTGCTGGCGTTGGTCATGGTGGCGGACAGCTTGGCCAGACGCTTGGTGCCGAGGATGATATGCGCGCCGTTGGCGGCATGCAGCATGAAGCGAGTGCCCTGCACGGCCGTGGAGAAGTGATCGGCCAGCCAGTTGGCGGTTACGGTTTTGCTCGCTTCACGCCCGCGCAGCTTGCGCACCAGATCGCCAGTGTTGATGCCGACCGGGCAGCGCTGGGCGCAGAGGCCGGTGGCGGCGCAGGTTTCGACGCCGTGGTAATGGTAGAGGCGCTCGATTTCCGTGGTGTCGACGCCGGCGCGCTTACGGGCCTGGATGTCGCGCCAGATGACGATGCGCTGGCGTGGGGTGAGGGTCAGCCCGTTGGATGGGCAGACCGGCTCGCAGAAACCGCACTCGATGCACTTGTCGACGATCTCGTCGGCGGCGGGCATCGGCTTGAGGTTCTTCAGGTGGATGTCCGGGTCTTCGGAGAGCACCACGTCCGGATTGAGGATGCCGGTGGGGTCGAGCAGGCGCTTGATCTTCCACATCAGCGCATAGGCCTCGCTGCCCCATTCCAGCTCGACGAAGGGCGCCATGTTGCGCCCGGTGCCGTGCTCGGCCTTGAGCGCGCCGCCGAACTCGACAGCCACCAGCTGCGCCACTTCGCCCATGAAGGCCTCGTAACGGGCGACCTGCGCCGGATCATCGAAGCCCTGGGTGAAGACGAAGTGCAGGTTGCCTTCCAGGGCGTGGCCGAAGAGGATCGCCTCGTCGTAGCGGTGCTTGTCGAGCAACTCGATGAGCCGATTGACGCCTTCGGCCAGGCGCTCGACCGGGAAGGTCACGTCCTCGATGATCACCGTGGTGCCGGTCTGGCGCACGGCGCCGACCGCCGGGAAGGTGTCCTTGCGGATCTTCCACAGCTGGTTGTAAACCACCGGGTCTTCGCTGAAATCGACCTGCTTTTCCACCGGGAAATGCGCGATGGAAGTCATGATCAGATTGATCTGCTCGTGCAGCAGCGATTGCGTTGCGGCGCGTGATTCGATCAGGAGCGCGCAGGCCGTCGGCGACAGCTCCTTCACCCACTCGGGCATCCCAGCCTTGTGCTCGACGGAGCGCAGGCTGCGGCGGTCGAGCAGCTCCACGGCGGACACCGGTTGCTGCTTGAGCACCGGCACGGCGAGGCAGCAGGTTTCCACGTCGGGGAACACGACCAGCGCGCTGGCCTTGTGCGGATGGTCCGGCACGGTGTCGTAGGTCACTGCGCTGATGAAGCCCAGCGTGCCTTCGGAACCGACCATCAGGTGGTTGAGGATGTCCAGCGGCTCGTCGTAGTCGACCAGCGCATTGAGCGAGAAGCCGGTGGTGTTCTTCAGCCGGTACTTGTGGCGGATCTTTGCCGTCAGTTCGGCGTTGGCGCGGGTTTCGCGGCCGAGTTCGGCCAGTTGCTCGAGCAGGGCGGCATGGCTCTGGCGGAAGGCGGCAACGCTGGCGGCATCCTCGCTGTCGACCACGGTGCCGTCGGCCAGCACGACGCGCAGGCCGGCGAGGGTTTTGTAGGTGTTCTGCGCCGTGCCGCAGCACATGCCGCTGGAGTTGTTGGCGACGATGCCGCCGATCTTGGCGGCGTTGATCGAGGCCGGATCAGGGCCGATCTTGCGCTGAAATGGCGCGAGCACGGCGTTGGCGTTGGCACCGATTACGCCGGGCTGCAGGCGGATCTGCTCGCCGCCGTTGCGAATCTCGCGGCCGTTCCAGTTGTCGCCGAGCACGATCAGCACCGAGTCGCTGATCGCCTGGCCGGACAGGCTGGTGCCGGCGGCGCGGAAAGTCACCGGGACGTTTTCCGCGTGGGCCAGCTTGAGCAGGGCGATCACCTCGGCTTCGGATTCGACGCGCACCACCAGCTTGGGGATCAGCCGGTAAAAGCTGGCGTCGGTGCCGAAGGCGAGGGTAGAAAGCGGGTCGTCAAAGCGGCGCTCGGCAGGGATCAGCCGCTCGACCTCGGCGAGGAACGCCGCCGGCAGCGGAGTGCGTTCCAGGGGCAGGGCGGCGTTCATGCGTCCTCCAGGATCAGCACGATCAGATCCTTCGGCCCGTGGGCGCCATAGGCCAGCACCTGCTCGATGTCGGCGGTCTTCGATGGGCCGGAAACCAGCAGCGCATTGGTCGGCATGCCGGCGGCCCACTGGAACTTCTGTTGGATTTCGTAGAAGTTGTCGTGAATTTCGCTGGCCTTGAGGATGGCGAAATGCACCGGCGGCACCAGGCTCATCAGGCGCGGCTCCTCGCGGGTCGGCCACATGATCAGACTGCCGGTGGAGGCGATGGCGCCGAGGGTGCCGGTGAGGCTCGCCGGGGTGTCGTTGAACAGCTCTTCCTTCCACTCCTCGACTGGGCGATCGTAGGCCTTCAGCGCCGGCAGGCCTTCACGGCCGGCGCAATGCGCGGTGAAGCGCTGGCCGTACGGCGTGGTCGGGGCGATCAGCAGGCTCGGCAGCTGACGGTCGTGCAGCAGCTGCTCGAGCAGGGCGGGCCAACCGGCGTCGGTGGTCAGGTGGATTTCGGTGTGCACCGCTTCCATCAGCTGACGCAGACGAGCGATACGCTGTTCCGGCGCGTAGCTCCAGGGCTGGGTGACCAGCGACGCGTCGTAGTCATCGACCACCGGCGTGGTGCCTTCCAGGCTTTTCTTCAGCTTGGCGAGGATATTGGCCTTGGCGCTCATCGCTTGCCCTCCAGGTGCTCGCGAGCCAGCTCGTGCAGCGAGCGGGCGGCAGGTTTCGGTGCGCTGTGGTTCTGCGTCCAGGGGCCGATGTTCGATGGCGTCAGGCCGCGCAGGCGTGTGGCGAAGAAGCCGAATACGCGGTACAGCGTCGGGCTGGTGTTGAGCAGGCGCCAGCCGGCCCAGATCAGCCGCTCCTTGCGAGAGTACTTGCTGCCCTGGCCGCGCATGACCTTGTGCGGGTCGTCCGGTGCCTTGACGTTCTCCTCGCGCAGGCGGCGCAGGAGGGTCGGAATCGGAATCTTCACCGGGCAGACTTCGCCGCAGGCGCCACACAGCGACGAGGCGCTAGGGTGGTCCGGCACCTTGTCCAGACCGACCATGT
This sequence comes from Pseudomonas sp., assembly GCA_032105665.1. Classification (GTDB taxonomy): domain Bacteria; phylum Pseudomonadota; class Gammaproteobacteria; order Pseudomonadales; family Pseudomonadaceae; genus Stutzerimonas. Next base: position 17,217 of record DAMCQE010000046.1, on the reverse strand, counting down.
GCGGAGTGATGATCTTGCCGATCGGCCCGGGATAGACCTCGCCGTAGGTGTGGCCGCCGACGCGGGTGTACACCGGGCAATGGTTCATGCAGGCGCCGCAGCGGATGCAGTTGAGCGTCTGGCGCAGCTCGCTGTCGGCGAAGGCCTGGCTGCGACCGTTGTCCAGCAGGATCAGGTGCACTTCCTGCGGGCCGTCGAGCTCATCGGCCTTGCGCGGGCTGGAGATCATGTTGACGTAGGTGGTGATCGGCTGGCCCAACGCCGAGCGAGTCAGCAGCGAGAGCAGCGGGACCACGTCGCGCAGGTTTTCCACGACCTTCTCGATCCCGGTGACGGCGATATGTACCGGCGGCACACCGGTGGACATGCGCCCGTTGCCCTCGTTTTCCACGAGCAGCAGGGTGCCGGTCTCAGCCACCGCGAAGTTCACCCCGGAGACGCCGATATCGGCCTCGAAGAACTTCTGGCGCAGCGTGCGGCGGCCGATCTGAATGAGTTGGTCGACGTCCTTGGTGTACTCCACGCCGAGTTTCTCGTGGAACAGGGACGCGACCTGGCCGGCGTTCTTGTGGATTGCCGGCATGATGATATGGGAAGGCTTTTCGTGGTCGAGCTGGACGATGTACTCGCCCATGTCCGATTCCAGGCATTCGATGCCATGGCCCTCGAGGAAATGGTTCATCTCCATCTCCTCGCTGACCATCGATTTGCCCTTGATCACCTGCTTCGCCTCGTGGGCGCGGGCGATCTCGAGGACGATGTTGTTCGCCTCTTCAACCGTCTCCGCCCAGTGCACTTTCACGCCATTGCGGGTCAGGTTGGTTTCCAGCCGCTCGAGCAGTTCGGGCAGCTTGGACAGTGCGCGGGCGCGGATCTGGTTGCCCATCTCGCGCAGCCGCTCGCGTTCGTCGGCATCGCTGAACGCCACGGCACGCTTGGTCATCAGCGAGTCCATGGCGGTGCGGAAGTTGCGTCGCAGCTGGTCATCCTTCAGGGACTTGCGGGCGCGGGCGCGGAAATCCGGGTCACCGGCGTTCTCGATCTGTATCGCGGGGATACGCTGTTCGGCGTTCATCGGGCACCTCCGGTGCGTTGCCAGAGGAAGGTCGCCAGATGCTGACCGCGCAGGGTTTCACGCTGCTTCTCCAGCGAACCGTTGATGTTCATCAGACAGCCGCAGTCGGCGCTGATCACCTGATGCGCGCCGGATTCCTTCAGTGCGCGGGTCTTGTCCAGCACCATGGCGCCGGAGATGTCGGGCATGCGTACGCTGAAGGTGCCGCCGAAGCCGCAGCATTCGCTTTCGTGGTCATGCTCGACGCGCTCGACCTGGCCCAGCTGTGCAAGCAGGGCGCGGCCGTGCAGGTGGGTGTTCATCTCGCGGCGGGCCGAGCAGGAGGTATGCAGGGCAACCTTGGTCGGCGTGCCGGCGTCCTTGAATTCGACCTTGCAGACTTTGAGCAGGAACTCGGCCAGCTCGAAGGTGCGCTCGGCCAGCGCTTGCGCCTTCTTCAGCGTGGCGGGCTCGTCCTTGAACAGGTCCAGATAATGGTGGCGCAGCATCCCGGCGCAGGAACCGGACGGGACGACCACGGGCCAGTCGTTGGCGAACAGATCCAGTTGCGCCCGTGCGACGTTGCGTGCCTCGTCGGTGTAGCCGCTGGTGTAGGCCGGCTGGCCGCAGCAGGTCTGACCCTGCGGGAAGTGCACGGTCAATCCTTCGCGCTCGAGCAGGCGGATGGCATCCAGGCCAGCCTCGGGATAGAACAGGTCGACCACGCAGGTACCGAACAGATAAACCTGGCTCGGCTTGGCGGGGTATTCGCGCGGCTTTGGCAGCGGCGGCGCGACGCGGGTAGCGTTCGGCGCAGCATCGTAGAAGAGTTCGCTCATCGGCTTGGTCTCCGGGTTAGCCCGGTTATCCGCAAACAGGCTTTTGAAAAACTATCTGCGTTTGGCAATGCGTCGTTAAAGCAGCCTCAGAATGCTCATTTAGGAACCTGAACTCGTATGCGAGCCCAGTTCTTTCTTCGGCTGCTTTGCCTCGTCTTGCCTGTCTCGCCTACGTTTTTCAATGGGCCTGTCAGGTGCGGTTTCTGGAATGCAACCGTGCCCCCAGATGGGGGCACGGTTCCTGTTTCTTACACTCCGACCAGTGGGTCGGTCACGCCTAGCACGTAGATGGCGATCAGGCCGATCACCCCCGTGAACAGCACGTAGTACAGCGTAGGCCATATGGTCTTGCGCAGCGTGGAGCCTTCGCGACCGAGCAGGCCGACGGTAGCGGATGCCGCCACCACGTTGTGGATCGCAACCATGTTGCCCGCCGCAGCGCCAACAGCCTGGGTGGCAACTACCATCGCGCCGGAAATTCCGAGCGACTGTGCAACGCCAAACTGGAACTGGCTGAACATCATGTTGCTGACGGTGTTGGAGCCAGCGAGGAATGCACCCAGAGCGCCCACCGACGGCGCCAGCAGCGGGTAGATGCTGCCAACGCTATCGGCGACGTAGCGCGCCATGACGATCGGCATGCTGGCCAGTTCGGCACCGTTGACGCCCGAGTTGATCAGGATGCGCACCATCGGCACGGTGAACAGCAGTACGAAGCCAGCGCTGAGCAGCACGCTGCTGGACTCCTTGACGGCGGCCTTGAGTTCCGAGGCGCGCATGCCGTGCAGGAAGAAGGTGATTAGCACCACTGCGACCAGAATCCCGCCTGGCAGATACAGCGGCTCGATCCCGGCGCTGACGCCAGCTTCGCCAAGGATGTTGGCAAAGGCGATGGATACCGATTTCAGCGCGGCAGACACCTGCGGGAACACACGGCTGATCACCAGCAGTGCACCCACCAGCACATAGGGCAGCCAGGCGCGGAAGGCGCTCATCGGGCGGGCGGCCATCTCGTCCAGCTTCATTTCGATGGTGCCCAGCCATTCAGCTGGCCATTCCTTGGCGTCGGCGAAGTCCCAGGTGGTCTTCGGCGTCAGGAATTTGAAGCGAGCGGCAGTGGTAACGATGGCCAGGCCCACCAGGCCGCCGAGCAGCGACGGGAATTCCGGGCCGAGGAAGATGCCGGTGGCAGCGTAGGGCAGGGTGAACGCCAGGCCGGCGAAGATCGCGAACGGCAACACTTCGAAGCCGGCTTTCCAGCTTTTCTCCTTGCCGAAGAAGCGCGTCAGCATCAGCACCATGACCAGCGGCATTACTGTGCCGACGATGGCGTGGGTGATCGCCACACTGCTGGTGATCTGCTGCAGGTAGGCGTTCCAGCTGGACCCCTGCGCAACCAGTTGCGCGCCGATGGTGGCGGTATCCAGGCCGCTGTTGATGCCCACGACGATCGGCGTACCGACCGCGCCGAAAGACACCGGCGTGCTTTGCACCAGCATGCCGAGCAGGACTGCAGCCATTGCCGGGAAGCCGACCGCAACCAGCAGCGGTGCGGCGATGGCGGCCGGAGTGCCAAAGCCGGAAGCGCCTTCGATGAAGCAACCGAACAGCCAGGCGATGATGATCGCCTGGATGCGGCGGTCAGGGCTGATGGTGGTGAAACCGGCACGAATGGCGGTGATGCCGCCGGAATGCTTGAGGGTGTTCAGCAGCAGGATTGCGCCGAAGATGATCCACAGCAGGCCCAGGGTGATCACCAGACCTTGCAGCGTCGAGGCGATGATGCGGTTGACGCTCATGTCCCAGACGAACAGCCCGATGGCTGCGGTGAACAGGAAGACCAACGGCATAGCGCGGCTGGCTGGCCAGCGCAGGCCGATCAGCATGATTGCTGCGAGCAGAATGGGTGTGAAGGCGAATAGTGCGAGCAGTCCGTTGGACATGTCAGGCTTCCCCTGCGGTTCGGTTCAGATGGGGCCCTGAGCGGACCGTGGAGTAGTTTTTGTGCGCAGATCTCATGCTGAGTCCTCTTATTTTTAGACCACTCTGTAAAGTGGTAATACCAATTAACAGAAGTGAATGGCCAGCGTAAGAGCTGCGTATAGGGGCGTCAATTAGCTAGCTATAGACTTTGGTCGCAACAACCGGCCTTGTGCAGATGCGCGGTCATGGCTAGCATTTTCGGATTGGTATGACCATTCGGGGTGGCTATGGACGTGGGGATGGTGCGGCAGCGGCGGCTAGCGGACGATATCGTCGCGCAGCTGGAAACCATGATTCTCGAGGGCACGCTCAAGGCGGGTGAGCGTCTGCCTGCGGAGCGCGCCCTGGCTGAAAGCTTTGGTGTTTCGCGGCCTTCGCTTCGCGAAGCGATTCAGAAGCTCGCGGCCAAGGGGCTGCTGGTCAGCCGGCATGGCGGCGGTACGTTCGTCGCCGAGTCGCTGGGCTCGACGTTCAGTGATCCGTTGCTGCATCTGCTGGAAAACAACAGCGATGCGCAGCGCGACTTATTGGAGTTTCGCCACACGCTCGAGGGCAGCTGCGCCTACTACGCAGCGCTGCGTGCGACCGAGGTGGATCGGAAGCGGCTCACCGAAGCCTTTGCCGCATTGCAGGACTGCTACGCCCGGGAAGGTAAGGTCTCCCGGGCGGAAGAGGGCGCAGCCGATGCCCAGTTCCATCTAGCCATTGCCGAAGCCAGCCACAACGCGGTGCTGCTGCATACCATTCGTGGCCTGTTCGACCTGCTCAAGCGCAACGTGGTGACCAATATCGGCGGCATGTACGCCCTGCGTGACGAAACGCGGGACATGCTGATGAGCCAGCATCGCGAGTTGTACGAGGCGATCATGGCCAGGCGAGCGACCGAGGCGCGGGAGGTCATCCATCGCCATATCAATTACGTGCAGGAAGTGCTGGCTGAAGGTCAGCAGGAAGCCCAGCGGCTGGCGCGCGCGCAGCGTCGGCAGGGTGAAAGGATGCAGAAGGAAGGTTGAGAGCTGAGCCGGCACTGGCTGCCGGCTCGGTATCACTGCTTAGGCTGATCAGGCCAAACGCTGAGCGTGGCTCAGTCGTCCTTGCCCTTGGTGCGCATTGCGCGCTGGATCTCCCGATCGGAATCGCGTTCCTTCTCGGTGTGGCGCTTGTCGTACTCCTTCTTGCCTTTGCCGAGGGCAATCTCGCACTTGATCATGTGCTTCTTCCAGTACAGCGAAAGCGCTACGCAGGCGTAGCCTTTCTGCTGTACGGCGCCGAACAGCTTGCCCAGCTCGCGCTTGTTCAGCAGCAGCTTGCGGGTGCGGGTCGGATCGGCAATGACGTGTGTGCTGGCGCTGGTCAGCGGCGTGATGTGCGCACCCATCAGCCATGCTTCGCCATCCTTGAGCAGGACGTAGCTGTCCACCAGCTGAGCCTTGCCAGCACGCATGCTCTTCACTTCCCAGCCGGCCAGGACGAGGCCTGCCTCGAATTTCTGTTCGATGAAGTAGTCGTGTAGCGCCTTCTTGTTCAGCGCGATGGTCCCGGGGGACTGTTTCTTCTGTTTGGCCATAGGGGCCGCATTATAGGGAGTCCCGCTGCGGCTGGCGACAGCCTGCAAGAGCGCTGGCGGCAGAAACTTGAGGGGCAGCCGTTAATCCCCGACAATGTGCCCCGCTTTGCGCTGAGCGACTTCGGCAAAGGTCGAAGTCGTGGTCGCGGGCTGGCTGCGCCGACGTTCGGATGGCGCGCAATGAAACGACGACGTAGAAGGTCCGCATGACGACGCACATTCAACGTTCCGCGCTGCTGCCTTACCCCGCGCACGCGCTGTTCGACATGGTCAACGACGTAGCCAGTTATCCGCAGTTCCTGCCCTGGTGCTCTGCGACCGAGGTGCTCTCCAGCAGCGAGACCGAGATGCACGCCAGCATGACGGTGGCCAAGGCCGGGCTCAGCCAGCGGTTCATGACGCGCAATGCGTTGGAAGTCGGCAAGCGCATCGAAATGACATTGGAAGAAGGCCCGTTCAGTCACCTGCACGGCATCTGGGAGTTCAAGGCGCTGGGCGAGAAGGCCTGCAAGATCAGCCTCGATCTGACCTTTGATTACGCCGGGCCGCTGGTCAAGGCGACGCTTGGTCCGCTGTTCAATCAGGCCGCCAATACCCTGGTGGACGCCTTTTGCGAGCGAGCGAAACAGCTCTATGGATAAGTCATCGATTGCCGTCGAAGTGGTCTATGCGCTGGCCGACAAGCAGAAGCTGCTGCAGATGACCGTGCCAGCCGGCACTACCGTCCGCGAGGCCGCGCTGCGTTCCGGGCTGGATGCGCATTTTCCCGGTCTCGATCTCGCCAGCGCGCCGTTGGGAATCTTCGGCAAGGCGGTGCCCAAGCCTGAAGAGCGGGTGCTGGAAGAGGGCGAGCGCGTCGAGATCTACCGACCGCTGATCGCCGATCCGAAGGAAGTCCGCAAGCAGCGTGCGGCGAAAGCGGCGAAGAACAAGGCAGAGGATGCTTGAACGCTAGATAGCAAAACGCCCGGACTCGCCGGGCGTTTTTTCATTCGGTTTCCAGTGGTTCTGGAATCGGTACCGGAACGGCTTCCGCTTCGTCCACTTCGCGCTGAATCTGCTCCAGCAGTGATCCGGGCGCCGGGCGCTCTTCCGGTTGGCGGGGCGTGGCTGCGGGCGCGCTCGGCGCCTGGGGTTGGCGACCGAGGATCTGTTCGTCACGGCTGACGCCAGGCATGAAATCGCCTGCCAGGCCGGCCAGCTGGTCGTTGGCATTGAACACCAGGCTCACGCGCTCCTGCTGGCGCTGACTGCCGCCGGGCTGAATGCTGTACAGGTAATCCCAGCGATTGGGATGGAAAGTGTCGGTGATCAGCGGGTTGCCCATGATAAACCGCACCTGCTGGCGGGTCATTCCAGGCCGCAACTGGTCTATCATGTCCTGCGTGACGACATTGCCCTGTTGAATGTCGACCTTGTAAACCCCGGGAAATGAACAACCGGCGAGTGCGAACAGACCCACGAGGGTGAGGCTGGCCAGCATGAGCTTGGTGTTTTGCATCGGTGGGTGACTTCCACTATCTTGGCTGGGCAAAGAACCCGGATCATACCCGTATTGAAGGAGGCTGCGAAACAGCAGCAGCGAGAAAGCCAACCATGGTTGAAAATAGCGAACTACGTAAAGCAGGTCTCAAGGTAACGCTGCCGCGGGTCAAGATCCTGCAGATGCTGGATACGACCGACCGTCGACACATGAGCGCCGAGGACGTCTACAAGGCGTTGATGGAGGCGGGCGAGGATGTCGGTCTGGCGACCGTCTACCGTGTGTTGACTCAGTTCGAAGCGGCCGGCCTGGTAGTTCGGCACAACTTCGATGGTGGTCATGCCGTCTTTGAGCTGGCCGATAGCGGGCATCACGACCACATGGTCTGCGTCGATACGGGCGATGTCATCGAGTTCTTCGACCAGGAAATCGAAAAACTGCAGAAAGAAATCGTCAAGCGTCACGGCTACGAGCTGGTGGATCACAACCTGGTGCTCTACGTGCGCAAGAAGGACTGAGCCTCATAGATGTTGAAAAGGCGGCCATGGGCCGCCTTTTTTATGTCGCTCTGCTGGGCGTCAGGCCTGTGCGGAAGTGACCATCTGCCGGGCATGAGCCAAGGATTGTTCGGTCAGGTCGACGCCGCCGAGCATCCGTGCGATCTCCTCGACGCGTCCGGCCTGGTCCAGCTCGGCCACGGCCGTGCGGGTTTCATCGCTGCCGCGGGCCTTGTGCACGAACAGGTGGTGGTGTCCTTGCGCAGCCACCTGCGGCAGGTGCGTGACGGTCAAGACCTGGCCGCGCTCGCCGAGGCGGCGCAGCAACTGGCCGACGATTTCCGCGGTAGGGCCGCCGATGCCGACATCGACTTCGTCGAACACCAGCGTCGGCACGCGCGACGTTTGTGCCGTGATCACCTGGATCGCCAGGCTGATCCGTGACAGCTCGCCGCCCGACGCGACCTTGGCCAGCGGGCGCAGTGGCTGGCCGGGGTTGGCGCTGACCAGGAACTCCACCTGTTCCAGGCCGTAGGGCGTGTACTCGCCTTCTGCTGCCGGCTTGAGCTGTACGCTGAAGCGCCCGCCGGGCATGCCCAGGCGCTGAATCTCCGCCTCGACCGCGCTCGCCAGCTCTTCGGCGGCTGCCTGGCGGTTGCGGCTCAGTTCGCCGGCTTTCTCCTCGTAGTGGCGAGCGTAGGCCGCCAGCTCTTCGCCGAGGCGCTCGACCGCTTCGTCATCGGCATTCAGCCCTTCCAGTTCTTCCAGCAGCTGCTGGTGCAGGTTGGGCAGTTCGCTCGGCTGTATGCGGTGCTTGCGCGCCAGGGTGTAGATGGTGTCCAGACGCTCCTCCAGCATCTGCTGGCGTTCCGGATCGGCGTCGAAATGGTCGACGAAGCGATTGAGCTCACCGATCGCCTCTTCGACCTGGATTTGCGCGCTCGCGAGCAGGTTGACCGCCTCGCTCAGCGCCTGCGGCTGATTCTGGAAGGCGGTCAGCCGCTGCAGGCTGCTGGTCAGGGCCGAAAGCACGTTGCCGGCATCACTCTCGCTGCACAGCTCCATGACCTGGCGGCAGGCGCCGAGCAACTGCTCAGCGTTGGCCAGGTTCTTGTGTTCGCGCTCGAGTTGCTCCAGTTCGTTCTCGCCCAGCGCCAGGTTCTCCAGCTCTTCCAGCTGATAGCTGAGCAATTGGTGGCGTGCGCGCTGTTCGTCGCCACTGTTGCTCAGGCGTTCCAGGGTCTGTCGCGTCTGCCGCCAGCGCTGGGCGGCCAGCTGGACTTGCCGCGCCAGCTCCTGGTTGCCGCTGTACTCATCGAGCAGGCGCCGATGGGTGTCGGTCTTCAGCAGGGATTGGTGCTCGTGCTGGCTGTGGATATCGATAAGCAGCTCGCCCAGCGACTTGAGGTCGCCCTGCGGACAAGGGGTGCCGTTGATGTAGCCGCGGGAACGACCTTCGGCGGTGATGACGCGGCGCAGGATGCAGGGCCCGTCATGGTCCATGTCGCGCTCGGCGAGCCAGGCGCGGGCGTCCGGAATATCGTCCAGGTCGAAGCTGGCAAGAATGTCGGCCTTGTCGGCGCCGATGCGCACCACGCTGCTGTCGGCCCGGTCGCCCAACGTCAGGCCGAGGGCATCGAGCATGATCGACTTGCCTGCGCCGGTTTCTCCGCTGATGACGCTCATGCCGCGTTTCAGCTCGAGGTCGAGGTGCTCGACGATGGCGTAGTTGTGGACCGATAGATGAACCAGCATGGCAAGGGCTCCCGATTTGCGTGGCTGGCTATTTATACAGTGGTTTTCCCGGGCGCTACAAGCGTTGAAGGATGAATGTGCGGTTGCTCGTCATTTCGCTGGGCGCTCTTCGCTTTCCGCCCTTGAAGCCTGTTTTCGCGCCCCCATATAGCGGCACAAGCGCGGGTTTGCTGCCCGCTGATCGTATAGAGAGGAGGACCTATGGCCGACGAGCAGAACCTGGATAACCAGAACCCGGAAGCGCCCGAGCATTCGGAAGCGGGCGTAGCCGAGGATCTGGCCGCCCGCGTCCAGTCGCTGGAAGAGCAGCTGGCCGCTGCGCAGGACCAGTCACTGCGCGTTGCGGCTGAGCTGCAGAACATCCGCCGGCGCGCCGAGCAGGATGTGGAAAAGGCGCACAAGTTCGCCCTGGAAAAGTTCGCCGGTGATTTGCTTGCCGTTGCCGACAGTCTCGAGCGTGGCCTTGAGCTGTCCAGTGCTGATGACGAGACGGTCAAGCCCATGCGCGAGGGCGTCGAGCTGACCCTCAAGCTGCTTCAGGACACGCTGGCGCGTCACCAGCTCGAGCAGCTCGATCCGCATGGCGAGCCGTTCAATCCTGAGCATCACCAGGCCATGGCCATGGAAGAAAGCACCCACGTCGAGCCTGGCAGCGTGCTCAAGGTGTTCCAGAAAGGTTACCTGCTCAACGGTCGCCTGCTGCGTCCGGCGATGGTCATCGTCAGCAAGGCGCCCGCCGATGTGCCGCCTTCGATTGATGAGAAGGCTTGAAATCCGGTTGCCGACCCCCATCTGGTAGCCAAGCGTTTTTGTGTTACCCGCAGCCGGTAAAACAGGCGCGGACCAATCGAAATTTGGAGAGCGAATTAAATGGGCAAGATCATTGGTATCGACCTGGGAACCACCAACTCCTGCGTCTCGATCCTGGAAAACGGCAAGGCCAAGGTTATTGAAAACGCCGAAGGCGGCCGTACCACTCCGTCGATCATCGCGTACGCCAACGACGGCGAAATTCTGGTTGGCCAGTCGGCCAAGCGCCAGGCAGTGACCAACCCGCACAACACCCTGTATGCGGTGAAGCGTCTGATCGGTCGTCGCTTTGACGAAGACGTCGTGCAGAAAGACATTCAGATGGTCCCTTACAAGATCGTCAAGGCCGACAACAGCGACGCCTGGGTCGAGGTGAATGGCCAGAAAATGGCGCCGCCGCAGATCTCCGCTGAAATCCTGAAGAAGATGAAGAAGACCGCCGAGGACTACCTCGGTGAGCCGGTGACCGAGGCGGTGATCACCGTTCCGGCCTACTTCAACGACAGCCAGCGTCAGGCCACCAAGGATGCCGGTCGTATCGCCGGTCTGGACGTCAAGCGCATCATCAACGAGCCGACCGCGGCCGCGCTGGCCTATGGCATGGACAAGGCCAAGGGCGACCACACCGTGATCGTCTATGACCTGGGTGGCGGTACCTTCGACGTGTCGGTGATCGAGATCGCCGAGGTAGACGGCGAGCACCAGTTCGAGGTGCTGGCTACCAATGGTGACACCTTCCTCGGTGGCGAAGACTTCGACATCCGCCTGATCGACTACCTCGTCGACGAATTCAAGAAAGAAACCGGCATGAACCTCAAGGGCGACCCGCTGGCCATGCAGCGCCTGAAAGAAGCTGCCGAGAAAGCCAAGATCGAGTTGTCCTCGAGCCAGCAGACCGACGTCAACCTGCCGTACATCACGGCTGACGCGTCCGGTCCGAAGCACCTGAACGTGAAGATCTCCCGCGCCAAGCTGGAGTCGTTGGTCGAGGATCTGGTCGAGCGCACCATCGAGCCGTGCCGCATCGCGCTGAAGGATGCCGGCATCGATGTGTCGAAGATCAATGACGTGATCCTGGTCGGTGGCCAGACCCGCATGCCGCTGGTGCAGCAGAAAGTCGCCGAGTTCTTCGGCAAGGAAGCGCGCAAGGACGTCAACCCGGACGAAGCCGTGGCCATGGGTGCTGCCATCCAGGGCGCCGTGCTGGCGGGCGACGTCAAGGACGTGCTGCTGCTCGACGTCTCCCCGCTGACCCTGGGTATCGAGACGCTGGGCGGCGTGATGACTCCGCTGATCGAGAAGAACACCACCATCCCGACCAAGAAGTCGCAGGTGTTCTCCACTGCCGACGACAACCAGAGCGCTGTGACCATTCACGTGCTGCAGGGTGAGCGTAAGCAGGCTGCGCAGAACAAGTCGCTGGGTCGCTTCGATCTGGCCGAGATTCCGCCGGCCCCGCGCGGCATGCCGCAGATCGAAGTCACCTTCGATATCGACGCCAACGGCATCCTGCACGTGTCCGCCAAGGACAAGGCCACTGGCAAGCAGCAGTCCATCGTGATCAAGGCCAACTCCGGTCTGTCTGAGGAGGAAATCGAGCAGATGGTGCGCGACGCCGAGGCCAATGCCGAGGAAGACCGCAAGTTCGAGGAGCTGGCTACCGCACGCAACCAGGGCGATCAGCTGGTGCACGCCACTCGCAAGATGCTCACCGAAGCCGGCGACAAGGCCAGCGACGATGACAAGGCTGCGATCGAGAAGGCGCTCGGCGAGCTGGAGCTGGCCATCAAGGGCGACGACAAGGCTGCGATCGAAGCGAAGATCGCTGCGGTGTCCCAGGCTTCCACTCCGGTTGCGCAGAAGATGTACGCCGAGCAGGCTCAGGCCGGTGAAGGTCAGCCCGCAGGTGAGCAGGCGAAGCCGGGCGACGACGTGGTCGACGCCGAGTTCGAAGAGGTCAAGGACAACAAGTAAGCCCTGGCTTGCTTCCGCTCCAGCCCGTCCCGACTTCGTTCGGGCGGGCCCGACCGCTGCGCGGGGGCTTGCTCCCGCGTCGGCGTGTCTGGAAGGCATGAATTTGAGGGTTCAGGATAGTTATGGCCAAACGCGATTTTTATGAGGTGCTGGGCGTCGAGCGCGGCGTCAGCGAGGCAGAGCTGAAAAAAGCTTACCGGCGCCTTGCGATGAAGCATCACCCGGACCGCAATCCGGGGGACAAGGCGGCTGAGGACGCCTTCAAGGAGGCCAACGAGGCCTACGAAGTACTCTCCGATCCGAGCAAACGGGCTGCCTACGATCAGTACGGCCACGCCGGTGTCGATCCGCAGATGGGTGCTGGCGCGGCCGGTGCCGGTTACGGTGGTGCGAACTTCTCCGATATCTTCGGCGACGTGTTCAGCGATTTCTTCAGTGGCGGCCGCGGCGGCGGCCGTGGCGGCGCACAGCGTGGCAGCGATCTGCGCTACACGCTCGAACTCGATCTCGAAGAGGCAGTGCGCGGCACCACCGTGACCATTCGCGTGCCGACCCTGGTCGAGTGCAAGACCTGCGATGGCTCCGGCGCGAAGAAGGGCACGAGTCCGGTTACCTGTACCACCTGCGGGGGTATCGGTCAGGTGCGCATGCAGCAGGGTTTCTTCTCGGTGCAGCAGACCTGTCCGCGCTGCCACGGCAGCGGCAAGATGATTTCCGATCCGTGTGGCAGCTGCCATGGGCAGGGGCGCGTGGAGGAGCAGAAGACACTCTCGGTCAAGGTGCCGCCGGGTGTCGATACCGGTGATCGCATTCGTCTGTCTGGCGAAGGTGAGGCGGGCACTCAGGGTGGCCCGGCCGGCGATCTGTATGTGGTGGTCAATGTGCGCGAGCACGCGATCTTCCAGCGCGATGGCAAGCATTTGTATTGCGAAGTGCCGATCAGCTTTGCCGATGCCGCGTTGGGTGGCGAGCTGGAAGTGCCGACGCTGGATGGCCGCGTCAAGCTGAAGATTCCTGAGGGTACCCAGACCGGCAAGCAGTTCCGCTTGCGTGGCAAGGGGGTTGCGCCGGTGCGCGGTGGTGCGGCGGGCGATCTGCTGTGTCGGGTCGCGGTGGAGACGCCGGTTAACCTGAGCAAGCGTCAGCGTGAGATGCTCGAGGAGTTTCGTGGCACGCTGCAGGGTGACACCTCGCATTCCCCCAAGGCCAGTGGCTGGTTCGAAGGTGTGAAGCGCTTTTTCGGTGATGTATGACAAGGGCCTTTGGGTGGAGGATGACAGGCTTCGTGCCTGCGTCCTCAGCTTGAAGCCTGCAGCCTGGAGCTGAATTGATGCGACGTATTGCAGTGACCGGCGCCGCCGGGCGTATGGGCAAGACCTTGATCGAGGCGGTGCAGCAGACCAGTGGTGCCGCCGGCCTGACGGCGGCCATTGATCGTCCGGACAGCACTCTGGTGGGTGCCGATGCCGGCGAGCTGGCAGCCATCGGTCGTCTGGGTGTGCCGCTGACCGGTGAGCTCGTCAGGGCCATCGATGAGTTCGACGTGCTGATCGATTTCACCCATCCTTCGGTGACCCTGAAGAATCTGGAAGTCTGCCGGCGCGCCGGCAAGGCGATGGTGATCGGTACCACCGGGTTTTCGCCTGACGAGAAGGAGCGTCTCGTTGCGGCGGCCAGGGACATCCCGATCGTCTTTGCCGCCAACTTCAGTGTTGGCGTCAATCTGTGCCTCAAGCTGCTGGATACGGCAGCGCGGGTATTAGGTGACGACGTGGATATCGAGATCATCGAAGCGCATCACCGGCACAAGGTGGACGCGCCTTCTGGTACCGCACTGCGCATGGGTGAAGTCGTCGCCGAGGCGCTCGGGCGTGACCTTCAGAAGGTTGCGGTATATGGGCGTGAGGGGCAAACCGGTGCGCGTCAGCGCGACACCATCGGCTTCGCTACCGTCCGTGCTGGCGACGTGGTCGGTGATCACACAGTGTTGTTCGCCGCCGATGGTGAGCGTGTGGAAATCACCCACAAGGCCTCCAGTCGCATGACCTTCGCCAAGGGCGCCGTGCGTGCCGCGCTATGGCTGGACGAGAAGCCGGCAGGTCTTTACGACATGCAGGATGTGCTCGGTCTGAAATGATTCGCTGCGTCGGCTGGCAGCGTCGCGCCCCGTTCGAGTGCGTTTGCCGGCTATTTTGGCTGGACCCGAAAGGCGGTTTTATGTAAGCTTCCCGCTTTAGTGTGTCCACTAAAAGTTGCGCAGAAATGAATCAAACAAAAAGCGGGATGACCTTCACACGTCATCCCGCTTTTTTACAATCTGCGTCTGCTCCAGCCTTGATCTACGGGAGGTCTCTTGACTAAGCCAGCCCTTACGCCAGCCATTCTGGCCCTTGCCGATGGCAGCATCTTTCGCGGCGAATCCATCGGCGCCGATGGGCAAACCATTGGTGAGGTGGTGTTCAACACCGCCATGACCGGCTATCAGGAAATCCTCACCGATCCCTCCTACGCCAAGCAGATCGTTACCCTCACCTATCCCCATGTCGGTAACACCGGCACCACGCCGGAAGACGCCGAGTCCTGGAAAGTCTGGGCCGCTGGTCTGGTGATTCGCGACCTGCCGTTGATTTCCAGCAACTGGCGCAACAAGCAATCACTGCCCGATTACCTCAAGGCCAACGGCACCATTGCCATCGCCGGCATCGATACCCGTCGCCTGACCCGTATCCTGCGCGAGAAAGGTGCGCAGAACGGCTGCATCCTGGCTGGCGCCGACGCGACCGAAGAGAAGGCGCTGGAGCTGGCGCGCAGCTTCCCCGGCCTGAAGGGCATGGACCTGGCCAAGGAAGTCAGCGTGAAGGAGCGTTACGAGTGGCGTTCCAGTGTCTGGTGCCTGAAGGACGACGCGCATGCCGAGATCCCGGCCAGCGAGCTGCCCTATCACGTCGTCGCCTTCGACTATGGCGTGAAGTACAACATCCTGCGCATGCTGGTCGCCCGCGGTTGCCGCGTCACCGTGCTTCCGGCACAGACGCCTGCCAGCGAAGCCCTGGCGCTGAACCCGGACGGTATCTTTCTGGCCAACGGTCCGGGTGACCCCGAGCCATGCGACTACGCGATCAAGGCGATCCAGCAAGTGCTCGAAACCGACATCCCGGTATTCGGCATCTGCCTTGGTCACCAGTTGCTGGCGCTCGCCTCTGGCGCCACGACCGTGAAGATGCCCAACGGCCACCACGGTGCGAACCACCCGGTTCAGGATCTGAAGACCGGTGTGGTGATGATCACCAGTCAGAACCATGGCTTTGCCGTGGACGAAGCGAGTCTGCCGGCCAATGTGCGTGCGACACACAAGTCGCTGTTCGATGGCACCCTGCAGGGCATCGAGCGCACCGACAAGGTTGCCTTCAGCTTCCAGGGTCACCCCGAAGCGAGCCCGGGGCCGCATGACGTCGCGCCGCTGTTCGACCGTTTCATCGAAGCCATGGCCAAACGACAGTAACGAGTCGCCTTGAGAGTGTAGCGAGCGCGGTCTGGGCAAGGCGCCCGGAACGCAACGACGAGACAGTACAGGTAGTACGGCGAGGAAGTGAGTACCGCGCAACGCAGCCCAGGCGCGCGCAGTAACTCTGAAGATGACTCGCCGACTGACCTAAGGATTCGAGTAACGAAAATGCCAAAACGTACAGATATCAAAAGCATCCTCATCCTCGGCGCCGGCCCCATCGTCATCGGCCAGGCGTGCGAGTTCGATTACTCCGGCGCTCAGGCCTGCAAGGCGCTGAAGGAGGAAGGCTTCCGCGTCATCCTGGTGAATTCCAACCCGGCGACCATCATGACCGACCCGGCCATGGCTGACGCGACCTACATCGAGCCGATCAAATGGGCCACCGTGGCCAAGATCATCGAGAAGGAGCGTCCGGATGCACTGCTGCCGACCATGGGTGGCCAGACCGCGCTGAACTGCGCGCTGGACCTGGAAAAGCACGGCATTCTGGAGAAGTTCGGCGTCGAGATGATCGGTGCCAACGCCGACACCATCGACAAGGCCGAAGACCGTTCGCGCTTCGACAAGGCGATGAAGGACATCGGTCTTGCCTGTCCGGTATCCGGCATCGCGCACAACATGGAAGAAGCCTACGGCGTGCTCGACAAGGTCGGCTTCCCCTGCATCATTCGCCCGTCGTTCACCATGGGTGGCACCGGCGGCGGCATCGCCTATAACCGTGAAGAGTTCGAAGAGATCTGCGCCCGCGGCCTGGACCTTTCACCGACCAGTGAGCTGCTGATCGACGAGTCGCTGATCGGTTGGAAGGAGTACGAGATGGAGGTGGTCCGCGACAAGAAGGACAACTGCATCATCGTCTGCGCCATCGAAAACTTCGACCCGATGGGCGTGCACACTGGCGACTCGATCACGGTCGCGCCGGCCCAGACCCTGACCGACAAGGAATACCAGATCCTGCGTAACGCCTCCCTGGCGGTACTGCGCGAGATCGGCGTGGAAACTGGTGGCTCCAACGTGCAGTTCGGCATTTGTCCAGATACCGGCCGCATGGTGGTGATTGAGATGAACCCGCGGGTGTCGCGTTCCTCGGCGCTGGCGTCCAAGGCCACAGGCTTCCCGATCGCCAAGATCGCCGCCAAGCTGGCCGTCGGTTACACCCTCGACGAACTGCAGAACGACATCACTGGCGGTCGCACGCCTGCGTCTTTCGAGCCGGCCATCGACTACGTCGTGACCAAGGTGCCGCGCTTTGCCTTCGAGAAATTCCCCAAGGCCGACGCGCGCCTGACTACTCAGATGAAGTCGGTCGGTGAGGTCATGGCGATCGGGCGCACCTTCCAGGAATCCATGCAGAAAGCGCTGCGTGGCCTGGAAGTCGGCGCAACCGGTTTCGATCCGAAACTGAATCTGGCTGACGCCGAGGCCGAGAGCACCCTCAAGCGCGAACTGACGGTGCCGGGCGCCGATCGCATCTGGTATGTCGCCGACGCCTTCCGTGCCGGCAAGAGTGTCGAAGATGTGTTCGCGCTGACCAAGATCGATCCTTGGTTCTTGGTGCAGATCGAGGATCTGGTCAAGGATGAAGAGCACGTCAAGACGCTGGGCCTGTCCAGCATCGACCGCGACATGATGTACAAGCTCAAGCGCAAGGGTTTTTCCGACGCGCGTCTGGCCAAGCTGTTGGGCGTCACCGAGAAGAACCTGCGCAGCCACCGTCACAAGCTCAAGGTGCTGCCGGTCTACAAGC
>DAMCQE010000045.1:0-22635 GCA_032105665.1 Pseudomonas sp. | reverse complement strand
CATCCGGGTAGATCAGGCAGGCGACGGTGCGGGTGGCGTCCATGGTGCAGCTCTCAGGGTGGATGCCTGCAGTCTGCTGCCGAAGCGTCGCTGTCGCAATGACAAGGTTCCCACGGATCTTGCCAATGCAGATATTCCTGGCTCAATTAAAATCTAGATATTGACATTTACCGATATGAGGCCGACGATCGGCCTCTTGTCGCAGTTGCGGTATACCCGACTGCACAGCGTCAGCGGGGGAGCTCACATTCGGTGAGGCAGCCTCCATCATTTAATATCTGGAATTCACGATATCTAAATCTTACGTTATGAATCATAAAGCACTTTTTACTCCCGGCTCCCTTGGCTCCTTCACGCTACGTAACCGCATCGTGCTGCCACCGCTGACACGCTCGCGCAGCTCGCAACCGGGCAATATTCCAAACGCCGTAATGGCGACCTACTACCAGCAACGTGCCAGTGCAGGGTTCATGGTGACGGAAGGCATTCAGATCGAGCCGCGAGGCCAGGGATATGCCTGGACGCCCGGGATCCACAGCCCTGAGCAGGTCGAAGGCTGGAAGGCTGTTACCCAGGCGGTGCACGCTGAGGGCGGCGTGATTTTCGCCCAGCTCTGGCATGTCGGCCGTGTCTCGCACACCTCGCTGCAACCCGGTGGGGCGCAACCTGTCGCGCCGTCCGCCATTGCGGCGACCAACGTCAAAGTCTTTATCGAAACGGGGCCGGGCGAGGGCGCGCTGGTCGAGCCCTCGATGCCGCGGGCGCTGTCCAATGCCGAAGTCAAAGAGCTGGTACAGCTCTATGCCGAGGCCGCACGCAACGCGATTGAAGCAGGCTTCGATGGCATCGAGATTCACTGCGCCAACGGCTACCTGGTCAACCAGTTCATTTCCGCCCACACCAATCGCAGGACTGACGAATACGGCGGTTCGCTGCAGAACCGACTGCGTTTTCTGCGCGAAGCGGTCCAGGCGATAGCCGACGCCATAGGAGCCGAGCGCGTGGGGGTTCGCTTTGCGCCGCTGTTCGCCAGTACGGATGAGGAGCGCGTCTACCTTGGCCTGGTGGAGCAAGACCCGCATGAGACCTACATCGAAGCGGTGAAGATTCTGCAAACCATCGGCGTCGCGTACGTATCACTGGCCGAGGCCGATTGGGACACCGCGCCCGAATTGCCCAGCAGTTTCAGAGAGGCGGTTCGTGCGGCGTTCAACGGCGCGATCATCTACGCAGGCAAATACACCCCGGAGCGCGCCACCGCGGCGATCGAAGCCGGTTGGGCGGATCTGATCGCCTTCGGCCGTCCATTCATTGCCAACCCGGACCTGCCGGCGCGCATTGCCCGTGGCTGGCCTCTGAACCCGCTGGATGCCAGCAGCATGTACGGCGGCACCGAAAAGGGTTACATCGACTACCCGGTGTACGCGCACTGAGTCGGCGTGCGTGCACGGCCGTGGCGTGCACGCAGCCAGCACCGACAAAGTATCGTAAGATCGCGAAAACCCATTACCTGCCGCGGATATGAGCATAGACATCAGTGAAGCGCTGAAGGCCCTGGATAACCCCACACGCCTGGCCATTCTTACCCTGCTGAAGGACCCGAAGACCAACTTCCCCGAGCAGGAAGCCGATCCCGAGCAGCTGGGTGTCTGCGTCAGCATCATCCAGCAGCGTGTGGGGTTGTCGCAGTCCACCGTTTCGAATTACCTGGCGGCGCTCCAGCGCGCGCAGTTGGTGACGTCGCAGCGTATCGGTCCCTGGACCTACTACAAGCGAAACGAAGATAAGATCGCTCAGCTGCTCGAGGCGCTCAGCAAAGCCATCTGAGCTGGCTGTGAATTGCGTGTCGCTGGCGTCAGCAGCATGTGAGCCGATCGTTTTTCCAGCCGGACGTGACGGGTCGCTCGCAATGGGGCGCAGTTATCGACTGACCTTGCTCGCCCGATATCGCCCCGGCGTCATGCCGACCACCGTCTTGAAGTCATGAATGAAGTGCGCCTGATCGCTGTATCCGCAGGCCAGGGCGGTGTCCAGTAACGGCTGGCCGGCGCGCAGCTGGTTGCGCACCTGCGCCACGCGCTGGATGCGGCTGAACTGCTTGGGTGTCATGCCTACATGATGGCGGAACAGGCGCTCCAGCTGGCGCTGGCCGAGCGGTACGGACTGGAGGAGGTCGGCCAGGCGTGCACGGCCCTCGGTCGCGGTGATCTCCGACAGTAGCTGTTGCACTGGGAAGCGTCGCTCCTGAGTCGCCTGCAGACGCCTCATCAATTCCTGCTCTACCAGCAGTTGCTGCGCCTCGCGGCTCAGCTCGGCCAGTTGGTCGACCATCCCGGCAAACCCCAGTCGCTGCCAGTCGGAGCTATGAAAGCCCGCCAGCTCATCCAGGCTGATGCCAAAGAACGCCGCGCCCATCCCAGGGCGAAAGCGCGCGCCCATCAGCCTCACCTGCCCAGCCAGTTGCAATCGCGAACTGGCAAGCTGCGGCCCGGCGATCAATGCACGCGGCTTGTGCAGATGACCATCGAAGGCCAGCGGGTCGGCGAAATTGAAGATGACCCCACAGGCGCCGTCCGGATGCAGCATCTGCTCGTCGTACACCGTGGCGGCGTCACCCTCGAGCCACCAGAAGCGCTGCACGTAGGCAGCCAGCGCTGGCGCAGGCGGGCGAGTCAGGAAGCCACTGATGTGTGGCAGTCGTTCGTGCAGGGCGGACATGGAAGGCGGCGTTCAAAGATGTCGAAAATCTACAATAGCTCAGCTCGGCGGCTGCGTAGCCTTGGCTGCACATTCAAACCGAGGAGTGACCACCATGCGCATGAACTACCAGGCCGCCGCCCCCGATGTGATGACCGCCATGATCGGGCTGGAAACCTACCTGGCGCGGCAGAGTCGCCGCGAGGACGGCGTCGACAAACCGCTGATGGAGCTGGTCAAGATCCGCGTCTCGCAGATCAACGGGTGCGCCTACTGCCTTGACATGCACACCAAGGACGCCCGCGCCCTCGGCGAAACCGAGCAGCGCATCTATGCCCTGAGCGCCTGGCGCGAAACCCCGTTCTTTACCGACCGCGAACGCGCCGCGCTGGCCTGGGCCGAGGCCAACACCCTGTTGCCCCAGGGCGTTTCGCAACAGCTGTTCGAGGAGATACGTGAGTATTTTTCCGAAGCCCAGCTCGCCAACCTGACCCTGGCCATCGCCACCATCAACGCCTGGAATCGCTTTGGCGTGTCCTTCGCGCCGGTGCCGGGCAGCTACCAGCCGGGGTAGGGTGGATGCCTGCCGCCACTCGGCTGGAACGTCGGGCGGTCAGGGCTTGATCTGCTGGTTGCCCATGGCGCAGAAGCTCTGTGCCTGCCGGGCAGCCGGCAGCGCGCGCAGGCGGCTCATGCATTGGGCCTGGCTTGGCGTCCGTTCCACGCTGAGCATTGCGTTCTCGTCGACAGCGATCAGGTAGGGCTGGTTGTAGCGCGGGCCATCGTGCCAGCTGCTGAACTGCAGATCGCTGAAGGCGCAGCGATAGTGCATGTGGCCGGCGAAGCCTTTGAAAAGATCGTTCCGGAAGATGTGATGGTATTTCTGCCAGTCACGCGCGCGCTGGCCCTCGCGTACCGCTTCGCGGCAACCCTCCAGTTCGGTGATATCCGCTTCATGTAAAAACGCGCTCTGTGCCAGGCTGGTGCCGTCCAGCTGCACCGTGGCGACCAGATAGACCCGCTGTTCGGCCGCCTGTGCCGCCAGCGCCATCAGCAAACCCAGCGTCAACATCCCTGTTCTGATCAATCTGCAATGCTCCTGAAGGGCCGTTTCGTCGAGGACCGCACCCTAGCCGAGGAGCGCGTCGGGAAACAAGCGTGCGAGTGGCCGGAAAAGGGCGCCGATCGAGGGGATGAACTCCATTGTCGGCTGCTGTCGAAATCAGTGTGTCCAGCCTGTGCGTGCAAGTGGGGAAATGAAATGTTGCAAGCCCATCGCGGCATCCGGCTAACGCTCGGCGGCTTTGCTGTAAATTGGCCTGCCATTAGCAATGAAATCTCCCTTACATGACCCTCCTGATAGCGTTCGCTGTCTTATCCATCCTCGTTTCATTCATCTGTTCGATCCTCGAAGCTGCACTGCTCTCGCTGACACCGAGCTTTATCGCGCGCACCAGAAGACGACCCGTCCGAAGCTGTACGAGCGCCTGAAAGAACTGAAAGACAAGGTCGACCAGCCGCTCGCGGCCATCCTGACCTTGAATACCGTCGCCCACACCGTTGGCGCGACCGGTGTCGGTGCGCAGGTCACCGTGGTATTCGGCAACGGCTATGTCGGTATCGCCTCGGCGGTGATGACGGTGCTGATCCTGGTGCTTTCGGAAATCCTGCCCAAGACCATCGGTGCCCGTTACTGGCGCACGTTGGCGCCGTACCTGCCGCCTCTGCTGAACGGCATGATCTGGATTCTGAAGCCCTTCATCTACCTGTCCGACATGATCATGCGGCTGGTCGGCGGCAAGGAGCCGGAGCACGACATCCGCCAGGAGATCAAGGCGTTGACGGTGCTTGGTCGCGAGAACAAGAGCCTCGACGAGGACGAGCAGCGCGTCATCAGGAACATCCTTGACCTGCACGAGATCAAGGTCCGCGACGTCATGACACCGCGTACGGTGTGCGACTACACGTCGCCGGAGACCAGCATCGGCGCATTCAAGGAGCAAGTTGCCGACAGCCAGTTCTCTCGCTACCCGGTGATCGGCGACAACGAGAGCCCGCTGGGTGTGGTGTTTCGCTATGACGCCCTGTCAGCGACCGATGACGAAGCGCCGGTCTCGACGATCATGAAACCGATGAAAGTCGCGCCGGAAATGACCAGCGTCGAGAACCTGATGACCCAGCTGCTGCACGAGCGCCAGCACATGTGCCTGGTCTACGACGAGTTCGGCAGCTGGCGCGGCCTGGTGACGCTGGAAGACATCATGGAAACCATCATCGGCCAGCCGATCATGGACGAAACGGACGACATCCCGAACATGCGCCGCTTCGCCAAGCGCCGCTGGGATCACCGCATTAAGCGCGCCCGCGACAGCTGACCGAGCATGCGGAGCGGGTCTGCCGCTCCGCATGAAGCTGCCGGATCTCAGCGCTTGACCGTCCCGAGCCGCATGAAACGCGTCTCGCCGCTGGCATCCTCGACCCCGTCGTTATCGGTGACGACGAACAGACGCCCCTGCTTGTCGACCGCCGCACCTTCGACCTTGTCCAGCACCCAGCCACCGGTGCTCTTCAGGTCAGGTAGCAGATCGCGCTCCAGACGCTTGCTTGCGAGCGGGAAGCGCTGACCTTCGGCGGCGGGCTGCAGGCCATTCAGGTCGATGCGGTACAGGCGCTTGATCTGTGCCGCCGGGCCCTGCTGGTTGTCGCGCTCGATCACCAGGAACTGGCCGTTGCCGATTGAAGTGAGCTCGGACAACCCGATCCAGCCGCCCTCGGCTGCGGCGTCGAGCGGGTAGTGGATGAAGCCCCATTCACCAGTGCCCGGGTTGAACACGCCGATGCGCACCCGCCCGGCGGGGTCGTTCTTCCACTCGCGTTGAAAGGCCACGTAGACGCGGGTGCTGGCGCCTTCGCCGACCACCGCGACGCCCTCGAAACCGTTGCTCGTCTGCTGGGCGGCGACTTCCGCGGGCAGGGCGAACTCGTCCAGTACTTCGCCCCTGGCGTTGGCGTGGATCAGCAGGTTCGGGCTGGCCTTGCCGTTACCTTCCGAAGCCAGCCAGAAATCGCCATTGCTGGCCTGGGCGATGCCTTCCAGATCGAAGTCGACGCTCGTGCCAGCCTTGCTCAGCTCGATCTGGCGGTCGATCAGTGCCGGTGTCTGGCTGGTGTCGATGCTGAAGATCCGCGACGCCTTGTAGTAGCTGTCCGGCACCGCATAGAGGCGGTCGGACTGGCTGCGGTCCGCGACCAGACCGCTCAGCGCGCCCCAGGAGATCAGGTCGCGATCAGTGGAGCGGATCTCCGGGTAAGGTGCGGTCTTGGCACCGTACTGGTAGATCGAGAGCGTCGACCGGTAGCCGTCCTCGGCCGAGTCTTCTTCACTGCTGACCACCAGCAGGTTGCGCGACGGTATCGGCAGGATGCCCTCGGGGCCCATGCCCGTCGGCAGCAGCTGATGCATCACCGGCGCCCAGGGGCGAGCCACGTCGTAGACGGCGACCGCATTGCCGCGCTCGCTGCCGACGAACAGCAGGCTGTGCTTGCGGAAACGCGCCGCGGCGATGCCTTCCGGCTCGATGCCCTTGTTCTCCGAGCGGCTTTCCGGGTAGTGCCCGGCGCGGATGAAGGCGTGTTCCAGCGAGGCGCCGGCCTCGTGCCAGACGTGGCCGTTGTAGTCGAACAGGGTGAAGCTGCGGCTGCCGCCTTCCGCGCCTTCGGCATCCTCGTAGTCGCCCTCGTTGGCGGTCGCCAGCAGCGGCCCGACCCAGGCGATCGAATCCGGCTCGCGACGCTTGCCAGCGAGCACGCCGACCGGTTCGATGCGGTCGTTCTCCTCGACGTCCACACCTTGCAGATCCACCTGGCCGGCGCTGAAGTGGCGCATCACCCGGCCACGACGCAGGTCGACCAGCACGATGTGGTTGTTTTCCTGCAGGGTGACGGCGGCCACGTCCTGGTCGTTGATGCTGACGTACTCAGGCTCCGGATCACCCGACGCGACCTCGGCCAGGCCGGTCAGGTCGACGTCCCGCGTGCGCCAGCGCGACGGCTGACCCTTGAGGTCGACGATGCGCAGAAAGCCGGCCGGCAGCTGTGGAAGCAATCCGTCGTTGAGGTCTTCGTCGCGCTCGTTCTCGATCGCCACCGCGGCATAGCGGCCCCTCGGGCTGATGGCGATGGAGTCCGGCTGGCCATCCATGGGCAGCGTGGCGACGCGTTTGGGTTGCGCCGGATTGCGAATGTCGAACACCGCCAGTACACCATCGGGCTGGGTGAAGCCGAGCGAGGTGTTCACCGCGACCAGCGCGTAGTGGCGATGTACCGCGACCGAGGTCGGCTCGCCTTCCAGCTGGATAAAGCCCGCCGGCTGCGGCGCTTTCGGATCGCGAATGTCCACCAGGCCGATGCGCTCGCCAGGGCTGTCGGTGTAGATCAGTGTGCGGCCGTCGCGACTCACCGTGGTGATCTCGGCCACGGTCTGCCGGGTGGCATCCTCATCGGCACCCAGGTTGCGAAAGACCGGGAAGGTCGCGACCCGCTCGAAGTAGTCTGCGGCGCGGAGAGGTGCCGCCTGCGAGGCCAGCGGCAACAAGGCCAAGGACAGGGCAGTGGACAATACGGTGCGGGTCAGGCGGGTCGGAGTTCTCATGCGGGCCTCGGCGGTCAGTGTGGGGGACAGCCAGAACACGCTAGGGCCGGATTGTTACGTGGCGGTGACGGCGAGGAGGTCGAGCATTACGGGAGGAGATGCGGGTGGCATCGGTTCTGCGTTGCCGGCGCGTTGGTCATGGCCCCCGCTGGCAGGCGGATACCCGTGCAGGCTCAATCGACGGCCGGCACCGCTTCGTACAGCTCCAGCGGCAGGCCGTCCGGGTCCGCGAAGAAGGTGAATCGGCGACCGGTGTACTCATCCAGCCGAATCGCTTCCACCGCAACGCCCTGACGCTCCAGCCATGCCTTGCACTGCGCGACGTCATCCACTGCAAACGCCAGGTGCCGCAATCCCTGCGCCTCCGGTCGTGAAGGGCGCGGCGGCGCATCGGGAAAGGAAAACAGCTCGAGCTGAGCGCCATCCGGCAGCGCGAGGTCGAGTTTGTAGGAGCGACGCGCCTCGCGGTAATGCTCGGCAATCACCGTCAGCCCCAGCGTTTCGGTGTAGAAGCGCTTCGACACGGCATAGTCCGAGCAGATGATCGCGACGTGGTGAATGGAGCGGAGCATGCGCAAGGTCCAGCGGGAATTGTCGGGTAGAGACTGTCAGGAAAGGCGAGTGTTCGACGAGCCGAATCGTTACATCTCGTTCGGTTCTCTGCCCTGGAGGCCCAGCGCAGTCACCGTCAATAGAATCAGCCCCATGCCCAGGATCTGCAGCGCTGCCAGGCTCTCATCCAGTACCACGACGCCGAAGAGCGAAGCGGTTACCGGCTCGACCATCGCCACGATGGACGCCACAGCCGGTGCGGTATGTCTGAGCCCGACGATGTAGAGAATGAAGGACAGCCCTGCGCCGACCACACCCAGAACGATGAACAGTGGCCAACTCTGGGCGCCTGGCACCGCCGCTGCCTGTTGCGCGTCGCTCATCGAGGCGAGTATGCCAACGAGCACCACGAACGCTATGACGAGAATCGCCTGAGGACTGCCGTGGGGCGCCGCGTACTTGAACGCAAAAATAAAAGCCGCATAGGACAAACCGGATAGCAGGCCGGCTCCGGCTGCCACGAGTGTAATGTCGCTAGCGCCGACGTCATGGATAGCGGTCAGCAAGATGACGCCGAGCATCACCGTTGCGATTGCTGCCCATTTGAACAGCGTCGGCCTTTCGAGTCCGAACGCGAAGGATGCCAGGTAGACGAACACCGGCGCTGAGTACATCAAGGTCGCTGCCACCGCAACGCTGCCCTCGGCGATGCTCAAGAAGTAAAAAGAGAAGTTGCCCGCTACGCCGATGCCGGCGATTACCGACCAGAACCACAGCCTGTGGCTCGTCATTCCACTGCCGGCCGGGCGTAATGCCAGCCAGATGAGCACGCACACGAGGCCGATCAGGCCCCGGTAGAGCGAGACTACGGTGGGACTCCAGCCCTCGCTAATGAGGATGCCGCCTATCCCACCCGATAGTCCCCAGCAAAGTGCCGCAAGCACCACCAATAGCGCGCCCAGGCTTGCCGGTTTCCCCTGAGTTCTTCCATTTGTTCGCGGCGAGCGCTGCGCCATAAGGTCATCCTATGCCTTCGAGAAAGCCGCAAGGGACCAACCTGCAGCGCCCGCCGGGGCGCATGACGAGCAGCCGGTAACAGCGCGGTCACCGGCCTGTTGTCCGTCACTGGTCGCGCGTCACCCGCCAGACCACATTGGCCAGGTCGTCCGCGACGATCAGCGCACCGCTCGGGTCGACGGTCACGCCCACCGGTCGTCCGCGGGTTTTGCCGTCCTCGCGGAAGCCGGTCATGAAGTCGATGGGTTCGCCTGCCGGGCGGCCATCGCGGAACGGCACGAAGACCACCTTGTAGCCGGACGGATCTTCCCGGTTCCAGCTGCCGTGCTCGCCGACGAACGCACCTTCGGCGAACTGCGCGCCCATGACGTCCGAGGAGAAGTCCAGGCCTAGTGCGGCGACGTGGGCGCCCAGTGCATAGTCCGGCGTGATCGCCTGCTTGACCTTGTCCGGGTCCTGCGGGCGCACGCGGTCGTCGACGTTCTGGCCCCAGTAGCTGTAGGGCCAGCCATAGAAACCGCCCTCCTGTACCGAGGTCAGGTAGTCCGGCACCAGATTTTCGCCCAGCTCGTCGCGCTCGTTGACCACCGACCACAGCTGGTTGGTGCCGGGCAGTATCGCCAGGGCCGTGGGGTTGCGCAGGCCGGTTGCGTAGGGTTTGTAAGCGCCGGTTTCGGTGTTGATCTGCCAGATCATGGCGCGGTCGACCTCGGCTTCCATTCCGCGCTCGGTGATGTTGCTGTTCGAGCCGATGCCGACGTAGAGGTACTGGCCATCGGGGCTGATGGTCATCGCCTTGGTCCAGTGGTGGTTGATCTCCGAGGGCAGGTCAACGACCTTGGTCGGCGGACCGCTGGCTTCGGTCTGACCTTCCTCGTATTCGAAACGCACCAGTTCGTCCTGGTTGGCGACGTAGAGGTTGCCGTCGTGGAAGGCCAGTCCATAGGGGGCATTAAGTTCATCGGCGAAGACGTTCTGCATTTCGTAGCGGCCGTCGCCATCGGCATCTCTCAGCAGGGTCAGCCGGTTACCGCTTTTGACCGACGTGTTGCCCTGCGCCTTGATGTAACCGGCGATCACGTCTTTCGGTTTCAGCTTGGCTGCATTGCCGCCACGACCTTCGGCCACAAGGATGTCGCCGTTGGGCAGCACCAGGGTCTGGCGCGGGATCTGCAGGTCGGTGGCTATCGCCGTCACGCTGTAGTTTTCCGGCACCGTGGGTGTTGCATCGCCCCAGGGTGTCGGCTCGGCGATCTTCATGCTCGGCAGCATTCCGCGGTCGGGTTCCGGCAGTTTGGGGTTGGCACCGTACAGGCTGGCGGCGTCCTGCTCATCGCCACCGCAGGCGCTAAGAAACAACGCGATGGTCAGTGCGGAGAGTGCATTGGTGTGCTTCATGCTTCACCTCCGTCACGCAGGTTGGAAAGGCCGATCCACGCGGCGGCGCAGGCCAGCAGAGTGACGATCACCGAGAGCACCAGACCGGTCGGCATGACTGCCCAGGCGTCCTTGGCGTGCTGCAGGGCATTGATGAAGCCGAGTACCCAGGTCGCCACGAGCAACAGCAGATAGATCAGCGGCCGACCCGTCCTGTGCCTGGCCTTGATCAGGTTTACGACCGCGAACAGGATTGCCAGCCCGCAGAACACCAGCCCGCCGGCTATCAGCCAGGAAGAGAAGTTGCTCCATTGAATCTGGTAGCTGCGAAAGTAGGCGACGTCGCTCAGCAGTGCGCCGAGAAACAACGGCACGCTCCCGGCCAGTAGGATCGAGTGCAGCGGATGCGGCACGTGGCGGGAAACGCTGTGAGTGGTTTCTGTGGTGCGGTGGGTAATGACGGTCACAAGGAACTCCTCATTGCTTTCGACCAGCCCTGCGCGGCGCGGATCGCTCTGAAGGTGCTTAAGAGGGGATCGTGTCGTCGGGCCGTTAGTTCACTCCTATCGCTGAGCGGCGGGGCTGACCTCGGCTGTTGCAGCCCTCGCCCGCTTTTCGTGCCTCATGCACAAACCAAGTGCTCCGAACCGGACCATTTGATCCGTTATTTCCCCGCCATAACGCTAAACCACTGATCCACAAGCGAATCGATCCGGTGGCACGCTTTCTGCTCTCCCCTCGAAAGCCGCCCGTGTGCAAAGGGCGGCGGCATCGCACATACAGAGAAGCGCCTGCGCCACTGGCGACGCGCTCAGTTTCCGCCCTGCGTCAGAGGAGTGCGTCACCCATGACTCTGCAATACGTTCCCATCATCGACCTGGCGCCGTATTTCGCCGGCACGCCGGAGGGCAAGCTGCAAGTTGCCCGCGCCGTGGACCAGGCCTGTCGCGACATCGGCTTTCTGGTTATCACCAACCATCAGATTCCTACCGAATTGATCGAGCGGGTGTCGCGGCTGACACGGCAGTTCTTCGCCTTGCCGCTGGCCGAGAAGCGCAAGGTCGACCGGCCCAGCCCGGACATGGTGCGCGGCTACAGCGCGGTGGCCGAGGAGAGCCTGTCCTATTCGCTCGAAGAGGCGGCCCCGGGTGACCTGAAGGAGTCCTTTTCCATCGGCCCCAGCGACGTGCCGGACGAGCCCTACTACCGCTGCGCCGCCGCCGGCCCGCATTTCGCACCGAACGTCTGGCCCAGCGGCATCGAGGGCTTCGAGCAGACCTATCGCGAATACTTCGCTGCCATGAGCACGCTGGCGCAGTCGCTGATGCGCATCTTCGCCCTGGCGCTGGAGCTGCCGGAAACCTTCTTCGACGACAAGATCGACAAGCACATCAGCATGTTCCGCAGCCTCAGCTACCCGGACCTGAAGGGCGCGGTGGAGCCAGGGCAGATGCGCGCCGGTGCCCACACCGATTACGGCAGCCTGACCATCGTCAAGCCGGACAACGCTCTCGGCGGCCTGCAGGCGCGCAACCGCCAGGGCGAGTGGGTGGACGTGCCCTACGTGGAGGGCGGCTTCGCCGTGAACATCGGCGACCTGATGATGCAGTGGACCAATGACCAGTGGATTTCCACGCTGCATCGAGTGGTCAACCCGCCGGCCGACAGCCCCGCGGACAACGGCCGCCAGTCGCTGGTGTTCTTCCACCAACCCAACTACGACGCCTTGATCGAATGCCTGCCGGGCTGCTGCAGCGCGACCAATCCGCCACGTCATGCGCCGGTCACCTCCGGCGACAACCTGCTCTCCAAGTTCGTCAAGCAGACCACCTTCGGCAAAGGCCTGGAGGTCGCATGAGCACGCTGTCCTACGTCAACGTCTTCGCCCGGGACATCGAGGCGCTGAGCGGCTTCTACCGCGAGCTGTTCGGCTTCAGGAACATCCCCGAGATCGCCTCGCCGATCTTTCGCGGGCTGGATACCGGCAAGAGCTGCATCGGCTTCAACGCGCCGGACGCCTACGAACTGCTGCATCTGGATGAGTACGCCGACACCCGCGGCTGCAAGTTCCTGCTGAACATCGATGTCGATTCGAAAGAGGAGGTCGACCGCCTGGTGCCTATTGCCGTCGCGATGGGCGCGACGCTGATCAAGGCGCCCTACGAAACCTATTACCACTGGTATCAGGCGGTGCTGCTGGACCCGGAAAACAACGTGTTTCGCATCAACCACATGCTTTGACGTGCCAACCTCAGGAAGACCAAAAATGCTCAATCAGATGAAACGGACCTTGTGTGCGGCGGTGGCTCTCGGCCTGGCGACGACTGTTGGCGCCGCCGCGGCGCAGGAGGGGCAGGGGCTGACCCTCGATAAACCGGCGAAGATCGCCATGCTCTACATCAGCCCGCGTAATGACGGTGGCTGGACCCAGGCCTTCGATGAGGCGCGGCAGAAGCTCGAAACCGAGCTGGATACCAAGATCCAGTACGTCGAAAGCGTGCCGGAGAATGCCTCCTCGATCCGCCCGGCCGTGGACCGGCTGATCCAGCGTGGCGCCAACGTGATCATTGGCACCGCATTCGGCTACTCGGACACCTTCAAGGAGCTGGCAGACAAGTATCCGGACGTGGCCTTCCTCAACGGCTCGGGCACCACCAACAGCGGCAACCTCGAATCCTTCTACGGGCGCACCTACGAAAGCCAGTATCTGTGCGGGATGGCTGCGGGCGCGGCGTCGAAGACCGGCAAGCTGGGCTTTGTCGCCGCCAATCCTTTCGGCCAGGTTAACTGGACGGTCAACGCCTTCGCCCTTGGCGCGCAGCAGATCAACCCGGATGCCACCGTCACCGTGGTCTACACCGGCGCCTGGAACGACCCCGTCAAGGAACGCGCCGCCGCCATGGCGCTGATCGACTCTGGCGCCGACGTGCTCGGCCAGCACGTCGACAGCCCGACACCGCAGATCGTCGCCCAGGAGCGCGGCGTGCACGGCACCGGGCACCATCGCGACATGAGTGAGTTCGCCCCTGACGCCACCGTCTGCTCATCGGTCTGGGTGTGGGACAAGTTCCTCGCGCCGGAGCTGAAGAAGATAAGCGCCGGCAACTGGACGCCGCCTGAGAACGGCGCGCTGCTGTCCATGGCCGAAGGCGGGACTGATGCGGCCTGCTGCGGTCCGGCGGTTTCCGAAGCGGATAAGGCCAAGATCATGGCCGCCCGCGAAGAGCTGCTCAAAGGCGAGAAGCAGATCTACGCCGGGCCGATGCTCGACCGCGACGGCACCGAGCGCATCGCCGCTGGCGAGGTCATGGCAGACCCGGCGTTGTGGCAGATGGACTGGTTCGTCAAAGGAGTGATCACCCAGCAATGAGCAACCTGAACGCGATCCAGCTGACCGGGGTGAGCAAGTCGTTCGACGGCTTCATGGCCCTGTCCCAGGCGGATTTCACTGCCAAATGGGGCGAAGTGCATGCGCTGCTCGGCGAGAACGGCGCGGGCAAATCCTCGCTGATGAACATCGCCGCCGGCCTCTACGCACCGGAAAGCGGATCGCTGCTGATCGACGACAACCCGGTGCGCTTGAGCGGCCCGCGGGATGCTGGTCGCTACCACATCGGCATGGTTCACCAGCATTTCAAGCTGGTGAAGCCCTTTACCGTGGCCGAGAACATTCAGCTCGGCTTGCCCGAGCAGCCCGGCAACAAAAGCTTCAACGGCAGCCACCGCCAACGCCTCAGCGCGCTGGAGGCACAGATAACGGAAAAGGCGGCTGAGCTGGGCTTTGTTATCGACCCGCGCAAGCCCACTGAGTCGCTTTCGGTGGCCGAGCAGCAGCGGGTGGAAATTCTTAAGGTGCTGCTGGCTGGCGCGCGGATCCTGATCCTGGATGAGCCGACGGCGGTACTCACCGATCAGGAAGCCGAGCGCCTGCTGGAAACCGTGCGCGCCTTTGCTCGCCAGGGCGCGGCGGTGATTCTGGTCACTCACAAGATGAGCGATGTGAAGCGCTTCGCCGACCGCGTCACCGTGATGCGCGGAGGGCGGACGATTCAAACCCTCGACCCCCAATCGGTCTCGGTGCCGGAGCTGGTGCGTCTGACCGTGGGTGAGTCAGCACCGGCCAGCGAGTACCAGCCGGCGACACCGGGCGAGGTGCGGCTGCAAGTGCGTGATCTCAGATCGACCGGCGGGGGCGAGCACGGCGCACTCAATGGTGTGACGCTCGACCTGCGTGCCGGCGAAATCTACGGCATCGCTGGCGTCGGCGGTAACGGCCAGAGCGAGTTGGCCAATGTGCTGATGGGCTTGCCCGAGTCCTGCGAAGGCGCGTTGGAATTGACCGGTTTTGGCGACTTGCGCCGGGCCAGCTCTGAACAGCGCCGGGAGTTGCGCATCGCCTCGATCCCGGCCGACCGCTACGGCACCGCGCTGGCTGGCGAGCTCTCGGTGGCGGAGAACTTCGGTGTCGGGCAGATCCACAGCGGGCGCTATGGCTCGTTCTTCAATCTCCGGCGCAAGCGTCTGGAGGAAGACGCTGCCGAGGCGGTGGCCGGGTTCGATGTGCAGGGCGTGCGCTCCCTGAAGCAGAAGGCCGCGCTGCTCTCCGGTGGCAACGCGCAGAAGCTGGTGATCGCCCGCGAATTCTCCCGCGACCCGCAACTGGTGTTGGTACACAGCCCCAGCCGCGGGCTCGACGTGCGTGCCACCGCTGCCGTGCATGGCCGGCTGCGCGCCGCCCGCGATGCCGGCGCGGCTGTGCTGGTGATCAGTGAAGACCTCGACGAAGTGCTGGCCCTGGCCGACCGCATCGGCGTGATGAGTGGCGGGCGCATGGTGGCCGAATTCGACCGCCCGGCTGACCGGCAGGCAATCGGCCGAGCCATGGTGAGTCACGACGGGCAGGGCCAAGCAGAGTTGACAACTGAAGGGGCAGACCATGAATGAACAGGTACGCCCGATGATGCTGGAACAGGCCGCCTCAGTGGCGAAGCGTGCAAAACAGCCGTTGCTGTCGCGTCGTTACGCATTGGAGATCCGCCAGCAACTGGCCTGGCATTGGCAGGCTGCGATCATCGGGCTCGCCCTGTTGCTGGGGCTGGGCATCTCCGCCGCAATCCTGATCGCCGCTGGCGTACCGGCCGGTGAGCTGCTCAATGAGTTTGTCATCCTCACGGTATTCGATGCACAGAGCCTGAAAGCGGTCTTGTTTCAGGCATCGCCGATGATCCTCGTCGGCTTGGCCGGCTGCATGGCCTTCCGCGCCAGGTTCTGGAACCTCGGGCTTGAGGGTCAGATGATCTGGGGCGCCATCGGTGCCACGGCGGTCTCGCTGTTCGAGGTCGGCCCTTCCGCGCTGCGCCTGCCGCTGATGCTGGCCGCGGCCATTTTCTGCGGCCTGCTCTGGGCGCTGGCGCCGGTGCTGCTCAAGCTGCGGCTGAAGGTCAACGAGATCATCTCGACGCTGATGCTCAACTACCTGGCGATCAACTTCCTGCTGCACCTGCTCTACGGCAGCTGGAAAGACCCGAAGAGCTCGTTCCCGTATTCGCCGCAGTTCCAGCCGTTCGAGCGTTTGCCCGAGCTGGTCGATGGCATCAGCGCGGCGGTGCCGCTGGCGGTGGTCGTCGCGTTGCTGGCGCTGTGGTTTCTCGGCATTTCCCGCGCGGGGTTGTACCTGCGCTTTGTCGATGCCAACCCGCGGGTGGCGGGGGCAGTCGGGGTGCCGGTGCAGAAGATGATCATCGGCACGGTGCTGATCTCTGGCGCCATGGCCGGGATCGCCGGGTTTCTGGTCACGGCGGGGCAGGAGGGGCGGCTGACCCAGTCGTTCTATCAGGGCTACGGCTTCTCCGGCATCCTCATCGCCTTTCTCGCCCGCAACAACCCGGTGGCGGCACTGGTGGTGGCGCTGCTGATGGCGATGCTGTTCGTTGCCGGACGCAGCCTGCAGGTGTTCTACCAGATCCCCTTTTCCATGGTGCAGCTGATCCAGGCGATCCTGGTGATCTGCGTCGCCTCCTCGGATTTCTTTATCCGCCACCGCATCCGCCGCGTTCAGGGAGGCGAAAGCTGATGGACATGATCGCCAACTGGCTCGGCAACAC
Source organism: Pseudomonas sp. (assembly GCA_032105665.1). GTDB lineage: Bacteria > Pseudomonadota > Gammaproteobacteria > Pseudomonadales > Pseudomonadaceae > Stutzerimonas. The sequence goes on along the minus strand of DAMCQE010000045.1, from coordinate 6,237 downwards.
GCCGGACTTCGCCGTGCCTTTCGCCCTCGCGGCGCTGGGCTTGATCCTCACCGAACGTGCTGGCGTGCTGGCCCTCGGTGCCGAGGGCCAGATGCTGGTCGGTGCGCTGGCCGCCATCGGCGCGCAGCTGGCCTATGGCAGTCACGGCGTTTCGCTGCTGCTGGCGATGGGGGCGGCGGCCGTGGTGTCGCTGCTGTTCGCGCTGATGGTGCTGGTGCTGCGCATCAATCAGGTCATCGCCGGCCTGGCACTGGTGTTCTTCTGCCAGGGGCTGACCGGCTTGCTCGGCACGTTGCTGGACTGGACCAACAAGCCGGTCAAGGGGCTGGCTGCCGTCGAGCTCTGGCCGCTGTCCGAGCTGCCACTGCTGGGCAAGCTCTTCGTGCAGAACCCGCTGGTGTTCATGACGCCGCTGATCGTGCTCGCCGTGGTCTGGTTTCTCACCCGCACCACCACGGGCCTGCGCCTGCGCGCGGTGGGGGAGAACCCGCAGGCGGCGGATGCCGCGGGCATTTCCGTGCTCGGATACCGGCTGGCAGCGATCCTCGCCGGTGCCGCGCTGATCGGTCTGGCCGGCGGTTACATCTCGCTGCTCAGCACCAAGCTGTGGATCGCCGACATGACCGGCGGCCGCGGCTGGATCGCCGTGGCGCTGGTGATCTTCGCCCGCTGGTCACCCTGGAAGGCGCTGGCCGGAGCGCTGCTGTTCGGCTGCATCGAGGCGCTGATCCCGCAGCTGGCCGCCGCTGGCGTGCGCCTGCCGCAGTACTTCGTGCTGATGACGCCCTACGCGGTGACCCTGGCGGTGATGATCTGGGTTGCCAGCGGCAGGTACGCCACCGGCAACCAGCCGGGCGCGCTGGGCATTCCCTTTATCCGCGAGGAGCGCCGCTGAAAGCCATACGGGTTACTGCGCCTGGTTCTGGCTCTGGTCGCTGGAACGGCAGGTGATCTCCGCGTAGGGCTGGTCGGGCGAATAGTCGCCTGGCACGCGTTCGGTACGCTGGGTATTTGGCGCAACGGTGAACACCGGCGAGGCCGAGGTATCCGAGCGCGCTTCGGCCGGAACGTGGAATTCGCAGGAAATCTGGCCGCCGGTACGGTTCATTACCTTCACCGCGCGTACGCCGAGCAGTTCGCCCTCCACGCCCTCTGACTTGGCTGGCACACCCATTGGGCTGATCTCGACGTCCAGGCCGTTGAGGTGGGTGATGATCTCTGGCTGCGGCGTCTGCGCCAGCGCTGCCGGCACGCAAATCGCCAGGCCGCAGGCGAGTAGTAGCTGCTTGCTCATGGAAACCTCCATTAATCGGTCCCCTTTAGAAGAGCGCATCCGCCCTCGGTTCGATCGTTGCGCCAAGGAATGATTGCAAATGATTTTCTAGCGTCAAAAAACCGTTTGGCACGATATGTGATAGCTCATTGCCATGACTTTCCTTGCCGTGCCATTAGCGTCGTGTTGAACTGTATCCGTCGCCAATGTTACGTGCGCTCCTCCGAGGGTGGCTGAAGTGACTAGGTATCTGCTTCTGGCGTTGCTGGCATTTGCAGGTGGTGCAGCGGCAACGGCCGATGTAACGCTCGAGCTCGACGCAGCCGAACGTGACTGGCTGGCCGGCAACCGCTCGGTCAGCATCTGTGTCGACCCGGACTGGCTGCCGTTCGAGATGCTCAATGCCCGCGGGGAGCATGAAGGGATCGCCGCCGATCTGCTGCGCCTCGTTGCTCAACGGGCGGGGCTGCAACTGGATATCGTGGCGACCAGCGACTGGGGCCAGTCGGTGGCATTCTCCCAGGCCGGCCGCTGCCAGCTGCTCAGCTTCCTCAACCAGACGCCGGTGCGTGATGCCTGGCTGATCTTCACCCAGCCGCTGTTCACCGACGCCAATGTGGTGATCGCGCGGGAAGACCATCCCTATGTGGCTGACTTGTCCGCCCTCGAAGACGTAACGGTCGCTTTGCCGGTGGGCACGTTTGTCGAGGAAAGCGTTCGGCGGGACTTTCCCCGGTTGCGCGTCATCAGCACCGACACGGATGCCCAGGCGCTGGCGCTGGTGAACGAGCGCAAGGCCGATCTCACCGTGCGCTCGCTGACCGTGGCTGCCTACACCATTCGCCGCGAAGGCTGGTTCAATCTGAAGATCGCCGGGCAGCTGACGAGTCTCGACAATCAGTTTCGCATCGGCGTGCTGAAGAGCGAGCCGGTGTTGCGCGACATCCTGGACAAGGCGATTGCGACGATCACGCCGGGCGAGCTGAACCAGATCGCCAACAGGCATGCGCCGATTCGCGTCGAGTCGGGCACCGACTACCGTCTGGTCGTGCAGATCGTCGTGGTCTTTTCGGTGATGCTGCTGACCAGCCTGTTCTGGATCGGCCGGCTGCGCCGGTTGAACGAGCAGCTGCAGGTCAAATCGCAGACCGATCCGCTCACCGGCCTGGCCAACCGCGCCGCCCTGGATCGGCGTTTCGCCAGGGCGCTGGAGCAGGCGCGGCGTTACAGCCGGCCGCTGTCGATCGTCATGCTGGATATCGACCACTTCAAATCCATCAACGACGAGTTCGGTCACCAGATGGGTGACCGCGTGCTCAAGGAGTTTGCCGATCTACTGGTTGGTTGCCTGCGCGGCAGTGATGCCGTGGGCCGCTGGGGTGGCGAAGAGTTCCTTCTGCTGTGCCCAGAAACCAGCAGCCAGCAGGCCACGGCGTTTGCCGAGCGCCTGTGCGAGCAGTCGCGGGCGCTGTCTTTCAGTACTGGCCAGACGCAGACCCTCAGCGCCGGTGTCGCCGAGCTAAACGCGACGGACACAGTGGACAGCCTGCTGCGCCGTGCCGACGCCGCGCTGTATCGGGCCAAGCATGAGGGCCGGGACCGCGTCTGCTGCCATGCGCCGGACGAGCAGGCGAGCTGAGTGGCGGTGCTCAGTGCTTGCCGGGTTTGCGTAGGCGCACGTAGAGGTCCTTGCCGCCGGTGGCGCTGCTGCCCCGTGATTCCAGGTCGAAGCGCTTGGGCTGGTTGGCGATCAGGTCGCTGAGCTTCTTGCAGCCATACAGCCGCGGATCGAAGGCCGGACGCAGCTTGCTGATGTTCTGTCCGAGAGTGCCCAGCTGAATCCAGTCGTCCTCCTCGGACAGGTCGTCGAGCACCTTGGCGATGAAGTCCACCGGCACCTGCTGACATTTGATGGTGTCGCCCTTGTCGCCGGCCTTCGGCGGCTTGCTGGTCTCTTCCACCTGAGCAGCGGCTGCGGCGAGCTTTTCGGATGACGGTGGCTCGGATGTCGTTTTGGCGGCATCGGCGCGCAGGATTTCGGTGTAGATGAACTTGTCGCAGGCAGAGACGAAGGGCGAGGGCGTCTTCTGCTCACCGAAGCCGTACACCGTCAGGCCTTCCTCGCGGATGCGCGCGGCCAGACGAGTGAAGTCGCTGTCGCTGGAAACCAGGCAGAAGCCGTCGAAACGCCGCGTGTAGAGCAGGTCCATGGCGTCGATGATCAGCGAGCTGTCGGTGGCGTTCTTGCCCGAGGTGTAGGCGAACTGCTGGATCGGCTGGATCGAGTAGTCGAGCAGCACCTTCTTCCAGCTGCCGAGGTTGGGTTTGGTCCAGTCGCCGTAGATGCGCTTGACGCTGGCGACGCCGTATTTTGCGATTTCCTCGAACAGCCCTTCGACGATGGCGGCGGGCGCGTTGTCGGCGTCGATCAGCACGGCGAGGTGCTTCTGCTTGTTCGAACTGTTGGGCTTGCTGGCCATGCTTCTTCCCTGGACTGGAGATCGCCCGACCATAACGCCGACCACCGTGCCATGGCCATAGCGGCTTGCTGCCAACGCATGCCGAGCTCGGTTAGCATGCGCGGCTTTGATCACATGGATTGCGGTGCATGGAACAGCGAGGCACGCTGAAAAGCTGGAACGACCAGAAGGGCTTCGGCTTCATTCGCCCGGAGCAGGGCGGTGAAGATGTCTTCGCGCATATCTCGGCCGTGCATGGTGAGCGTCGGCCGCTGGTTGGTGATCGTGTGCTCTACGTGTCGGGGCGCGATCCCCAGGGCCGGCTACGTGCCGAGCATCTGCGGCTGGATGCGCCGCTGACGCTGGACCAGCCAGCGATTCGCCAGCGCCCGGGCAGTCAGCGCAAGCCGGACGAGCAACAGGCCCGTCCGCGCGCGACGGCGCGGGCCGCTGGCAAGCCTGCGCGCCAGTTGGTCGCCGGCAACATCCAGCAGCTTCCCCTCAAACTGGTGCTGTTCGGGCTGCTCTGTCTGCTGCCGTTGGCGGGCAGCCTCCTGCGACTCGGTGCGGTGTTGCCGTTGGCGATCTATGCCGTCGCCAGCCTGCTGACCTTCGTCCTCTACTGGCGCGACAAGCACAGCGCGCTGAAGGATCGCTGGCGCACACCGGAAACCACACTGCATTTCTTCGAGCTGGCCGGCGGCTGGCCGGGTGCGCTCGTGGCGCAGCAAGTGTTTCGCCACAAGACCCGCAAGCTGAGCTATCAGCTGGCGTTCTGGCTGATCGTGATGCTGCACCAGGCGTTCTGGATCGATCTGCTGTTCGTTGGTAGCGGCTTTACCCGCGAGCGGCTGGACTGGCTGTTGCGGCTGCTCTGAAACGCGAAAGCCCGGCGAATGCCGGGCTTTCGGACGAGCATCGCGGCTCAGACTTTTCTGACGAACTCGGACTTCAGCTTCATCGCGCCGATGCCGTCGATCTTGCAGTCGATATCGTGGTCGCCGTCGACCAGGCGGATGTTCTTCACCTTGGTGCCGACCTTGACCACCAGCGACGAGCCCTTGACCTTGAGGTCCTTGATTACCGTGATGGTGTCGCCATCCTGCAGTGTGTTGCCTACCGAGTCCTTAATCACCTTGTCGCTTTCGCTCGCGGCAGCCGCGCCGTTAGTGGCGGACCACTCATGGGCGCACTCGGGGCAGACCAGCATCTCGCCGTCTTCGTAGGTGTATTCGGAGTTGCATTTGGGGCAGGGTGGCAGCGAGCTCACGGCAGATCCTCAGGGGGGCGGGATGCGGAAAGCCGTGCATTGTATAAGGTTTTGTTACAAATTTGGGGCCGCCGTGGAATCCAGGCTGGCCGGATTCCACGTGGTTTCACGGAGTAGCGCTTACTTCACGGCGGTGAGGCGCTCGTTGCCAGCGCGTAGCTCGCTGTAGCGATGTTCCAGTTCGCGGCGGATTTCGCGGCGCTGGTAGGCCTGGGCGAAACGACGCTGCTGTTCAGGCGTCTTCGGGTTGAGCGGCGGTACCGCTACCGGTTTGCCGTCTTCGCCGAGGGCGACCATGGTGAAGAAGCAGCTGTTGGTGTGGCGCACGGTCTTCTCGCGAATGTCTTCGGTGACGACTTTGATGCCGATCTCCATCGAAGTGGTACCGGTGTAGTTGACCGAGGCGAGGAAGGTGACCAGTTCGCCAACATGCACCGGCTGGCGGAACACCACCTGATCCACCGAGAGGGTGACGACGTACTGCCCGGCGTAACGGCTGGCGCAGGCATAGGCGACTTCGTCGAGATACTTGAGCAGCGTGCCGCCATGTACGTTGCCGGAAAAATTGGCTTTGTCCGGCGTCATCAGCACGGTCATGGTCAGCTCTGCATGTCCATCTAGCATGGGGGTTACGGCTCCTCGGTGGTGAAGGGTTGCTACTTTAGTCGAATGCCTCCTTCCTGTCTGGCGTTTCCAGCAAAACGCTTCATCGATTTTTTCTATCGTCAATGCGGCAAAGGCGCGCACTTCTGTCATTTGGCGGAAAAAGCGCCAGCTACGGCATGAGTGTCATATTGCTGTCCTCAGGTCCGGCGGCGACATGTGACGCGGCTCACGGATGGCGCCGGCGCCTCGCACAACAGCACTTTTGTTGACCTGTGCCGGGGTCCGCTGGCTTGGCGCTTTTTATAGTCGGATGCCCAAAAAATCCTAATGGCCTGTGCGGTGAGTGGGTCGAGGCAAGATCGGATGAACATGGCTCCGAGACAAGGCGCTGCGACACAGTATCGGGGCCATGGGCGCCGAAATTGACCAACTGAACCCTAACAGGCCACTAACTACTTCAAGTAACGGATGCCTCCTCATGCGTACGCTCGCTCTTGCCCTGCTCGCCTGCTTCGTTCCGCTGACTCATGCCAGCGAGGCGGTCGTCGAGCGCTTCAACTACGTCATGGCCGATGAGCAACGGCGCGAGCAGGCCAGCCTGGCCGGTCAGGAACGCGCCGTGTTCTGTT
>DAMCQE010000044.1:0-22872 GCA_032105665.1 Pseudomonas sp. | reverse complement strand
ATGGCGGCGTCTATCTGCGTGATCGGACAAGTGTGTATTCCAACCGGATGGTTGAACGAGCGGCCCTTGAGGCCGCTTTTTTTTTTGCCTGCAAAACGCGTCCGCGGGTGTCGGGGCCGTAGCATTCAGCTACGCGAAAGCTCTGGCAAATGGCGGTAGTGCACACGCCATGCGGTGAGGCGCGGTCTATGCTTGAGCAAAGCCGATACGCCAAGGGTGGCGTGCTTGGCTGGAGTGCACCGTCTGACAGGCGCTGGGTTGGTCATTGGGTTCGCCTGCTGGACAGGGTTCTGCATACCAACAAGACAGACGAGGAACTGCCATGAGCGCTGCGTCCGTATATCCGGTTCGGCCCGAGGTGGCCGCTCAGTCACTGACCAACGAAGCCAGCTACAAGGCCATGTACCAGCAGTCGGTGATCAATCCCGAGGGCTTCTGGCGTGAACAGGCGGCGCGGCTGGACTGGATCCGGCCTTTCACCGAGGTCAAGCGCACCTCCTTCGACGATCACCATGTGGATATCAAATGGTTCGCCGATGGCACGCTCAACGTCTCGGCCAACTGCCTGGATCGGCACCTGGCCGAGCGCGGCGATCAGCTGGCAATCATCTGGGAGGGCGATGATCCTTCCGAACACCGCGAGATCACCTACCGCGAGCTGCACCAGGAAGTCAGCAAGTTCGCCAATGCGCTGCGCGGGCAGGATGTGCACCGCGGTGACGTGGTGACCATCTACATGCCGATGATTCCCGAGGCCGCGGTGGCGATGCTGGCCTGTGCGCGTATCGGCGCGATCCACTCGGTGGTGTTCGGTGGCTTCTCCCCGGAAGCACTGGCCGGGCGCATCATCGATGGCCAGTCGAAGATCGTGATCACCGCCGACGAAGGCATTCGCGGCGGCAAACCCGTGCCGCTCAAGGAGAACGTCGACGAGGCGCTGACCAATCCCCAGACCAGCTGTGTGAAGAAGATCATCGTCGTGCGCCGCACGGGTGCGGACATCCGCTGGCACGCGCATCGCGACATCTGCTACGACGACCTGATGCGCGTGGCCGGTGAGGTTTGCGCGCCGAAGGAAATGGGGGCCGAGGAGCCGCTGTTCATCCTTTATACCTCCGGCTCCACGGGCAAGCCGAAGGGCGTTCTGCATACCTGCGGCGGCTATCTGCTCTATGCCGCACTGACCCATGAGCGGGTGTTCGACTACCGCCCCGGGGAGGTCTATTGGTGCACGGCCGATATCGGCTGGATCACCGGGCACAGCTACCTGATCTATGGCCCGCTGGCCAACGGCGCGACGACGCTGATGTACGAAGGCGTGCCGAATCATCCAGACGTTACCCGCATCGCCCGGATCATCGACAAGCACAAGGTGAACATCCTTTACACGGCGCCCACGGCGATCCGCGCCATGATGGCCGAGGGGGCCGCGGCGGTGGAGGGGGCCGACGGCTCCAGCCTGCGTCTGCTCGGCACGGTGGGCGAACCGATCAATCCCGAGGCATGGCACTGGTATTACGAAACGGTCGGCCAATCGCGCTGCCCCATCGTCGATACCTGGTGGCAGACCGAGACCGGTGGCATCCTGATCAGCCCGCTGCCGGGAGCGACTGCGCTCAAGCCGGGCTCCGCAACGCGCCCGTTGTTCGGCGTGGTGCCGGGGTTGGTGGACAACCTCGGCAACCTGCTCGAAGGCGCGGCCGAGGGCAATCTGGTGATCCTCGACTCCTGGCCGGGGCAGATGCGCACCATCTACAAGGACCACGACCGCTTCGTCGACACCTACTTCAAGACCTTCCGCGGCATGTACTTCACCGGCGATGGCGCGCGCCGCGACGAGGATGGCTATTACTGGATCACCGGAAGGGTCGATGACGTGCTCAACGTGTCCGGGCACCGCATGGGCACCGCGGAGATAGAAAGCGCCATGGTCGCCCATGCCAAGGTGGCCGAAGCGGCAGCGGTGGGCGTTCCGCATGCACTGAAGGGACAGGCGATCTACGTGTATGTAACCTTGGTCAGTGGCGTGCAGCCCACGGACGCGCTGCGGCAGGAGCTGCAGCAATGGGTGCGCAAGGAGATCGGGCCGATCGCCGTGCCGGATGTGATTCAGTGGGCCCCTGGGCTGCCGAAGACGCGTTCCGGCAAGATCATGCGCCGGCTGCTGCGCAAGATCGCCACGGACGACTATGACGCGCTGGGCGATACCTCGACCCTGGCCGATCCTGGCGTGGTCGATCAGCTGATCGAGGCTCATGAGGTGGTGAAGAAGCGCTGAAGGCAAGGGAGACCGGAGCGTAGTCACGCAGCCGGTCGCCTCTACCCATGAGCCTGTGCCCGGCGGCAATGCCACGACTCGCCGGGCTCGATGTTTCCCGCTTGTATGGCCGCGGGGATCAGACGCCGGCGGGCGGGCTTTTCAGGCTGTCATTGCCGGTTACGGTGGTGCCGTTGGTGGCTGCCTCGGCATTGGCTTGCAGTTGCTGACTATCTTTTTCCGAGCGTTCGAACGGCATGTGGTGCGAGCGGCCTTCGGCCATGCCGGCCTGTTCGTTGATTTCATTGAACACGCGCTTGGCCTCGCAGTGCCCGGTTACGCCACGGGACAGCGCCAGGCCGCCGATACCCAGCTGCAGCAGTCCGCCCAAACCGCCGCGGCTGAGGCCCTTGGCAAGGAAATACAGCCCGCCGGCCAGGGACATGGCGCGCTCCCAGCCGTGGACGTTCTGATTCTGGTGGTTCGAGGACTTGTTGTTCATGGGTGGCTCCGACGAGGACATTCTCAATGAATGACTCTCGCCAGCGCAGGCTGTTCGGTGCCGCAGGTCGGCATCTGGCGACAACGCGGTGTAATGGCTGTTGTGGGAAGCCAAACGGATGCAGGGGAGCGATCCAGGGCGCGCCAATGCGTGGGAGCGGTCCTGACCGCGAATCGTGAAATGCGATGGACGAGCTTCGCGGCTAACACCGGCGCGGGGCAGCCGTGCTTCACGGTCGGCCCCGAGGCTGAATATCTAGCGCAATCCGAAGAGCCGCGCGCGTGCGTGCTAACCGGCCATGCCGAATACCTTGAGCACAAAGGCGTACTCCAGCGCCACGTCCTTGAGCGCCTGGTAGCGACCGCTCATGCCACCGTGCCCGGCGCCAAATTCGGTCTTGAGCAGCAACAGGTTGTCGTCGGTGCGGGTCGCGCGCAGCTTGGCGACCCATTTGGCCGCTTCCCAGTACTGCACGCGGCTGTCGTTGTAACCAGCCACGGCGAGCAGCGCGGGGTAGGCCTGGGCGCGGATATTTTCGTAGGGCGCATAGGCCTTGATCCGCTCATGCACCTCCGCTTGATTCGGATCGCCCCATTCGTCGTACTCGGTGACGGTCAGCGGCAGGTCGGCGTTGAGCATGGTGTTGAGTACATCGACGAAGGGCACCTCGGCGACTGCCGCGCCGAACAGCTCCGGGCGCATGTTCAGCACTGCGCCGATCAGCAGCCCGCCGGCGCTGCCGCCGCTGATGGCCAGGCGCTCTGAGGTGGTGTAGCCATCGGCCAACAGCTGCTCGGCGCAGGCGATGAAGTCGCTGAAGGTGTTCGGCTTGTGTTCCAGCTTGCCGGCGCGATACCAGGCTTCGCCGAGATCGCCGCCGCCGCGCACATGGGCGATGGCGAAGACGAAACCGCGGTCGAGCAGCGACAGGCGCGCATGGGAGAACCACGGATCGAGGCTGTGCCCATAGGCGCCGTAACCGTAGAGATAGAGCGGAGCCGGCTTGCCGAAGCTGTCGCGGCGGCCGACCAGGCTGATGGGTATCTGCGTGCCGTCCTGGGCGGTCGCCCAGATGCGTCGACTTTCATAGGCGTCCGCATCGAAGGGGCCTTCCACCGGCGTTTCCTTGAGCACTTCCTGCGTGCCGTCGGCCAGCGTCAGCTGACGGACTTGCGCCGGGCGGTTGAGCGCTTCATAGCGCAGGCGGATCACCGTGCTGGTGAACTCCAGCGAATTCTGCACGTGCAGGCTGTAGGCCGCATCTGGCAGCTGCAGGCGATAGGGCTGCACGCCCTGTGGCCGCACCTCGATAACCGGCAGGCCGCCTTCGCGCAGGGTCAGGGTGATCGCCTCGGCGTTGAGGCTGACGTCCTCGAGCATCACCGCGTCGTCATGGGCAACCAGTTCCTGCCAGTGCTCCCGCTCGGGCTGCGCCTCGCTGGCGTGATAGAGCGCGAAGTTGATGCCCGCCTGATTGCTGCGGATCAGCCAGCTCCACTGACCTTGGTGAAGGCCATGATCGGGAAAGTACTCGTGATCTTCCTGGCGTGGTGCCAGGCACGTCCATTGACCTTCCGGCTCGTCCGCCGACAGCACCCAGGCTTCGCTGGTGGTCTTGCTGTGGGAAAGTATGACCAGCTGGCGCTCGGAGCTGGCGCGGTAGCAATGCACGAAGAAGCGCCCGTCCGGGTCGTGATAAACCTCGCTGCTGTCCGTATCGCCAAGGCGGTGGCGGTAAATCTTGTGCGGGCGGTGGGTGTCGTCCAGCTCGCCGTAGAACAGGGTCTGGCTGTCGTTGGCCCAGGTCATGCTGCCGTCGCAGTTGTCGAAGGGCAGCTCGGTGACCGCGCCGCTGGCCAGGTCCTTGACGTACAGCCGGTAGAGCTCGTCGCCCTCGCGGTCGAGGCTGTAGGCGAGCTTGCTGTGGTCCTGGCTGACGCTGAAGGCACCCAGCGAAAGAAAACCGCCGCCGGCCAGCTCGTTGGGGTCGAGCAGCAGCTGTTCGGCGCTCTCATCGACGGTCAGCGAACCATCCAGCGGGCGCGGGCAGCGGTAGTGCCGGGGATACTCCTCGCCTGCGGTGGTGCGCTGATAGTACAGCCACGGCCCCCACGGGGAGGGCAGTGACAGATCGGTTTCGCGGATGCGGCTCTTGATCTTCTGAAACAGGGCTTCACGCAGTTCGGCCTGATCGGCGAGCTGCTCCTCGAGATAGGCATTCTCGGCCTTGAGATAGGCCAGCACGTCCTCGGCGTCGCGATTCTCCAGCCAGCGGTAAGGGTCGGTGCCGGTGTCGGCGCGGGCGATGGGGGCTTGGGACATGCAGTACTCCGGATTCGGTGGTGCGTTGGCCGCACATGGCGTGCAACGAAATGCGGCAGTGTACCTGCTCGACTGCGTCTAGGATTGACCCGGTTGGTACGGCTCGGTTTCAGCCGGGCCGACCGCCGAGCAACTCGGCCATGGATAGGGTGAATGCAGGCGGATCGGCGCTGTCGATGATGACCGGGTAGTCGCGAAATGTCCGCTTGCAGGTCACTTTCGGTTAGGCAAAGCAGCCGATTGACAATGCTGCGCTTTTCCCCGAAGGTGTGCCGACCCAAATCAAACGGGCGTATGAATCGAGCGTTTGCCAGAGCAGATGCCGGTCACCCGGATTATCGTGTCGGTGGGTGTCGTTCGCCGCGAGGCGCGGTCGAGTCAGGGCCGAAGACGTGAGACACGTAACGTTCAGCTTCCATACCTGGAGATCAGTTGATGATTTACGAAGGTAAAGCCATCACGGTTAAGGCTCTTGAGAGCGGCATCGTCGAATTGAATTTCGACCTCAAGGGTGAGTCCGTCAATAAATTCAATCGCCTCACTCTCAACGATCTGCGCCAGGCTGTCGATGCCATCAAGGCCGACGCTTCGGTCAAGGGCGTGATCGTCACCAGCGGCAAGGATGTGTTCATCGTCGGTGCCGACATCACCGAGTTCGTCGACAACTTCAAGTTGCCCGATGAAGAGCTGGTTGCCGGCAACCTCGAAGCGAACAAGATCTTCAGCGATTTCGAAGACCTGGGCGTACCCACCGTGGTCGCCATCAACGGCATTGCCCTGGGTGGCGGTTTCGAGATGTGCATGGCTGCCGACTATCGCGTCATGTCCACCACCGCCAAGGCCGGCCTGCCGGAAGTCAAGCTGGGCATCTACCCGGGCTTCGGCGGTACTGTGCGTCTGCCGCGCCTGATCGGTGTGGACAACGCCGTCGAGTGGATCGCCTCCGGCAAGGAAAACCGTGCCGAAGACGCCCTCAAGGTGCACGCGGTCGATGCCGTCGTCGCTCCGGAGAAACTGCAGGAAGCTGCCCTGGACCTGGTCAAGCGCGCCATCTCCGGCGAGCTGGACTACAAGGCCAAGCGTCAGCCGAAGCTGGACAAGCTCAAGCTCAACGCCATCGAGCAGATGATGGCCTTCGAAACCAGCAAGGCCTTCGTGGCTGGCCAGGCCGGCCCGAACTATCCGGCCCCGGTCGAAGCCATCAAGACCATTCAGAAAGCCGCCAACTTCGGCCGTGACAAGGCGCTGGAAGTAGAGGCCGCCGGCTTCGTCAAGCTGGCCAAGACCTCGGTTGCCGAAAGCCTGGTCGGCCTGTTCCTCAGCGATCAGGAATTGAAGAAGAAGGCCAAGGCCTACGACAAGCAGGCGCGTGACGTGAAACTGGCTGCCGTACTCGGCGCCGGCATCATGGGTGGCGGCATCGCCTACCAGTCGGCCGTCAAGGGCACGCCGATCCTGATGAAGGATATCCGCGAAGAGGGTATCCAGATGGGTCTGGACGAGGCCTCCAAGCTGCTCAGCAAGCGTGTCGAGAAGGGCCGTCTGACGCCGGAGAAGATGGCGCAGGCGCTCAACGCGATTCGTCCGACCATGTCCTACGGCGACTTCGGCAATGTCGACATCGTCGTGGAAGCCGTGGTCGAGAACCCGAAGGTCAAGCACGCCGTGCTGGCCGAGGTGGAAGGGCATGTACGCGAGGACGCGATCATCGCCTCCAACACCTCCACCATCTCCATCAGCTACCTGGCCCAGGCGCTCAAGCGTCCGGAAAACTTCTGCGGCATGCACTTCTTCAACCCGGTGCACATGATGCCGCTGGTTGAGGTGATCCGCGGCGAGAAGACCAGCGAAACCGCCATCGCCACCACCGTCGCCTACGCCAAGAAAATGGGCAAGAGCCCGGTCGTGGTCAACGACTGCCCGGGCTTCCTCGTCAACCGCGTGCTGTTCCCGTACTTCGGCGGCTTCGCTCGCGCCATCGCCCACGGTGTCGACTTCGTTCGTGCCGACAAGGTGATGGAGAAGTTCGGCTGGCCCATGGGTCCGGCCTATCTGATGGACGTCGTCGGCATGGACACCGGCCACCACGGCCGTGACGTGATGGCCGAAGGCTTCCCGGATCGCATGAAGGACGATACCCGCACCGCCGTCGACGTCATGTACGACGCCAACCGCCTCGGTCAGAAGAACGGCAAGGGCTTCTATGCCTACGAGATGGACAAGAAGGGCAAGCCGAAGAAGGTCGTCGACCCGCAGGCCTACGAGCTGCTCAAGCCGATCGTCGCCGAGACGCGCGAGCTGTCCGACGAGGACATCATCAACTACATGATGATCCCGCTGTGCCTGGAAACCGTGCGCTGCCTGGAAGACGGCATCGTCGAGACCGCTGCTGAAGCCGACATGGGCCTGATCTATGGCATTGGCTTCCCACCCTTCCGTGGTGGTGCGCTGCGCTACATCGATTCGATCGGCGTCGCCGAGTTCGTCGCGATGGCCGACAAGTACGCCGACCTGGGCCCGCTGTACCACCCGACCGCGAAGCTGCGCGAGATGGCTGCCAACGGCCAGCGCTTCTACGGTTAATCGAGGGAGAGAGAATTCATGAGCCTGAATCCAAGAGATGCAGTCATCGTCGACTTCGGTCGCACCCCGATGGGGCGCTCCAAGGGCGGCATGCACCGTAACACCCGCGCCGAGACCATGTCCGCACAGCTGATCGACGGCCTGCTGGCGCGCAATCCGAAGATCGACCCGGCCGAGGTCGAGGACGTGATCTGGGGCTGCGTGAACCAGACCCTCGAGCAGGGCTGGAACATCGCCCGCATGGCGTCGCTGCTGACCCGCATTCCGCACACCAGCGCCGGCCAGACCGTGAGCCGTCTGTGCGGTTCGTCCATGAGCGCCCTGCACACTGCCGTGCAGGCCATCCAAACCAACAACGGCGACGTGTTCGTCATTGGTGGCGTGGAGCACATGGGCCACGTCAGCATGATGCACGGTGTCGACCCGAACCCGCAGCTGTCGCTGCATGTGGCCAAGGCCTCGGGCATGATGGGCCTGACCGCCGAGATGCTCGGCAAGATGCACGGCATTACCCGTGAAGCCCAGGATCAGTTCGGCTACCGCTCGCACCAGCTGGCCTGGAAAGCGACTCAGGAAGGCAAGTTCAAGGACGAGATCATCCCGATGGAAGGTCACGACGAGAACGGCTTCCTCAAGGTCTTCGACTACGACGAAACCATCCGCCCGGAAACCACCCTCGAGGGTCTGGCTGAGCTCAAGCCGGCGTTCAACCCGAAGGGCGGCACCGTGACCGCCGGTACGTCTTCGCAGATCACCGACGGTGCGTCTTGCATGATCGTCATGTCGGCCCAGCGCGCCAAGGATCTCGGCATCCAGCCGTTGGCCGTGGTTCGCGCCATGGCACTGGCTGGCGTTGACCCGGCAATCATGGGTTACGGCCCGGTTCCGTCCACCCAGAAGGTGCTCAAGCGCGCCGGTCTGACCATGGACGACATCAGCCACGTCGAGCTGAACGAAGCCTTCGCAGCACAGGCTCTGCCGGTGCTCAAGGACCTCAAGCTGCTCGACAAGATGGAAGAGAAGGTCAACCTGCATGGCGGCGCCATCGCCCTGGGTCACCCGTTCGGCTGCTCCGGTGCGCGCATCTCCGGCACCCTGCTGAACGTGATGAAGCAGAACAACGGTACGCTCGGTGTCGCCACCATGTGTATCGGTCTGGGCCAGGGGATCAGTACGGTCTTCGAACGCCTCTGACAGACAGATGCAAATGACTGCGCTAGGCTGACAACCATTTCTGCAGGTTTGCGGAAAGAATGTTGTCAGCCGGTGCATGGAAGCCGGGGCCTGGTGCCCCGGTTTTTCTTTTTTGTCGTTGCGTGGAGGTAGGCATGCAGTTGGAGCCGGGGCGTTATCGCCATTACAAGGGGCCGGAATATCGCGTATTCGCCGTGGCCCGGCACTCCGAGACGGAGGAGCTGGTGGTGTTCTACCAGGCGCTGTATGGCGAGCGCGGACTCTGGGTGCGGCCACTGTCGATGTTTACCGAGACGGTCGAGGTCAACGGTGAAACGGTGCCGAGGTTCGCGCTGATCGAAGCCGAGCCCAGCGTTTTTCGGGATTGAGCTGGCACAGGGCTACCAGTGCCGCGCTTGACCTCAGCTCCATCGCCACTATATATAGCGGTGCTTTTTAGACAGAGCGGTAACCCAGGCGTCCGGTTCATGGCCTCGAATCGTCGCTCTGGTCCGCGCCAGGCCGAGCCGAGCAGGAATATCCTGCAGAGCCGCCCCGTTCGCAAAACGCGCACGAACGTTCGCTGATGCCTTGCCGATTACCGACGGCACGGGTATTCAAACTGCCGGAGGCGCCGCCTCTGTTCACCTCTAGATTCAGGAACTCTCCTCTCCATGGGTAAATCGCTGGTCATCGTGGAATCACCGGCCAAGGCCAAGACAATCAACAAGTATTTGGGCAACCAGTACGTGGTGAAGTCGAGTATCGGCCACATCCGCGACCTTCCCACCAGCGGCTCGGCCAACAAGGAGCCGGTCAAGCGCGGCAAGGCTGCGGCGGCCGAAGCGCCTGCGCTGTCGCCCAAGGAGAAGGCCAAGCGTCAACTGATCG
This sequence comes from Pseudomonas sp., assembly GCA_032105665.1. GTDB lineage: Bacteria > Pseudomonadota > Gammaproteobacteria > Pseudomonadales > Pseudomonadaceae > Stutzerimonas. Next base: position 13,144 of record DAMCQE010000044.1, on the reverse strand, counting down.
CGCGCATGGGCGTCGATCCGGAACATGGCTGGAAGGCCAAGTACGAGATCCTGCCCGGCAAGGAAAAGGTCATCGAGGAGCTGCGCCGCCTGGCCAAGGAAGCCGACACCATCTATCTCGCGACCGACTTGGATAGAGAAGGGGAGGCCATCGCCTGGCACCTGCGCGAATCCATCGGTGGCGATGACAGCCGTTACAAGCGCGTGGTGTTCAACGAGATCACCAAGAAGGCGATTCAGGAGGCTTTCTCCAAGCCTGGCGAACTCGATCTGAACCGGGTCAACGCACAGCAGGCGCGTCGTTTCCTCGATCGGGTGGTTGGCTACATGGTGTCGCCGCTGCTCTGGGCGAAGATCGCCCGCGGGCTTTCCGCCGGCCGAGTGCAATCGGTAGCGGTGAAGCTGGTGGTCGAGCGCGAGCGTGAGATTCGCGCCTTCGTTCCGGAAGAATACTGGGAAGTTCACGCGGACCTGGCGAATGCGCAGCAGGCCAAGGTGCGTTTCGAGGTCGCGCGTGAGAACGGCGAAGCCTTCAAGCCGCTGAACGAAGCGCAAGCCACCGCTGCACTGGAGAAACTCAAGGGCGCGCAGTACAGCGTCAGCAAGCGCGAAGACAAGCCGACGAGCAGCAAGCCCTCGGCCCCCTTCATCACTTCGACCCTGCAGCAGGCGGCGAGCAATCGCCTCGGCTTCGGTGTGAAGAAGACCATGATGATGGCTCAGCGCCTGTACGAAGCCGGTTACATCACCTACATGCGTACCGACTCGACCAACCTTTCCGCTGACGCGATCGGTATGGTGCGCGGCTTCATCGAGAGCGAGTTCGGCGACAAGTACCTGCCGGAAAAGCCCAACGTCTATTCCAGCAAGGAGGGCGCGCAGGAAGCGCACGAGGCGATTCGCCCGTCCGACGTCAACCTGCGCCCGACCCAGCTTTCGGGCATGGAACGCGATGCCGAGCGTCTGTACGAGCTGATCTGGCGCCAGTTCGTAGCCTGCCAGATGCCGCCGGCACAGTACCTCTCCACCAGCGTGACCGTCTCTGCCGGCAATTTCGAACTGCGCGCCAAGGGCCGCATCCTGAAGTTTGACGGTTACACCAAGGTCATGCCGCAGCAGAGCAAGGCCGGTGAGGATGACGTGTTGCCGGAGATGAACAAGGGCGACGACATGAAGCTGCTCAAGCTCGACCCGAGCCAGCACTTCACCAAGCCGCCAGCGCGCTACTCCGAAGCCAGCTTGGTCAAGGAGATGGAGAAGCGCGGTATCGGCCGGCCGTCCACCTACGCCGCGATTATCTCGACCATCCAGGACCGCGGCTACGTCTCGCTGCACAACCGCCGTTTCTATTCGGAGAAGATGGGCGACATCGTCACCGAGCGCCTGTCCGAGAGCTTCAACAATCTGATGGACTACGGTTTCACCGCCGGCATGGAAGAGCATCTGGACGACGTCGCCCAGGGGGAGCGCGACTGGAAGCACGTACTGGACGAATTCTACGGTGACTTCCGCAAGAAGCTCGAGGTTGCCGAGGCCAGCGAGAACGGCATGCGTGCCAATCAGCCGACCGTGACCGATATCCCGTGCAAGGTCTGCGGTCGGCCGATGATGATCCGTACCGCTTCCACCGGCGTGTTCCTCGGTTGCTCCGGCTACAGCCTGCCGCCGAAGGAACGCTGCAAGTCCACCGTCAACCTGGTTCCGGGCGACGAGATCGCTGCCGATGACGAGGGCGAGTCCGAGTCTCGCGTGCTGCTTGGCAAGCACCGCTGCCCGATCTGCAGTACCGCGATGGATGCCTATCTGCTCGACGAGACGCAGAAGCTGCATATCTGCGGCAACAACCCGGATTGCTCGGGTTATGAGATCGAGAAAGGCCAATACCGCATCAAGGGCTATGAAGGCCCGAGCCTGGAATGCGACAAGTGCGGCAGCGAAATGCAGCTCAAGACCGGTCGCTTCGGCAAGTTCTTCGGTTGTACCAACGCCGAATGCAAGAACACCCGCAAGTTGCTGAAAAATGGCGAAGCCGCGCCACCGAAGATGGATGCGGTGAAGATGCCCGAGCTCAAGTGCGACAAGGTCGACGACACCTACGTACTGCGCGATGGCGCTTCCGGCCTGTTCCTGGCTGCCAGTCAGTTCCCGAAGAATCGCGAAACCCGCGCGCCGCTGGTGCGTGAGCTGATCCCGCACAAGGACGAGATCGATCCCAAGTACCACTTCCTGCTCGATGCGCCGCAGAAGGATCCGGAAGGTCGCTTCGCTGTCATCCGCTTTAGTCGCAAGACCAAGGAGCAGTACGTGCAGACCGAAGTGGACGGCAAGCCGACCGGCTGGAAGGCGTTCTACGACGGCGGTAAGTGGAAGGTCGAAGACAAACGCTGATTGCTTTGCGGTCGACCGCTCAGCAGGTCGGCCGCACCGAGCGCGTTCTTCAGATCGGCTGACGCTTCGTCAGCCGATCTGGTGCGGCAACCTGTGAAGGTCCATTCTCTGTCCATCTTCTTTCGGAGAGCATGCCATGGCTCACGAGCTCTACACACGCACCAACCAGAAGATCTTCTTCGCCGGTTTGTCACTGGGAAGCTGGCGCAAGGCCGAAGAATCTGCCTCGATGAATTCTCAAGGTTTGATTCAGGCTGAACGTGAGGCTTGCCTGTTCCACCTTTACGGCGCCTTGCTTGGACTGTGCCATGAGATCGCCGGTTACTACCGATCGCCCGGTGCGGATGCGCCTGTCGTCGAGGCATTTCTGACCCGCAGCGTGCTCGAGGCTGCGCCGAGCCCGGAACTCGCCGAATTGCTGGAATTGTCGGAGCAGCCAAGCACCTGGCTCGGGCAGTTGCTTACCGCCTACAAGCAGCTGCTCCAGCCGCCACGCGCTCCTGCCAAGGCCAAGACTGATCCGCGCCAGCCGTTGATCGAGGCAGTCAGTGTCGAGGACGATGTGCCACCGCTGTCGCGCGTCGAGCTGGAAGCCTGGCGACAGAACCTTAAGGGCCTGGCATTACGTTTTCGTGAGTCGCTGACCGAATGGTGACACTCGGGACCGTGGCGTCAGCCGCGGTGCCTAATACTCAGGACCATGGCGATGCCGCCGAGAATCGCCGCACCTGAGATGATCAGCGTTGCCGTCAACGCTTCACCCAGCAGCACAGTCCCGGCGATGGCTGTGAGTAACGGAACGCTGAGCTGGACGCTCGCCGCCTGTATTGCCGCAAGACCGGGCAGCGCCGCGTACCAGATGGCGTAGCCGACGCCAGAGGTCAGCGCCCCAGAGAGCAGGGCGTACACGATTCCTGGCGCATCCCATTGCTGCTGGCCAAGCGTCACCAGACAAAGCACTGCGGCCAGCGGCACGGCCTTGATGAAATTGCCCGCAGTTGCTGCAAGGGGATTGCTCGCGCCCCGTCCACGCAGTGAATAGATGCCCCAGGCGACACCGGACAGCAGCATGAGCAGTGCGCCGTCCAATGCCGGCGCGCTGCTTCCCGGCAGCAGCAGAATCAGCAATCCGCTCAATGCCAACAGCAAGCCGGCAATCTGCCAAGCGCTAAAGCGTTCGCCCCGCAGCAATCCCCAAGCAAGCATGCTCAACTGCACCGCTCCGAACAGCAGCAGGGCGCCGGCTCCGGCATCCAGGTTGATATAGGCGTAGGAAAAACTAGCGGCGTAGACGAACAGCGCCAAGGCGCTGAACCAATCTCCGCCCTGCGATTGTCTCGGCGTGCCGATTCGCAACAGTAGCCAGAGCGTAAGCGCTCCGGCCAGTATACGGAGGCCGGTGAAGCTGGCCGGGTCAATAGTTGTGTCCCGCAAGGCGATACGGCATAGGATCGAGTTGCCGGCAAATGCAAGCATGGCCAAGGCGGTAAGCAGCAAGGTGCGGGTTGTCATACACAATCCTTATCGAGCGCCGGCGCGCGCTTTTTTTGTGCATGCTACGTGTCGGTATCCATAGCCGCATCGTTTTGTTGGTCGGGCAATTCACGGCTGCATGATGGTGCTACCTATCGGGGTGTTGCTAGCGAAAGGAGCTTGAGGCCTGCAAAGGCTGTCCTGAGGCTGGTCGGCTGCTACAATGGCCGCCTTTCACGCGGAGCTGATCCATGCCTACATCTTTTCTGGAAATCGTCGAGCTACCAGACGGGCGCATCGTGCTTCGTCGTGCCGAGGACGAAGAGGTGTTGGTCACGCTCGACTTTTCCGACGACGCCAAGCTCTTCCTGCAGGGGCAGCATGTGGAGATTGCCAAGGCGATGTTCAATGTTGGCGTTCAGATGGCGGGTCGGATGACAGAAGGCGATTTCGACCACGATGCAGAAGAGCCGCGCGTTCTGCACTGAGCGCAGCTGCTCCGGGGCTCGACCTTCACTTCACTACAGGCAGCACGTCCCTGTGCCCGCCGCCCCTCAACAACCCAGACGAATATTCAGGCTCTGCGCCTCGCCCAGGCTGGCGGCGTTGCGCAGCTTGCTGCGTGTCGCGTCGTCGATCTGGCCGAGCCAGCTGATGACGGTATGGCTGCAGCCGGACGCCAGCGCCTTGCACGCGAGTTCCAGCGCGCCTTCCGCGTTGCGTGGTTGCAGCAGGATGATGCGCTCGCGGTTCAGGCCGCACTTGCGCAGGAAGCTCTGTGAGAGGAAGGCGGGCGGCGCGATCAGTGTCAGCCAGCGGCTGTCCGTCGCGTCGCCGAGTTCGCGCAGGATCGGTGTGAGCAGCAGATGACAGTGCTGGCTGCTGCCGCTGAGGCTCAACTCGCTCAGGTGATCCTTTTTCTCCTGCTCGGGTTTGCTGCGCGGTGCAAGGCTGCCGAACGGTGCCAGGCTTTGTGCGATGACACCGTCGAACAGCGATAGTTGGGGCCGGGAAGTGCTGGTCTGGTACTGCATAACCTTCTCCTCAGCGGCGTATGACGCCGACACTCAAGCCTTCGATGACCAATTCCTGATGTTCGAGGTCGACTTCGATGGGGGCGAATTCCGGGTTCTCCGCCAGCAGCCAGACCTTCTTGCCGTCGCGCTTGAAACGCTTGACGGTCACCTCATCGCCGACCCGCGCCACCACGATCTGGCCGTTGCGGGCCTCACGGGTGGTGTGCACGGCCAGCAGGTCACCGTCGTAAATGCCGATGTCCTTCATGCTCATGCCGTGCACACGCAGCAGATAATCGGCGCGCGGATGGAAAAAGGCGGGGCTGATCTGGCAGGATTCCTCGACATGCTGCTGGGCCAGTATCGGTGCGCCAGCAGCGACGCGGCCGATGATGGGCAAGCCGGTTTCGGCAGGTGCGGGCTCGAAGTCGGGAATACGTATCCCGCGGGAGGCGCCGGGCGTCATCTCGATGGCGCCTTTGCGGGCGAGCGCCTTGAGGTGCTCCTCCGCGGCATTGGGCGACTTGAAGCCGAGCTCCTGAGCGATCTCCGCGCGGGTTGGCGGATAACCGTTGTCTTCCAGGCAGCGCTTGATGAAGGCGAGGATTTCCGTCTGGCGAGGCGTCAGCTTGATCATGTCGGTCTCTGTTCTTTTATACAGTGACTGGGATTATATACAGTGATCCGGCCTTGGCAATGAATGTTTCATGTCGGGTCAGCCGGCGGGCTGGACGGTGCGTCTGCGACAATGACGCTAGTGCCATGCGGCGTTTCGTGGTTGACTTGCCGGTCGGTGAAACGTAAGTTTCAAACAGTTGTTTGTCTTTCGGAGGGGGCATGGCGCAGTCGGAAACAGTTGAGCGCATTCTTGATGCAGCGGAACAGCTGTTCGCGGAAAAAGGCTTCGCCGAGACCTCGCTTCGCCTGATCACCAGCAAGGCTGGGGTCAACCTCGCGGCGGTCAACTATCATTTCGGTTCGAAGAAGGCGCTCATCCAGGCGGTGTTCTCGCGTTTCCTCGGGCCGTTCTGTGCCAGCCTGGAGCGTGAGCTGGATCGCCGCGAGGCGCTCACCGACAAGAAGGACACGCTCGAGGAGCTCCTGGAAATCCTCGTGGAGCAGGCATTGGCGGTCAAACCGCGCAGCGGCGACGACCTGTCGATCTTCATGCGCCTGCTGGGCTTGTCCTTCAGTCAGAGCCAGGGCCACCTGCGGCGTTACCTGGAAGACATGTACGGCAAGGTGTTCCGTCGTTACATGCTCAAGGTTCACGACGCCGCGCCGGCCATTCCGCCCATCGAGCTGTTCTGGCGCGTGCACTTCATGCTCGGGGCTGCGGCATTCAGCATGTCCGGTATCAAGGCGCTGCGTGCGATCTCCGAGAACGATTTCGGCGTTCGGACTTCCATCGAGCAGGTGATGCGTATGATGGTGCCGTTCCTGGCAGCCGGCATGCGTGCCGACAGCGGTATCGATGACAATACCCTGGCGGCGGCGCAACCGATCGCGCGGCGCAACGCCGTGGCCATCCCGGCGAAGGCTTGAGCTACAAGCCTGCCGGGTGATCGGCTAAGCTAGCCGCCCATGGCATTTCTCGATCTTCTGCATATTTCCATCGCCGATCAGCAGCTCTATGGCTTCGCCGAGGGGCAGCTGCGTCTGCGTTTTCCTGTCTCTACTGCACGCAATGGTGTGGGCGAGCTGAACGGTTCCGGTTGCACGCCACGCGGTTTGCATCAGGTGCGAGCGCGGCTCGGTGACGGTTTGCCTCAAGGTGCGGTGTTGCGTGGGCGGCGCTGGACAGGGGAGGTATGGTCCCCTGAGCTTCACGGAATTTCTCCCGGTCGTGACTGGATCCTGACCCGGATTCTCTGGCTCAGCGGGTGCGAGCCTGGAGTCAATCGCCAGGGGCAGGTCGATACCTTCCGCCGTTACATCTACATTCACGGCACCCCCGATTGTGAGCCGATGGGCGTACCTCTTTCCCACGGTTGCATTCGCATGCGCAATGCCGACCTGCTGCAACTCTTCCCATTGGTGCCGCCTCACTGTGCGGTGAGCATCGACGAGGCGCCCTGTCCCGATTGGGCTGCCGCTGAACTCGAATAAGGATTCCTTCTGCATATGCACGGTTCACTGATGCTGGACATTGCTGGTACCTGGTTGACTGCCGAGGATCGCCAGCTGCTTCGCCAGCCCGAGGTCGGCGGGCTTATTCTGTTTGCCCGCAACATCGAGCACCCGCGCCAGGTCGACGAGCTGTGCCGCTCGATTCGTGCCGTGCGGCCAGACCTGCTGTTGGCGGTGGACCAGGAAGGTGGCCGCGTTCAGCGGCTGCGCCAGGGTTTCGTACGGCTTCCGCCGATGCGCGAACTTGCGCGCTGCGCCGACGCGCCGCGGCTGGCGGAAGCCTGCGGCTGGGTGATGGCGACCGAGGTACTCGCTGCGGGCCTGGATTTCAGCTTCGCACCGGTTCTCGATCTTGACCACCAGCGCAGTGCCGTGGTGGGAACGCGTGCATTCGAAGGCGATCCGCAGGCCGCCGTAGTGCTGATCGACGCGTTCATCCGCGGCATGCACGCGGCGGGTATGGCCGCAACCGGCAAGCACTTTCCCGGTCATGGCTGGGCCGAGGCGGACTCCCATGTCGCGATCCCGGTCGACGAACGAAGTCTTGAAGAGTTGCGCCGCTGTGATCTGATTCCCTTCAAGGCGCTGAGCGGCACGCTCGATGCGATCATGCCGGCGCACGTGATCTATCCTCAGGTCGATGACCAGCCAGCAGGTTTTTCGCGGCGCTGGCTGCAGGACATCCTGCGTAACGAGCTCGGCTTCAAGGGCGTGATCTTCAGTGACGATCTGTCGATGGCGGGTGCGCACGTCGCCGGCGATGCGGCCGATCGCATCCAGGCAGCACTGGTTGCCGGCTGTGACATGGGGCTGGTGTGCAATGATCGGGCGGCGGCTGAACTGGCGTTGGCTGCGCTGCAGCGCCTCAGCGTCACGGCGCCGCCTGCGCTTTCGCGTATGCGCGCTCGACGGGAGTACGCTGCTGAGTACAAGCAGAATCCGCGTTGGCTTGACGCCATTGGCGCGCTCAAGGCCGCCGACCTGATTGACTGACCCTTTTTCTTTCAAGGAATACCCATGACTGTCCATGCCATCATCGGCGGCACCGGCCTGACTCAGTTGAGCGGCTTCAAGATGCAGCGCGCGCAGCTCATCGATACGCCCTACGGGCGCCCGTCCGGTGAAATCCTGCGTGGCGAATACAGCGGCCGAGAGGTGCTGTTCCTTGCACGGCATGGCCATCCGCACCGCATTCCGCCACATCAGGTGAATTACCGAGCCAACTTATGGGCGCTGAGGCAGGCCGGGGCGGAGGCTATTCTTGCAATCAATGCGGTCGGTGGCATCCATTCGGCCATGGGCTCCGGACATTTTTGCGTACCCCATCAGATTGTCGATTACACCTACGGTCGCGAACACACCTTCTTCGAAGGCGATATAGATCACGTGACCCACATCGATTTCAGCTATCCCTATGACGAAGCGCTGCGCGAGCGCCTGATCGGCGCACTCGCAGCCGAGGGCTATGCGTTCAGCAGCCACGGTGTGTATGGCTGCACGCAGGGGCCGCGGCTGGAAACAGTAGCGGAGATCACCCGTATGGAACGCGACGGTTGCGACATCGTCGGTATGACCGGAATGCCCGAGGCTGCGCTGGCGCGCGAACTCGACCTGCCTTATGCCTGCCTGGCGCTGGTGGTCAATCCGGCGGCCGGCAAGGCGAGCGGGGTGATCACCATGACCGAGATCGAGGCGGCACTGGCTGCCGGCATAGGCAAGGCGCGACAGGTCCTCGCAAACGTGCTAGCGACGTGAGTGATCCGCGGCGCACTGCAATGCGGGAGCGCTTTGTCTGAAACGTCGTTGTCATATTGCGGCCTGAGACTGGTATTTTTGCGGTGGCCCCCGTTGCGGCAAGCATGCTGCTTGCTACACTTGGCCGTCCTTTGGAGTACCGGAATGTTTTGCCAGGCACGCACAATAAGAATTCTTAGAACCGTCGTGTTGCTCTGCCTGCTTGGCGGCATGGCCGGATGCTCGACCTGGTTTTCGGGCGATTTCAAGGACCCTACGGTCGAGCTCACCAAGGTCGATATCATCAAGGCGCGGCTGCTGGAACAGCAATTCATGCTGCGCTTTCGTATCGACAACCCCAACGATCACAGCCTGCCGGTGCGAGGGCTGATCTACAAAGTCCATCTCAACGATGTGGAGCTGGCCAGTGGCGAGTCCAGTGGCTGGCTGACGGTGCCCGCCAACAGCTTCGAGTACTACGAAGTGCCGGTGCACACCAACCTCTGGCGTCATATGAAGTACATCGTGCGCCTGCTGGAGAAACCCGACCGTCCGATCGCCTACCGCCTGGCCGGTGAGCTCAAGACCGGGCTGATGATGGGCCGGCGCGTGCACATTTCCAACAATGGCGAGATAATCCCGGGCAACTTTATTCCGGAGTAGTACCCAGATGAGTCAAGAACCCCACGTACATGGTCCCGACTGCAACCACGATCACGACCATGACCATCACCACGTTCATGGCCCGCATTGCAATCACAGCCACGAACCTGTGCGTAACCCGCTGAAGGACGTCGGTCGCAATGACCCGTGCCCTTGTGGCAGCCAGCAGAAGTACAAGAAATGCCACGGCGCCTGAGCCTGTCATGACCCTGGCCATCGGTCTGTTCGTCATCGCCGCGCTGCTGATTGCTGCGCTGGGTGGCTATGCGCTTTATCTCTGGCGCCGTGTCTGGCGCAACGAGCGGTTGCAGGCAGAGGCGCGGACGCAGCAGCAGACCGCGCTGGCGGAGGATCTGCGAATCCTCGCCAGCTGCCTGCTGGAGGAGCAAGTCCCGCTCATCGAAGGGGCAATCCGCATCAAGGTGCTGCTCGACAACTATGATGTGGCGCTGGGGCAGCATCCTCGTTGTCAGGTCTTCCAGCAGCTGTTCGAGGCCACCGAGCAAGTGCCGACCCATGCGGCCTGGAAGGCTCTGGACAAGCAGGAGCGGCGCCGACATGAAGCGCAGTTCAGTGCCCTCGAGCTGCAGCACAAGGCCGAGGCTCGACGTTCGGCCCGTTGGCTGCTCGACGAAGCTCTGCCAAAATCCCGCGACGCGGCCTGATCGACCGATCTTCTTCGCCGCGCGCCCTCTAATCTGTCAGTACCATCCCTTGCCAAGCTCGCTCAGGAGTCTTTGATGTCTCTGCGTCTGCCGTTCGCCCTGGTTCGCTTGACGCTGGGGGCCGCGCTCGGCCTGGCCGGCCTTGGCGGTTGTCAGGCCTATCTCGATAATCGCTACAGCGCCAGCCTGCCGCCGTCGCAGGGCATTCAGCCGCTGACCGGCCTGGCAGGCAGCGCGAGCATCCGGCGCAATTCGCTGGGCATGCCGCTGATCGAAACCTCGTCGTTCCACGATGCGCTGTTCGCCATGGGTTACGTCCACGCCACCGATCGTCTGAGCCAGATGGTCAGCCTACGGCTGATGGCTCAAGGGAGATTGGCGGAGATGGTCGGCCCCGGCGTGTTGGAGACCGACCGCTTCATGCGCGCGGTGAATCTGCGCCAGAGCGCCGAGCTGCTCTATCGCGAGTCCTCGCCGCGGATGAAGAAGTTCTTCGAGGTCTACGCCCGCGGCGTGAACGCCTACCTGTATCGCCATCAGGACAAGCTGCCGATGGACCTTGCCGAGTCCGGCTACAAGCCTGAGTACTGGAAGCCCGAGGACTCGGTGCTGGTGTTCTGTTTGCTCAACTTCGGGCTTTCGCAGAATCTGCAGGAAGAAGTGGCGGCGCTGCTGCTGGCGCAGAAGGTGGGTAGCGATAAGCTCGCCTGGTTGCTGCCGATCTATCCGGACGAAGCATTGCCGTTCGCCGAAGCCGACAAGCTCAAGGGACTCGCGCTGGGTGGATCGGTACCAGGGCTGGCGGCGATCGAGCAGGCGGCGCAAAACTTGGCATCGTTGACCCCGACTGGGATGGCTGCGTCGAACAACTGGGCCATTGCCGGCAGCAACACCCGTAGCGGCAAACCGATTCTGGCCAACGACACGCACCTGCCGCTGTCGATGCCTTCGTACTGGAATTTCATGCAGGTCCGCGCACCGAAGTTCCAGGCCGCGGGTGTCACCATCGCCGGGGTGCCCGCAGTGGTCGCCGGTTTCAACGGCAAGCTCGGCTGGGGCATGACCATGGTGATGGGCGACAACCAGGACCTCTATCTCGAACAGGTGCGCCGTGAAGGCTCGCGGTTGATGTACCTGGCCGATGGCAAGTGGCTGCAGGCCCGCGAGCGGCACGAAACCTACTTCGTCAAAGGCGAGCGGCCGATTCGCGAGACCATCTACGAAACCCGTAATGGGCCTCTGCTGAACACGGCGCTCGGCGAGCGCAAGCACCCCCTGCAACCGCTACAGCTCCGCAGTGGTTACGGCCTTGCGCTGAAAACCACGCAGCTGGAGGCTGATCGCACCCTGGATGCCTTCTTCGATCTGTCCCGCGCGCAATCGGTGGATCAGGCCTTCGAGGCGACCCGCGAAATTCGTGCGACGGCGCTGAATCTGGTGTTTGCTGACCAGCAGGGAATGGGCTGGCAGGTCACCGGACGCTTCCCAAATCGTCGCGAGGGATTGGGGCTGGTGCCGTCGCCGGGTTGGGACAATCGTTATGACTGGGACGGCTTCGCTGATCCGATGCTGCATCCCTACGACCAGGATCCTATCCAGGGCTGGCTCGGCACCGCCAACCATCGCAGTGTGCCGCGCGGTTACGGGATGCAGCTTTCCAGCTCCTGGTATGGCCCCGAGCGCTATGAGCGCCTGGCGGAACTGGCGGGGCGGGGCAAGCATGACACCCGCAGCACCATCGCGATGCAGTACGACCAGGTCACGCCGTTCGCCGCCAAGCTCAGGGCAATGTTCGAGGCGCCGGGCATGGCCGAGCCGTTGCGCAAGGCGATCGATGCACTGCCGGCCGCCGAACGCAGCAAGGCGCGAGAAGCGCTGGATCGACTGATGGCGTTCGACGGCAAGCTCGCTGCGGATTCGGCCGATGCTGCGCTGTATGGCGCTTTCCTGCACGAAAGCGCGCGGCAGACGTTCCTCGACGAGCTGGGGCCGGAAGATACGCAGGCGTGGCGAGCGCTGGTGCAGACGGCCAACACCTCCTATTCGGCCCAGGCCGACCATCTGCTCGGGCGCGAGGACAGCCCGTTCTGGAATGACCAGCGCACTGCGCATGCCGAAGACAAGCCGGCAATCCTCGCGCGCAGCCTGGCCGCAGCAGTGACCTTGCTGGAAGGCCGCCTGGGCAACGAGCGCAGCGCCTGGCAATGGGGCAAGCTGCACACTGCTAGCTGGACCTCCGGCGCGACGCAGTTGGCGCCGCATATGCCGGCCAGCCAGCGGAGCAAGATCAACGCTATCGGCAGCTACCTGGATCGCGGCCCCTTTGCCATGGGCGGCGACCACAGCACGCTGAATGCCTCGGCCTATCACCTGGGAACGGACTTCGATACCTGGCTGATCCCGGCGATGCGCATCCTCGTCGACTTTGGCCGCGACGAGCCGATGATCGGCCTCAACAGTTCCGGTCAGTCGGGCAATCCGGCCAGCCCGCACTATGCCGACGGTATCGATGCGTGGATGAAGGCGCAGTACATGAGCTTCCCGTTCAAGACGGAGAATCTCGACAAGGTCTACGGCAACCAGCGTCTGTTGCTGACGCCCGCCGGCAAGTCAGGAGGGGCGCCGCGCCGGCCCTAGGCCGGTTGCGGCGCTGCTGGCGCGACTTCCAGAACGCGGATCACGCCTGGCGTCGGGTAATGCCAACGCACGTCCACATCCCAGAACTGCGCGCCGTATCGCCGTTCCGGTTCGGGTTTCTGATACGCCGGGCGCGGGTCCTGCGCCAGGCACTGTTCGATAAGTTCTACCAATGGCTCGTCGAGGCGCTGCGCTTCGCGGCGAGCTTGCACCAATCCGGCGTCCGACCATTGCACCTCGATCAGCGCTGGTGTGTCGGCGGCCATGTCGTTGCGTGCGTCAGGCAGCGCATCGGCGTAGGGCACGTAGGGTTTGATGTCCAGCACCGGCGTGCCGTCCAGCAGGTCGATGCCGGAGATGAACAGCCGATTCGCTTCGACGCGATCCAGCCTGACCACCGATTGACCGATACCGTTGGGGCGATGCGTCGCGCGGGTGG
>DAMCQE010000043.1:0-23426 GCA_032105665.1 Pseudomonas sp. | reverse complement strand
GATCGCCGTGGCCCTGCTGTTCAAGGTCGGCCTGCGCCTGATGCGCGACTACGACCGCCAGATCCGCGCCGGCATCGAGCAACCCGTGCTCGATCCGAAGGACTTCGCCGACCTGGATCTCGACCCGGCCGTGTGGAAGGCGAACATGCTCGCCACACCCGACACCACCGAGCGCCGCTAAGCGCTCCGACGCGACCGGCCAGCCCTCTGCGCAACCGCGCACGGGGCTGGCCCCATCCGCCTGTATTTCTGATGGTCTGCGCCGAACGAGCGAGGAGCGCGTGTGAATCAATCAATCGAACGCCTGCTGGTGCTCTACACCGGCGGCACCATCGGCATGCAACAGAGCGCCGCCGGGTTGATGCCAGCCTCCGGCTTCGAAGCTCGCCTGCGGGCGCAGCAGGCGCTGGAAGCCGGGCCGCTGCCGAGCTGGACCTTCCGCGAACTGCAACCGCTGCTGGACAGCGCCAACATGCAGCCGACCCACTGGCTGCAGATGGCGTCCGCCGTCCGCGATGCCGTGGCGCAGGGCGACTGCGATGCGGTGCTGTTGCTGCACGGCACCGATACCCTGGCCTACAGCGCCGCTGCGTTGTCCTTCCTGCTGCTGGATCTTGAGATCCCCGTGCTGCTCACCGGCGCCATGCTGCCGGCGGGAAGCCCGGGCAGCGATGCCTGGCCCAACCTGTTCGGCGCCATGCGCGCCCTGCAGGCCGGACAGGTACACGGTGTGCAACTGTTCTTCAACGGCGTGCTGCTGCATGGCGCACGGGTCAGCAAACTGCGCAGCGACGCCTTCGACGCCTTTGCCGAGGCGCCGCGCAAACGCCAGGCCGAAGCAAGCAAAGATCGCCCACCGGCACTGCTGCCACAGCGCCCGGCAGAGGTCGCGATATTGCCGTTGTACCCCGGCGTCGGCGCCGCGCAGGTCCGGGCACTGGTCGCCAGCGGCGCTCAGGCGCTGCTGCTCGAGTGCTATGGCAGCGGCACCGGGCCGGCGGACGACGTCCCGTTCATCGAAGCGCTGCGCCACGCGCATCGACAGGGCGTGGTGCTGGCGGCGATCAGCCAGTGCCCGGGCGGCCATGTCGATTTCGACGTCTATGCCACTGGCAGCGGCCTGCGCGATGCCGGTCTGGTCTCCGGCGGCGGCATGACCCGTGAAGCAGCGCTGGGCAAGCTGTTCGCCCTGCTCGCCGCCGGTCTCGACCACGCCGAGGTGGAACACTGGTTCCGCCGCGACCTCTGCGGCGAAATGGCCGACTGAAAACGACACCGGCAAAAATGCGCGTTGCCCCGCAGGGCAGCGCAGCCGGCTGGCGATGTGCCTGCAGCACCGCTACCCTTGCTCACGCCAACAACAAGAAAAGCGTCAAGCCGATGCCATGGCCAGATCCCGAACTGCCGGGGCGCTGTTCGCCCTGCTCATCAGCGCTGCATGTGCCGCCCAGGCCGAACTGCCTGCCAACTATCAGATCACTCTGCAAACCGACAGCTTTCCGCCATTCAACATGGGCCCCAACAGCAAGGGCTTCGCCCGCGGCGACGATGTGCAGGGCATCGATGCCGACACCGTGCGAGACATCTTTCGCCGCGCCGGCATCGCCTACAACATGACCCTGCGCGGCCCCTGGAGCCGGCTCTACGAGCAGACCCGGCAGCAGCCCGCCCACGGCCTGTTCTCAGTGGCGCGCACGCCGCAGAACGCCGGTCAGTTCAAGTGGGTCGGGCCGCTGGCCCATCACGCCAGCGTGCTGCTGGCGCCGGCCGACAGTGGCCTGAAGTTCGACAGCCTGGAGCAGGCGCAGGGCTACCAGATCGGCGGCCACGCCAACGGCAGCGTCAGCCTGTTCCTGGAAAGCCAGGGCATCGCCACCAGCAACAGCCTCAACGACGCCGAAAACCTGCGCAAACTGCTGACCGGGCGCATCGACCTGTGGGCGGTGGCCGACCCGGTGTGGCGTCATTACGCGCGGCTGCAGGGCGTCGACGAGAGCCAGCTGCGCATCGCGCTGAGCTATCGCAGCGAACCGCTGTATCTGGCACTGAGCCCTGATACGCCGGACGAAGTGGTCAATCGTCTGCAGAAGGCGCTCGAGGAAGTGATCGCCGAAGGCTACGCCGGCTGCAGCAAGACCCCTGACCTGTGCTACCTGATTCAGGAGCGCGGCACGACGGTGGCCGGCGGTCGCTGACCCCGCGCCTCGTCAGCAGACCGAAACCGCCCGGAAGCGCTTCAGCTCACCTGATAGCGCGCCCGCGGCGTGGCCATCGGCAGCGGGCCGTCGCCGACCAGGCGGAACTCGCCCTTCTCGGCATCGTAGGCACGAATCTCGCTGGTCCCGATGTTGTACACCCAGCCGTGGATGAACAGCTGACCGCTGGCCAGCCGCGCTGCCACCGAGGGATGCGTGCGCAGGTGGTCGAGCTGGGCCACCACGTTCTCCTCGGTAAGGATGCCGAGGGTGTTGTGGTCGGCGCAGCCACAATTCTGCTCGACGACGATCTTCGCCACCTCGGCATGCCGCAGCCAGCCCTTGACCGTCGGCATGCGTTCCAGCTGAGCCGGGTTGAGCACCGCCTTCATCGCGCCGCAGTCGGAGTGGCCGCAGACGATGATGTGCTGCACGCCAAGCGCCATCACGGCGAACTCAATGGCGGTCGACACGCCACCATTCATCTGCCCGTAGGGTGGCACCACGTTGCCGACGTTGCGGGTGACGAACAGGTCGCCGGGCGAACTCTGGGTGATCAGCTCCGGGATGATCCGCGAGTCGGCACAGGTGATGAACATCGCCCGGGGTTTCTGCTCGTAGGCGAGCTTCTCGAACAGTTCGCGCTGCTGCGGATACACCTCTTCGCGGAAGCGCTTGACGCCTGAGACGATGTGGTCAAGGGCCTCCTGGGCGGTTTCGCCCGTCTTGTCGTCGCTCATGTTCAGTTCTCTCCAGTTGCAAGGGTAGGCGCCATCTCGGCGCGTCAGAATACGGACCAGCCAATGCGCTGCGACAGCGCCTCCAGCGCGGCCATGCCGATCAGCGAATTGCCGGCGGCGTTCAGTTCGGGCGACCAGACGCAGACGGTGAAGCGCCCCGGCACCACCGCGACGATGCCGCCGCCGACACCGCTCTTGCCGGGCAGCCCGACCCGGTAGGCGAAGTTGCCGGCCTCGTCGTAGAGGCCGCTGGTGGCCATGATGGCGTTGACCTGCTTGGCCTGGCGCGGCGTGAGCACGGCCTCGCCGCCCTGCGGGCAGACGCCGTCGCGGGCGAGGAAGCCGAACGCGCGGGCCAGATCGACGCAACTCATACGCAGCGCGCAGTGGTGGAAGTAGCTGCGCAGTACCGCCTCGACGTCGTTGTGGAAGTTGCCGAACGACTGCATCAGGTAGGCCATGGCGGCATTGCGTGCGCGATGCTGGTACTCGGACTCGGCCACCCGGGTGTCGGAGATGACCAGCGGGTTGCCGGACAGGTGCCGGACGAAGTCGCGCATCGACAGTTCGGGCGTGGCGAAGCGCGACTGGTTGACGTCGCAGATCACCAACGCGCCGGCGTTGATGAACGGATTGCGCGGCCGGCCGCGTTCGAACTCCAGCTGCACGAGCGAATTGAACGGTTGCCCGGAGGGTTCGTGGCCGAGGCGCTCCCATAGCGATTCGCCGCGATGGCCGATGGCCTGCACCAGGCTGAACACCTTGGAAATGCTCTGGATCGAGAACGGCGTCTGCGCGTCGCCGGCATGGAACAGCTCGCCGTCGGCGCTGCACACGGCGATGCCCAGCTGATCCGGCGCCACGTCGGCCAAGGCCGGAATGTAGCTGGCCACACGGCCCTGCCCGAGCAGCGGGCGCACCTCGTCGAGAATCTCCTGCAACAGCGCGTGCATCGTCAGCTCCATCGGTCCTGGTGGAGGATGGACGCCCGCGCGGGCCATGGCATCACAGCGCGGCTCAGAACTTCTCCGGGCGCAGCACTTCCACCTCGGCCAGGTAGCAGACCATGGCGAAGTTCGCGTAGTAGCGCGCCTGCAGGTGCTCGGCGATCCGCTCGGCCAGCTCGCGGTTGCAGATCACTTCCAGGCGGATGTTGCCATCGGTGTCCCAGCCGGCGCTGCGTACCCCGCGGCTGCCGCTGCCGCGGGCGTCGGACAGGGTCCAGCCCGGGGCACCCAGGGTTTTCAGGTCGGCTTCCAGCTTGTGTTCCAGAGCCGCCTCGCAGATCACGGTCAGCAGTGTTCGGTTGTGCGCGTTCATGTCAGAACCCCCAGGCGATCAGCCGCTCGGCCAGGGCCAGGTAGAGCGGAATGCCGATCAGGATGTTGAACGGAAAGGTGATGCCCAGCGATGCGGTCAGCGACAGCGACGGATTGGCCTCCGGCACCGCCAGACGCATCGCCGCCGGCACCGCGATGTAGGACGCACTCGCCGCCAGCGTGGCGAGCATTGCCGTGCCGCCCAGCGAAAGCCCCATGAAGCGCGCCAGCAGCGCGCCGATCAGCGCACCGATCAGCGGCATTACCAGGGCGAAGGCGGCAAGCTTGACGCCGTAACGCTTGAGCGAGCCGAGCTGGCCGGAGGCGATCAGGCCCATCTCCAGCAGGAAGAACGCCAGCACCGGTTTGAACATGCTGGTGTACAGCGGTTCGAGCGGTTTGATGGCCTCCTTGCCGGCGATCGCACCGATCAGCAGGCCACCGAGCAGCAGCATGATGCTCTTGCCAAGGAAGATCTCGCGGCCCAGTTCCTTCCAGTCGGTATCGCGCGACACGCCCTTGGCCAGCAGAATGCCGACCAGGATCGCCGGGATTTCGAGAATCGCCACGAACAGCGGCATGTAGCTTTCGAAGAAGATTTCCCGCGCCGCCAGATAGGCCACCACGACGGCGAAGGTACCAGCGCTCACCGAACCGTAGTGCGCCGCCACCGCCGCCGCGTTGACCCTGTCGAAGCGCAACCCGCGCAGCAGGATGAAGGCCAGGATCGGCAGCAACACGCCCAGCCCCAGCACCAGCAGCGACTGCCCCAGAAGCGCCGCACTGGCCTGTTCGGCCAGCTCCACACCACCGTGCAGACCGATCGCCAGCAGCAGGATGATCGACAGCGTCTCGTAGAGCGCCGGCGGCAGCTTCAACTCGCTCTTCACCAGACCCGCAAACAGGCCGAACACGAAGAACAGCACTACTGGGTCGATACCCATCTACAGTCTCCACAGCTTGGACAATGGACCGATCCCTGGCAGACATTGGCTCGAAAAAAAGGAGCCGCAAGGGCTCCCAAAGGGGACACACTGCCCGCGCCGTCCGTTCCGCTGGCTGCCGCGCATGCTTGCGCAGCGCGGCCAAAACAGTCGAAACGACGCTGGCGTGACGTGATCAGACCGCCACGCCACCCTTCACTCAGCCCTCGATCTCTATCAAGACATCGCCTGGGTTCACCCGGTCACCTTTGGCGACATGCACGGCCTTGACCGTTCCGCTCATGGGCGCCTGAATCTCGGTTTCCATCTTCATCGCTTCGCTGATCAGTACGGCCTGGCCAGCCTTGACCACGTCGCCTTCCTTGACCAGCACGTCGACCACGTTGCCCGGCATGCTGGTGCTGACGTCACCCGGACCGCTGGCCTGCTTGCGCTGGCTGCCGCCGCTGCCGCCGACGAAGTTGTTCAATGGCTCAAACACCACCTCTTCCGGCATGCCGTCGATGGAAAGGAAGAAGTGCCGCTTGCCTTCGCCCTTGACGCCGACACCGGTGATATCCACGCGGTAGGTTTCGCCATGCACGTCGATGACGAACTCGGTCGGCACGCCCTGCCCGCCTGCAGCGGTCGCGGTGCTGCCGTCAGGGATCGGCAGCAGTGTTTCCGGTACCAGCGTACCGGCCTCACGCTCCTCGAGGAACTTGCGGCCGATGTCGGGAAACATGGCGTAGGTCAGCACGTCTTCTTCGGATTTGGCCAGCGCACCGACTTCCTGGCGCAGCTTGTCCAGCTCCGGCTTGATCAGGTCGGCCGGGCGCACGTCGATGATCTCTTCACCGCCGATGGCCTGGCGCTGCAGCTTGGCGTCGATGGTGCCCGGCGCCTTGCCGTAGCGGCCCTGCAGGTAGAGCTTCACCTCGTTGGTAATGGTCTTGTAGCGCTCGCCGGCGAGCACGTTGAAGAACGCCTGGGTGCCGACGATCTGCGAGGTCGGGGTTACCAGCGGCGGGTAGCCGAGGTCCTTGCGCACGCGCGGAATCTCGGCGAGCACTTCATCCATGCGGTTGAGCGCACCCTGCTCCTTCAGCTGGTTGGCCAGGTTGGAAATCATCCCGCCCGGCACCTGGTTGACCTGCACACGCGTATCGACGCCGGTGAATTCGCTTTCGAACTGGTGGTACTTCTTGCGCACCGCGTAGAAGTACAGGCCGATTTCCTGCAGCAGCTCCAGATCGAGGCCGGTGTCATAGGGCGTGCCGCGCAGCGCGGCGACCATCGATTCGGTGCCGGGATGACTGGTGCCCCAGGCCATGGAGGAAATGGCGGTGTCGATGTGGTCGGCGCCGTTCTCGATGGCTTTCAACTGGCACATGCTGGCGACGCCAGCCGTGTCGTGGGAGTGAATGAACACAGGCAGGTCGATCTCGGCCTTCAGCGCGCGCACCAGCTCGCCGGTGGCGAACGGCGTGAGCAGGCCGGCCATGTCCTTGATGGCGATGGAATCGACGCCCATGTCGCGCATCGCCCGACCCTGCTCGACGAACAACTCGACGGTATGCACCGGGCTGGTGGTGTAGGCGATGGTGCCCTGGGCGTGCTTGCCGGTCTTCTTCACGGCCTTGATCGCGGTTTCCAGGTTTCGCACGTCGTTCATCGCGTCAAAGATGCGGAACACGTCGATGCCGTTCTCCGCCGCCTTGGCGCAGAACGCTTCGACCACATCATCGCTGTAATGGCGGTAGCCGAGCAGGTTCTGCCCGCGCAGCAGCATCTGCAGTCGGGTGTTGGGCAGCGCCGCCTTGAGCTGGCGCAGGCGCTCCCAGGGGTCTTCCTTGAGGAAGCGCACGCAGGCGTCGAACGTGGCGCCGCCCCAGACTTCCAGCGACCAGTAGCCGACACGGTCGAGCTTTTCGCAGATCGGCAGCATGTCTTCAGTGCGCATGCGGGTGGCCAGCAGCGACTGATGGGCGTCACGCAGGATGGTGTCGGTAACGGTGATTTTCTTCTGAGCAGTCATGGTTCGTTCCTCACAGTCCTGCGTGGGCGGCGATGGCGGCAGCGATGGCCAGGGCCAGCTCGCCCGGCTTGCGTTTGATCGAGTAGTTCAGCAGTTCCGGATGGTTCTCGACGAAGCTGGTGTTGAACTGGCCGCTGCGGAAATCCGGACTGGCGAGAATCTGCTGGTAGTAGGTGGCGGTGGTCTTCACGCCTTGTACGCGCATGTCGTCCAGCGCACGCGAACCGCGGGCCAGCGCCTCTTCCCAGGTCAGCGCCCAGACGATCAGCTTCAGGCACATGGAGTCGTAATACGGCGGAATGGTGTAGCCGGTATAGATCGCCGTGTCGGTGCGCACACCGGGGCCGCCCGGCGCGTAATAGCGGGTGATCTTGCCGAAGCAGGGCAGGAAGTCGTTGCGCGGCTCCTCGGCGTTGATGCGGAACTGCAGGGCGAAGCCGCGATACTGGATGTCCTCTTGCTTGACCGACAGCGGCTGGCCGGAGGCGATGCGGATCTGCTCGCGGACGATGTCGATGCCGGTGATTTCCTCGGTGATGGTGTGTTCCACCTGCACCCGGGTGTTCATTTCCATGAAGTACACCTCGCCATCGGCGAGCAGGAACTCCACGGTGCCGGCGTTCTCGTAACCCACCGCCTTGGCCGCACGCACGGCCAGGTCGCCGATATAGGCGCGCTGCTCCGGGGTGAGCTGCGGGCTCGGGGCGATCTCGATGAGCTTCTGGTTGCGGCGCTGGATCGAGCAGTCGCGCTCGAACAGGTGCACGGTATTGCCGAAGCTGTCGGCCAATACCTGTGCCTCGATGTGCTTCGGCTCGACGATGCACTTTTCCAGGAAGACTTCGGCACTGCCGAAGGCCTTGGTCGCTTCGGAGATCACTCGCGGATAGGCCGATTCCAGCTCTGCCTGCGAGTTGCAGCGGCGAATGCCACGACCGCCACCACCGGAGGTGGCCTTGAGCATCACCGGATAGCCGATACGCTCGGCTTCGCGCAGCGCCTCGGCAAGATCGGCGACGTTGCCCTCGGTGCCCGGCGTGACCGGCACGCCCGCCTTGATCATGCTGCGCCGCGCTTCGGTCTTGTCGCCCATGCGGCGGATGACTTCGGCGCTGGGGCCTACGAAGCGGATGCCACGTTCGGCGCAGATCTCCGCCAGTTCGGCATTCTCGGAAAGAAATCCATAGCCTGGATGCAGCGCATCGCAGCCGGTTTCCACAGCCAGGTTCACCAGCTTGCGCGGGTTCAGGTAGCCGGCCAGCGGGTCTTCGCCAATGAAATGCGCCTCGTCGGCACGCTTGACGTGCAGCGCGTGGCGGTCGGCTTCGGAGAATACCGCCACCGAGCGGACACCCATTTCGGCACAGGCGCGGACAATGCGCACCGCGATTTCCCCGCGGTTGGCGATCAGCAGCTTCTTGATCACGCTGTCTTCCCTCGGATCGTTGAGCAGGCGACCCGCGTGCGGGTCATGATCACTCGTATTGCAACGAGCCGTTTCACCCTACGCCCGCCGGGGTGATTACTGAAAATGAATAATTGTTTGCCTGACAATAAGTAATTACTTATACATAGCCATCAACTGGCCGTTATCTGGCCGAACGGTCAATCCCGCAGCGCCATTCGAGCGCCGCTTCGACATCGAGAAAACGCGGAGAACGTGATGCGAAAATCACTGATGCGCATGACATTGCGCCAGCTTCAGGTATTCCGCGCCGTCTGTGAGACGCTCTCCTACAGTCGCGCCGCCGAAGAAATGGCGCTGACCCAGCCAGCCGTCAGCCTGCAGATCCGCCAACTGGAAGAACTGGTCGGGCAACCGCTGTTCGAGTATGTCGGCAAGAAGCTCTACCTGACCGATGCCGCCGACGCGCTGCAGCGGGCCAGCACGGATATCTTCGGCCGGCTGGACAGCCTCGACATGCAACTGTCGGATCTGCAGGGCTCATTGCAGGGCCAGCTCAACCTCGCCGTGGAATCCAGCGCCAAGTACGTCACGCCGCATCTGTTCGCCGCATTCAAACGCCTGCACCCGGAGGTCAGCCTGCAACTGGTGGTGGTGAACCATGCCCAGGCGGTCAAGCGCCTGTCGGTCAGCCGTGACGACCTGCTGATCATGTCCCAGGTGCCCACCGACATGGACCTGGAGTTCATGCCCTTCCTGAACAACCCGATCATCGCCGTGGCGCCCCCCGGACATCCGTTGTGCCACGCCGCCACGCTTTCCCTGCAGGACCTCACCGGCTACCCGCTACTGGTGCGCGAACCCGGCTCAGGTACGCGACGGGCCGGCGAAGACTATCTGCGCCAGAAACGCGCGCATTTCGCCCAGACCATCCAGGTCGCGTCGCTGGACGCGCTGCGTGAATGCGTGGTGGCAGGCCTTGGCCTGGCACTACTACCCCGGCACGCGGTGCACCTCGAACTGGCCAGCGGACTGCTGCGCGAACTGCCGGTGGCGGAGCTGCCGCTGTACCGCAGCTGGTGCGTGGTGCATCCGCGCAGCAAGCGCCTGAGCCCGGTGGCCCAGGCATTCTTCGCCTTCCTCCGTGAAGAGCGTGCGCAGATCAGTGTGCTGGCGGAGCGCTTCGCCGGGTCGCCGACGACGGCCGCAACGAACTGAGCACAAGCGCATCGGCGTAATCGTTCAGTTCGGCATGCAGCTGGCGCTGCTCGGTGTAGCTCTCGATGGCGCGGCGAAAACGCATGCGGCGTTCATCCTGCTGCTTGCGGCGGGACTTGCTGTCGAGCTGGCTGTTGTCGTCGGTGTGCCGGAGCATGAGTGATCTCCCAGAACAGGTAACGGGAGATCAGCATCGACGCCGTGAATGACAACCTGAAGTCAGCGCCATGACGCGCCGATGAAAAGACGCGGCGCAGCTTCAGTCGTCGTGCGACTTGACCTTCTGCGGCGACAGACGAAGGCTGCGCAGGCTGCGCTTGACGCTCTTGAGGTGATTGACCAGGCTCGGCCCGCGGGCCATCGCGACACCCATCGCCAGCACGTCGATCACCACCAGGTGGGCGATGCGCGAAGTCAGCGGGGTATAGATCTCGGTGTCTTCCTGCACGTCGATGGCCAGGTTGATGGTGGCCAGCTCGGCCAGCGGCGTCTGGCTCGGGCACAGGGTGATCAGGGTAGCGCCCGACTCACGCACCACGTTGGCGGTGATCAGCAGGTCCTTGGAGCGACCGGACTGGGAAATGCAGATCGCCACATCGGTGGGCTTGAGCGTGACCGCCGACATCGCCTGCATGTGCGGATCGGAATAGGCCGCGGCCGACAGCAGCAGACGGAAGAACTTGTGCTGCGCATCGGTGGCCACCGCACCGGACGCGCCGAAGCCGTAGAACTCGACCCGCTCGGCCTTGGCCATGGCGGTGATGGCGCGCTGCAGGGCATCCGGGTCGAGGCGCTCACGCACCTCCATCAGGGTGTGCAGCGTGGTGTCGAAGATCTTCAGCGCGAAGTCAGCCACCGAGTCGTTCTCGCTGATGGCGAACTGGCCGAAGCTGGCGCCGGCGGCCAGGCTCTGCGCCAGCTTGAGCTTGAGGTCCTGGAAGCCGAGGCAGCCGATGGCCCGGCAGAAGCGCACGATGGTCGGCTCGCTGACGCCGACGGTGTGGGCCAGATCGGCCATGGAACTGTGCATCACCGAGGCCGGATCGAGCAGGACATGGTCGGCCACCTTCAACTCCGACTTCCGTAGCAGACTTCTCGACTGGGCGATGTGTTGCAGCAGATTCACGTGGCGGGCTCGCTATGCTCACGACTGAGGACTCGTTCGGGCGCGACAGGCACCGCTCGGCCATCAGCGGGTTGTAGTGGGGCGGTAGTTATACTACAAGCCTCGCCATGACGCCCATTTTTTGCCCCTGGGAGAGATTCGATGTCGATTTCCTGTGACATGCTCGTGTTCGGCGGGACCGGTGACCTGACGCTGCACAAACTGCTTCCGGCGCTGTATCACCTGCACCGCGACGGCCGCCTGCATGCCGACGTGCGGATTCTCGCCCTGGCGCGCAAGAAGCTCGACCGCGACGGCTACCTGGCCCTGGCCGAGCGCCACTGTCGCGCGCAGGTCGCCCGCGGCGACTTCAGCCCGGACACCTGGCAGACCTTCGCCCAGCGCGTCGACTACTTCGCCATGGACGCCTCCCAGCGCAGCGACTACCTGCGTCTGGCCCAGCACCTCGGCCAAGCCAACGGCCGCGTGCGGGTCTACTACCTGGCCACTGCGCCCGATCTGTTCGAACCCATCGCCGCCAACCTGGAAAGCGCAGGGCTTGCCGGTGACGATGCGCGCATCGTGCTGGAGAAGCCCATCGGCCATTCGCTGGATTCGGCGCTGGAGATCAACGAAGCCATCGGCGCGGTGTTCCCCGAAGCGCGCATCTACCGGATCGACCACTACCTGGGCAAGGAAACGGTGCAGAACCTCATGGCGCTGCGCTTCGCCAACGCCCTGTTCGAACCGATCTGGCGCGCCGGGCATATCGACCACGTGCAGATCACCGTGGCCGAAACCCTTGGCGTGGAGAACCGCGGCGGCTACTACGACAATGCCGGCGCCATGCGCGACATGCTGCAGAACCACCTGCTGCAGCTGCTCTGCCTGGTGGCGATGGAGGCGCCGGTGCGTTTCGATGCCAAGCACATCCGCGGCGAGAAGGTGAAGGTGCTCGAAGCGCTCAAGCCGATCACCGGCAACGACGTGCTGGACAAGACCGTACGCGGCCAATACGGCGCCGGGCGCATCGGCGGTCACGACGTGCCGGCCTACTACTTCGAGCCCAACATCGACAACGACAGCGACACCGAAACCTTCGTCGCGGTGAAGGCCGAGATCGACAACTGGCGCTGGGCCGGCGTGCCCTTCTACCTGCGCACCGGCAAGCGCATGGCGCGCAAGCGCTCGGAGATCATCATCACCTTCAAGCAGGTGCCGCACCTGCTGTTTGCCAAGGGCGAGGTCAACCGGCTGGTCATCAGCCTGCAGCCGGAGGAAAGCATCAGCCTGCAACTGATGGCCAAGGCACCCGGCAAGGGCATGCAGCTCGAGCCGGTGGAACTGGACCTCAACCTGGCCCATGCCTTCAGCAGCACCCGCCGGTGGGAGGCCTACGAGCGCCTGCTGCTGGATGTCATCGAAGGCGATTCGACGCTGTTCATGCGCCGCGACGAGGTGGAAGCCGCCTGGAACTGGGTCGATCCGATCCTGCGCGGCTGGAGCAGCTACTACCGCAAACCGCGACCCTACCCGGCCGGCGAGGACGGTCCGGAACAGGCGCACCAGTTCATCGAACGGCAAGGCCACAGCTGGTGGCAATGAGCGTTTTTCGTGACCGGGAAGTTACCGGATGAGATGCCCGCAATTGCTCTCTCGCGAATTAGCCCGGAGCGCCCGAATAATGCGCGCTAGAGGGCAGCGAGAACTTTGCGGCGACTACGAAGCGTGACTCAAACAATTAAGAGTGGGAGCCGGGAAAACTGCGGAATATATGGGCGTCACACTAGCGCCATATATTCCGGACTCGATCACAGAAGTCTTACGAATATCGAATCGCCCAGCGCGGCCTTATCCGCCCAGCCCCTTCGTTTGTCCCAGATGCCCCGCGCAAGCTACCAATCCGCCGCGCCAAGCACCGCCACAGCCCTCGCCCGGCGCGGCTTTCAGCCAGGCAGACCGTCAGTCAGAGAACTTCTGACGCGCTCGGCGCTCGAACTTCCAGCCTGAATTCAAATTGCATTTCGGTGACAGCTAAGTTGCCCGGCAAGCTGACCACCGCAATACACAGAAACATTCTGCGCGCCAGCGCAGTTATCATGCGGGTTTCAGCGGCATATACAGCAACGCAAACTTCCCATATTCCGTTACATGGGTTGAGAAACTTGTGCGGATATGCCTACCCTAAAAAGGAATTCAATCAACAACCCCAAAGGCATTGTTTTGAGTTTCCCCACCGTAATGCTCCGTCGCCCAACCGACGGCGACGGTTACAACCTTCATCAGCTGGTGGCGCGCTGCCAGCCCCTCGATACCAATTCGGTCTACTGCAACCTGCTGCAGTGTTCCGATTTCGCTGACACCGCCATCGCCGCAGAGAACGCCCAAGGCGAGCTGGTCGGTTTCATCTCGGGTTACCGCCCCCCTTCGCGGCCGGACACATTGTTCGTCTGGCAGGTCGCCGTCGACGGTTCGATGCGCGGCCAGGGGCTGGCCCTGCGCATGCTGCTGGCGCTGACCGAACGGGTCGCCCGTGAGCACGGCGTGCGCTACATGGAAACCACCATCTCCCCGGACAACGCGGCGTCCCAGGCGCTGTTCAAGCGGGCCTTCGACAAGCTGGGTGCCGACTGCACCACGCGCACGCTGTTCTCGCGCGCCGAGCATTTCGCCGGTCAGCACGAGGACGAGGTGCTCTACCGCGCCGGCCCGTTCACCGTTTCCCATCTAGAAGAAGAGCTCAAGGAGCACGCATGAAAACTTTTGAACTGAATGAATCCAGGGTTCGCAGCTACTGCCGTTCCTTCCCCGTGGTCTTCAAGCAGGCCCAGGGCGCCGAACTGGTCACCCAGGACGGCAAGCGCTACATCGACTTCCTCGCTGGTGCCGGCACGCTCAACTACGGGCACAACCACCCGGTGCTCAAGCAGGCGCTGCTCGAGTACATCGAGAGCGACGGCATCACCCACGGCCTGGACATGTACACCGAAGCCAAGGAGCGTTTCCTCGAAACCTTCAACCGGCTGATCCTCGAGCCGCGCGGCATGGGCGACTACCGCATGCAGTTCACCGGCCCGACCGGCACCAACGCGGTCGAGGCGGCGATGAAGCTGGCGCGCAAGGTCACCGGACGCAACAACATCATCAGCTTCACCAATGGCTTCCACGGCTGCAGCATTGGCGCGCTGGCCGCCACCGGCAACCAGCATCACCGCGGCGGCTCCGGCATCGGCCTCTCCGACGTCAGCCGCATGCCCTACGCAAACTATTTCGGCGACAAGACCAACACCATCGGCATGATGGACAAGCTCTTGTCCGACCCATCCAGCGGGATCGACAAGCCCGCCGCGGTGATCGTCGAGGTGGTCCAGGGCGAAGGCGGTCTGAACACAGCATCGGCCGAGTGGATGCGCAAGCTCGAGAAGCTCTGCCGCAAGCACGAGATGCTGCTGATCGTCGATGACATCCAGGCCGGCTGCGGCCGCACCGGGACTTTCTTCAGCTTCGAAGAGATGGGCATCCAGCCGGATATCGTCACGCTGTCCAAGTCGCTGTCCGGCTACGGCCTGCCGTTCGCCATGGTGTTGCTGCGCCAGGAGCTGGACCAGTGGAAGCCCGGCGAACACAACGGCACCTTCCGCGGCAACAACCATGCATTCGTCACGGCGGCCGCGGCGGTCGAGCACTTCTGGCAGAACGACGCGTTCGCCAACAGCGTGAAGGCCAAGGGCAAGCGCATCGCCGACGGCATGCAGCGCATCATCCGTCGCCACGGCCCGGATTCGCTGTTCCTCAAGGGCCGCGGGATGATGATCGGCATCAGCTGCCCCGATGGCGAGATTGCCGCCGCAGTGTGCCGCCATGCCTTCGAAAACGGCCTGGTGATCGAGACCAGCGGCGCCCACAGCGAAGTGGTCAAGTGCCTGTGCCCGCTGATCATCAGCGATGAGCAGATCGACAAGGCACTTTCCATCCTCGACAAGGCCTTTGCCGCCGTGATGAGCGAGCAGACCGAGAACCAAGCTTCCTGAGGTATCCGCCATGATCGTCAGAACCCTCGCCGAGTGCGAAAAGACCGACCGCAAGGTCCACAGCCAGACCGGCACCTGGGACAGCACGCGCATGCTGCTCAAGGACGACAAGGTGGGATTCTCCTTCCACATCACCACCATCTACGCCGGCAGCGAGACGCACATCCACTACCAGAACCACTTCGAGTCGGTGTACTGCATCAGCGGCAATGGCGAGATCGAAACCATCGCCGACGGCAAGATCTACAAGATCGAGCCGGGCACGCTGTACGTGCTGGACAAGCATGACGAGCACCTGCTGCGCGGTGGCAGCGAAGACATGAAGCTGGCTTGCGTCTTCAACCCGCCGCTCAACGGGCGCGAAGTGCATGACGAAAGCGGCGTCTATCCGCTGGAGGCCGAAACCGTCTGATACCGGTTTAACCGGGGCGGCCACCGCGCCGCCCCGCCATTACAAGAAAGGAGGTAAGCGTGAACCCTATGCAAGCCGACCTGTATCCCTCGCGCCAGGAAGACCAGCCCAGCTGGCAGGAACGCCTGGATCCGGTCGTCTACCGCAGCGACCTGGAGAATGCGCCGATCGCGGCAGAGCTGGTCGAACGCTTCGAGCGCGACGGCTACCTGGTCATCCCCAATCTGTTCAGCGCCGACGAAGTCGCGCTGTTTCGCGCCGAACTCGAGCGCATGCGCCAGGACCCGGCCGTCGCCGGTTCCGGCAAGACCATCAAGGAACCCGACAGCGGTGCGATCCGCTCGGTGTTCGCCATCCACAAGGACAACGAGCTGTTCGCCCACGTCGCAGCCGACGAGCGCACCGCCGGCATCGCCCGCTTCATCCTTGGCGGCGACCTGTACGTGCATCAGTCGCGAATGAACTTCAAGCCCGGCTTCACCGGCAAGGAGTTCTACTGGCACTCGGATTTCGAGACCTGGCACATCGAGGACGGCATGCCGCGCATGCGCTGCCTGTCCTGCTCGATCCTCTTGACCGACAACGAGCCGCACAACGGCCCGCTGATGCTGATGCCCGGCTCGCACAAGCACTACGTGCGCTGCGTCGGAGCCACACCGGAAAATCACTACGAGAAGTCCCTGCGCAAGCAGGAGATCGGCATCCCCGACCAGAACAGCCTGAGCGAGCTGGCCAGCCGCTTCGGCATCGACTGCGCCACCGGCCCCGCCGGCAGCGTGGTGTTCTTCGACTGCAACACCATGCACGGCTCCAACGGCAACATCACGCCCAGCGCGCGGAGCAATCTGTTCTACGTCTACAACCACGTGGATAATGCCGTGCAGGCTCCGTTCTGCGAGCAGAAACCGCGCCCGGCCTTTGTCGCCGAACGCGAGAATTTCAAGCCGCTGGACATTCGGCCGCAACAGTATCTCTGAGGCGATGGGGCGCGTCTGATGACGGGCCCCTTCCCCCGGCTTGGCCGATCGCTACCGGCCCAGGGAAATTCACTCCAGCTCGTTGATCGACAGGTGCGCCAGCCGCGCGCCGGGCCCGTCAACGGCCTGCCAGATTCGGACGCTATAAAAAGATGCATACCGTGGAAAAGATCGGCGGCACGTCGATGAGCCGCTTCGAGGAAGTTCTCGACAATATCTTCATCGGCCGCCGGGAAGGCGCAGCGCTGTACCAGCGCATCTTCGTCGTCTCGGCCTACAGCGGCATGACCAACCTGCTGCTGGAGCACAAGAAGACCGGCGAGCCCGGCGTCTACCAACGCTTCGCCGATGCGCAGAGCGAAGGTGCCTGGCGCGAAGCGCTGGAGGGTGTGCGCCAGCGCATGCTCGCCAAGAACGCCGAGCTGTTCAGTTCCGAATACGAACTGCACGCCGCCAACCAGTTCATCAACTCGCGCATCGACGATGCCAGCGAGTGCATGCACAGCCTGCAGAAGCTGTGCGCCTACGGCCACTTCCAGCTCTCCGAACACCTGATGAAGGTGCGCGAGATGCTCGCTTCCCTCGGCGAAGCCCACAGCGCCTTCAACTCGGTGCTGGCGCTCAAGCAGCGCGGCGTCAACGCGCGCCTGGCCGACCTCACCGGCTGGCAGCAGGAAGCACCGCTGCCGTTCGAGGAGATGATTTCCAGCCACTTCGCCGGCTTCGACTTCAGCCGCGAACTGGTGGTCGCCACCGGTTACACCCATTGCGCCGAAGGCCTGATGAACACCTTCGATCGCGGCTACAGCGAGATCACCTTCGCCCAGATCGCCGCCGCCACCGGCGCACGCGAGGCCATCATCCACAAGGAATTTCACCTCTCCTCGGCCGACCCGAATCTGGTGGGTGCCGACAAAGTGGTCACCATCGGCCGCACCAACTACGACGTCGCCGACCAGCTGTCGAACCTCGGCATGGAGGCGATCCACCCGCGCGCCGCCAAGACCCTGCGTCGCGCCGGCGTCGAACTGCGCATCAAGAATGCCTTCGAGCCCGAGCATGGCGGCACGCTGATCAGCCAGGACTACAAGTCCGAGAAGCCCTGCGTCGAGATCATCGCCGGGCGCAAGGACGTCTTCGGCATCGAGGTGTTCGACCAGGACATGCTCGGCGACATCGGCTACGACATGGAGATCAGCAAGCTGCTCAAGCAGCTCAAGCTCTATGTGGTGAACAAGGATTCCGACGCCAACAGCATCACCTACTACGCCTCCGGTTCGCGCAAGCTGATCAACCGCGCCGCGCGGCTGATCGAGGAGCACTACCCGGCCGCCGAGGTCACCGTGCACAACCTGGCGATCGTTTCGGCGATCGGCTCGGACCTCAAGGTCAAGGGCATCCTGGCCAAGACCGTGGCCGCCCTGGCCGAGGCCGGCATCAGCATCCAGGCGATCCACCAGTCGATCCGTCAGGTGGAAATGCAGTGCGTGGTCAACGAAGAGGACTACGACGCTGCGATCGCCGCGCTGCACCGCGCACTGATCGAGCCGGAAAACCACGGCGACGTGATCGCCGCGGCCTAAGCGCAGCGTCACCTGAAGCGCCGGGCTCGTCCCGGCGTTTTGCTGTCCGGCGCATGACGCCGATCAATACCGCAGGCACCGCGCAGGATGAGTATGGAGACAAGAAGCACGTCACGCTTTACGCCTGACCTGCTCACCGGCTCATCCATAAAACAGGAGTTGCCATGTTTCCCGAGTACCGCGACCTGATCACCCGCCTGAAGGCAGAAAACAAGACCTTTGCCCGCCTGTTCGATGAGCACAACGAGCTGGATCAACGGGTCAAGAACATCGAAGCGCACATCGTGCCCGGCACCGACAGCGAGGTGGAAAACCTGAAGAAGGAGAAACTGCAGCTCAAGGACCGTCTCTACCAGATGCTCAAGGACGCATCCGCCGCCTGACCCCCGGCGCCCCGCCCAGGCGGGGCGCCCCTGCCTCATTGCAAATATAGCGGACGACGCGCAATCGGCCGGCAAGCGCAGTAAAATGCCGCGCTTCTCCGATGCCCTCCTGCGAGTCACGCGCCATGAGCACCCCCTACCGCACCGAGCTGCTGTCGCCCGCCGGCACGCTGAAATCCATGCGCTACGCCTTCGCCTACGGCGCCGATGCGGTGTACGCCGGGCAGCCACGCTACAGCCTGCGCGTACGCAACAACGAGTTCGACCACGCCAACCTCAAGGTCGGCATCGACGAGGCCCACGCGCTGGGCAAGCAGTTCTACGTGGTGGTCAACATCGCCCCGCACAACGCCAAGCTGAAGACCTTCATCAAGGACCTGGAGCCGGTGGTGGCGATGGGCCCGGACGCGCTGATCATGTCCGACCCGGGGCTGATCATGCTGGTGCGCCAGCATTTTCCGCAGCAGACCATCCACCTCTCGGTACAGGCCAATGCGGTGAACTGGGCGACGGTGAAGTTCTGGGAAAGCCAGGGCGTCAGCCGCGTGATCCTTTCCCGCGAGCTGTCGCTGGAGGAGATCGGCGAGATACGCGAGCAGGTGCCGGGCATGGAGCTGGAAGTGTTCGTCCATGGTGCGCTGTGCATGGCCTATTCCGGTCGCTGCCTGCTGTCGGGCTACATCAACAAGCGCGACCCCAACCAGGGCACCTGCACCAATGCCTGCCGCTGGGAATACAAGACCCACGAGGCCAAGGAGGACGAACTGGGCAACTCGGTTCACCTCTACGAGCCCATCGCCGTGCAGCAGGTCGAGGCGCAGGGCAACCCGACCCTGGGCGTCGGAGCGCCCACCGACAAGGTGTTCCTGCTCGAGGACGTCTCGCGGCCCGGCGAGTTCATGGAGGCGACCGAGGACGAGCACGGCACCTACATCATGAACTCCAAGGACCTGCGCGCCGTGCAGCACGTCGAGCGCCTGGTGCAGATGGGCGTGCACTCGCTGAAGATCGAAGGCCGCACCAAGAGCCACTACTACGTGGCGCGCACTGCGCAGGTCTACCGCAAGGCCATCGACGACGCCCTCGCCGGTCGGCCGTTCGACAAGTCTCTGATGGACACCCTCGAATCGCTGGCCCACCGCGGCTACACCGAGGGCTTCCTGCGCCGCCATGTGCACGACGAATACCAGAACTACGAGCGCGGCTTCTCGCTCTCCGAGCGTCAGCAGTTCGTCGGCGAGCTGACCGGCGAACGCCGCAACGGCCTGGCCGAAGTGACGGTGAAGAACCGCTTCGCGGTTGGCGACAGGCTGGAACTGATGACGCCGCAGGGCAACCTCAACCTGCGCCTGGAGCAGCTGGAGAACAAGCGCGGCGAAGCCATCGAGGTGGCTCCGGGCGACGGTCACACGGTCTACCTGCCGGTGCCGGAAGACGTCGATCTGCGCTACGCGCTGCTGATGCGCGAGCTCGAAGGCAGCACCACCCGCGGCTGACGCCGCTACGGGCGGCGCGTTACCGCGTCGCCGCTAGCGCAGTAATTCGGCGAACTGTTCGGCCGGCACCGGCGGGCTGAGCAGGTAGCCCTGAATCTCGTCGCACTGGTTGGCCTTGAGGAAGTCCATCTGCGCCTGGGTTTCCACCCCCTCGGCCACCACCTTGCGCTCCAGGCTGTGGACCATGGCGATGATCGCCCGGGTAATCGCCGCATCCTGACTGGAATGCTCCAGCTCACTGATGAACGAGCGGTCGATCTTCACGTAGTCCACCGGGAAGCGCTTGAGGTAACTCAGCGACGAGAAGCCGGTGCCGAAGTCGTCGATCGCCAGCCTGACCCCTAGCGCGCGAAGTTGCTCGCTGATGCTGATGGCATTGTCGATATCGTCCAGCAACTGGCTCTCGGTCAGCTCCAGCTCCAGCATGGTCGCCGGCAGGCCGGTTTCCTCGAGCACCTGGCGCACCAGGCTGACGAAGTTGCCCTGGCGCAGCTGCTTGACCGAGAGGTTCACCGACACGCGAATCTCCGCCAGCCCGTCCTGCAGCCACTGGCGTGCCTGGCGGCAGGCCTCGCGCAGGACGAACTCACCGAGCGGAATGATCAAACCGGTTTCTTCCGCCAGCGGAATGAAGTGCGCCGGCGCGACCAGCCCGCGCTGCGGATGACGCCAGCGCACCAGCGCTTCGGCGGCCTCCAGAGCATCGTCAGCCAAGCTCAGACGTGGTTGATAGAAGACTTCCAGCTGGCCGACTTCCAGCGCCTTGCGCAGCTGATTCTCCAGCTGCAGGTACTGCATGCTCGACGCCTGCGGCCGGTCGGTGAAGAACTGCAGCGTGTTGCCGCCCAGATGCTTGGCCTGCTGCATGGCCATGTTCGCCTGGCGTAGCAGCACTTCCGCGTCACGGCTGTTGTCCGGCATCAGGCTGACGCCGATGGAGGCGCTGATGACCAGCTCCTGCTCATCGATGATCAGCGGCTTGCGGATTCGCTGCAGCAGCCGGCTGCCCAGATGCGCGAGGCTGCTGAGGCTGCCGTAGGCGTCGAACAGCACGACGAACTCGTCGCCGGACAGCCGCGCGATGGTGTCAGCATCTGCCAGGGTCTGGGTGATGCGCCGCGACATCTCGCGCAGCAATGCGTCGGCGGCCTCGTGCCCGAGGCTTTCGTTGAGCAGCTTGAAGCGGTCCAGGTCGATGTAGAGCACCGCCATGTTGCGGCCGTTGCGGCGCACCCGCTGGCAGGCGTCGTGCAGACGCTCCTTGAGCAGGCCGCGGTTGGCCAGCCCGGTGAGGTCGTCGTAATGGGTCAGGTAGCGCAGACGCTCTTCGATCTTGCGCCGCACGCTGAGGTCGGAGATGAACGCGACCACATGGGTGACGCTGTCGTTGGCATCGCGCACTTCGCGCAGCTGTACCCACTGCGGGTAGACCTCGCCGCTCTTGCGGGTCTCGATCAGCTCGCCCTGCCAGTGGCCGTGCAGTTCCAGCGCTTCACGCATGGTCTGGTAATGGCGCTGACTCTCCGGCGAACCGGCGATGCGCGCCACGCTGTGGCCGAGCAATTCCTCGCGGCTGTAGCCGGACAGCGCGCAGCAGGCGTCGTTGACCGCCAGCACGCGGTAGTGATCGTTCATGATCACCATGCCTTCGCTGGCGGCTTCGAACACCGTGGCCGCCAGGCGCTGCTGCTCGGCCTGGCTGCGCAGCTCGCTGATGTCACGGCGGGTACCGATCATGCGCAACGCTCGCCCACCGGCATCGCGCTGGATCACCCGGCCGCGGTCTTCGAGCCAGAGTTCGCTGCCATCAGCGCGCAGCGCCCGATACTCCACGGTAAAGAACTCGGTTTCACCCTTCAGATGGGCGATCAGTGTCGCACGGACGGCTTCCAGATCGTCGGGATGGATGTCCGGCAGCGGCGAGCCATGCTCATCGCGACGATCGGGCAAGCCGACACCGAAGACCACTTCCAGCCGGGAGTGGTGGACCCGGTTGTTCGCCAGGTCCCAATCCCACAGACCGAGGCCGCTGGCATCGAGCGCCAGATTGAGCCGTGCTTCGCTTTCACCGAGTTCTTCGGCGGCCCGGGCAAGCTCCACGGTACGTTCGGCCACACGCAGCTCGAGGCCATCGTAAGCGCTGCGCAGCTGCTGCTCGGCATGGCAACGCTGTTCGATCTCCGACCCTAACCGGTGATTGAGCAGCTCGGCCTCGCGACCGGCCCTCTCCAGGCGGTCGATCAGGCGCTGCCGGTGCAGGCGTTGTTCGATACTGTCAGTGATCAATCGACTGATCTGCCAGGCGGTCAGGCTCAAGGTCGCCAGCACGATCATCGCCAGCAGCCCCCAACCCTGCTGCAGCGGATGACCGCTGGTCATCAACAGCAACCCTGTCGGCAGCAGGCTGGGCACGGCGAAACAGAAGAAAGCAGGAAGGCAGACGCCATAGGCGACGCTGGCGGCGACGACGACCGAACCGATCAAACCGTACAGCAGCGCCTGCGTGGCGAAAGCATCGGCGGGTATCAGCGCGACCATTGCATAGCTCAGGCTGACCGCACATATGCTGCTGCCGAGAAAGAACCGCCAGCGCCAGTGCGCATCGGCCTGCCCCTCGGGGCTAGCCTTGCCGAACGCCATGACCTGCTGCAGCCACAGCAGGCCCAGCGCGAGCATCCAGCCGATCCAGCCGCCGAGTTCGATGCCGCCGTTGTCCTCCCACAGCACCACGCCGCAGATCAGCGTCGAGAGCAACAGCAACAGCGCCGGGACGCGCGACCCCAGATAGAGCAAACGCGTGCGTTCGGCAATGTGGTCGGAGGGCGCCATCCCATCTGCAACAGCGGTCGCAGCCCCCGGGAAGGCGGTTCGAATGGAATCGGTCATGTCTGTTGTTCTAGTAATAACTGCACCCGAATCAGGCTCTCTCGGAACCAAAACACGGCCGATAATGGCACGTTGCTAGTCTCGCGTCATACATGCTGCGTCGGAAATTGGTCTGTGGGCCATGCTCACCGACCAACGGAGTTCCGGCATAACCCATAAGGCGAAGCAGGCTCCCGCCGCGATGCATGGCGCTCGGCCAAACGGACCACAGGGCGAGCGCAGCGCAGGCATTTCCAATAGAATGCCGCGATGCATGACGATCTCTCTCTCCTCCTGAATTCTCTCAACGATGCCCAGCGCCAGGCCGTGGCCGCGCCGCTTGGCCGCCAGTTGGTATTGGCTGGTGCCGGCTCGGGCAAGACCCGCGTTCTGGTGCACCGTATCGCCTGGCTGCACCAGGTCGAGCGCGCCTCGCTGCACTCGATCCTGTCGGTGACCTTCACCAACAAGGCTGCCGCCGAGATGCGTCAGCGCATCGAGCAGCTGCTGCACGTGAACCCGCAGGGCATGTGGGTGGGCACCTTTCACGGCCTGGCCCACCGCCTGCTGCGCGCGCACTGGCAGGAAGCCAAGCTGGCGCAGAACTTCCAGATCCTCGATTCCGACGACCAGCAGCGCCTGGTCAAACGGGTGATCCGCGAACTCGGCCTCGACGAGCAACGCTGGCCGGCGCGCCAGGCGCAGTGGTGGATCAACGCGCAGAAGGACGAAGGCC
>DAMCQE010000042.1:0-24056 GCA_032105665.1 Pseudomonas sp. | reverse complement strand
CGCGCTGGATGAAGGTCAGCAGCTCGGCAATCTCCAGCTCGCGGCCAAGCGCTTCACCGTCATGGCCGTTGGCGATTGCCTCCCAGCGCGGACCGTCCGGTACGTGCAGGCCAATGGGCATGTCGGCGGCGATCACTTTCCAGGTCGCGCGCGAGGCCCGCAGCTCTCGCTTGAGCCAACGCAGCTGCTCGCGTCCGAGAAACGCCGTGTCGGCGCCCTGCTCCGCTTGCAGGTTGTGGGTGTTGGGCCCGCGATAGCTGCGCATATCCAGCACGAACACATCCAGCAGCGGCCCGTAGCTGACTTTACGGTAGATGCGCCCGAGCTTGTCGCCGCGGGCCAACCGCATGGGAGCGTATTCCAGATACGCCTGGCGTGCGCGCTGCACCAGCGTATCGATGTCGCGCACCTGCTGGTAGCGGTCATCCAGCTCCTTGCTCGGCGACCAGTTGTTGGTCACCTCGTGGTCATCCCACTGCCAGATCTGCGGCACCTCGGCGTTGAAGGCGCGCAGGTTCTCGTCCAGCAGGTTGTAGCGGTAGTTGCCGCGAAACTCGCGCAGCGTCTCGGCGACCTTGCTCTTCTCTTCGGTGACCAGGTTGCGCCAGACACTGCCGTCCTCGGCGGTCAGTTCGGCGGGGATCGGCCCGTCGGCATAGATCACGTCGCCGCTGTGCAGAAAGAAGTCCGGTCGGCGCATGCGCATGCTTTCGTAGATGCGCATGCCGCCGAAGTCCGGGTTGATGCCGTAGCCCTGGCCGCAGGTATCGCCACCCCAGACGAAACGGATATTGCGCGGGCGAGTTGGTGCGCTGCGCAGATGGCCGAACCAAGGCTCGCTGAGCACGCCGCTGCGGGCATCCTCGAAGCGCGCGCGGTAGAAGATCGACTGATCTGCCGGCAGCCCACGCAGATCGACGCGGGCCGTGAAGTCCTGACCGGCATCGGTGATCGAAGACAGCATGCGCCGCGGATTGCCGAAGCGACTGCGCGTATCCCACTCGACGACCAGTCGCCCAGGCCTGTCGCAGCGGCTCCAGATCAATGCGCGGCCGTCCGTGACGTCGCCGGACTGCACGCCGTCGAGCATCTGCGGGCGCTCGCGCGGCGCGGCGATGATGGCGGGTGCAATGCCCAGGGCCGGCAGGGCGATGCCGGCGCCGATGCCCTGCAGCAGTTGGCGGCGTTTCTGATCCGGTGCGGTCATCTCGGGGTCTCCTTGCGAGTGAGTGGTTCTCCTGATGTAGCCGCCCCGCTTGACAGTCCCGTGACGCACCGACCGACGGTACTTCACTGCTTGTCGCATCCCGCAGCCACGCTTAATGTGGGCGCCCACTTCGCTGGAGCCTCCGCCCATGTGGTCCTTCCGCGCCTGGCAGCGCAAACGCATCCTTGCCCGCAACCCGGTCGCGCCTGAGCTGTGGCAGCAGGTGCTCGACAGCCTGCCGATACTCGATGGCCTGAGCGGGGACGAGTTGAGCCGTCTGCGTGAGCGCGCCGTGCTGTTTCTGCACAACAAGCGCCTGACGCCGCTGGCAGGGGTCGAACTACGAGCCGAGGATCGCCTGCGCCTGGCGCTGCAGGCGCAATTGCCGCTGCTGCACCTGGCCGATCTCGGCTGGTATCGCGGCTTTCACGAAATCGTGATCTACCCCGACGACTTCCTCAGCCCGCAGAAGCACCGCGACGCCGCCGGCGTCGAGCATGAATGGGACGCCGAGCACAGCGGCGAAGCCTGGTTGCAGGGCCCTGTGATCCTGGCCTGGCCTGGCGTGCAGCAGAGTGGCGGCTGGGAGGCCTACAACCTGGTGATCCACGAGCTGGCGCACAAGCTGGACATGCTCAACGGCGACGCCAACGGCCTGCCGCCGCTGCACCGGCAGATGCGCATCGACGCCTGGGCCAGCGCCATGCAGCGAGCCTACGACCAGCTCGACCGCATGCTCGACGCCGACCCGGATGCCGAGACACCGATCGACCCCTACGCCGCCGAGAACCCGGCAGAGTTCTTTGCCGTTACCAGCGAGTATTTCTTCAGCGCGCCCGACGTGCTGCATCGGGCCTTTCCCGAGGTCTACGCGCAGCTGGCGGACTTCTATCGGCAGGACCCGCTGGCGCGCTTGCAACGCCTGCAGGCCGAACATCCCGATTACCGGGAACCTGCGTAGGCCGGGCGCGTCGAAGCCGGCGTGCATTGCACGCGACATTGCGCCTATAATCGCGCCCACTTTTTCCGCCCCCAGGCCGCGCTGGCCGATCAGGAGCCCATCGTTCATGAGCTACAGCAAAGTCCCGGCTGGCAAAGACCTGCCGAACGACATCTACGTCGCCATCGAGATCCCGGCCAACCATGCGCCGATCAAGTACGAGATCGATCACGACACCGACTGCCTGTTCGTCGACCGCTTCATGGCCACCCCGATGTTCTATCCGGCCAACTACGGTTTCATTCCGCATACCCTGGCCGATGACGGCGACCCCCTCGACGTGCTGGTCGTGACCCCCTATCCGGTTGCCCCGGGCTCGGTCATCCGCTGCCGTCCGGTCGGCGTGCTGAACATGACCGACGAAGCCGGCGGTGACGCCAAGCTGATCGCCGTCCCGCACGACAAGCTGACCCAGCTGTACAAGGACGTGAAGGAATACACCGACCTGCCGCCGCTGCTGATCGAGCAGATCAAGCACTTCTTCGAGAACTACAAGGATCTCGAGAAGGGCAAGTGGGTCAAGGTCGAAGGCTGGGAAGGCGCCGACGCCGCCCGCGCCGCCATCATCAAAGCTGCCGAGGCTTACCAGAAGTAAGTCGAAGCACTGAAGAAAAGCCGGCCACAAGCCGGCTTTTTTATTGCCCGCGATTTAGCCTTCCGCTTCGTCCTCCGGGCGGCCGACGCGAACCTGGTTTCGACCTCCGTGCTTGGCGTCATAGAGCGCCTTGTCCGCCCACGCGATCAACTGATCGATCTCATGCTGCCCGGCATGCGTCTGGGCCACGCCGATGCTAACCGTGATCTCGATGTTGCCCGCTGCGGTCGTCAATGGCGCCTGCTCGATGGCCATGCGGATCTTCTCAGCCACACTGCGTGCGCCGTCGAGATCTGTATGCGGCAGTGCAATTGCAAACTCCTCTCCACCGAGACGGCCGAACAGATCGTGCGCGCGCAGCATGCTGGCGCATGTCGCAGTGAACTGCTTGAGTACCGCGTCGCCGATCGGATGGCCGTGCACATCGTTGACGCGTTTGAAGTGGTCGATGTCGAGCATCAGCAGACTCAGGCTTTCATCGTGGCGGCGAGCACGGGCAAGCTCGGCCTCCAGGCTCGCCAGGAAGGATCGACGACTGCTAACCCCCGTCAGCACATCGGTATTGGCCAGCTGCGCCAGTAGATCGTGAGACTGGCGCAGCTTTTCCGTGCTCTGGAAATAGCGACTGCTCAGGACGAATATCAGCAGCGCGACCACCGCCAGCAGCAGCGAGATGATGCCAGCCGAGGCAATCAGCAACTCCCTGCGCTTATGAAAAGCCGCCATGAAGTCCTTCGGCGACAACAGCACCACGACCACGACATCGCCATCCGTCAGCCGCCGATAGGCACCCAAGCGATACTCACCGTCTATAGAACTTACACCTTCGTAGAAACCATGTGCCGGAGCGTTCTGATCGAAGTAAGGTCTGTCTTCCGGCACTTTGAAGCGACCGTAGCGACCAGGTATCGCAACTCCTGAGGCGATAGCTCGCAAACTGCGGTCAGTGCCAACTAAGGCGATGCTGCCGTTCGCGCCAACGTTGATCTGCTGGTAATAGTCAGCAAAGAAGTTGGTGGGCACAGAGAGCACTAACACACCGGAGAACTCACCATCTTGGTGAATCGGGCGGGTGAACTGGATCGT
Organism: Pseudomonas sp.; assembly: GCA_032105665.1. Lineage (GTDB taxonomy): Bacteria > Pseudomonadota > Gammaproteobacteria > Pseudomonadales > Pseudomonadaceae > Stutzerimonas. The sequence continues at coordinate 20,168 of DAMCQE010000042.1, read as the reverse complement.
CCATTGTTTCGACACCCTCCCCAGAACCGGCTTGCTGATGAACAGGCGATCTTCTAACGGGTGATCGCGATGCACACGGAAGTGCTCGCGATCACTCAGGTTCACAGGCTTTTCGGAAGAGGCGAGATTGGAAAAAACCAAAAGGCCGTTCTTGTCTATCACCGCAACCTGCTTGACGAAATTTCCGTAGTTCAGCAATCCCTCGTACACGTAGCTCTGAGAGGCAGAGCGCTCGAGCATATGCTTGCGCATGTCCAGTAACACGCAATCCATTAGCCCAATGACGCTTTGTACATGCGCTTCGAAGGCTGTAGCCAGGTTCATCGCATCATTGCGCGCCGTCTCCATAGCCAATGTGCGCTGATGTTTGACCTCATCCAAAACGAAGGACCACATCGGAACCAGTGCGAATACAAGAATAAGAACTGCAAATAGCCCTGCTTTACGTTTCAAGCGTTACTACCTTTAGACCTACAAAAAGCTCTCTGATACCGAATGCAGGCAGCCGTCGAGGTCGGGACTCAGGACCTAGTCCACACGTAGGGTGTAGCTCCCCGCACTCCAATAGCTACGGCATTGCGATGATGTCATAGCGCCATTCTTTTATCCTAGAAAAAAATTTAGCCATTTTATTGGCGCCGCTATACCCACTGCTTTAGCAGGGATTCCCGTGACCGTACGGTTTCGCTATGGTGGCATTCAGGTATCACGGAGTGATCGAATGGTCCGGGGCTCAATACTATTGATGACGTTCATCGTCTTGCTCGGCTGTCAGCCCGACCCGGACAATACCCGGGTCGGCAGTAACCGCTGGCTCGGCTATGCCCCGTTCTATCTGGCGGACGAACTGCACTGGACGGCGCCGAGCGGCGTTCGCCTGGTCGAGTACCCAACCACCACCGGCGTGCTGCGCGGCTTTCGCAATGGCATGCTGGATGCCGCCATGCTGACCCTGGACGAAACGCTGCTGCTGCAAGCCAGCGCCGATCTGAATCTGGAGATCATCCTGGTCACCAATGTTTCCGCTGGCGCGGACGTCCTTTTCGCCCGCGCGCCGATAGCCACCCTCGACGACCTGCGCGGCCGGCGAATCGGCGTGGAGAACACTGCGCTCGGTGCCTATTTCCTCTCCCGCGTGCTTGATCAGGCGCAGCTGACCATTGCAGACCTGGAGGTGGTCAGCCTGCCGGTTCATGAGCAGGTCGAGGCGTATGCCGCCGGCCGTGTCGATGCGGTCATCACCTTCGCCTCGGAAGGGCCAGCGCTGGAGGCCAGCGGCGCGCGCCGCATCTTCGACAGCCGCCAACTGCCGGGCGAGATCGTCGACGTTCTGGTCGTCGATCGCCAGCGGGTCAATCCTGAGCAGCGCAGGCGCCTCAGAGCGCTCTGGTTCGACGCCTTGCGCGCCTGGCAGGAGCAGCGCGCCAAGACCGACCCACACCTGCTCGCACGCCTGGGCCTGACGCCCGCTGCGCTGCAGGTCACGCTGGACGGCTTGCTCATGGGCGATCGCGCGGTCAATCGCGAATGGCTCCGTGACGGCCAGCTACACCGCAGCATCGAACGTCTGAACCAGTACATGGGCGAACGACAACTGCTGAACAACGTCCGGCATGAGGGGCTGGTCCCCCGCTGTGAGGTGCTCGAATGCTGACAAGATTGTCGCTGCGAAAATCGCTGCCCCTGCTGCTGGGCATCTTCGGCCTGATGTTCACGGTGCTCCTGACCACCTGGCACCTGCCGACGCGGATCGAGGAAACGCTTACCGACTGGCGCGACCACACCGCGCAGCACCTCGCCCTGCTGCAGAGCAGCCTGAGCGACCATCGCCGGCTGGGGCGCAACGCCGAGCTGGAGACGGAGCTGGCCGACCTGGCGAGCCTGGAGGGAGTGCGCTGGGCAATGGTGATCGGCCCTGACCTGCAGATAATCGCCACCACCCGGCTGGGCCTGACCGCCGAGCGGCTCGAGCTGATCGACGCTGCCGCGCTCAAGGCCCGTGTCGACAGCGGTCGACCCGCCTGGGCCGGCGAAGGCGCGCGACAGCTGGCGATCTACCCGCTGGACCGTGTCGCACAGGATGGCACGCCGGTGCGCGAAGCGCTGCTGGCCGAATACGACTTCACGCCGATGCTCGCGCAGACCAAGCGTGACGCCTGGTTCTATCTGGCCCAGACCCTTACGTTATTGCTGCTGCTCGGCCTGATCCTCAACCGCATCTACGGACGCCTGCTGACGCGCCGCCTGGCGCGCATCGACCAGGCCGCAAGGCAGTTCGCCATCGACCAGCGGCCACAGACCCTGGCAGTGACCGGCCGCGATGAGATCGGCCGGCTCGCCGCCACCCTCAGTCGCATGATGAACCAGCTGCACGAGCGGCAGCTGGCCCTCAGCGAAAGCGAACAGCTCTTGCGCGACCTGATCGACACGGCGCCGATCGGCATGCTGGTGGTCGACCGCGAGCTGCGCGTGCTGCAGGCCAACCCGGCGGCTGCCGCCCTGTTCGGTTGTACGCCGGAGGAGCTCATCGGCAACCTGCCGGGCGACCGCCTGGCAGAGAGCGATGCCACCGCGCGCCTGCGCAGCACGCCGGCGAACACCACGCTGGAGCTGACCGGCCGCCGAAACGGTCAGGACATTCCGCTGGAAATCAGCTGCACGCCCTTCCAGCGCTACGGCGTGCGCCATTTCCTGGTCCTGCTGCGCGATATCAGCGACCGACTGCGCGCCGAACAACGGCTGCGCTTTCTCGCCCACTTCGATCCGCTGACCCAGCTGGCCAACCGCAACTACCTGATGCAGCGCCTCGACCAGCTGTTGGCAGCTCGCCTGCCGTTGAGCCTGCTCTACCTCGATCTGGATCACTTCAAGCGCATCAACGACAGCCTCGGCCACGAAATAGGGGACAAGTTGCTGATACAGATCGGCGATCGCCTCGGCCAGCTGATGCCGGAAAAATCCCTGCTTTCGCGCACCGGTGGCGACGAGTTCATGCTGTTGCTCGACAGCAGCGATGCCCGGCGTGCGGAACAACTGGCGAAAAGCATCATCGAGCGTTTCGAGCTGCCGGTGCGCATCGGTCAGTACGAGTGCTTCGTCAGCCCGAGCATCGGCATCGCCGTCAGCGACGGCCGGCACAGCGCCACCGAGCTGCTCAAGCGCGTCGACCTGGCGCTGTATGCGGCCAAGGACGCCGGACGCAATCGCACCGTCATCTACAACGAAGCACTCAGCGACGCAGCCGCCAGCCGCCGTGAGCTGGAGCAGGCGCTGCGACACGCCCTGGATCGCGGAGAGTTCGTGCTGCACTACCAGCCGCAGGTCAACGCCCAGGGTGAGCCAGAAGTCATGGAAGCCCTGCTGCGCTGGGCTTCGCCGGACCGCGGCCTGGTGCCGCCCGGGGAGTTCATTCCGGTGCTGGAAGAGAGCGGCATGATCATCGAAGCGACCCGCTGGGTGTTTCGCGAGGCCTGCCGCCAGGCTTGTCGCTGGCACGCCATGGGGCATGCGCTGCGAATTGCGGTCAACCTCTCGCCACTGGACTTCCGCCAGGCGGATCTGGCCGGCAGCCTGCTGGCGATCCTTGAGGAAGAAGGCGCCTCGGCCAGCATGCTAGAACTGGAGGTCACCGAGAGTGCGCTGCTCGAAGCCGATGAGCATGTCCAGCAGACCCTCGGCCGCCTGAAGGCCGCCGGGCTGCCGCTGCTGCTCGACGACTTCGGCACCGGCTATGCCTCGCTGACCTACCTGCAACGCTTCCGCTTCGATGGCATCAAGATCGACCGCGAATTCGTCAGCGGGCTGCCGGATAGCGAGCAGTCCGTCGCGCTGGTGCGCGGCATCCTCACCATGGCCAGCCACCTCGGCCTGCACGTGGTCGCCGAAGGCGTGGAGAACGAGCGTCAGGCGGCGTTCCTGCGGCTCAACGGCTGCCCCAGCTTGCAGGGATTCCACTACGCACGGCCGCAGCCGGCAGCGCAGTGCCGCCTGCAGCAGAACGGTCGATCGATCAACCTGCAGCTGCCGCTGGACGGATAAGCACCGACCGGCGTGCCAGCATTAAGCCTGCAATTGCGAACAGTTCGCATCTGGGATAGTTTCGTTGCCCCTCTCGGTGGCACGCTCCCATGCGCGACAACAACAAGATTTCCGATGCCTGCCTGCAGTGTTACGTCCATCATCGCCAGCAACTGGTCGCCCACCTCACGCGCCTCGGCGGCTGTCGCCCGCTGGCCGAGGACCTGGCGCAGGATGCCTGGCTGAAGCTCGCCCAGATCATGCCCGAGCAGCGTCTCGACAATCCCAAGGCCTATCTCTTTCGCATCGCCACCAACCTCTTGCGTGATGCCCTGCGCCATCGCGCGCTTGTCGGTGTCAGCGACGAGGCACCGCTGGAACTGATCGAAGCCGTGCAGGCCGACCCCTGCGCTCTGGTTGAAAACCACTGCGCGTTGCAATGCGTGCTGCGCCAGCTCGATGACCTGCCGCCGCGTTGCCGCGAGGTGTTCGAACTGGCCCGGCTGGAAGGTCTCAGCCAGGCCGAGATAGCCGGACGCCTTGGCATCTCGGTGAATACCGTGATCGCCCAGCTGGCCAAGGCGCGCCAGCGGCTGGAGCGGCCGTAACTTTTTTTCTTCGACGCCGTAATGGTTTTTCCGCGCTGATTCGTCTTGCCTGTGCCCTTGCGCAATTGAGAGTAATTCTCGATTAAACGGCATCCTCGCAGATGCTTTCGTGCGGCCACGCCGCCAGACAAGAAACCACCGACGCCGCGAAAACGGCCCGCTCCGGGTCGCGGCCGCGCTCGGCCCGAGGAATGTGCATGACCCCGTCCAGTACCGTAGTGCCCTTCGCCCCCGGCCCCGCCAGCAACGGGCTGTTCACCCGCAGCAATCATGATGACTACCGCCGGCTCCTGCAGCAGGGTCTGAACCTGGTGCAGCAGTGCCTGCAGCGTCAGCAGCAGCCGTTCAGCGGCATCCTTCCGCAGGAGCTGGCCGCCGACTTCGAACGCGTCGATCTCGAGCGCCCGCTGGGCGACGCCGGTGCCGCGCTGCGCGAGCTGGATCAGCTCTATCTGCGCGACGCGGTGTATTTCCACCATCCGCGCTACGTCGCCCATCTCAACTGCCCGGTGGTGCTGCCGGCGCTGCTCGCCGAAGTGCTGGTGTCATCGCTCAATTCCTCGCTCGACACCTGGGACCAGAGCGCCGGCGGCACGCTGATCGAACAACGCCTGATCGACTGGACCTGCGCGCGCATCGGCCTCGGCAGTCAGGCCGACGGCGTCTTCACCAGCGGCGGCACCCAGTCCAACCTGATGGGGCTGCTGCTGGCCCGTGAGCACGTCTGCAACTGCTTGCCCGGCCACGGCGGCAACCTCCAGCACGGGCTACCGCCGGACGCGGGCCGACTGCGCATCTTCGCCTCCCGTGCCAGCCACTTCAGCGTGCAGAAATCCGCCGCGCTGCTGGGGCTGGGCTACGACGCCGTGCGCAGCATCGAAACCGACAGCGCCCAGTGCATGAGCGTGCCGGCGCTGGCCCAGGCGCTGGCCGATTGTCAGCGCCTGGGCGAGCTGCCCATGGCCGTGGTCGCCACCGCCGGCACCACCGACTTCGGTAGCATCGATCCGCTGCCGGAAATCGCCGCGCTGTGCCAACACTATGGCGTCTGGCTACACGTGGACGCGGCCTATGGCGGCGGCCTGCTGGTTGCGCCGCGCTACCGCCACTGGTTGGCCGGCATCGAGCATGCCGACTCGGTCACCGTCGACTATCACAAGTCGTTCTTCCAGCCGGTCAGCTGCAGCGGATTCTTCGTTCGCCAGCGTCAGCACCTGAGCTACATCACTCACCACGCCGACTACCTCAACCCACGCAGCCAGACCCGCGAGGGCACGCCGAACCTGGTCAACAAGAGCATCCAGACCACCCGCCGCTTCGACGCGCTGAAGCTCTGGCTGACCCTGCGCATCCTTGGTGCCGAGCATATCGGTGCGATGTTCGAGGAGGTCATCGACCGCGCCGCCAATACCTATCGCCTACTTGCCGACGACCCGGCCTTCGAGGTCTTCGCCCCGCGCCTGAGCACGCTGGTGTTCCGCTTCGTTGCCCCGGGCGTGGCCGCCGAGCGCCTGGATGAGATCAATCGCGAGATCCGCAAGGCGATCTTCCGCTCCGGCTCAGCGGTCATTGCCGCCACCGTGGTCGAGGGTCGGCAACACCTCAAGTTCACCCTGCTCAACCCGGAAACCACGCTGGACGACCTGCGCGCCATCGTCGAGCTGATTCGTGGCCACGGCACCCGCCTGCTCGATGACCTGCCCAGCAGCGCCAACCAGTAAGGAGATCGCACATGAACAAGATCTACGACTTCATCGGCATCGGCATCGGCCCGTTCAACCTTGGCCTGGCCTGCCTGGCACAGCCCATCGACGGACTCGACTGCCTGTTTCTCGACCGCGCCGAGGGCTTCAACTGGCATCCCGGCATGATGCTCGACAGCGCCACCCTGCAGACGCCGTTCATGGCCGATCTGGTGACCCTGGCCGACCCCACCAGCCGTTTCAGCTTTCTCAACTACGCCAAGCAGATCGGGCGGCTGTACGCCTTCTACATCAAGGAAGACTTCTTCCTGATGCGCCGCGAATACAACCAGTACTGCCAGTGGGTGGTGGAGCAGCTCGACAGCCTGCGCTTCGGGCATTTCGTCCAGCACGTCGACTACCTCGACGAGCGTCGCTGCTACCGCGTGCGCGGGGTGCATGCACGCAGCGGCGAGGGTTTCGAGTTCCTCACCCGCCGCCTGGTACTCGGCACCGGCACCACGCCCTATCTGCCGAGCTGCTGCGAAGGCGTGGCCGACCACGTCAGCCACAGCGGCAACTACCTGCAGGACAAGCCGCGCCTGCAGGGCAAGCGCTCGATCACCGTGGTCGGCAGCGGCCAGAGCGCGGCAGAGATCTACTACGACCTGCTGCAGGAAATCGACCGCCACGACTATCAGCTGAACTGGATCACCCGCGCGCCGCGCTTCTTCCCGCTGGAATACACCAAGCTGACGCTGGAAATGACCAGCCCGGAGTACATCGACTACTTCCACAGCCTGCCGCGCAGCACCCGGGAAAAGCTCATCGACAGCCAGAAGGGCCTGTACAAGGGCATCAACGCCACGCTGATCAACGCCATCTACGACGAGCTGTACAACCAGAGCCTCAAGGGCGAGGTGCCGACCCAGCTGCTGACCAACGCCGAGCTGCGCCGCTGCCAGCGCCTGGGCGATGGCACGCTGGAGCTGGAGTTCTTCCAGCACGAGCTGGAGCAGAGCTATCGCCACCGCTGCGAGGCGCTGGTGATGGCCAGCGGGTATCAGTACCGCCTTCCGCGATTTATCCAGCCGATTGCCGAGCGTATCGCCTGGCAGGCACCGGAACGCTTCGCCGTGGCGCGCAACTACAGCATCGACCGCAACGGCGGCGAGGTCTTCGTTCAGAACGCCGGGCTCGTCGATCACGGCCTGGTGACGCCGGATCTCGGCATGGGCTGCTACCGCAACGCCTGCATCCTGCGCGAGATCTGCGGGCGCGAGCACTACGCGGTGGAGACGAAGATCGCCTTCCAGCAGTTCAGCCTGCCGCAATCGCTGGCACCCCAGGGCGCGGTGGCGGCGCGATGACGCTGCGACGTGCGCTGATCGGCATGACGCTGCTGGCAGTGCTCGGCGATAGCCTGCTGATGCCGTTCTACCCGCAGTACTTCGCCGAGCGCTTCGGCGAACTGCGCAGCGAACAGGTCGGGCTGTACCTTGCCGCGGTGTGCCTGGTGGCGATGCTCGCCCTGCCGCTGTGGGTACGCCTGTCCAGGCATGCACATCCGCTGCGGCTGCTGATCTTCGGCCAGCTGATGGCTGGGCTGCTGGCACTAGCCTGCGCAACGATCGAGCAGCAATGGCTGTTCTGGCCGGTATCGCTGACGATGATCGCCTTCAAGGCCAGTTACCTGCTGATGTATCCCTACGTGATGGGCTTGGTGGGCGCCGACCAGCAGGTACGCACCATCGGCCTGCTCTCGGTAATCGTGCACCTGGGCGCAATTGCCGGCGCGACGCTGGGCGGCGGGGTGCTGCACTACCTCAGTCCGGCGCGGATGTTCGTGCTGATGGGCCTGATGGACTTCGTGCAGATGGCCGTCAGCCTGCTGCTGTTGCGCCATGCGCCGCAGCCCACCCGGGTCGATGCAAGCACACCACCGAGGCCACGGGAAGAACATCTGGCCATTGCCCGACTGTGCCTGCTGATGCTGGCGTTCTACTTCTGCATCTACCTGGCGCGGCCGTTCTTCACGGTGTACTGGGAGCAGCTCGGTGGGCCTCAGGCCAGCTGGATCACCGGTCTGGTCTATGCCATTCCCGGCATGCTGGCGCTGCTAGCCCTGGCCCTGCACTACCACGCAGGGCAGCACCTGACCGCCTGGCTGCTGCTGGGGGCCGCCGGGCTGGCGTTGCAGGGCATCGAGCAGATGCCGACGGTGCTCGCCGGACGTGTGCTGTTCGGCTGGGCGCTGTACCAGCTCACCGTCGCGCTGGATGCGCGACTGTTCGCTCTTAGCCGGCCGGAGCATTACGGCCGCGACTACAGCCTGATCAACATCTTCCAGAACGTCGGCGTGCTCGCCGCTTCGTGGCTCGCCGGATTGGTGGTGCGCGATGCCGGCCTCGCCGCGCCGTTCTTCCTTTCCGCCCTCGGCCTCGTTCTCACCGCCTGCGTGCTGCGCTGGCTGCTGGTTTCAGCAGCGACGCATGCGCCCCTCTGTGGAGCCAAACCATGAACACCGCTCTTTCCCGCGCGGATGGTCCGCGCTTCGTTCGCTACTGCGCGCTTGGCGCCATGCACTTTGAAACCGTGCAGCCAGAACACTTGCCGTTGCTGCATGACTGGCTGCGCCGCGACTACGCGCGCTTCTGGGCCATGGGCCATTTGAGCCTGGCGCAGTTGACCAATTACGTCGACGAAATCCAGCGCAGCAGCCATCGCGACATTGCCCTCGGCATGTGCAACGGCGAGCCGGCCTTCCTGTTCGAGGGCTATCACCCGGCCCACGACCGCCTCGCCGACCACTACCAGGTGCGCCCCGGTGACCGCGGCATGCACTTGCTGCTCGCCCCCTGCGAGCGCCCGGTGCACGGCTTCAGCCTGGAAGTGATGCGCAGCATTCTCGCCTATCAATTCGCCGACCCGTTCGCGCGGCGCATCGTCGTCGAGCCCGACGCGCGCAACGCCAAGGTGCATGCCTTGAACCAGCGCGTCGGCTTCGTCTACCAGCGCCTGCTGCACCTGCCGGAAAAAGACGCCTGCCTGGCGTTCTGCACCCGCGCGCAGTTCCTCGCCACCCTTCAGGAGAATCCGCAATGAATCAGCTCGTACGCCTGCCGACCGCTACCAGCGACCTGGCCACCGACCATCTGCAAGCCGAACTCTGGGCCCGCGCCAATCGCCTGTTGCTGAAAAAGGCGCTGGCCGAGTTCAGCCACGAGAAGCTGCTCAGCCCCGAGCCGCTGGGTGACAGCCACTACCGCGTCGCCGTGCCGGACAGCTCGACCGAGTACCGCTTCAGGGCGCGGCGGCTGGCGCTGGATCACTGGTCGATCGCCACCGACTCCATCGAAAAGCTCAGCGACGGGGAACCACAGCCGCTGGATGCCCTTGCGTTCATCATCGAATTCAGCGACGTCCTCGGCCTTTCCGAAACCAACCTGCCGCTCTACCTGGACGAGATCAGCAGCACCCTGTTCGGCAGCGCCTACAAGCTCGCCAACAGCCCGCTGAGCGCGGCCCAGCTGGCCCTGTCGGACTTCCAGCAGATCGAGACCGGCATGCGCGAAGGTCATCCGGGATTCGTCGCCAACAACGGGCGGATGGGGTTCGACGCCCAGGATTACCGCGCCTACGCGCCAGAAGCGGCGAGCCCGGTGCGCCTGGTCTGGCTCGCCGTGCACCGCAGCCGCGCCAGCTACAGCGCAATCGACGGCCTCGACCAGGCGACCCTGCTGCGCGAGGAACTGGGTGGTCAGCTCGAGGTGTTCCATAGCCAGCTGCAGGCGCTGCAGCTCGACCCCGACGACTACCTGCTGATGCCGGCGCATCCCTGGCAGTGGCACAACATCCTGGCCACCGGTTTCGCCGCGGAGATCGCCAACCGGCAGATCATCTATCTCGGCCTAAGCAACGACCGTTACCTGGCGCAGCAGTCGATCCGGACCTTCTTCAATCAGAGCGAGCCGCAGCGGCGCTACGTGAAGACCGCCCTGTCGATCCTCAACATGGGCTTCATGCGCGGGCTGTCGCCCTATTACATGCAGGCGACCCCGGCGATCAACGCCTACCTCGCCGGCCGCGTGGCGCGCGACCCGCTGCTGCGCGACTGCGGCTTCCAGCTGCTGCGCGAGGTGGCGGCGATCGGCTATCGCAACCCTTACTACGAGCAGGCGCTGCCCGCCAGCAGCCCCTACCGCAAGATGCTCTCGGCGCTCTGGCGCGAGAGCCCGCTGGGCCACATCGAACCCGGCCAGCGGCTGATGACCATGGCCGCGCTGCTGCACAGCGACGGCGACGAGCGCGCCCTGCTGCCGACGCTGATCAGCGCCTCAGGACTCACTGCCGACCGCTGGCTGCGGCAGTACCTCAATGCCTACCTGCAGCCGCTGCTGCACTGCTTCTATGCCCATGACCTGGTCTTCATGCCCCATGGCGAAAACCTGATCCTGGTGCTGGAAGACCATGTGCCGGTCCGCGTGCTGATGAAGGACATCGGTGAGGAAGCGGTGATCCTCGATGCCGAGGCGAAGATTCCCGAAGCGGTCGGCCGTCTCGCCGTCTCGGTGCCGGACGAGCTCAAGGTGCTGTCGATCTTCACCGACGTGTTCGACGGCTTCTTCCGCTACCTGGCGCAGATTCTCGACGAACAGGGCGGCCTGCCGGAGCAGCGCTTCTGGCAGCAGGTCGCCGACTGCATCGCCGACTACCAGGCCAGCCAGCCGCAGCTGCGCGACAAGTTCGCCCGTTACGACCTGTTCGCCGAGGAATTCGCCCGCTCCTGCCTGAACCGCCTGCAGCTGGGCAACAACCGGCAGATGCTCGACCTCGCCGATCCGGCCGGAGCGCTGAAATTCGCGGGCACCCTGAAGAACCCCGTGGCGCGCTATGCACCAGAGCGCTGAAGCGCGCTGGCCGCCCACGGATGCGCTGGGCAGCCTGCTGCTGCGCCTGCGTCGCGTGCTGCCGGGCCTCGATGGCCGGGTCGGCGCACCCCGCGCCGACGAGCTGACGCTGGAGCATCCGCAGTCTGTGGCCAGGCTGCTGGCGCACTGGCGGTCGGCCTGTCCGGAAGCGGGCCGCCACTACTGGGCGGCGCGCTGCTGGACGCTGCTGGTCTGGCAGCCCATCTACCTGCAGGTGCTCGCGGTGCGCCTGGCCGGCCAGGCCCCGTGCCTGGACGGCCTGGCGCAGGGCATCGAACAGGGCTTCGTCGCCGGGTTCTGCCTGCCCGATCACCAGCCACTGCAGGGCGAGCCCCAGCGCCTGCTGCGCCATGCCGGCGCCCAGATCCGTGGCTTCTGTGAACAGGCCCAGGCCGTCAGCGGGCCGCTGCTCGGGCTGCACCCCAAGCTGGCGCAGCGGCTGGCGGCCGACTGCGTCATGGCCGCACTGCTGCATAGCCAGCGCCTCGACGGTTGCGGCAACCTGCAACTGTGCCGGGCGGCTGACGTCTGGCTGGCGGCTTGCGCCATGTCCGGCGCCAGCGGCCTGCTCGCGGTACCGCTGGCCGAAGGCGGTACGCGCCTGGGCCTGCAGCGCAAGGCGTGCTGCCAGCACTTTCGCCGCGCCGATGGCGAACTCTGCGACAGCTGTCCGAAGCTGCCGCTCGCCGAACGGGAAAGGCGACTGCGCGAGCAGGACCACTGAGCGGCGGCGCGGGTTGACGGGCACCCCGCCGGGCTACGCAGGTTGATACACATCACGCGGGCAAACCTTGTGGCTGCCACCGGCGTTTCTTTGCTAATGTCGCGCCCGTTTCCGACTCGCCGCCGACGACAGGTTCCCGCCATGGCCCGCAAGAAAGCTGCACTCGATTTCGAACAATCCCTTGCCGAGCTGCAACAGCTGGTGGAGCGCCTGGAGAGCGGCGAGCTGTCGCTGGAAGACTCGCTGACCTGCTTCGAACAGGGCATCGGCCTGACCCGCGACTGCCAGGCGGCGCTGAGCCAGGCCGAGCAGAAGGTGCAGATCCTGCTGGAACGCGACGGCAGCCTGCAGGAAGCCCCCTTCGAGTCGGACCCCGAAGCATGATGATCGGCGACTACCAGAAAGGCTGTCAGCAGCGCGTCGACGGCTGCCTCGAAGCCCTCTTCGTCCCGCCGCTGCCGCAGCTCGAGCGGCTCTACCAGGCCATGCGCTACAGCGTGATGAACGGTGGCAAGCGCGTCCGCCCGCTGCTGGTCTACGCCGCCTGCGAAGCACTGAATGGTGACAAGGCAAGCGCCGACGGCGCCGCCTGCGCGGTCGAGCTGATCCATGCCTATTCGCTGGTGCACGACGATCTGCCGGCCATGGACGACGACGACCTGCGTCGCGGCCAGCCCACCACCCACAAGGCTTTCGACGAGGCCTGCGCCATCCTTGCCGGCGACGGCCTGCAGAGCCTGGCCTTCGAGGCCATGGCCCAGGAACGCCACAACCCGCAGGATGCCGCCCTGCGCCTGCGCATGTTCGCCGTGCTGGCGCGCGCCGCCGGCCCTGCGGGGATGGTTGGCGGCCAGGCCATCGACCTCGGCTCGGTGGGCCTCAAGCTCGATCGCGATGCCCTCGAGCTGATGCACCGGCACAAGACCGGGGCGCTCATCGAGGCCAGCGTGCAACTCGGCGCCCTCGCCAGTGGCCGTGCCGATGCCGACAACCTCGCCTCGCTGAGCCAGTATGCACGCGCCATCGGCCTGGCCTTCCAGGTCCAGGACGATATTCTCGACGTGGAAAGCGACACCGCCACGCTCGGCAAGCACCAGGGCGCCGACATCGCCCGGGACAAACCGACCTACCCGGCCCTGCTCGGCATGGCCGCGGCCAAGGCCTACGCCCTGGAACTGCGCGACCAGGCATTGCACGCCCTGCGGCCTTTCGACTTCGCCGCCGAGCCGCTACGGGAACTGGCGCGCTACATCGTCGAACGGCGCAGTTGACCTTTCGCCGAAATCGCAGTCAAACCCCTACCGGACCCGGGGCCGTTCTTATCGAGGGGCCCATCGGGTAAACTGCCGCTCTTTTTTCAACGACAACGATCCGCCTGATGCCCAAGACGTTCCATGAGATTCCTCGGGTGCGCCCCGCGACGCCCGTTCTTGACCGAGCGGCGACCCCCGAGCAGCTGCGCCGACTGGGCGAGGCGGAACTCGAAGAGCTTGCCAACGAACTGCGCCAGGAGCTGCTGTACAGCGTCGGCCGCACCGGCGGGCACTTCGGCGCCGGCCTCGGCGTGATCGAACTGACCATCGCCCTGCACTACGTCTACGACACACCGGACGACCGGCTGGTCTGGGACGTGGGCCACCAGGCCTATCCGCACAAGATCCTCACCGGCCGCCGCGAGCGCATGGGCACCCTGCGCCAGAAGGACGGCCTGGCCGCCTTTCCGCGCCGGGTCGAGAGCGAGTACGACACCTTCGGCGTCGGTCATTCCAGCACCTCGATCAGCGCCGCCCTGGGCATGGCAGTCGCCGCGCGTCTGAAAGGCGAACAGCGCAAGTCCATCGCGGTGATCGGCGACGGTGCGCTGACCGCCGGCATGGCCTTCGAGGCGCTCAACCACGCTCCGGAAGTCGGCGCCAACATGCTGGTCGTGCTCAACGACAACGACATGTCGATCTCGCGCAACGTCGGCGGCCTGTCAAACTACCTGGCCAAGATCCTCTCCAGCCGCACCTATTCGAGCATGCGCGAAGGCAGCAAGAAGATCCTCTCGCGCCTGCCCGGCGCCTGGGAAATCGCCCGCCGCACCGAGGAATACGCCAAGGGCATGCTGGTGCCCGGCACGCTGTTCGAGGAGCTGGGCTGGAACTACATCGGCCCCATCGACGGCCACGACCTGCCGACCCTGATCGCCACCCTGCGCAACATGCGCGACCTCGACGGCCCGCAGTTCCTCCATGTGGTGACGAAGAAGGGCAAGGGCTTCGCCCCGGCCGAGGCCGACCCCATCACCTGGCATGCAATCAGCAAACTGGAGCCAGTCGGCGCGCCGCCAGCGCCGAAGAAGCCCACGGGGCCGAAATACTCCAACGTCTTCGGCCAGTGGCTGTGCGACATGGCCGCCGCCGACCCGCGCCTGACCGGCATCACCCCGGCGATGAAGGAAGGCTCCGACCTGGTGGCGTTCAGCGAACGCTATCCGGACCGCTACTTCGACGTCGCCATCGCCGAGCAGCACGCGGTCACCCTGGCTGCCGGCATGGCCTGCGAAGGCCTGAAGCCGGTGGTGGCGATCTACTCCACCTTCCTCCAGCGCGCCTACGATCAGCTGATCCACGACGTCGCGGTGCAGAACCTCGATGTGCTGTTTGCCATCGACCGCGCCGGCCTGGTCGGCGAGGACGGCCCGACCCATGCCGGCAGCTTCGACCTGTCCTACCTGCGCTGCATCCCCGGCATGCTGGTGATGACGCCCAGCGACGAGAACGAGATGCGCCGCATGCTCACCACCGGCTACCACTTCGAAGGCCCGGCCGCGGTGCGCTACCCGCGCGGCAGCGGCCCCAACGCCAGCATCGAGCCGGCCCTGGAACCGCTGGAAATCGGCAAGGCCGTGGTGCGCCGTCAGGGCAGCAAGGTGGCGCTGCTAGTGTTCGGCGTGCAGCTGCCCGAGGCGCTGCAGGTCGGCGAGGCGCTGGACGCCACGGTGGTCGACATGCGTTTCGTCAAACCGCTGGACGAAGCCCTGCTGCGCGAACTGGCGGGCAGCCACGAGCTGCTGGTGACGGTCGAGGAGAACAGCATCATGGGCGGTGCCGGCAGTGCGGTGGCCGAGTTCCTCGCTGCCGAAGGCGTGCTGCGACCGATCCTGCACCTGGGCCTGCCGGACTACTACGTCGAGCACGCCAAGCCCAGCGAAATGCTCGCCGAGTGCGGCCTGGATGCGGCCGGCATCGAAGCGGCCGTACGCAAGCGGCTTGCGGCACTCGGCAAAGCCTGACGTCGTTTTGGTGGATGGGTGGAGCGCCATCCACCCTACACTGGCCACTCCGAGTCGCACTATCGGCAGACTCGCTCCCCTCACAGTGGGCGGATGTTCAGCCACGCAACAACAAATCACCCTCGATCGGCACGTAACGCGTTGCGGCACGGATCAGCGATTGGGCGGTGAGCCCCGGCACGCCATAGGCGGTCGCTTCGGCGCCGCCGGCCCGCACCCGCTCGAGCAGCAGGTCGAAATCGCCATCGCCGGACGCCAGCGCCACCTCGCCGACCCGTGCCGCCGCATCCAGCACGTCGATGGTGATGCCCACATCCCAGTCACCCTTGGCCGAGCCGTCGCTGCGCTGGATATAGGGCTTGAGCTTCACCGTGAAACCGAGGTTGCGCAGGATTTGCTGAAACTGCTGCTGGCGTGCGTCACCGCGCTCGATGGCGTAGGCATAGGCCTCGACGATGGTGCCGCGACGGCTGACATCGGCCCACAACGCGGAATAGTTGAAGTGGCAGCCATGGGCCTGCCGCACGGTGTAGTAAAGGTTCTGTACATCGGCGAACAGGGCGATCTTCTTCACGCGGCGGCCCGAATCTGAATGGGGGCTCCAGTATGGACGGCGAAATCGCACATGTCCCGTCCTTGCCGCATCCGTTACAGTGGCGCCCCGAAACGATTACTCACCTTCGGTCTGCAATGAACGTTCTTGCCATCCTGCGTGACGCCTGGTTCTTCTACTCCCGCCACTTCCTGACCATCGTCCGGCTCTGCCTGCCGCTGATCCTGCTCGAAAGCGCGACACGCCTGGCGCTCGATCACTGGCTCGGCGAAAACGTCCTGCCCGCCCTGGACCTGCTGGTGGGCCTGATCTTCTATCCGCTGTACGTCGGCGCGCTGATCCTTTATCTGGATGCGCGCAGCCGTGGCCACGATCCGGCGCTGCGTGCGGTCTACGCCCGAGCCCTGCCGCTGTGGCCAGCGCTGGCCGTGCTCTCGGGGCTCGGCTCACTGCTGATCATGCTCGGCGCCTCGCTGTTCGTGCTGCCCGGCATCTGGGTCATGGCCAAGATCGCCTTCGCGGAGTACCTGCTGGTCTTGCGTGGCCTGACACCGCTGGCGGCGCTGAAGGAGAGCTTCGCCCTCACCCGCGGGCATTTTCTGCTGATACTGGGCTGTGTGATGACCGTGCTGTTGCCGATCTGGATGCTGGAAATCTGGATCGCCGCCCAGCTGTTCGCCGAGCAGACGCCACCACTATTGCCGGCGATGTTGCTGGACGCCGTGGTCGGCCTGCTGCAGTTGCTGCCGACGATCATGCTGTTCCGCTGCTTCATGCTCTGCACCGAGCCGCCGACATGCCAGCCGGACAACGGCTGAGCGGTCTTTCGACGGAGGTTCAGGCGAGGCGCGCAGAGCCTGCTAGGCTTGCTCCGGCCACATCAGGAGACCCCGCCATGGCCGACCAGAACCCAAGCATCCTTTCGCACATTTCACTGGGCAGCAATCGCTTCGACGAAGCGGTTGCCTTCTACGACCAGGTCCTCGCCACCCTTGGCTGCAAGCGAATCCTCGAACACCCCGGCGCCGTCGCCTGGGGCCGTGAATACCCGGAATTCTGGATTCAGCGCCCCATCGACGGCGGCAGCGCGTCGGTCGGCAACGGCACCCATGTCGGCTTTTTCGCTGCGGATCAGGCCGAGGTCGACGCCTTCCATCGCGCGGCGATCGCCGCCGGCGCAAGCGATGAAGGCGCACCCGGCCCGCGCCCGGAATATGGCGAGCCCTACTACGGCTGTTTCGTACGCGATCTGGACGGCCACAAGATCGAGGCGTCCTACTGGGACGTGGCGCTGATGCAGCAACTCTACGGCAGCGGCAGCTAGCCCGCTGCGCTCAGGAGGCGCGCCCGCCGAGCAGCCGCGGTAACAGCAGGCTCTGGTACAGCCGCGGAAAACAGCGCGCCAGCAGCTGGGCCTTCCAGTCCAGGTTGGACAGCACCAGCAATCGGCGCCGGCGCAGCGCGCCCTGATAGATCGCCTCGGCCACATCCTGCGGCGAAGCGACTCGGCCGATATCCAACGCAGGGGTTGGCGCGGTCGAACCATCGCCGACCAGCACGTTCTTGCGCAGATCGGTGGCGGTGTAGCCGGGGCAGACCAGCATGACGTTGACGTCGGTTTCCCGAAGCTCGCAACGCAGCGTTTCGAACAATCCGTGCAGGGCATGCTTGCTGGCGTTGTAGGCGGCCCGGTTGGGCACCGGCGAATACTGCGAAAGCGAGCTGAGCACAATGATCTGCCCGCCGCGGGAGATCAGACTGGGCAGCGCGGCCTGGGTGCAATGCAGCGCGCCGTAGAAATTCACCGCCATCACCCGCTCGAACACTGCCAGGCTGGTATTCGCTACCGGGCTGCGGTGAGTGATGCCGGCGTTGTTGACCAGCACGTCGATGCCGCCGTAACGCTCCACCACCAGCGCAATCGCGCGCTGCACCGCCTCGGCATCGCTGACGTCACAGCACAACCCCAGCGCATCGGCATTGTGGTGATCGGCCAGATGCTGCACCAGGCCATCCAGCGCATCCTGATGCAGATCGAAGATCACCAGCCGCGCGCCAGCCTGTGCCATGCGCACCGCCAGCGCGCGGCCGATCCCGGCACAGCCGCCGGTGATCACCACCAGCTTGCGGTTGAACACCTTGCGATCGAACACCTTGCGCTGCATACCCCTACTCCTTCGTGCCGCACGCCTGCCTTTCGGTATGAGCATAGGTCGATATAGGCCGACATTCCTCACGCTGCTGCAGCAATATGGCTCATGGACAACCGGGCATCGGCTGCGCATGCTTGTTGGAACAGCGCAAGGCAGCGATCGATCCATTGAAAGCATTCATCTATCTGGCCCTGGCCTCCCTTCTCGGCTTACCAGCCGCGGTCCTGGCCAATCCCGTTTCGCAACGCGTCCTCAACGTCGGCTACTACGAGTTCGCCCCGGCCATCTACACCGATGCCCAGGGCATGGCACGCGGCGAGCTGGCCGAACTGACCCGGCGCGTCGCGCGCCAAGCCGGCTACGGCGTACGCTTTCGAGGGCTGCCCGGCGCCCGCCTCTACGCGGCGCTGGAGAATGGCAGCATCGACCTCTGGCCTGGAGCCCAGGGCAAGCCGGAGCTGGCGACCCATACGCTGGAAGGCCGGCATACGCTCAGCCAGATCAATCTCAACCTCTACCGCCTTGCCGGTACGCCGGCGCCGCGCCTGCCGGACGACCTTGCCGGCAAGTCGCTGATCCTGATCGGCGGCTACAGCTACTGGCCGAACGTCAACGCGCTACTGGACGATCCCGGCCTCGACCTGCGCCTGCTGCGCACCAGCAATCACCTTTCCGCGCTGGAGATGCTGCAGCGCAACCGTGGCGATTACCTGCTCGACTACCAGATTCCAGTGGAACAGGCCCGCCAGCGGCTACGGATGGAGGCGCTGCCCTACCAGCGCCTGGCCCAGGTGCCGATCCACTTCATCGTTTCGCGTCATGCTCGCGATGCCAGCGCCATCGTCACTGCGCTCGACGACGCCTATGAAGCGTTGCGCGTCGCCGGCGAGGACCTCAGTCTGCCGTCGGACTGAGCCTACTGCCCGCGTGGCTTGGCCCGTGCGGTCGGCTCGGCGATCAGCGGGTCGTCCGGCCAGTAATGATTCGGATAGCGCCCCTTCAGATCCTTCTTTACCTCGGCGTAGGTGTTGGCCCAGAAACTCGCCAGGTCCTGGGTGACCTGTACCGGACGCCGCGCTGGCGACAGCAGGTGCAGCTTGACGACCTGTCGGCCACCAGCAATCCGCGGCGTGTCGGCCAGGCCGAACAGCTCCTGCAGACGCACCGCGAGCACCGGCGGCTGCTCGCTGTAGTCCAGCCGAATGCGCGAGCCGGACGGCACGCTGACCGCCACCGGCGCCTGCTCGTCCAGGCGCTGCGGCAGCGGCCAGGGCAGCAGCGTGGCGAGCATGCCGGCCAGATCAAGCTGGGCGAAGTGCGCCAGGCGCGACACCTTGCCGAGATAGGGCAGCAGCCAGTCGTCCAACCGTTCCAGCAGTGCGGCATCGCTGACGTCCGGCCAGTCGCTGCTGTTGCCTGCGTCCAGATCGAGCTGACGCAGCAGGCCGATGCGCGCCTGCCACTGGCGCAACTCCGGCGTCCAGGCCAGCAGTTCCAGGCCCTTGCGCCGTACCAGGCCGAGCAGCGAGCGAGCCCGTGCGTCATCGTCGAGGTTCGGCAGTGGTTCGCGGCTGAGCACCAGTTCGCCGATCCGCCGCTGCCGTTCGGCGCGCAGCACGCCCTCGCGCTCGTCCCACTCCAGCTCATTGCGCAGAGACACCTGTTCGGCCAGCGGTCCGTCGAACAGCGCCGGGTCCAGCGCGACCGCCCGGTAGATGCGCTCCTCGCGTTGTCCCTGATGGCTACCCAGCTCGGCGATCACCAGCCAGGGCTCCTTCATCAATGCATCCGGCTCACCGAACAGCGCCGCGCGCCCGCTGGCCAGACGATAACCCCCGCCACCTTCGCGGCGCTGCAGGGCGACGCGGTCGGGGTAGGCGAAAGCCAGCAGCGTGGCCAGCGAGTGCTGTTCTTCCAGCGCTCCGTCGCCCTGCCCCGAAGTGCCGCGCAGCAGGCCACGAAACTGCCGGGCCAGCTGCCGCACCCGCTGCACCGCAGCACCACGGCCGCTCTGCAACTGGTGCAGACGCAGCGCCAGATCGGCGCCGCCGCTGCGCTGCCCGCCGGATTGAATGTCACGCTCGACCAGCAGCGCCGCGACATCCGCCGCCAGCGCGCCAATACCCAAGCCATGCCCGCGCAGCAGCATGTGCGCCAGCCGCGGGTGTGCCGGCAACTCGGCCATGGCCTGGCCGTGGCGGGTCAGCTGCCAGCCGCCATGTT
>DAMCQE010000041.1:0-28894 GCA_032105665.1 Pseudomonas sp. | reverse complement strand
TCCAGACCTACATCAATGCGTTCGCCCAGTCCTACGATCCGCACACCCAGTACCTGTCGCCGGACAACGCGGAAAACTTCGACATCAACATGAGCCTGTCGCTGGAAGGCATCGGCGCGGTGCTGCAGAGCGACAACGAGCACGTCAAGATCGTGCGCCTGGTGCCGGCAGGCCCGGCCGAGAAGAGCAAGCAGCTGTCGCCGGCGGACAGGATCATCGGCGTGGCCCAGGCCAACGACGAAATGGTCGACGTCATCGGCTGGCGCCTGGACGAAGTGGTCAAGCTGATCCGCGGGCCGAAAGGCTCGGTGGTGCGCCTGGAGGTGATCCCGGCGAGCAATGCACCCAACGACCAGAACAGCAAGGTGGTCGCCATCACCCGCGAGGCGGTGAAGCTCGAAGAACAGGCGGCGAAGAAGTCGGTGCTGAACCTCGAACACCAGGGGCAGAACTTCAAGCTCGGCGTCATCGAGATCCCGGCCTTCTACCTCGACTTCAAGGCGCTGCGTGCCGGCGACCAGAACTACAAGAGCACCACCCGCGACGTGAAGAAGCTGCTGTCCGAACTGGAAGCGGAAAAGGTCGATGGCGTGGTGATCGACCTGCGCAACAACGGCGGCGGCTCCCTGCAGGAGGCCACCGAGCTGACCGGCCTGTTCATCGACCAGGGCCCCACGGTGCTGGTGCGCAACAGCGATGGCCGTGTCGACGTGCTGGCCGACGAGCAGGTCGGCGCCTTCTACAAGGGTCCGCTGGCCGTCCTGGTGAACCGCCTTTCGGCATCCGCCTCGGAGATCTTCGCCGGCGCCATGCAGGACTACCACCGCGGCTTGATCCTCGGCGGCCAGACCTTCGGCAAGGGCACCGTGCAGACCATCCAGCCGCTCAACCACGGTGAACTGAAACTGACCCTGGCCAAGTTCTACCGCGTCTCGGGCCAGAGCACCCAGCATCAGGGCGTGATTCCCGACATTTCCTACCCCGCCGACGTCGACACCAAGGAGATCGGCGAAAGCGCCCTGCCCGAGGCCCTGCCGTGGGACAGCATCCGCGCCGCGATCAACCCGGACATGAACCCGTTCAAACCGTTCCTGGCCGAGCTGAAGGCACGTCACGAAGCCCGTACCGGCGAGAACCCCGACTTCGTCTTCACCCGTGATCGCCTGGCCCTGGCGCAAGAGCTGATGCACGAAACCACGGTGAGCCTCAACGAAGAGAAGCGCCGCGCCCAGCAGGCCGATATCGAGAAACGCCAGCTGGCGCTGCAGAACGCCCTGCGCCAGGCCAAGGGCGAGGAACCGCTGGCCAAGCTGGAGAAGGAAGAGGAAACCACGCCGCACCAGGAAATGGACAAGCCCAAGCCGGAAGACGACGCCTACCTCTCCGAGAGCGGACGCATCCTGCTCGATTATCTGGGCCTGAACTCGGCCATGGCCAAGCACTGAGCGCAACGGCAGGAATAGCACAGCGTCCCTGGTGCGCGAAGCGCACCCTACAAAAGCGCCCGTCCCAACCCGTAGGTTGGGTTGAGGCGCGCAGCAACGAAGCCCAACGTCGCGTGGCCGAACCATTCAGTTCGTAGGTTGGGTTGAGGCGCGCAGCAACGAAGCCCAACATTGCGTAGCCGAACCATTCAGTTCGTAGGTTGGGTTGAGGCGCGCAGCAACGAAGCCCAACGCTGCGTGGCCGAACCATTTGGATAGCGGGTCCCGGCAACGCAAGGAGTGATCCGTCGTCCTGCCGCCTCGCTCGCTGGACCTCGCTCCTCGACCCAACGATCGGCGCAAATACCGGCAAAACGCCACCCCTGTCATCAAGCTGACATGTACGAGCCGTGAAATGGCAGGGCCACAGTTGTGGCCCTTTTTCATTCACGGCCCGAGAACTCCATGACCGTCACCGAGCAGTTGAGCATGCTGGGACACATCCTTGCTCATGGCGACATCACCACCTTGTTCCAACCGATCGTTTCGCTCTCCGAGCGCCGGATACTCGGCTACGAGGCGCTGAGTCGCGGCCCCTCCAACAGCCCGCTGCACTCACCGATCAACCTGCTGGCGACGGCGCGGCAGGCCGGACGGCTGAACGAGCTGGAAATGGCGTGCCGGCGCAGCGCCTGCCGCCGCTACAGCCAAGGCGCATTGCGCGGCAAGCTGTTCCTCAACGCCTCCCCCGAGACCTTGCTCGAAGCGGCGCACAAGCCCGGCCGCACCCTGGAGCTGCTGAATGCCTACGGCATCCCGGCCGAGCAGGTGGTCATCGAGCTGACCGAACAGACGCCGACCGATGATTTCGAACTGCTGGACAAGGCCCTGCATCACTACCGCGCGATGGGCTTCGGCATCGCCCTCGACGATCTCGGCGCCGGCTATTCGAGCCTTCGGATGTGGTCGGAACTGCGTCCGGATTACGTGAAGATCGATCGCTACTTCATCGACGGCATCCATCAGGATGCGGTGAAACGCGAGTTCGTCGAGTCGATCCTCAAGATCGCGCGGGCCTCACGCGCGCAGGTCATCGCCGAAGGCATCGAGCTGGCGGAAGAGCTGACGGTACTGTCGGAGATGGGTGTCGACCTGGTCCAGGGCTATCTGCTCGGCCGCCCGCAGGAGCTCCCCGCCCTGGATATCGACGAAGTGCTGCCCTCGGCGGAGGCGCAGCAGAACGGACTCAACGAGGAAACCGGCGATCTTTCCGCCCTGCTCGTATGCCAGCCGGCGATGTCGGCCGAGCGGCCGGTCGCCGAGATGCTGGAAGCCTTTCGCCTGCAGGCCAGCCTGAACTCGATCGCCGTGCTGGATACCGACGAAAGACCCGTGGGCATCGTGCATCGCAACCTGATCTCCGGCGCCCTGCTCAAGCCCTTCGCCACCGAGCTGCTGGCCCGCAAACCCATCAGCCGCCTGATGAGCAGCGACTTTCTCGCCGTCGAACTCGGCCAGTCGTTGCAGCAGGTCAGCCGGTTGCTCACCAGCCGTGCCCGGCAGCGCATCGAGGAGGATTTCGTCATCACCCTGGCGGGCCGCTATCACGGGCTCGGGCGGGTAATCGACGTGCTCAGGCTGATCACCGAAATGAAGATCCAGCAAGCCCGCCACGCCAATCCGCTGACTCTGCTGCCGGGCAACGTGCCGATCCAGCAATGCCTGACGCGCCTGCTGCAACAGAAGCGCGAAGCGCTGATCTGCTACGTGGACATCGACAACTTCAAACCCTTCAACGACCTCTATGGTTACGCCAAGGGCGATGAGGTCCTGCTGTGCCTGGCGCACTGCCTGAACGAAAGCGTCGATCCGAGCTGCGATTTCGTCGGCCATATCGGCGGCGACGACTTCCTGCTGGTTCTGACCAGCACCGACTGGGAACGGCGCATCGAGCAATTGTTGCAGGAATTCCACAGACGCTGCCGGCTCTTCTACCGCAGCGAGCACCTGGCCGCGGGCTGCTTCATCGCCTCGAGCCGCGAAGGCCATGAGCAACGCTATCCGCTATTGGCCCTGTCGATCGGCGCAGTCAGGCTGCGCGCGCAGAACATCGAACAGTTGGATGCCGGCGGGCTCGCCGCACTGGCCTCCGACGCCAAGCGACAGGCCAAGCAGGAAAGCGGCTCGAGCCTTTATCTCATCGACTCGGCCGATCTGCCGGCAGCGGGCCACAAACCAAGCCTCACGGCCCGTGCCTTGTAGAAGGCTCTGCCCTCGTGACGTGTTGCCGGGTGTTGGACGTGTTTGCCGCGGATGTTGCGTGCAACAGCCCGATGTTCGGGCGATCGCGCCCGGTAGGTTGGCGCTGAGCGCAGCGAGGCCCAACAGGCACGAACGTGTTGGGTTTCGTCGCTACGCGCCCCGCCTCAACCTACGGCTTATCGCCTAGCGCCCTGTCTGGTTAGTTTGTTAACTCACCGGGCATTATGTTGTAAGGAGCCAGCTTGCTGGCGATCATCGGCAGTGGTGGTCGGGATCGCCAGCAAGGACTAGGCGTCCCCCAGGGTCCTACGCCCGAAAGGCTCTTGCACTTCTTCCGAGTCGCGGCAACGCATGGATAACGAACGTCCAAGACAGACCCTAGGCAACACGCTATGGGGACATAGCCTTGTAGAAATCGGCCTGTTTCGCGTCGGCCGCGAGGCCATGGCCGCCCGCACGATAAAGCTGCTCGAGACGGACCGCAGCCAGGGGATGTCCGGCATCGGCGGCGCGGGCCCACCAGCGTACCGCCTCTCTGCCGTCCGGGCCGTGCGACGCCTCTTCGCTCAGGCTGATCACACCCATCTGGTAGGCCGCCTTCGCATCCCCCGCCTCGGCCGCCAGGCGCAGCAGGCGGGCGCCCTCCTGCCTGGCGCCGAAGCCCTGGCCGCGGAAATACAGGATGTGCCCGTAGAAGCTCTGGGCTTTCACATCGCCCAGTGCCGCCATCCGTGCGAACTGGCCCTCCATCCAGCGCCAGAGCTTCGGCTGTCGAACGGCCTGGCGCGAGGCCATCAGCTTGCGGGCAATGAAATACCCAGCCCTGGCCCGCAACTCCCACAGCATCAGGGCACCTCCGGATAATCGAACTCGAATACACGCGCCACTTCCCCGGCATGCCAGGAGGCGGCGGCAAAGCCGTCGGCAGGGCCGCTGAAACGCCCCAGACGAGCGGCACACTCGAAGAAACCGGTGCGGGGCAAGCGGCTGGCACCCTGGCTGATGACCAGGGCGCTACGCAACGGACGCTCCGAACGGGCATCCAGCGCGGCCAGGTGTTCGAGGGCGGCAGTGAGCGTCTGCATGGCGGGTGTCGGCAACTGCAGGCGCTCGAGCAGCGCCCGATAGGTCACCAGATGGCGCTGGCGGCGCGCCTCGGCCAGCTCGTCGAGCAGTGCCTGCCAATGCTGGCGGCTGATGCTCACGGCCGCAGATTGCTGGTTCAAGCGTCGTCCTCCCAGCCGGAAATATCCAGCGCGCGTGCCAGCGCACGGCGGATCGCGGCATCCGGCTCGCGCTCTCCGGCTTCGATCAGGCCAAGGTAGGCGGGGCTGATGCCCACCGAGCGCGCCAGTGCCTCCTGGCTCAGGCCCTGCGCCTCGCGCAGGATGGATAGTTGCTTCAGCGCCGGTTTCGGCACTTGCGAGGAAGAAGACTCCATGACCGTCGTAGGCTGGGCGCCAACCGCGTTCAGCAGCGCCTGGTACTCATCCCATGGCAGAACGGCATATTCCGGCGAACCGTCACGCATGATGACCTGTACATTCATCCGTTTTCCCCTGGCTTTCCCAACGATCAGAGGGCTGATCTTAACAGCCTGCGCGGCTCATTGAAGCGGCAAGCCAGGCACTCCGGAAAGTGAATCGGGACCCGGCTCCGCAAAAAAGCGGGCACATTCGACGACTCCGCTGCTTTCCTGGTCCGCAATCAGGCCGAATCTCCGCCGGCCTTGGGCTCGGTCAGTTCCGGCAGCCGTTGGAGTTCAGTCTGTCGCTCCCTTGGTTGCGCATCCTTCCAGACCCTGAACGCTTCCAGCTCTGCCGACCACTTGCGCATCACCCAGCCGAGCACCGCAAGGTCATCGATGAAACCGATCCCCGGCAGCCAGTCCGGAATGGCATCGATGGGCGAAAGGAAATAAAGCAGGCCGGCGACCACGGCAACCAGTGCCTGGGGGCTTATCGCACGGTACTCGCCACGCCACCAGGCGACACAGAGAGCCTGGAACAAGCCCAGGTCTTCACCCAGGCCCTTCATCAAACCCCGCTTCGACGATGATTTACGCGCCACGGCGAGCAACAGCGCGGGAATTTTCCCCATGCGGATCAGACGCTGCGCGAGGGGAAAATAACGCATGAAATTCCATGGTGCTTTCATCTCGTGCTCCTGCAACTGGCGCCGTTGCTGGCGTTGAAAAGGTTATCCACCGAAGCTGTGGATAACCCTGTAGACAGATTATGGATGACTGCCGCAAACGCCCTGTCCATGGGCATCCACGACAGATCGGCGCTTTTTTATCCAGCGCACCAAAGTATTTAAAATCAACGAGTTACGCAAAGGGAAAGAATCTGTCAGGGCAGATAGGAGAAACAGGCAGGACCCTATTCCGAATGTGCATAACCCATGGGAAGTCAATGCTTTCCACAGGCGTTTGGACTGGCAAATACACAGGGTGTTCGGTTTCCCATCGGCCTTGTCGCCGGCAAGGCGCGGACGATGATACGAGGCCGTAGCGAAAGGCCGATCGTTGCGACCAGCCCTTGCGAACGCAGCGTTACTGGAGGCTGAGCTTGCCGCGATTCTGTTCCAGCGTGGAAACGCCGATGCCCTTGACTTCCAGCAACTCGTCCAGCGAGCTGAACGGGCCATGCTCCTCGCGGTAGGCGACGATGGCTCTGGCCTTGGACGCGCCGATGCCTTTCAGTTCGCGGGTGAGCGTCTGCGCATCCGCCGTGTTGAGGTTCACCACGCCGACCGCGGCAGCCACCGAGGCAGGTGCCGCAGCGGGTTGTGACGGGGATGCGGCATAGCCGGAGAGGGAAGCACTGGTAAGCAGCGCAAAGGCTGCAACGGCAAGAAAGGTCTTGGTCATGTTCATGTCCTTATGAAGTGGGTATGTTCGGCGCTATACCGTTTCCAGCGCCGCGAAACCGACATTAGCCGCACAAGGACAAGAGTCAACAGTATCCCGCCATGTATGCGACATACCTCACACAGGAATCAGGAATCCTTATTGTTCAGTGCGTTCAGCGTCGCAAGGATGCTTTCGCTCGTAGCCTGCAACTGCGCCACCAGGATATCCATGTTGTTGTACTTGGTGTACAGCGAGGTGGTCAGCGAATCGATGCGCCGATCCAGCGCCTGCTGCTGCTCGCTCAATTGCGTCATGGTCTTTTGCAGCGACTCGGTGCGACCGGCCAGCAGCCCTCCGGGTGCCGTGTAAGGCTCGGTGACCGATTTCAGGCGCGGAATCAACCCGTCGTCGCCGACGAAGAACGCCTGAACCTCATCGTAGTGGGTCTCCAGCGCGCTGCTCAGCTTGGCATCGTCGATCGACAGCGTACCGTCCTTGTTGGTGGTCACGCCCAGTTGCGCCAGAACGCTCAGCTCACCGCTGCCGGTCGAGGGCTGTACCAGTTCGTTGCGTATCGAACCGAGCAGCGAGCGAACCAGGGCGTCGCCCACCAGCGCGCCGGCATCGGTACTCGTCTCGTCTTCGCTGGTGGTTACCCGGGTCAAGGCATTGGTGACGGTGATCAGGTTGTTGTAGGCACTGACGAAAGCCTCGATGGAGGTTTTCAAGCCCTCGGTATTGGGCGCCACGGTCAGGGTGGTGGTGCCCTCGGCCGTCAGCTTGATGCTCAGGCCGCTCAGCGCCGTGACGGTGTTGGTGGAGCTGCTCAGCTCCAGGCCGTCGATCTTGTAGGAAGCATTGCTGGCCAGGGTGATGGAGCCAGCCCCGGTGCCCGACTGCTGGGTAAGGTCGTGATTGCCGTCCTCATCGACGTTGATGTTCAGCGCCGCCAGATCCCCCGTGCCCTTCACATACAGGTCGGTGCCCTCCCCGGTGACCTCCGAGGACAGTACCAGGCGCGCGCCACTGGCATCGGTGATGATGTTGGCGCTGATGCCCGCAGTGGCGGAAAGCTGGGAGTTGATCGCATCGCGGATTTCCGTCAGCGAAGCCCCCGGCGCGACCTGAACCTCATAGGAGGCGTTGTCGCCGACGTCGATGGTCAGCGTGCCGCCGGAATCGAAGGTCGTGGAAGCACCGCCCTCCAGGCTGGCACTGGCCACTTTCGACGAACTGGCCAGGCTGATCACCTCCACCTCGTAACTGCCGGGAACCGCGCCCGCGCCAGCAGTGGCGCTGGCCACGCCATCGGCGGAGGACTGCACGCCGAGCCCTTCGAAGCTGCTGGAGGAACTCTCCAGGGCGGTCAGCGAGGCTTCGAACGTCTCGACCGCGCTGGTCAGCGTACCCACGGCCGAGAGGCTGGTTTCCGTCTTGGTCGTCAGCCGGTCGATCTGCGCCTGCTTGGGCGCCTTTTCCGCATCGGCGATGGCGGTCACCATGCCGCCGATATCCAGCCCTGTACCCAGACCGGAAATAGTGATGCCTGACATGTCGACCTCCTCGCAACGAATTATTGACGCCCTGCCACTGCCCAGCAATTAACGAGCCAGTCACTCAACCTGTGTAGCAGCGAATTTATTCGCGAACCCGTTCACCGCAGGCTCACGCCTGTGAAAATCACGCCTCTTCGCGAAACAGCAGGCTGCGCATGTCCTCCAGGCGCGCCGCCAGACTCAAGGCCACCTCGGAGGGAATCTGCCGAACCACTTCGCCGGAACCGCCATCGACGACCTGCACCACCACCCGGCCGCTGGCCTCGTCGATGCTGAAGTCGAGATCGCGGCTGACGGACTGGGCGAAGCTCCGCATGCTGGCCACGGCCGTGTCGAGCAGTTGGCGCTGGTCCTCGCCGTGCTGCATGGCAGCGGGCTGGCTCTCGGCGCCATTACCGCCGGCACGAACCAGGTGATCCGCAGCGGAACCACCTGCTGTCGACTGGGGCGCCTGCGCCGGCTGAGCCTGGGTAACGAGCTGAATGGTCATGGAATATCACCTATCAACGGGAAAGGGGAAGGCCTGAGCGCTTCCCCTTGTTCTACCCCAGGCCGCTTACTGAAGCAGGCTCAGCACCGACGACGGCAGCTGGTTGGCCTGTGCCAGGATCGCGGTGGAAGCCTGCTGCAGGGTCTGCTGCTTGGTCAGCTCGGCGGTTTCCGCGGCGAAGTCGGCATCCTGGATCCGGCTGCGGGCGGAAGTGGAGTTCTCCACGATGCTCTGCAGGTTGGAAACGGTGCTGTCGAAGCGGTTCTGCACGGCACCGAGGTCGGCGCGCTGGGTGTCGATATTGGAGATCGCCTTGTCGATCACCGCAATGGCGCTTTGCGCCCCTTCTGCGGTCGTGATGCTGCTGTCGGCAACGCTGGTCAGCTTCGAGGAGGCAGTGGTGGTGCCAGTCTCCGCGAACAGCCCATCCACGCCATCACCCGCCAGCGAGTACGACTTGGAGGAGTTCAATTCAACTGCACCGGTAGCGATGAAGTCCTCATCAATAGCAGTACCCGACGCCGCATACTTGCCCGAACCATCCTGCACGTTCACCGTGACACCACCATATTCGGTGGTAACGCCAGTTGTGCTCACAGCGCCGAAGACGATGTTCTCGCCAGTATCCGAGGTGATGGAAAGCTCGTCGGTGTCTTCGTTGAAGTTGACGCTGATACCCAGAGCAGAGGCGTTGGAGCTGAGTTGCTCGGCCAGGCTGGCGTTATCGGTCACGCCGATCATATCGATGGCCTTGGAATCGCCCACCGTGATACTGAAGTTGGCCGGCGTACCCGAGGCGGCAGCAGGCACCTCCAGTTGGGCTACGGTGCGAGCCGAGGCGCTCAAGCCGGTCACGGCACCGTCCAGTTGCTTGGCGATGTCCTTGGCCGAGGCTCCAGCATCCACGGTGATCGACTTGGTCTCGCCACTACCAGTCACGGTTATGGCGCCACCGGTAACACCGGAGGCGGACGGGGTGATAGCCTGGCTCTGAACCTGCTGGGAACCGATCTTGGTGGCCGAGATGTTGCCCAGGGTCACGTTGATGGTCTCGTTGGCGTTGGCGCCGACCTGGAAGCTGGTGGTACCGAAGGAGCCATCCAACAGGTTGCGCCCACCAAAGGTAGTGGTTTCGGCGATACGGGTCAGCTCGGTGGTAAGCGCAGCGTATTCGGACTGCAGGGAAGCACGGTCTTCGGCGCTGTTGGAACCGTTGGCCGATTGGAGAGCCAGTTCGCGCATGCGCTGCAGGATGTTGGTGGATTCCTGCATGGCGCCTTCGGCGGTCTGGGCGATGGAAATGCCATCGTTGGCGTTCTTGGTCGCCACGTTCAGACCATTGATCTGGCTGGTCAGGCGGTTGGAGATCTGCAGGCCGGCGGCATCGTCCTTGGCGCTGTTGATCTTCAGGCCGCTGGACAGGCGCTGCATGGTGGTGGACAGGGCCTCGGAGGCCCGGTTCAGGTTTTTCTGGGTATTAAGCGATGCAACGTTGGTGTTGACGGTAAGAGCCATGACGAGAACCTCGTGGTGTGGGCTTGTACGACTCCCGGCCTTGGCAACCGCCCGGGATGGCCTAGAGAGCTTTCACTGGGTTTATCGTCGTGGCCCGACAATCCTTTAGCATTTTTTTCGATTTTTTCGTGCCAACTCCCTCGCTGCATGTCAAGCAGCGGAAAACGCTTTCCGGAACAGGCCGTTCGGCGGGTTGCAACAAATCTGCCTGGAGCACCTGTCGCCTCAGGTCACGCCTCCAGAAAGCCGCATGTGCACACCGAACCCGTAGGAGCCGGCTTGCCGGCGATCATCGGCGATGGTGGTCCGGATAGCCAGCAGAACCAGGCGTCCCCGGGCTCCTACGCTCGAGAGGCCCTTGCGCTTCTCCCGAGTCGCGGCAATGCATGGATAAAAAGAACGTCCGGGACCGTCGCGCTCCCTCTTCAATCCGGCAGCCAGGCCCTACCCCACGCCAATGCTGCGTCCGCCGTCAGCAGCCATTCCTCGCGCACCCGTGCCTGGAGCTCGACACCCTGCCGACGGCTGGCATCCGGTTCGGCCAGATGGGCACGGATGGCTTCCAGCCAATCCTCGGCACGATTGCGCACTCGGGTGACCGGAAGCACACCGCGATACGGATCGATGTCGCTGCATACCACTGGAAAACCACAGGCGCCATACTCGAGCAGACGCAGGTTGCTCTTGCAGACATTGAAACGGTTATCCTCCAGCGGCGCCAGCGCCAAGTCCAGATCGAGCCCCGCCAAACGCCGGGGATATTCATCGAAATGGACGCCGGGATGGTACTCGGCGACATGGGGCAGCAGCTCCTCCGGACACATGCCCATGAATACCCAGTCCACTTCCGCCGCCAGCGCCTTGACCACCTCGGCGAGCAGCGCCAGGTCACCGCCATGCCCTATGCCACCCGCCCAGCCTACCCTCGGCTTCCCGGATAGCCGGCGCCCACCCTGCAGCGACCACCATGCCGGATGCAGGCGATTGGGCAACACTCGAATATCCGAATGCATATGTTGCAGCGCGTGCGCAAGGGGCTCGGTAGACACCACCAAGCGGTCACACAAGGACACCGCCCTGGCCAACACCGAGGCAATGTCACCGCTGAAATTCGCTCTGTGCACACTGGCGCTCGGCAATTCGAGGAGGTAGTCGTCCAGTTCGAAAACACGGAAGGCCGGCGACAGGCGTTTCAGCTTTTCGATATGTTCGATCCCGCGCGGACCGTACTGTCGCTGCAACACCACAGCATCGGGACGCATGCGCTCGAAGTGGGCGGGTGAGAGCAAGTAGCTGCTAATCATGCCTTGAGCATGGCCCTCGCGCTCCAGCGCTGCGAACGGCTGGACGACCCGGTACTGGCCGCTACCAAACGCATCCGCCGCATAGCACAGGAACGATGGTACGGCCCGCTCGGCAAAGGGCTGCCAGGGTAACCGTTCCGACTCCGCGGCCAGGACGAAGCCGCTGTTCAGGCTCAGGGCGGGACTATAGGCTGGATCCTGGGCAATCCTGGGCAACCAGCGCTCGTACAGCCTATCCTCATCGCCGCCGGCAACCACCGGGTCGGCCTGGTCGGCAGTGCTACCCTGGAGCAATTCGGCATACGGCGTCCAGATCGTCAGATAGCCGGCCTGATGCGCCTTGAGGCAGAAATCCGTCGCCGTCTGCAGGTCGCCGGACAGAGCCTCGTCCAGGCCGCCGATTTCCCGCCACAGCTCTGCTCGGACCATCATGCAATCCCGTGAGACCGCACTGTAGTTCTGATCCACCAGCAACCGATGCAGGTATCCGCTCGCACCGGCGGGTTCGCCCTGGAAGGCTAGCCCCACCGCTCCCTGAAGCCCCAGGATCAGGCCGGCATGACGGACGCTGCCATCGATGGCCGTCAGGCGGGGGCCGACGATGCCTACCTCCGGACGCCGGGCATGGTTGAGCAGGGCGTCCAACCAACCTGGGTCGACCACCGCGGTATCACAGCCCAGCAGCAGATAATAGTCGCCGCGCGCCTGGCCGGCCGCCAGATTGTCGAGCGCCGGCCTGCCACCGCCATGCGGGCAACGAACGATACGCACCTGCTCGCTATTCAGCGCCTCCATGCCCTCGAACCAGGCTCGGGCCTCCGGAGTCTCGCTGGCATCGTCGACGATCAGCAGCTCGTAATTAGGATAGCGGGTCTTCTCGACCAGACTTTCAACGCAGCGGCGCAACAGGGGCAAACGATCACGAGCGACCACGATGATCGACACTAGCGGCTGGCCAGTATGTGAGTAAGTTACCCTGTTGATCATCGGCAAGGCTCCGATGCCAACCGCATGGCCAACGCCCAGGCGGGACAGGTGCGCGGAGACCAGCCGGGCGTTCGCTTCCTGCACGGGTGCACCCGCGAGCCACTGCCCCAGCGATTGCCGGCAGTGCACCAGCACTTCGGCAATGTGGCCGATGGCCGAAAAGCCACGAGTTTCCAACAGGCGCCATAGCAAGTCGTGGGGACTCAGTTCGCCCATCGCCCCCCTGAAGCCGCCCGCCGCCAACAGGCCGCCACGGGCGAAGGCCAGTACGCGACCACAGTATGGATAGCTGCGCATGAGGTCCAGGTTGAAGTCCGGCTTGAAGAACGGGTCGAACCGCTCGGCGCCTTCGAGTCGGTCTTCGTCGACATAGCAGCAGGCCAGCTCCGGAGTGGTAACAATCCGCTCGGCCAGCAGCAGCAACGCCCGCTCGTCCAGTTCGTCGCCAGCCCGCAGCAGGAGCAGCCAGTCGACATCCTCCACCTGTGTCAGATGCGCATCCAACTGCGCCCAGTCCAAGGTCTCGGGCAACTGGCGCAACGGCAGGGAAGACTCCAGCGCCGGAGGCTCGCCGCCACGCAGCCATACACCAGCTGCGGCATAGTCCTGTCGCTCGACGCTCACCAGGGTCTGCCGCAGTGCCTCGGCCGTGGCATCCTGGCAGTCCACCACCAGCAGCAGGCGGGGGGCATGGGACCAGGCCGCGAGCCGTTCGGGCAGATGGACGCGCTCTGCGTGAGACAACTGCCGACTGGCGAGCCAACTCCGGTAGTCTTCGAGGAAAGGGTTATAGGGGCGGACGGGAATCTCGGTCGCCGCCTTCAGCTTGTCCAGGGCGTTGCGAGTCGCCTCCAGGTAGGCCCTGCCGTGGCGGACATCCGGCTCCAGGTGACAGCCCTCGCCCCACTCGTTCCAGGCGTTGATGAAAACCAGCCGCTCGTCGCCCGCGAACTCCTCGCAGGTTTTCGCCAGGGTGTGTTCGAGCCACTGGCCATAGCGCTCGGGCGTGGCGTTGACGAACAGCCCCGCACGCCCCTTGCGCCGGCGGGCGCTGTTGTCCCAGCTCGGCACCAGGCAGCGAAAACGCTTGTAGTGGGGTCGCGGCCGCTCGCTCCAGTAGTCGGCGAGTTTGCCGTAGTCGCCCAGAAACTGAAACGGCAACGTCGGGTTGCGCACCGGCTCGTCAGGCGCCACCCGCACGGCATCCACCTGATGTGGGAGGAATTCGCAGTTGGCATCGAAACCAACCTCTTCCGGCAGAAAGACCTTGAAGCTTTCGACGCCGACCAGGTAGACCTCGCCGATGCCCGCATCCCGCCAGGCCTGCCGCCACGCCGCCAGTGTATTGGCGAGATCGGGAATGATATCGCCCCGGTAGACGAGCAGAAGCGGCTTGCCATCTACCCGGATGTAGCGCGGATCGGAGAAATAGGGCACCAGATCGCGGGCGAAACGCTCGTGCAGGGAGGGGTCGTAGCTTTGCGCGATGAGCACTTCCTGGTCGCCGCCATCCCAGCGCCGGGTCCAGTTCTCGTTGGCCCAGCACAGACAGAACGGCAAGTCGATCTCCGGATGGCGGAGCAGTTGGTCGACGGGCTTCTCCAACAGGCGCTTGCCGTCGAACCAGTAGTGGTAGAAGCAGAAGCCTTCCAGCCCGTACTCCCTGGCCAGCGCGGCTTGGCGGGCCAGCACCGAGACGTCGCCAAGCTCGTAGTAGCCCACTTCCTCGGCCGGTACATGCGGCTGGTAGTGGCCATCGAATGTCGGCTTGCCCTGTCGCACATTGGTCCATTCGGTAAAGCCCTTGCCCCACCAGCGGTTATTTTCCGGGATGGGATGGTATTGGGGCAGGTGGAAGGCGATGGCTCTGACGGCAGCAACAACCGAACCTGATGGCTCAGTTGAAACCATGACCCGCTCACTGTCTACCGCGCTAGGGAGGGACTTTGGATTCCTCTTCTTCGTCGATACTCGCTCGTGGTAGCGTAAATGCCGCGAGAGCAGACGCTGCAAAGCCTCGGGAATACCGCCGTACTCACTCGATTCAACGAACCGCAAGAGTTCATGAGTAGTGGATGAGAATCTGAATCTTCTACGCGCGGCTTCCTGCAAATATGCAAGATTGGAGCGAGCGGCCTCATAGCCATTCAATATATCGGCGCACAATTCTTCCGCAACCATTTCCCGCTTACAGCATCGTCCGGAGAAGTTGTATGCAGCCGCCAAATCGAAGTTCGATACGTCGATATATCCGGGCCCGCCAAATCGATCGTAACAATAGATGGGAACTTTCAGCGCGAAGCATTGCTGCACCGTCCTGCCGATTGTCACGACAAGGTCATACTCCTGCAGCAGCTCCGGAGTCATCTGGACGCTTTTATGGGAAAAACCGTAGATGTCGACATGTGCATGAGCCGCCAGAAAGCGCATCGCCTTCGTCACTTCCCGTGGTACGTGATTCGATACGACCGCCACTCGCTCCAAACCCGCATACTGGCGTGCCCGCTTCATTTCGAAGTAGTGGTCAAGTACACAATTTTCAAACAGAAAGACCTTATCGCTGCTCACCCCGAGCTGAAGAAGACATTCCCGTGTCTCCAGCGAGTTGGCGCTGATGCCACTCAGCCACTGGAAGTACAAGGGAGGGGCTTCCAGCGGTTCGAAGGAAGACAGGGACGAATAGACGACCCGTCGGGGCCGCAGGCCATAATCGACGAGCAATCGATCGAAGGTCGTGAAGTGGTGCCCCCAAAGCAGCCCCACCTCGCTATCCAGATCGATGGCACTCTTGTTCAGGTCGATCCAGCCGACCTCGAAGGCATCGAACAGCTCACGCAGCGGCTGGCCCAGTTCGAAACATCCCACATGAACCTTCCAGCCCATGCTGGTCAACACTCTCGCCATGTCGAGGGTGACCAGCTCCGAACCTGCGAAGTAGCGCAGGGAATGGTTCGTGATAATTGCCGTCTTGTATTTGTTCATCGCTCACCCGAAATCAGAACCGCTGGCGCGGAATGTATGGCAGACCGCGGCGAATCATGATGGAGCAGTCCATTGTGACTGTTCGGGCAATTCCACACCGGCAAGATCAATCCCGCAGAAATCGGCTATTTTGAGCAATGTCTCTCGTGGGGAAGAGAAAATATCCTCTGCCAGAATCGTTACATACTCGACTTCTTTCCTGCGCAGGTAATCCAGCGTTCGACGTCTCACCTTTTCCAGCTCATCAGTTGCCCATCGAATATCCACTTCCGTAGCTGGAAAATTTGCACAGGTCACGTCACGCCCTTTCTGATTGAGCCACGTCTGAGTCTTCAGTGCGTCCCAATACGATTTGGCCTGGGCCGCCAGATCCAACCGGTCTATGAACACATGACGCGCATCCCCGAATTGTCGAGCGACTGCCGTCGAACAACCAAGGCTCTCGAAATTCGAATTCCACTTATAGCTGAACACTCCATTCGGAGAGGTTCTGCATCTCATCAACTCGGTGAAGTCGTACTCGGACAATCCCGGCAAGCGCTCAGCCATGTAACCGAGATTGGCAGGGGAGAAATATTCCAGCGGAAAACCGATTCTACCAACCTGCCGGATCAGGTCTGCCAAGAGGTTGGATCCGCTACGGGGAATGAAATGGAAACAGACTATCTTGCCGGGAGTATCGGTATACGCGTCGAAGTCCAAACATTCGTCATAGAGAAATTTCCTATTTTCCATCCACTTCACCCAGCACTCTCGAAAGCCTCAAATCTATCAGCTCGTCATCGCAACGTCCGAGCAGACTCGAATACAGATCCATCCTAATTGAACATGAGCAACATCCGCTCGACGCAGTCGGTAACGGACATCACACCAGTGTTCAGCTCCAAATCAGGTTTCTGTGGTATCTGATACGGCGCACTGACGCCGGTAAAAGATTCTATTTCTCCGGCGCGCGCCTTGCGATAGAGCCCCTTCGGGTCCCTGGCCTCACAAACGGACAGCGTCGCACTCAGGTAGACTTCGCGGAAACGCTGCTCACCGATGATATCTCGTGCCCGGCGGCGATCTTCCGAGTACGGAGAGATGAGCGAAACGATCACAATCAGTCCCGCCTCGTTCATCAACCTGGCCACCTCGGCAGTACGGCGGATATTTTCTGCCCGGTCCCGCGGGGTAAAAGAGAGGTCCCGGTTCAAACCACAGCGGATATTGTCTCCATCCAGCACGAATGCTGCCTTGCCTGTATTCAGCAGTGCGCGTTCTAGACTGAAGCCCAAGGTAGACTTTCCCGCACCGCTAAGGCCGGTCAGCCACAAGGTCACAGGTATCTGGTTCAGCACTCCTCTCTTCCGCTCGTCGGAAGTTGCCAGATTGGCCACCCGTGTGACATCGACCCTATTTCTTATGAAATGGTCTTCCATCCCCTCTCCCTAGCTAAGCATCTATAGTATAGGCTTGCAGGTTTACCGTTTTTTAAAAAGCCACTACCCCGGCTGCTGGTGACCGCCCCTCGGCAAGGAGTACCGCCCCAACTGCATGGCACTCACGCCAGCGAAATGACACCTATACAGGACTTAGCAAGAAGCCGGCCACTTGCATAACACTGAGGCGTATCGCCAATGTCTGCACCGCTATACCCGGAGCTCCTGCGCACGGGAATGCAGGAGCTCCAGCGGCAGAAAGAATGGCCAATCCACCTGGCCCATCGCGGATTAGGGGCACTTGGAAGCGGCAGTTACGGCAACGGGGACCTGAATTACGATCGCTACCAACAACGGGTTCATCCTCGGAGAGGAAATTGGACACGAGCTAGTAGCCCAGGCAATTAGTTGGTTAACTCAAGTCGAGATGATCAGAGCTTCGAGACTAGTGGACTGTCTTGGAAGTTCATTTATTCATACGTTGCCTCGACTCGGGAAAAGCGCAAGAGCCTTTCAAGCGTAAGAGCGTGGGGGCACCTAGTCCTTGCTGGCGATCCCGACCACCATCGCCGATGATCGCCAGCAAGCTGGCTCCTACAACATAATGATCAGTGAGCTAACAAACTAACCAAACAGGCCACTAGGGACTGCAACGTCATAGCCGGGCTATGGTAAGGAGCAGTCAGCCGTATCGGGGGCATGAGCGCCGAATTAACTAACTGAACGAACCAAACAAATACATGGCTACTTCAGACCGTCCCTCCTCAACCAGCGCTTACAACTGGTTGAACAACGTCAACTGACTGATGCGGACGAATGCAAGCTGTGCCGCCTCGAGCATGGTCTGCTGCAACAGCAGTTTGGCTGTGGCCTCGGCCATGTCGGTGTCACGTATGCTCGACTGCGTCGATGCATTGGTGATGCTCAGGCTTTCGTTTTCCGTCGTCAGAATATCGATCGTGTTGAGTCGGGCACCAATCGAGGAGCGGGTGGCATCCACCGCGGCGATTCCTTTGTCGAGATTGGTCAGGGCCAGCGCGATCGAGTCGCGCAATGCCAGCTGGGCCTCGGTATCGCTCGCTATCGGTTCCTGCAAC
Source organism: Pseudomonas sp. (assembly GCA_032105665.1). Classification (GTDB taxonomy): domain Bacteria; phylum Pseudomonadota; class Gammaproteobacteria; order Pseudomonadales; family Pseudomonadaceae; genus Stutzerimonas. Next base: position 11,002 of record DAMCQE010000041.1, on the reverse strand, counting down.
GCGGCCCTGAGAGTGGCGATGGTATCCAGGATGCTGCTGGTTTCCGCGGAGTTCGCCTTGACGCTGAAGCTGTCGCCGGCGGCCGGAGCGGAACTCAGGTCATAGGAAACTCCGGCGAAACTGAGCGTGGAACCCGTCAACGAGCCGGAGCCGATTGCCGTGCTGGTCGCGGTGAGCGGTTGCAGGAAGACTTCGTAGTCCGTTGCGCTGGTGAACTTGAAGGTCACCCCCGAATCGGGGAAAGCCGCGTTATAGGCGGCGGTATCGGTGATCGTGCCACCGCTCAACTGCGCCGTTGAGGTATTCGACGAGGTACGGCTGATGGCGAAGGTGTCCGCCGTGCTGCCGAACTCGAAGCTATAGCCCGTCAGGAGAGCGTCGTAGTCGCCGGAGCTATCGGAGGAAAGCGCCTGCGCATCCAGCTCCAGCGTTATGCCACGAAAGGTGATGGTCGTACCATCGATGGCCTCGGGGTCGAAAGCCCCTCCTCCACTCACCTCGGCGGTGACATCGGTGCCGTCCTTGTCGCGGATGACGAATTCCGAGCCGCTGACCAGTTCCAGCGTATAAGGCGATCCCGCGCGAAATTGCTGATCGTAGGTCTTGTCGTTGACGACCAGCCCGGCGGAAAGAAAAACGCGCTGCTCGCCATCCGCATTCGGATTCGTGGCCAGTGCCGAGGTCGTCCTGCCCGCATTCACCACGTTCTCGAATACGCTCCAGCCACTGTCGTTGACGCTGAGCAGCATGGAACCGGATACCTGAAGACTCAGCGAGTTCTGATTTCCCTGGTAGCTATAGGTGCCGTCGGGATTCTTCACATACGGTTGGGTGCCGCTGGACGAGCCGGCGAACAGATACTGTCCGTTGGCGTCCTTGCTGTTCATCAGGGCGTAGAGCTGATTTTCGATCTGTTCGAGTTCGCTGGCGATCGAGCTACGGTCTTCATCGGACAGCGCGCCGCTACCGGCCTCGACGGCCAATTCCCTGGCCTTTTGCAATAAGTTGTTGATCGAATTGAGAATGCCCTCTTCCTGGCTGAGGGAATTCGTCGCGGTCGTCAGGTTGCCCTGGTACTGCGTCAGCAATGCCTGTTGCTGCTCGAGCTGCAGCAGACGCGCCGCACCGACCGGGTCGTCTGCCGGTGTCTGGATACGCTCGCCACTCGAGATTTGCTGCTGCGTTTTGACGATGTTCGCATAGCCCTTCTGATAGCTGGAAATGCTCGAACTGTAGATCAGCGAAGTGGATAGACGCATGAGCCGTCGCCTCAGAGAGTGTTGATTATGGTATCGAACATTTGTTGCGCAGCTTTAATCACTTGGGCCGCTGCCGTGTAGTACTGCTGGAACTTGATGAGGTTGGCCGCCTCTTCATCGAGGTTAACCCCTGAAACCGATTCCCGATTGGCCGTCGCCTGGCTCAGAATCGTGGACGTGGCGGAGGCATCCAGCGCAGCCTGACTGGCCTTGGCACCCACGGTCTCGATAAGCTGGCTATAGGTACTGGTGATGCTGTGTTTGCCTATTGTCGACGCCGTCTGCAGATCGAGCAGTGCCAGCGCATTGCGGTTGTCCGAGTCGCTGTCGGCATTGAATGCCACAGTGAAGCTGTCGCCCGCTGCGGGCGAACCACTTATCGCCAGCTCGAACTCGAACGCGCTTGGAACACTGGGCGGGTTGGCCGCGATGCTGACCGTGACGGTATTGCTCTGGCCGGGAACGATGCTGCCGGTGCCGAGCGCATTACCCTGTACGTCATAAAGGGTATACCCCTGGGCCGAACCACTGGCGGCATCGAACACCAGCTTGACCGGCATGGCGTTCTGGATGCTGGCCTGGGTATCGGCATTCGCCGCGGCATCATAGATGTCGAGCGCACTGCCCGAAGCCAGCGCAACGCTGGAGATGCTTCCCGTACCGTAATTGCCGGAACTGCTGGTCGCTACCAGCGGCGCCGCGAAAGCCAGCTTGCTCGCATCGGTCATCACGACACCGATGCTGCCCGCTGCGGTACGAGTAGGGATAATGGTGAACTTGTCGCCAGCGGCAACGGTCCCCGCCTCCATCGCCAGACTGAAGCCGTCGATCACCGGCGCGGGATCGTCGCTCAGGTCATAGGAACCCAGGTCCGCACCGTCGGAAAGGCGCCGAACGCTGTAACCGGTAGCGCTGCTGAAGGTCACTTCGTAGTCGCTGGTGCTGAGTTTGCTGGAATCCTCGATATATACCGAAAGATTGCCGCTCCCCGCACTGTTGCCCGCTTGGGCCAAACTTCTCTGCGATGCGGCAAGCGCACTGTTGATATCGCTGAACAGCGAAGTCCCGAAATCGCCATTGAGATCGATGCCCTGGCCAAGCTGGCTGTTCACCTGGTCGGCGATCACCAGAGCCAGGCGCCCCAGTTCATTCAGCGTCGGGTCGAGCACTTCCTCGCGATAACGAACGAGCCCACTGATCGAGCCCCCGGACACCACTGAGGTGACATCGACGGAGCTGTATCCACTGGTGAGCATCAGGTTCAGACGCGTCGGATCGGTAGTGCTCGGCTCGGCGGTAAGCGTGGATGCCGTATTGCCCATGACCAGCGGCTGGCCGGACCCGATGAAGACGTTGGCGTTGTTGCCTTCCATGACCACCGTCACGCCAATCAGTTCGGACAGATCGACAAGCGCCTGGTCCCGTGCATCCAGCAGGTCGTTGGGCGTGGCACCACTGGCCGAGGCCTGGACGATGGCCTGGTTGTAGTTCGCGATCGAGGATGCGAGCTGGTTGACCTGCTCCGCCATCGAACTGAGCTGGGAATTGATGTAGGTGTTCTGATCAGCCAGTTGCGAGTACACCGAGCTGAACCGCTCTGCCAAGCCGCTCGCATTGGTCAGCAGCAGTGCGCGCGCGGAGGCATCCGTGGGGTTTTCGGCAGCGGTCTGCAGGGCCTCGAAGAACGAGCTGAGCACGCTGCTGATGCCGGTGGTGCTGTCAGCGAGCAGGGCATCGGTCTGGTTGATCTGCGTCAGGTACGTCTGAGCCTCGGCATCCAGCCCGGTACTGGTACGCAGCTGGGTATTGAGGTATTCGCTATAGATGCGCCGGACGTCGGCAACCGTCGTACCATTGCCGACATAGCCGACACCGATGAACTCGGCCGATGCGCTCTTCTGCACGACGGATTGTCGCGAGTACCCGGCGGTATCGACGTTGGCGATATTGTTACCGGTAGTCGCAAGTGCCGTTTGGCTGGCGGAAAGCCCCGACAGCCCGATGGAAATCAAGCTCGCCACGATTTAACCCCTTGTCCTGATAGCCGACGAAGATCCTGTACTGGCCACTGTTTGATAAGCCTCCATGCGCCGCGCGATCTGGCTGACCTTGCGTGCATATTGAGGGTCCGTCGCATAGCCGGCCTTCTGCAACTCGCGCACGAAGCGTTCGGAATCGCCACCGGCATTGACGGCCGACTGGTAACGATCGCTGTTCTGAAGAAGGCTGACGAAGTCATCGAAGCTCTGCTCGAAGGAGGCATAGGCACGGAACCCCTCGACCTGCTTGACCGCCCGGCCGTTCACGTACTCGGTGGTGCGAGCCATGGCCGATTCCCCGCTCCAGTTGGTCGCCTTGATGCCAAAGAGGTTGTGGCTATTGCTGCCGTCCTTCTGCCTGATCATCGACTTGCCCCATCCCGTCTCGAGCGCGGCCTGAGCGACGAGATAGCGGGGCTCCACACCGAGACGCCGTGCAGCTTTTTCCGCCATGGGCATCATGGTGGCGATGAACTCTTCCGGGGAGCCGAAGCGGGTCTTGCTCGCCTTGGCTGTATCGATCTCGACGCCGTTGACGGTCAACGGCTTGTCCTGAGGCGCGGCGAAGGCGGTGGCGGGCTGCCAGTCGAGATTCACCAGCGGCTGGGACGCATCGGCGCTGCGGGCCGGATCGGTCGCCGAGACGTTCGCCAGCTGCCGCTCGCTCGCCCGGCCCGGCAATGCCAGGCGCCGCTGGTTGAGCAGGCGCGAATCGTCGCGGGTCGACTCGGCGGCCGCCGCCGGTTTGCTCGGCCAGGCCGCGCCCTCGGTCTGGGCGACCTGCGCGAACGGGTTGCTGCGCGCGACCGACTCGGTCTGCTTGTTCAGCTGGCGCACCAGCACGTCGGCCAGGCCGATGCCGCCGCCCTCCTTCGACAGGCTGACCGACAGTTGCTGATCGTACATTTCCTGGTATTGCTTGCTGGCCTGGCTGTTCAGCGGATTGTCCTTGGCCAGGACCTCGTTGGCCGAGCGCATCGACTTGAGCATCTCGTTGAGAAACAGCGATTCGAATTCCTGCGCGACCTTGCGCACGTTCTCTTCACCATCCCGGTCCTTGCCCACCTTCAGCTGGCTGAGACGGTTGAGGTCGGTGTAGCTGCCGCTGTCGAGGCCGCGTCTGCCGCTGGCAAGGCGATTGTCCATGGCGTTGCCCCCTCCTATATCACGATCAGGTCGGCTTGCAGAGCGCCGGCCTGCTTGAGCGCTTCGAGAATGGCCATCAGGTCGCTGGGCGCAGCACCCACCTGGTTCACCGCACGGACGATTTCATCCAGCGTGGTGCCGGGACCGAACTTGAACATCGGCTTGGCTTCCTGCTCGGCCGTCACCCGCGAATTGGGCACGACCACCGTCTGCCCGCCCGAGAAGGGTCCCGGCTGACTGACCTGCGGATCTTCGCTGATGGTCACGGTCAGGCTGCCATGGGTGACGGCGGCCGGCTGCACCCGTACGTTCTGGCCGATGACGATGGTGCCGGTACGCGAGTTGATGATGACCTTGGCCACCGCCTGGCCGACCTCGACCTCGAGGTTCTCCAGGATCGACAGGTAATCCACGCGCTGGCTCGGGTCCAGCGGCGCGGTCACGCTGATCGAGCCGCCGTCGAGCGCCTGCGCCACGCCCGGGCCGAGCAGTTCGTTGATCTGGTCAACGATGTTCTTCGCCGTGGTGAAGTCCGGGCGATTGAGGTTCAGCGTCAGCGTATTGCCCTGATTGAAGCCGCTCGGCACCGGCCGCTCGACGGTCGCGCCGCCGGGGATGCGCCCGGCCGACGGCGAGTTGACGGTGACCCGCGAACCGTCCGCGCCGCCGGCATCGAAACCGCCGACCACCAGGTTGCCCTGGGCGACGGCGTAGACGTTGCCGTCGATCCCCTTGAGCGGCGCCATCAGCAGGCTGCCGCCGCGCAGGCTCTTGGCGTTGCCGATCGAGGAAACCGTGATGTCGATGGTCTGTCCCGGCTTGGCGAACGGCGGCAGCTCGGCATGGATGGACACCGCGGCGACGTTCTTCAGCTGGATGTTGCCGCCGCTCGGCACCTTGATGCCGAACTGCGCCAGCATGTTGTTGAAGGTCTGTACGGTGAACGGCGTCTGGGTGGTCTGGTCGCCACTGCCATTGAGGCCCACCACCAGTCCGTAACCGATCAACTGGTTGGTGCGCACGCCGTGGATGGTCGCCACGTCCTTGAGTCGCTCGGCCTGGGTGGTTGCGCAGAGGAGCAGCAACCCGGTGAGCAGGAGCATTTTCTTCAGCATGCCATCGGCTCCGGTCAGAACGGCCACAGGGGGCTCATGAAGAAGCGGTCCAGCCAGCCGGGCTGGCTGGCGTCGGCGAAGGCGCCGGTACCCGAATAGGTGATGCGCGCATCGGCGATGCGGGTGGACGACACCGTATTGTCGGTGGCGATATCGTCCTGGCGCACCAGGCCGGCGATGCGCACCAACTCGTCGCCGGTGTTGAGCGTCATCCACTTCTCGCCGCGTACGGCGAGGATGCCGTTGGGCAACACTTCGGAAACGGTCACGGTGATCGAGCCGGACAGGCTGTTGCTCTGCCCCGCCTGGCCCGAGCCGGAGGTGTCGCGCGAGGCGTCGTATTCGGCGCCGAGGCTCATCGAGTTGCCGGTCAGCGGGTTGGCCATGGACACCGCGCCGCCGAACAGCGAACCGAGGCCGATATTGGCGCTGCTGTCCTTGGAAATGCTGGAGCTGGCGTTCTTGCTGGCCTGGGTCCGCTCGGCGAGGGTGATGGTGATGATGTCGCCGACCCGGTAGGCCTTGCGGTCGTCGTAGAGATAGGTCTCGAAACCCGCCTGGTAGATCGCGCCGTTGTTCTGCGCGGCCGGCAGCGGCGTGCGCGGCAGCACCGGTGCGTAGTAGGGATCGTTCGGCTTGGGCGCGGGGGCGACGCACCCGGCCAGCGCGAAGGCGGACGACAGCGAGACAACAATCAACAAGCGGCTCATAGACACCTCAAGCCCTGACAGGCCATCGAAACAACTGCGGGCACTGCCCGAATGCAACGGCGAACACCCGATCAGAGCTGCTGCGTGACGAACGACAGCATCTGGTCGGCAGTGGAAATGACCTTGGAATTCATCTCGTAGGCGCGCTGGGTGGTGATCATGTTCACCAGTTCCTCGACGACGCTGACGTTGGAATTCTCCAGGGTATTCTGCAGTACGGTGCCCAGGCCATTGAGGCCCGGGGTGCTGACCTGCGGCGCGCCGCTGGCGGCGGTCTCGAGGAACAGGTTGCTGCCCATGGCCTGCAGGCCGGCCGGGTTGATGAAATCGGCGGTCTGGATATTGCCGATGATCTGCGGCTGGGCATTGCCCAGGGTGGTGACCGACACGGTGCCGTCTTCGCCGACGGTGAAGGTCTGGGTCTCCGCCGGCACGACGATGGCCGGCTCCAGCGCATAGCCGTTGGAAGTGACGACCTGGCCGTCGGAATCCAGGTGGAAACTGCCGTCACGGGTATAGGACACCGTGCCATCGGGCAGCAGCACCTGGAAGAAGCCACGGCCGTTGATGGCCATGTCCAGCGGCTGCTCGGTGGTCTGCAGGCTCCCCGTGGTGAAAATCTTTTGCGTGCCCGTGATCCTCACGCCGGTACCCAGCTGCAGGCCGGAAGGCAGTTCGCTGTCCTGGCTGGACTGGCCACCAGGCTGGCGACGTATCTGGTACAGCAGGTCCTGGAACTCGGCTCGGTCACGCTTGAAACCGGTGGTGGAAACGTTGGCCAGGTTGTTGGAAATGGTCGTCAGGTTCATGTCCTGGGCGGACAAACCGGTCTTGCTGACCCAAAGTGCTGGAAGCATGTGCGTTCTCCTCGTGCGCCGGCCGGGCGCTACGCGCGGGTGTTAGCTGATTTGCAGTACGCGAGCCATGGCAGCCGCGTCGTCTTCGGCGGTGCGCATCATCTTCACGTGCAGTTCGAACTGGCGGGACAGCGCCAGCATGGACGTCATCTCGGCAACGGCATTGACGTTGCTCGCCTCGAGAAACCCGGAGGTGACCCGTACGTTGGCATCCGCCTCGAGAGGCTGCCCATCCTTCATGCGGATCAGGCCGTCGGTGCCTTTCTCCAACTGCTGCGGGTCGGGATTGACCAGCTTGAGCCGGTCCACGGTGACCACGACGTTCGGGTCTTCGCCCAGGGCGCGAATGCTGATGGTGCCGTCCTGGCCGATGTCCACCTTTTCCTCCGGCGGAATGGCGATCGGCCCGCCGTTGCCGAGCACCGGCATGCCGTCGGCGGTGCGCAGCATGCCCAGCGCGTCGATGTTCAGGCTGCCGGTACGCACGTAGGCCTCGTTGCCATCCGGCGCCTGCACGGCGACCCAGCCCTCGCCTTCGATGGCGACGTCCAGATCACGACCGGTTTCCTGCAGTGCGCCGGCGGTGAAATCGGTACCCGGACGCTCCGACATGGCGTAGACGCGGGCCGGATAGCTGTCGCCGAACACCTGCATCGAACGCGCCTGTTCGAAGTCGCGGCGAAAGCCCGTGGTGGAAATGTTCGCCAGATTGTTGGCGTGGGCCTGCTGGGCCCGCGCGTTCTGGCTGGCACCGGTCATGGCTACGTAGAGCATCTTGTCCATCGAAATCTCCGAGACACGAGATTGACGCTTGCGAGTCTGTCAACGAAGAAAATGCAAGGTGCGTGCCACAGACACAGCTGGATTCCAAGACACTGAAATGCAAAGGTTTTCTGGAAAAGAAGAAGGCCCTGACGGGCCTTCTTTCATGGGAGCGGCGGAATACTGCCGTCAGCGGCAACGGGCATTGCCGCTCATGCTCAGCGCAGGTTGATGATGGTCTGGGCGATGGCGCTTTCGGTTTCCACCGTTTTGGCGTTGGCCTGATAGTTTCGCTGGGCGACGATCAGGTTGACCAGTTGCGCAGTCAGATCGACGTTCGAGTCTTCCAGCGCACCAGACTGCAAGGAGCCCAGCGTTCCAGACCCCGGCGTTCCGATAGCCGGCTCCCCGGAGGCCAGCGTTTGTGCCCAAGCCGTACCACCTACCGAAGCAAGCCCTTGCGAGTTCGTGAAATTCGCCAGCACCACCTGCCCGATCACCTTCGACTGCCCATTGGTGTAGGTGGCGAACATCATGCCAGTGTCATCGATGGAGAGCCCCGACAACTGACCCGTGGTGTAGCCGTCCTGGACCGGACTGCTCAATACCGCGAAGCTGGTATTCGTCTGGCTGATGTTGCGCAGATCGATGGAAATACCACTCGCGCTGGCGGCTGCGCCATTGCTTCCCCAGGTGACCGGCGAGGTAGTCGAATCGGTCACTGTCGCCGGCACCCAGGTATTCAAGGTCAGGGTGCCATCGGCGTTCACATCGAAATCGGTGGATGCCAGGGAGGTCAGATCCAGCGCTCCAGACGCCGTGAAGCCGATGCTCACCTCATACGCCTCCGTGGAGGTCGGATCAGCCGGATTTCGCCCATCGATGAGGGTGTACATGGTCCACTGGTTACTGTCGTCTTTCACGAAGTACTGGGTCATCGTATGGGAGTTGCCTTGTGTGTCATACAAGGGCACCGAGGTCGACCAGTTGTAAGTACTCGAATCGCTGGCATCGAATGGGGTGTTGTTAGGAACGCTGCTGTTGGAATTCAGTGCCAGTGTCTCCACGACCGAACTCGTAGCATTCGGCGCCTGGTTACTGCTATCAACCTTGAGATTGGTGGTAACGCCACTGACGATATCGCCATTGGCATTGACGCCATAACCCTGCAGATTATATCCCTCGCTATTTATGACGTAGCCTTCGTCATCCGTCTTGAATGCGCCTGCGCGAGTATAAAGCATAGAGCCATTGTTACTGACCATGAAATAACCATTGCCACTGATCGCCAGATCAAGGCTATTTCCAGTGTTTGTGATATTCCCCTGGGTAAATTGCTGGGCAATATCCGCAGTCGTCACTCCGCTGCCGACCGCATTCCCTCCGGAGCCGAGCATGGAGGTGGCGTAAAGATCCGCGAACTCTGCGCGCGAAGCTTTGAAGCCGGTTGTGCCGACGTTCGCGATATTGTTTCCCGTTACGTTCAGATCCGTGCTGGCCGCATTCAGGCCGCTCAGCGCAACATTAAACGTCATAGCATTCTCCCAATGCGATTGATTACTTACCGACGGTTCTAACTTGTGAAAGACCCACGCTTCCGATACCAGCCAGGTTAAGAGTCATCTCTGCCCCATCCTGCCCCAAGGTGACGCTATTTACTTTTGCCGGGAGGTACGTACTGAGCGCAGTGGTGGTTCCGTCGAGCGACGCTTCCGCCACGAAGGTGAAGGTCCCCGGATCGACAGTCTCACCACTGGAGTTGGTGCCATCCCAAATGAAATCGACGTTGCCGCTACTTTGATCCCCCAGGGAAATCGTTTTCACCAGCGACCCCGTACTGTCATAGATCTTCACATTGACGTTGCTGCCGGACGAAGGCATCACGACAGTACCGCTGAGGCTTTCACTGGTGTCAACGAGCGCAGAACCCGTCTCTACGATCACCGAACTCCCAACGAGGGAAGTTGCCTGCAGCGCCTGAGAAGACTGATAAGTGCTCAACAATGACGTCATTGACGCATTGAGATTCTCCATCGACTCAAGACTGCTGAACTGGGCAAGCTGAGCGACGAACTCGCTGTTATCTTGCGGATCCAGAGGATTCTGATTATTAAGTTGCGTGACCAGCAACATCATAAAATCCGTTTTACCAAGACTGCTGCTATCCGAGGATGAAGTGTCCGTACCGGAGTATTGCGAAAGAACAGTACTACTCACGCTACTGGTATCAATTGCCATCTTTCATGCTCCTTACTGACCCAGCGTCAGGACTTTCTGCAGCATGGTCTTGGCCGTGTTCATCAGCTCGGCGTTGGTCTGGAACGCGCGGCTGGCGGAGATCATGTCGGCCATTTCCTCCACCACGTTGACGTTCGGGTAGTAGACGTAACCGCTTTCGTCGGCGGCCGGATGATTGGGCTCGTAGCGCGCCTGCAGTTCGCCCTGGTCCTCGACCACGCCGAGCACCTGCACGCCGGCGCCGGCCTGATCCTGCCCGGCGAACAACGATTCGTTGGGCTGGCCGCCGGCCTGCTGGAACACGGTGGCGAACACCGGATGGCGGGCCCGGTAGGTCTGGTCGACGCTGGAGGACACCGTTTCGGCGTTGGCGATGTTGCTGGAAATGGTGTTCAGGCGAGTGCTCTGGGCGCTCATGCCGCTGCCGGCAATATTGAATACGCTGCTGAGGGACATGGGTTGGACTCCTTACTTATTCGCCGCGCAGGGCGCTCATCAGCCCCTGGAACTTGCTGTTGAGCAGGGTGAAGCTCGCCTGGAAGTCGACGGCGTTCTTCGCGTAGTTGGATTGCTCGATCTGCAGATCGACGGTGTTCTGGTCCAGGGAGGGATGAGCCGGGGTGCGAAAACGCAGGGACGCATCGGCGATTTCCAGCCCCTCGGCGGCAATGTGCCGATCGCTGGTCCGGGTGGCGGCGAAACCGCCCTGGCCTTGCGCCGACTGCTCGGCGAGCACGCTGCCGAAGTCGAGATCGCGGGCCTTGTAATTGGGCGTATCGGCGTTGGCGATGTTGTTCGCCAGCACTTCGGCGCGTTGCGAACGAAAGCCCAGCGCCTTTTCGTGGATGCCAAGTGCCTTGTCGAAACTGATGCTCA
>DAMCQE010000040.1:0-33886 GCA_032105665.1 Pseudomonas sp. | reverse complement strand
TGAAGGTGAAGGCAGCCGGCATGAAGATCAGCACGGACCACTTGCCCTTCAGGGATTCTTCGGTGACTTCAATGAACTTGCCATTGTGGAAGGCATTGACTTTGAAGGGTTGAACTTGAGTGTTGATCAGCGACATCTGCTAACTCCTTTAGGGGGTTCAGAAACTTTGACGGGGCCTACGATAACGCAGCTAGCAGCATACCGTTAATTGATTAAGGGAATGACCGCGATTGCTTTCATCTATCGAAGACACATTTATCGGGTTTACAGCAGCATCGCCAGTGACCTGCATCAGCGTCAGCCGTTCAATCCGGCCAGAACGCTCGAATCGCAGCGACACCCTGCGCACCTGCCTGGCGTGCCGGGGACAGGTCGGACGCCTGAAGACCGCCCAGCAGGTAAGCCGGTCGGTCGAAGCCTAGCAGCAAATCCGCGACCTGCGCCCAGCCCAACGGTGAGGCATCCGGATGGCTGGCGGTCGCCAGCACTGGCGACAACGTGACGAAATCTACTCCCAATGCGGCTGCCAGCGCCAGCTCCTCGGCATCGTGACAGGACGCCGCCAACCAGCGGTTCGCCGCGATCTGTCGTTCCCGCCCCGCATGCTCTCGCAGCTGGGAGGCGGTCAGGTGCCAGCCTGCATCGGGGTAGTCGCACGCCCACTGTAGCGGGCCCTTGAGCATCAGCTGAGCACGCCCGTTGCACAAGGCCAATGCCCGATCCGCCAGTGCAAGATAGTCGGCGGGCGGTAGCGACGGAACACGCAGCTGAATCAGCCGTATGCCGTCATCCAGCGCTCGCGCGAGTCCATCGAGCAACCGTCGCGGGGCAATGCCATCCGGCGTTATCAGATAGCGTTGCGGCAGACGCGCAGCCGCGACGATCGGCTGATTAGCGGCCGGGAAGCTGTAGTTAGTCAGCTGATCCGGCATCACCCACTTCAGCGGCTGACCTTCCGCCCCGTGGGGTTCACCGGTAAACGCCTGTACCTCCCAGACATCAAGCAGCACCTGCTTGTCCGGATAATCGTGGCGCACCTGAATCAATGGCTGAGCCGCGGTAACGACGATGCCCAGCTCCTCCAGCAGCTCCCGCGCCAGCGCCGCCTCGACGCGCTCATCTGCCTCGACCTTGCCGCCGGGAAACTCCCACAGCCCACCCTGGTGCTTGTCGAGCGGGCGCTTGGCGATCAGTACGCGCTCGTCGGCACCACGAATGACGGCTGCGGCGACATGGATTCGTTTCACTTTCGCACTTCCTGCAGGGCACCCTGCTGCCAGCGCTGGAAAGCCGGCCACCGATGGATCGTCTCGACGTAACTTGCTGCGGCAGCTGGCAAGGCCACCTGATAACTTCGCAGGCGCGAAGCCACCGGCGCATAGAAGGCGTCGGCAATGCTTGGCTGGCCAAACAGATAATCACCGCCCCTGCCAAAGCGCTCGCAGCAATCGCTCCAGATGGCGCAGATTCGCTCGACATCTGCCCGCACTTCATCGGGAAGCTCGGGCAAGGCCTGGTCGCGCGCCACATCCATCGGCAGATGGCTGCGCAGCGCCTGAAAGCCGCTGTGCATTTCCGCGCAGATACTCCGCGCCAATGCGCGCGCATAGCGCTCGCGTGGCCACAGATGTGCACCGGGGAAATGCTCGGCCAGGTATTCGGCGATTGCCAGCGAATCCCACACCGGGCCGTCCTCAGTCAGCAGCACCGGCACCTTGCCGGTCGGCGAATAACCGAGCAGCCGGGCTCGACTGTCCGACCGATAGAGTGAGACCGGAACCTGTTCGCACGCAGCGCCGGACAGTTCCACTGCCAACGCGGCGCGCAGTGACCAGGATGAATAGTTCTTGTCGCCGACTACCAGTTGCAGAGCCATGACCGACGCACCTCGAGTTGCCTTCGGAAGAGTCAGCGGACGTTAAAGCGCGGCAAGCGCAAATGGCAATTCCCGTTGCACATGGGGCCATGCACAACGGGAATAGCTAAGGGCAGTATTCGATCAGGTCCGGTATTCGGCGTTGATCTTCACGTACTCGTGGGACAGGTCGGTGGTCCAGATGGTCTCGCTGCAGTCTCCACGTCCGAGCTCGATACGGATGGTGATTTCCTCGCGGGCCATTACCTCCGCGCCCTGCTCTTCCGTGTAGCTGGGCGAGCGCCCGCCCTGGCTGGCGATGCAGACCTCGCCGAGGAACACGTCGATCTTGCTCACGTCCAGGTCTGGCACGCCGGCGTAGCCGACCGCAGCGAGAATGCGGCCCCAGTTCGGGTCGGAGGCGAACAGCGCGGTCTTGATCAGCGGCGAATGCGCGACGGCGTAGGCGACGTCCAGGCACTCCTGATGATTGCCACCGCCGTTGACCTGCACCGTGACGAACTTGGTCGCGCCTTCGCCATCGCGAACGATGGCCTGAGCCACTTCCATGAAGACTTCCAGCACCGCCTGCCTGAGCTTGCCGAACAACTCGCCGGAGGCGGAGGTGATCTCCGGCAGAGCCGCCTGGCCGGTGGCGATCAGCATGCAGCAATCGTTGGTGGAGGTATCACCGTCGATGGTGATGCGGTTGAACGACTTGTTCGCCGCATCGCGTACCAGGTCCTGCAGCACGCTGCCGGCAACCTTGGCGTCGGTGGCGATATAGCCAAGCATGGTCGCCATATTCGGGCGGATCATGCCGGCACCCTTGCTGATGCCGGTGACGGTTACCGTCACGCCATCGTGCTGGAACTGACGGCTGGCACCTTTGGGCAGCGTATCGGTGGTCATGATGCCGGTCGCGGCCTCGGCCCAGTGGTCCGGCGACAGATCGTCGAGTGCAACCTGCAATGCCGATTCGATCTTCTGTACCGGCAGCGGCTCGCCGATCACGCCAGTCGAGAAGGGCAGCACGGCCGTCTCGTCGATTCCGGTGATGGCCGCGAGGGCCGCACAGGTGTGGCGGGCGTCGGCAAGACCTTGCGGGCCGGTTCCGGCATTGGCGTTACCGGTGTTGGTCAGCAGGTAACGCACCGGCCCGTGCATGCGTTCGCGGGTGACGAGCACGGGGGCAGCGCAAAAGGCGTTGGTGGTGGTCACGCCGGCGACACGGGAGCCCTCGGCACAGCGCATGATCACTACGTCCTTACGCCCTGGTCGCTTGATGCCGGCCGAAGCGATGCCGAGTTCGAAACCGGGTACCGGATGCAGGGTAGGTAAAGGACCAAGACCGACAGCCATGGATGCGCTCCTTCAGAACAATGGATGGCCAACAGGCCGAGAGAGGGGTTGCGACAAAAACGCCGCGAGCGGCAGAAGCCGGTCGCGGCGCGGAATCATCAGGCGAGGTCGGACTTACTGAACCTGCCCGTGGCAATGCTTGTACTTCTTGCCCGATCCGCACGGGCAAGGCTCGTTGCGACCGATCTTCGGTTCGGTACGCACCGGCGCCGCGGCGACGTCGGCCTGACCTTCGACCTCGGGCTCCTTCTCCGGCTGATCCAGCGCGGACACCTCGGCATGCTGGAACTGCATGCGCTTGGCCAGCTCTTCGGCTTCGCGGCGCAGACGGGCTTCTTCTTCGGCCGGATCTTCTCGACGAACCTGCACATGGGACAGCACGCGGATGCTGTCGCGCTTGATCGATTCGAGCAGATCCTGGAACAGCGTGAAGGACTCGCGCTTGTATTCCTGCTTCGGGTTCTTCTGCGCGTAGCCGCGCAGGTGGATGCCGTGACGCAGGTGGTCCATGGTCGAGAGGTGGTCTTTCCACAGATCATCCAGCACACGCAGCACGATCTGCTTCTCGAAGGAACGCAGTGCCTCGACGCCAGCCAGCTCTTCCTTCTCGTTGTAGGCGGCCAACAGCGCTTCGAGAATGCGCTCGCGCAGCGTTTCCTCGTAGAGTTTCTCGTCCTCGTCGAGCCACTGCTGGACCGGCAGACGCGTACCGAAATCGCTGTAGAGCACCGCCTCCAGCCCCGGGATATCCCACTGTTCCGGCAGCGACTGCGGCGGAATGTGCGCGCTGATCGCGGCGTCCAGCGCCTCCTGGCGGAATTCGGCGATGGTCTGGCCGATTTCATCGGCTGCGAGCAGGCTATTGCGCATGTGGTAGATCACCTTGCGCTGCTCGTTGGCCACGTCGTCGTACTCGAGCAGCTGCTTGCGCATGTCGAAGTTGCGGCCTTCAACCTTGCGCTGCGCCTTTTCAATGGCGTTGGTGACCATGCGGTGCTCGATGGCCTCGCCGGACTCCATGCCCAGCGCCTTCATGAAGTTCTTCACCCGATCAGAGGCGAAGATGCGCATCAGGCTGTCTTCCAGCGACAGATAGAAACGGCTCGAACCCGGGTCGCCCTGACGACCGGCACGACCGCGCAACTGGTTGTCGATACGACGGGATTCATGACGCTCGGAGGCGATCACATGTAGGCCGCCCGCTTCGAGCACCTGCTGGTGACGCTTCTGCCAATCCGCCTTGATCTGCGCAACCTGCTCTTCGGTCGGGTTTTCCAGCGCCGCGACTTCCACTTCCCAGTTGCCGCCCAACAGGATGTCGGTACCACGACCGGCCATGTTGGTGGCGATGGTCACGGCACCGGGGCGGCCCGCCTGGGCAATGATTTCGGCTTCCTTGTCGTGGTGCTTGGCGTTGAGCACCTTGTGCTCGAAACCTTCGGCCTCCAGCAGGCGCGACACGTATTCGGAGGACTCGATGGTGGCTGTACCGACCAGCACCGGACGGCCCTGCTCCCGGCACTCCTTGATGTCGGAGATGATCGCGGCGAACTTCTCTTCCTGGGTCAGATAGACCAGGTCGTTGAAGTCCTTGCGCGCCAGCGGGCGGTTGGTCGGGATGACCACGACCGGCAGGTTGTAGATCTGCTGGAATTCGAAGGCTTCAGTGTCGGCGGTACCGGTCATGCCGGACAGCTTCTTGTACAGGCGGAAGTAGTTCTGGAAGGTGGTCGAAGCCAGGGTCTGGCTCTCGGGCTGAATCTGCAGGCCTTCCTTCGCTTCGATGGCCTGATGCAGACCTTCGGAAAGGCGGCGGCCCGGCATGGTGCGGCCGGTGTGCTCGTCGATCAGCAGCACCTGGTTGTTCTGCACGATGTATTCGACGTTGCGGTGGAACAGCTTGTGGGCACGCAACCCGGCGTACACGTGGGTCAGCAGGCCGAGATTGTGCGCCGAGTAGAGGCTCTCGCCTTCGGCCAGCAGGCCGGCTGCGGTGAGCAGCTCTTCGATATACTGATGGCCTTGCTCGTTCAGTTCGACCTGACGGGTCTTCTCGTCGATGCAGAAGTGCCCTTCCTGAGTGACGACGCCTTCTTCTTCCTCAATGTGCTGCTTGAGGCGAGGAATCAGCTGGTTGATCTGCTGATAGAGCTTGGAGCTGTCTTCGGCCTGGCCAGAGATGATCAGCGGGGTACGTGCTTCGTCGATCAGGATGGAGTCGACTTCGTCGATGACCGCGAAGTTGAGTTCGCGCTGGTTCTTTTCCTGGAGGCTGAACGCCATGTTGTCGCGCAGGTAGTCGAAGCCGAACTCGTTGTTGGTGCCGTAAGTGATATCGGCGGCATAGGCGGCGCGCTTTTCTTCCGGCGGCTGGAACGGCGTGACGATACCGACGGTGAGGCCGAGGAATTCATACAGCGGACGCATCCAGTTGGCGTCGCGGCGGGCCAGGTAGTCGTTGACGGTGACCACGTGTACACCCTTGCCGGCCAGTGCGTTGAGGTACACCGCCAGGGTTGCCACCAGCGTCTTGCCTTCACCGGTGCGCATCTCGGCGATACGCCCTTCGTGCAGGGTCATGCCGCCGATCAGCTGCACGTCGAAGTGGCGCATGCCCATGACACGCTTGCCGGCTTCACGGCAGACGGCGAATGCTTCGGGGAGGATCTGGTCGAGGGTTTCGCCTTTCTCGAGACGGGCCTTGAACTCTTCGGTCTTGCTGCGCAGTTGCTCGTCGGAGAGCGACAGCATCTGCTCTTCGAGTGCATTGACGGCTTGCACCGCCTTGAGCATGCGTTTGACTTCACGCTCATTCTTGCTTCCAAAGAGTTTCTTCAATAAAGGCGCAAACATATCGACAAAGACTTCCATGCTGGGGATGGAGGCACGTCCGTGGGGTCACGGCAACGTGCAAAGGGGCCATTCTACTCGGAAACGGCACTGAGGAAAGGTGCCTGACTGCGCAGCACGGCGACCCGCCAATGGCGCTGGCAGGCGACCGTTCGCCGCTCAACATGGGGCTCGTGACGCCTCATTTCAACCACGCGCCTCCCGTACTGGCCGGCTTCGGCCGTGCGGCCTTCTGTTACCATGAATGCCGTCATCACGGATCTTCCGACCATCATGGCCTTTCGCCCATCACCGGCCCGCGCACCCGCCTCACTGTTGCGCGAAGCAAAGCCGCTCCGAGCCTTGTTTGGGGAGGCCCTGCGACTCGAGCGTCTGCAGCGGTTGCTGGAGAGCCAGCTGCAGCCTGCTGCGCGTGAGCATTGCCGCGTGGCCTCCTGGCGTGAGGGTTGTCTGTTGCTGATCGTCACCGATGGCCATTGGGCCACACGCTTGCGTTACCAGCAGCGCCGCCTGCAACGCCAGCTGGAAGCCATGGAAGAGTTCGCCGGACTGCTTCGTATCCAGTTCAAGGTACAGCCACCGCCGCCACCGAGGCACCAGCCTGCCGCTACACCGCCGCTGTCGAGCAACGCCGCTGACAGCATTCAGGCGGCCGCCCAGGGCATTCGTGATCCGGCGCTACGAGCCGCACTCGAGCGCCTGGCGAGCCGAGGCAAAACCAGCGACTGACATCCTGCTACAAATGCGCGCCCCATCCTTGCGCAGCCTCGCCCGGCACGGGTTAGCATGAGTCGGTCAATGCGGAGGTCTTCCATGTCGCTTAGCCGTTTGTCCGCAGGGGCGCGCTCATGCTGATCGGCGCCCTGCTCATCCTCACCTGGCTGGTATTGCTGGTCCGCTACCCGCTGAGAGCGGTGCCGATCTCGCTGGGGGCCGTGCTCGGTCTGGCACTTGTCGCCGGCTGGGTGCTCTGGCAGGAACATCGTGAGGAGCAGCTGCTGTCGCGCCTCGAGATCCGGCTAACTCACGACCCGCAGCACTGCCCGGGCGCTCAGCCGCTGCATGTGCAGCTGGTCAACCACACGGACAGGAAGCTGCAGAGTCTGCAATGGGAGGTGGCCGCCTATTCCCCGGGCTCACGCACCAACCTTGCGCGCCGCGCCTATGACGCTCCCGCCTACCAAGGGCCCGGCGATCTGCAACCGGGCGCGCGCTGGGAGTCCTGCCTGCCGCTGCCGCTGCTGCGTAGCGGATATCGCGCCGCGACTCTGGAGTTTCACGCCGAGCGGCTGCAAGGGCATTTCGCTCACTGACGCAACGGCACGCTACCAATCTTCGCCGCGCCCGCTTATCCTGTACAAATAAACAGTATCAATCTGCCAATGACCGAGGTGGTAAATGGCCGTCGAAGTGGTGTACCGCAGCAGTCGGGACCTGGAGCGTTTGTTCATGGATAAAGCCGAAGCCGATCGTCACGACAAGATGCTTGAGCTGGCAGAGGCGCTAGCTGCGGTGCTGCAGCAAGCGTCGCCGTCGCTGAGCGAACAGCAAGCCGAAGACATCGGCATCTACATGGCCAGGCACCGCGAGTTGTTTGCCAAGGCATTCAAGAGCAGCCCCGATGTTCTGGCGGAGCTGACTGCGCAGGCATGAAATGAGATGGCAGGTATGCCCGCGACATTTTTGCGGCAGTCAAGCCGCTGCGCCCGGGAAACTTGTCATCGCCTTGCCTGGTCCATTGCTGGCAACCCCTCACACAGGTATCCAGGCATGACGAGTCCATTTCAGAAGATCAGTGATGTGTTTCGTCCGCGCTACAACGTCAACTTCAGCATCGAGAAGCCTGATGGCAGCATTCTGCTGACATTGACGGGCTCGGAAGGCGTTGCAGTGAAGCGCTACATCAGTGCCGACCAATGGCGCGATCAACAGCAATTGCAGCGACTCATCACCAGCCTGCAAGTCAGTCTGGCCATCGAGCGCGGCGAGCAGTTACCACAACGGATGTCCCACGGGGGCTTGCAACCCGCAACAGTGTAATGTCATCAACCTGACTGCCTGCAGGTTGCGCCGCTCTGCCCCGAAACTTACCCAACAAAAACAAGAATCCATCTTCGTCTGACAGCCGCCAGGCTTGCAGCGAACCGTCGCGCCTGAACTTTGCTGTTTCAGGCGCGACGATGAATGATCCCTTGGATGACTGCTTGTTCTCAGAGCCAGGCCAGCGCTTTGGCCTTCGCCACCGCCTGAGTACGGCGCGCGACACCCAGCTTCGTGTTGATCCTGCGCGCATGGGTCTTCACGGTATGTAGGGATATGAACAGCTGTTCGGCAATCTCCTGGTTCGAGCACCCCTGGGCAATCAGCCGCAACACCGTCAGTTCGCGGTTGCTGAGCACCGTTTCATCCGCTGCCGGGAGCGTCATTTCCGGCTCACGCTCGTAGCTCAGCAGCCGCTGCCGAAGTGATTCACCCTTCGCTGCGGGTAGCACTCGCGCCAGCCATTGCGGCTGCCGATACTGTAGTTCGTACAAGGGCTTGACCAGATGCTGACGCGCGGCCTCGCTGAGCGCCAAACGCAGCTCCAGCTCCGCCTCGGCGACCTGGCCATCGGCCTGTAACGCTTCCGCCAGACTGAAACGACACTCGCATGCGAGCCCCAGACGCTGGGCAAGCAGGTTCTGCTCGATCTGCTCACGCAAGGCTGTGATCGCTCGTGCTGGCTGTCCCTCGAGCACATCGATGACCGCCAGATAGCGCCGCACCCGAGGCAACAGCTCGTAGAATCCGGACGGCGACAGGTAACCCCGTCCTTCATACAGTTCCAGTACCTGATACAGCGCACCACGCGCCTTGCGCAGCTCGCCCTGATGCAGCCAGGCCACTCCGTTTATCAGCGGCAGGATGCCGCGGAATCTCGCCTCAGGTACATGTCGCCACTGAGACAGGCGCTCGGCGTCCCGCAGCCAGTGATAGGCGCAGGCAAACTCGTGACTGCGCGCGGCAAGCTCGGCAAGCCCGACATAACCGAAGAAACAGTAGGAATCACCGCAGGTTTCGGTCTCCGCCTTACCGAGCTGATATGCCTCCTGCGCCGGCTCGTCGAGCCCCTGGTAAGCCAGTAGATGCCCCTGCAGCAGTTGCAACCTGCCGATGAGAGGGCTGCGCCGGACGGAGTCACGCAACGCCTGGAGTGTCTCGTTGAGCACGCCGACCGCACGCTCGAACTCACCGGTGAGCTCAAGCAACTGGATTCGATCGACGCTGAGCATCACTTCGTAGAGCACGCTACCTTTCAGCCGTGCGAGTTTCATACCTTCGCTGTTGTATTGCTGGGCAAGCTCGAGCTCACCTTCAGCCATCGCTTGCTGCGTAAGCACCTGATAACAGAGCACGCGCTGCGCCCAGGCGTGATCGGACAGTACCTCGAGCGCCTGCAGGCAGTTCTGGCGTGCCTCGGGCTCACCGCGCAGGCGGGCCAGAAACCCCCGAAGGGCCTGCCACTGAGCCAATAACTGGGCTTGCCGGCGCGCATCGGGTTGGGGGAAGAACTTGGCCAGCTCGGCCAGACAGTCATCCACTTCATCAAGTCGCGCCGAAATGATCAGCGCCCAGCCCTGCAAAACGATCAGGCGCGTGGTGCTGGCGAACAGGTCCTGTGGCAGCTCGCTTCGCCATTTCAGAAAGCGCGATACGTTATCGCCGATCAGCAACTGTTCCTGTCCGTAACGCTGCAGGTAGTTGGCAGCGACCTCAGGCTGGCCGGCCCATAATGCATGCTCTACCGCCTCGCGCATCTCGCCGCGACTGGCGAACCACTGACAGGCACGCAGATGGGCCTGGGTCGGCGCGGTCGTTTCTGCGGAGCGCTGCAGCATCAGCGCCAGCGGCTTCCACAGGCGAAACCACTCACCGCAGTTATCGATCTGCCGAATGAAGAGCTGGAGCGTCTTGAGGATATCGAGGATTTCGCGACCAACACCGTCGAGCACATGGTCGCAAAGCTCTGCCGAGAAACGCGGCATACGCGCCAGTGCCAGCATGGCCCGCCGCACTTCATCGCTCAGTCCAGCCATGACCTCACGCTGGACGTAATCACGCAGCAATGGCGTCCCGGCAACCAGACGCTCACGCAGCGCCTGCTCATCGGCGTGGAGCAACATCAGACAGACTCCAGCCGGCCACCCCTCCATCACATGATGCAATTGCTGAAAAGTCTCGGACGAGAGCGTCAGACGATGGACGCTCAGGAGTTGCTCGAGCTCTTCGGCGGTGAACGCCAGCGCTTCCGCCTCCAGCTCCAGAAGGTGCCCTTGCAGCAGGAGCCGTGGAAGCTTCCACGCTGGCTGGCGGCGACTGGATACCCACCAATTGATTTGTGCCGGCCCCATGTCCAACAACATATCAATGCAAGCATCGAGCTCCGGGCTGTAATCACGCGGGTAGTCGTCGAGCATGATCCACAGCGACTGCCGGACTTGTCGCAGCAGCGCCAGCATGTCGCTCTCGGAACGATCATCCTTGCCCGTCCGCTCCCCCAACGCATCGCTCAACTGGCCGTACAGCGCCTGAACCGTACATGCCCGCCCGCCGAGATCCAGCCACACCAGGCGTGTGCCCGGAGGCACCAAGCGTGCGCACTCGCTCATCAGCACGGTCTTGCCAAACCCGGCTGGAGCGCAGATCAGGCGCAGGCGGCAATCGGTATGGAGCAGCGCACGAACCAGCCTGGGCCGGTCGATATGCAGCGGCGGCAGCCGAGGAATGGATGCGAGTTGCTCTACGGCACCTGCCTCTGCACTGAGCGCATCAGGAATGAAGCGTACGGACATGGCAAAGGTTCTCTTGTTCGAATCAGTCCATTGAAACACAGCGCGGTCTGTGCCAGGCATCGCGCTCGGTCGTTACCACGGGCAGCCGAAACGCCAGCCTTGTCGTTGCACACGTCGCATATTGGCTCGGTGTTCCAGCGATGCGATCATCCTGACCTCGGGCACCGAATGGAAATTATCATCCACTGGTTCGCAGCAAAAAAAAAAGGCGGCCACTTGGCCGCCTTATTCACAGGTTAAATGTCAGTCGATCAACGCACCCCTGCGTTACGCAGGGCAGCCGGCGTGAAGTCCCGAGCGGAGGCACGATAGCCGTACTCGTGTGGCTTCTCCTCGTTGCTCATACCGATCGCGATGTAACGGCCGGAGATGATGTCGTAGAGCGCTTCGAACGCGTAAGCCGGCACCTTGTGCTGGTAGTACTGCAGCGAGTGGGCCTCGCCTACACGCCAAAGCTGACCACGACCGTCGTACAGCTCCGACTGGACGATGGTCCAGCTATCCTCGTCGACGAAGAAACGGCGCTTGGCGTAGATGTTGCGCTCGCCGCTCTTCAGGTTCGCCTCGATCTCCCACACGCGGTGCAGCTCGTAGCGAGCGAGATCCTGATTGACGTGCCCGGCCTTGATGATGTCGGCGTACTTCAGATCGCTGGAGGCAATCTCGAAGCTGTTGTAGGGAATGTACAGCTCCTTCTTGCCGATCAATTTCCAGTCGTAGCGGTCTGGCGCGCCGCTGAACATGTCGAAGTTGTCGGTGGTACGCATGCCGTCCGACGCGGTACCCGGACCGTCGTAGGCGACCTGCGGCGCACGCCGCACGCGGCGCTGGCCGGCGTTGTAGATCCAGGCCTGACGCGGATCCTTCACCTGATCGAGCGAGTCGTGCACCAGCAGCACGTTGCCCGCCAGGCGCGACGGAGCGGTCACGCGCTGTTTGAAGAACAGCAGCGCGTTCTTGGCGCGCTCGGCGTCCAGATCGCTCATGTCACTCGGGAAAGCGACTTCATCCTCGAAGTGGACCAGGGTGTAGCTGCCATTGGTTTGCGGCGTCGCCTGAACGATGTTACGGCGCACGTTGCCACCGCGATAACGGGTGATGTGGTTCCAGATCACCTCGAGGCCGTTCTGCGGAATCGGGAACGCGTAGTAGCGGCTCTCGGTGAAGCCGCTGACGCCATTTCCACCCTCGACCAGCGAGACGTTCTGCGCGCTTTTCTTCGCCGCCTCATAGATCTTGTCCGGCACGGCGGCGCTACGGTGTGTCGGAAACACGCGAATCTTGTAGGTTTCCGGATAGCGTTTGAACATCGCCAGCTGACCTGCAGTCAGCTTGTCCTTGTGCTGCTCGGCATTCTGCGCGGTGATGACGAGCTTCGGCTGCTCGCCCTTGAAGGGATCGGTGAGGTGGCCGCTTTTCAGCGGTGCGGCATCGGTCGTCAGACCACCGGTCCACTCGGGAATGCTGCCGTCGGCGTTACCGGCTTTTTCCGCGCCCAGCGGCGTCAGCGTCGTACCAAGCTTGGCGGCCTCCTCAGGAGACACCGCCGCCATGACGCTGCTGGCGAGCAGGGAAAGAGCCAAGACACTGAACAGTTTTCTTGTTGTTTTCATACGATTCCAGTTCCTCTGATCTGTTTGGCCGGAGGCCATCGGTAACACTTGTCGCTGACCGGATGTGCCGTCCGACGCACCGGTCAGCTAACGCCCCCTTTAGAAGTTCACGCCCACGCTGAACGCGAGGAAGTCGCGGTCGACCAGCATGTTGTAGTCGCCATCGAAGAAATCGGTGTAGGACAGGCTGGCGGTGTAGGTGTTTTGGTACTCGGCATCCAGACCGATACTGAGCGCCTTGGAATCCTCGTTGAACAGACCGTTCGGGCCATAACCATCGACGTCGTGGGAGAAAGACAGGTTCGGCTTCAGGTTGATGCCGGCGAAGACGTTGTTGTAGTCGGCGATGGCGCGCAGGCGATAGCCCCAGGAGTTGGCGGTGACGAAACCATGCCAGCCGTTGGCAGCCAGCGCGGCAGCGTCGGTAGGCGTACCGAAGTTGGGGTCGCGGCCATAGCGAACCTCGCTTGTACTCTCCAGTCCGCCAACATGCGCGTAACCAATCTCGCCCACCACAGTCACGCGCTCCGCCCCCAGCACCTGGTCGAAGAAATGCGTGAAGGTAGTTTGCAGTTGGGTGATTTCCTTGCGGTTATAGCCGCGATTATCTAGCCCTGCCCGAGTGGGGTCAGTTAGCTCAAGCGTGACGTCGGTGGTATTGATCTGGATAGGCGCGTTAGGCCGGTAACTCATTTCACCGGACCAGGCTGTGCCGGTGGGCAACGTCGTAGAGAAGCTCAAACCGTAAAGCTGGATGTCTTCAGGATATTCCAAGTAGTACTGACCGTTGCCGAGCAACACCGCGCCGCCGATCGCGGTGCCGGCCTGAGCAGCGAGTCCTCCCGCCATCTGCTGAGCCATCGGAATTGCTTGAGCCAACGGAATCCCTGCCTGCACGAGCTGCGCCACAACCGACTCGATTACCGCTTGGCCGGCTGCAGCTCCAGCCCCTTGGGCAGCAGCAAAGGTCCCAAGGCCGGCAGTATGGGTGCTCACGATCGGCGTACGACTGTGATAGTTCATGAAATAGGCACCGTACTCGGTGCTGTCGCCAAGCCAGCGCAATGCCAGGCCATACTGACCGGAGTCACGAGCATCACGGTCACCACCGCGCGGGATCATCACGCCCTCGTCGGAATAGGAAACGCCGGCGGCCGTGGCGAAGCCTCCCAATGGCCCGTTCAATGCCGAGGCAAGCGCAGCCGGCCCGACGTTGTAATTATTGTCACAGCCATCCGCCGCGACATCAGCTCCCGAGAAGAACGTTCCGCAGTTATCGACAATCGTCTGATCCCATTCCAGCTGATAGAACGCCTCCATGCTCAGGCGGTCGGTCAGGCTCTGCGAGACGTAGAGCATGTTGACCGGAATCAGGCCTTCCTTGATCTCCGCGCCCGGGCGACGGAACGCCGCGGCGTCCAGCGGGTTGATCGAGTTGATGGAGTTGCCGATGAAGGTGCTCTCACCCCAACTCACCACCTGCCGGCCGATCCGCACGGTGCCTGGCAGCTCGCCCAGGTAATAGTTGTGATAGAGGAACGCATCGAGGATTTCAGCGCCGGAAGACTGCGCGGCTTCCTTGCGGTTGCTGTCGCTGATGTCCTTGAACAGGCGGCTCTCGTCCTTAAGCTCGAAGTCGTACCAGTACTTGCCGCGCACGAACGCGCCGCTGTCGCGATAGCGCAGCTCGAGGTCATGCACACCCTTGAAGATCTTGGAGAAGGTCTCGCCCTTCTTGAAGTTCAGTCGCCCGTCGTCACCAGTCTGAGTGAAGCCAGTGCCGCCATTGGCTGCGCCAACCAGGTCCATATCCCGATCCGCCATCGACCAGCTGGCGCCGATCGACATGGATGAGTCGAACTGGCCTTCGATCTCACCGATGTTGAAGTTGACCGCGTAAGCCGGTGCCGCGGTGCTCAGGGCAATCGCCAGAGCGAGGGATGTGGGCTGGAAGATTCCTTGCCTTGTTGTTTTTGTCATGAGGCGCTCCTGGTTGGTTCGATGTACGCCAACCCTACCCAGAGCTCTGCGGAGGGTTAAGCGCACGAAGGTTTGATTTAGCCTGTCATCCTTAAGTATGAAAGACCGTCCCAGCATTGGATTTGAGCGCGATGGCACAGCGCCGCGCCGGGGTATGGCACATCGAGCTTAGCCATGATTCCCCGGGCGGCAAAGGCCGATATAGAGCGGCCGTGACAAAACGACACGCAAACTTGTGACGTTTATCCGAAAGTCGTAGGTGTAGCTGGAGCGGTCTCGCTGTCGCGAGCACTACGGCGCGGGAAATGAAGATGGGACGAAGGGAAGGCGCGCAAGCGCAAAACGCCTGATGCGTGTGGTTGCGTTACGCAACCGCGGAGCGTTTGAGACGAAACGAAACACGATGCCGCGAGGTAGCGTCATAGCGACCCGAACTTCGGGTCGCCAGGAGTGGCTCAGGTGCTATCGGATACGCCGCTCGAAAGCGGCGGCGGCTATCACAGCCCTTTGACGGCGAAGATGCCCGGCGCGTTGCGCCAATAGCCCTTGTAGTCCATGCCATAACCGAAGATGAACCGATCGATGCAGCGCAGGCCCACATAGTTGGCCTTGAGATCCGGGCGCGCCTTGCGCTGATGATCCTTGTCGATCAGCACTGCAGTGTGCACCGCGGCAGCACCGGCATGCCGGCAGAAATCGATGATCGCGCCCAGCGTGTGACCTTCGTCGAGAATGTCATCGATGATCAGCACATCGCGATCGATGAAGGAGATTTCCGGCTTGGCCTTCCAGAACAGCTCGCCACCGCTGGTTTCGTTGCGATAGCGCGAAGCGTGCAGATAGGACAGCTCCAGCGGGAAATTCAGCTTGGTCATCAGCTTTCCAGCGAAGATCAGTCCGCCGTTCATCACGCAGAACACTACCGGATTACGCTCCGCCAGCTCGGCATTGATCTTCCCGGCGACGGCGTCGATGGCCGCTTCGACTTCGGCTTCGGTGTACAGGCAGTCGCTTTCGGCCATGATCTGGCGGATGTGTACGAGATCGACGGACATGGAGCATTTCTCCAGATGGGCTAGCGTTGAGAAGTCAGAATCGCGGGAACGGGCCTGGTTGAAAAGTCGCCAGGCGCTCGACCGCCTGAAAAAACGACCCGCTGCCTATGCAATCTGCCTGACCGGTCAGTCAGTTCAGACCACTGTGCGGTCCTGAAGCGAAGGGTCGGCACGATACTCAACCGCCCCCGGCTCAGCAAGTCGCGAGATCAACGTAACCCGCGTAGCCCGTGGCACGGCGATGCTTTACTCTACGTCGGTTTAATCGAGCGCCGGAGCCGCCCCCATGTCTATTCGAGAGATCCGCCATCCGCTGATCCGCCACAAGCTCGGCCTGATGCGCCGTGCCGATATCAGCACCAAGAACTTCCGGGAACTGGCCCAGGAAGTCGGTTCGATCCTCACCTACGAGGCGACCAGCGACCTGCCGCTGGAGCACTGCAGCATCGACGGCTGGTGCGGCCCGGTGCAGGTCGAGAAGATTTCCGGCAAGAAGATCACGGTGGTGCCCATCCTGCGCGCCGGCATCGGCATGCTCGACGGCGTGCTCAGCCTGATCCCGGGCGCCAAGGTCAGTGCGGTAGGCATCGCCCGTAACGAGGAAACGCTGCAGGCGCAGACCTATTTGGAAAAACTGGTTCCGGAAATCGAACAGCGCCTGGCCATCATCATCGACCCCATGCTCGCCACCGGCGGCTCGATGGTCGCCACCATCGACATGCTGAAGAAGGCCGGTTGCAAGGAAATCCGTGCTTTGGTGCTGGTCGCCGCCCCGGAAGGCATCGCCGCTGTGGAAAAAGCACACCCGGACGTGCTGATTTTCACGGCATCCATCGATGAGCGTCTCGACGAACACGGCTACATCGTCCCGGGCCTGGGTGACGCTGGCGACAAGATCTTCGGCACCAAGCAGAAGGACATCTGAGCATGTCGCATACCGACGAGCCGCTTGGCCGGCAGGTACTGGCCGGCGCACAGATGCTGTTCGTGGCCTTCGGCGCCCTGGTGCTGATGCCGCTGATCACCGGCATGGACCCCAACGTAGCGCTGTTTACCGCCGGCCTTGGCACCCTGCTGTTCCAGCTGATCACGCGGCGTCAGGTACCGGTATTCCTGGCCTCCAGCTTCGCCTTTATCGCACCGATCATTGCGGCTAAGGGTGAGTTCGGCCTGCCGGCGGTCATGGGTGGCGTGGTCGCTGCCGGACTTGTCTACATGCTGCTCGGCTTCGCGGTGCGCCTGAAGGGCCCCGGCTTCATCGATCGCCTGCTGCCGCCGGTGGTCATCGCCCCAGTGATCATTTCGATCGGTCTGGCGCTGTCACCTGTGGCGGTGAACATGGCCATGGGCAAGGCCGGCGATGGCAGCGCCCAGTTGATCCCCTACCAGACGGCGATGCTGATCTCGATGCCAGCACTTGTCACGACCCTGCTCGTGGCGGTGCTGGGCAAGGGCTTGTTTCGCCTGGTACCGATTCTCGCCGGCGTTGCGGTCGGCTACGGGCTGTCGTTTGCTTTCGGCGTGGTGGATACCAGCGGTATCGCGGCCGCACCCTGGCTAGCGATGCCGAACTTCGTCGCACCGGAGTTCAATATCGGCGCCATCCTGTTCATGGTGCCGGTCGCCCTGGCACCGGCCATCGAGCATATCGGCGGCGTGGTGGCCATCGGCAGCGTGACAGGCAACAACTACGTCAAGAAGCCAGGCTTGCATCGCACGCTACTGGGCGATGGCGTGGCCACCTCGGCAGCCGGCCTTTTCGGCGGCCCGCCGAATACCACCTATGCCGAAGTGACCGGCGCGGTGATGCTGACTAAAAACTACAACCCGAAGATCATGACCTGGGCGGCGGTATTCGCCATCGCCCTGGCCTTCATCGGCAAATTCGGCGCCGGCTTGCTGAGCATTCCGGTTCCGGTGATGGGTGGCATTCTCTGTCTGCTGTTCGGCTCGATTGCCGTGGTGGGTCTTAGCACGTTGATTCGTCATCAGGTCGACCTGTCCGAGGCACGCAACCTCATTATCGTTTCGGTGACGCTGGTGTTCGGCATCGGCGGCATGGCGTTCGGCTACGGTGAATTCACCCTGTCCGGCATCTCGCTGTGCGCGATCATCGCCCTGCTGCTCAACCTCCTGCTCCCCGGCGGGGATGGTTGGCGCAACAAGCAGCTGAACGAAGAGCTGTAAAAGCGTGACACCGGCTTTGCTGGTGCCACCACTCGGCGCCCTGAGTGGGCGCCCGATCGAGCCTATCGACTAGACTGGCGCGATGAACGATTCGACCATTCCCCACCAACAACTCGAAGACACCAGCGTGAGCTGCGCCACCTGCGCGGCCTGCTGCTGTCGACTCGAAGTGTTGCTGTTCAGCGATACCGGCGTTCCGCAGCGCTATATCGACACCGACAGCTGGGGCGGCGAAGTCATGCTGCGCCTGGAGGATGGCTGGTGCGCGGCGCTTGATCGGGACAGCATGCGCTGCACGATCTACGAAAACCGGCCATTGATCTGCAGGGAGTTCGAACTGGGATCAGAGGATTGCCACGAAGAGCGCAAGGGCAGCGCCACGGCATATGGCTGAACGCTATCGGCAGTGCAGGGCTGGCGAAACGCCCTGCAGCACCTAGAGCAAACTCGCTTAGAACGCCATGCGGTAATGCAGGGCGTAGCTTTCGACACCATCGTTCGGCTTCTTGATGCCGGCGTTGGAATAGTGGATTGCGCGCACCCCTACCTCGTGACCACCGGCGAAGCGCAGGCCCGCACCGATCCGATCCTCGAACTGGAAAGACGAACCAAGACCGTTGCCCTCGACCTCGGTGTTCTCGAATGCCGCGACACCGATGCCTGCCTCGACATAAGGTTTCACCGATTCACCAGCGAACTCGTAGACGAAGACCGGGGCCAGCGAGATGCTGTGATTGCTCGACGATTCGTCGCCCTCCCAGTAGGTATAACCAGCATCCCAGTAGCCGGTCAGTCGGCCCACGCTGGTCTGGAACCAGCTGGTACCGAAATCGAATTGCGCACCCAGGCGATAGGTCATGGTCGACTCGTCCGTCTGGCCGACCGCAACGGTAAAGTCTACGGCGTGGGCAGCCGCCATCGAACCTACAGAGAGTGCCGCCACTGCAGCCAGAGAGAACAGTTTTTTCATGAGAACTTCCTTATCAAACACTGCATTTGTTTGGTTTTTTGGTGCCAGCATATTTGAGAAACCCCACTGCGCTTGGAGTTCCTAGCGGGGAAAAAACTCGACTTTCGCGTTTTCGCCCCAAAGTATAGGCAACACGCTGGCCATTCGCCGCGGATCGCCGCTGCAATAGAAACGCTCGGAGGCCACCCCGCTGGCGAGCAGATGGCGCTCCGCCAGCAGATCGCGCAAGTGTCGCGCGACGGCTGCTCCGGTATCAATCAGGCGGACGTTTCCAGGCAGTAGCTCGCTGAGCAGCGGCCTTATAAAGGGGTAATGCGTGCAACCCAGAATCAGCGTGTCGCAGCCTTGTGCGAGCAACGGCTCGACCCACGTCATCAGCATGGCGCGCGTTTCGGCACTGTTCAGATCGCCTGCCTCGATGCGCTCGACCAAGCCGGGACACGGCTGAGTGATCACCCGTACATCTGCGGCAAAGCGATCGAGCAACGCGGCAAAGCGGGCGCTCTTCAGCGTTCCGGTGGTCGCCAGCACGCCGACAACACCACTCCGCGTGGCCTGGGCGGCGGGCTTGACGGCCGGTTCCATGGCGATGATCGGCAATTGCGGATACAGCTCGCGCAACTCGGTGACGCCAGCGGCGGTGGCGGTATTGCAGGCCACCACCAGCGCCTTCGCGCCTTGCTCGAAAAAAAAAGCGGCGATGACGCGGCAGCGCTCACGGATGTAGTCCGGGCTCTTTTCGCCATAGGGGACATGGGCGCTGTCGGCGAGATAGAGCAGCGACTCATGCGGCAGGCGCTGCCGGATCTCACGCAGCACCGAGAGCCCGCCTACTCCGGAGTCGAAGACGCCGACCGGTGCTGCGCAGTCAGCCATGGCTTGCGCCACACACCGCACAATGTGGATCGCGCTTGACCCGCAACTCACGGAAGCGACTAGACAGCGCATCGATCAGTAGCAGTCGACCAATCAGCGGCTCGCCGAAACCAACCAGCAGCTTGAGCGCTTCCAACGCCTGCAGGCTGCCAACCATGCCCACCAGCGGCCCCACTACACCGGCTTCGCTGCAGGTCAGCTCGGTTTCGCTACCGTGCCCATAGAGGCAGTGGTAGCAGGGGCTTGTTTCGACTCGCGGATCGAACACCGAAAGCTGCCCCTCAAGACGGATCGCCGCGCCGCTGACCAGCGGCTTTTTCGCTTTCACGCATGCGGCGTTCACCGCTTCGCGAATGCCGAAGTTGTCCGTGCAATCGAGCACCAGATCGACCCGCTCCACTGCCGCATCCAGGGAATCGGCGTCCAACCCGCTGCGATACGGCACCAGCTGTACATGGGGGTTCAGCGCCCCCAGCCGGGCCATGGCCGAGTCGACCTTGTGCAGGCCAAGCGAGGGTGTGTCGTGAGCGATCTGCCGCTGCAGATTGGTCAGATCCAACGCATCGAAGTCGGCCAGGTGCAGCTCACCGACACCAGCGGCCGCCAGATAGAGCGCTACCGGCGAGCCCAACCCGCCAAGCCCGACGATCAGCACGCGACTCTGTTTGAGGCGCAACTGGCCGTCGATATCGACCTGCTTGAGCAGGATCTGCCGGCTGTAGCGCAGCAGCTCTTCGTCACTCAGCATCCAAGCACCTCACAAAACGCAATCATGGCAGGCGGCCAAGGCTGATGCGCTCATGCCCACCCAGATCGAGCCGGCTTTGCACATCCTCGAAACCGCGGGAAAGCAAAAGCATGCGCACCGCCTCAGCCTGATCGTAACCGTGCTCCAGCAGCAACCAGCCACCCGACTGCAGGTGCGCCGCCGCCTGGGCGATGATCGTGCGGATGTCGTCCAGGCCATCCGCGCCCGCGATCAGCGCACTCTGCGGCTCGAAGCGGACATCGCCCTGCAGCAGGTGCGGGTCGCTGGCCGGAATATAGGGTGGATTGCTGACGATCATCTGGAACCGCTCGCCGTTCAGACCGGCAAACCAGTCGCTCAGGGTGAACGCCGCGTTGTGCAGTCCGAGCCGCAGCCGGTTGCGCTCAGCCAGCCTCACGGCGGCCTCGATACGGTCCACACCGCAGACCTGCCACGCCGGCCGCTCGGTCGCCAGAGCCAGCGCAATCGCGCCGGTGCCGGTGCCCAGATCAAGCACCCGGGCCGGTGCAGCGGAGAGCAGCTGCAGCGCGGTCTCCACCAGCAGTTCGGTGTCAGGCCGGGGGATCAGCGTATCCGCTGCCACTTCAAGCTCCAGACTCCAGAAGTCCTGGCGCCCGAGAATGTAGGCGACCGGTTCACCCTGACGCCTCCGTGCGAGATCAGCAGCAAAGCGCTCGGCACACTCTGCCGGCACCTCGCGCTCCGGCCAGGTGCGCAGATAGCTGGTCGACTTGTTCAGGGCGGCAGCGAGCAACCATTCGGCATCCAGCCTGGCGCTCGGCGAATCAGGGAGATCGGCACTGTGCAGCAAGGACTCGATGGTTGGCATGAGGTGCTCTTAGCGCGGAGCGCAGCGAAAAGGATCAGTCGCCCAGCGCGGCCAGCTGGTCGGCCTGGTATTCCTGCAACAGCGGCTCGATGACCTGCTCCACGGCGCCGCCGATCACTTCGTTGAGCGAATACAGTGTCAGGTTGACCCGATGGTCGGTGACGCGGCCCTGAGGAAAATTGTAGGTACGGATGCGCTCGGAACGATCACCGGACCCGACCAGCAGCTTGCGCGTCTCGGATATTTCCTTGTGCGCCGCGGCATCCTGGCGGTCCTGCAACTTTGCCGCCAGCCAGGCCAAGGCCTTGGCGCGGTTCTTGTGCTGGGAACGCTCTTCCTGACACTCGACGACGATCCCGGTCGGCAGGTGGGTGATACGGATCGCCGAATCGGTCTTGTTGACGTGCTGGCCGCCGGCGCCCGAGGAGCGGTAGGTGTCGATGCGCAGGTCGGCCGAATTGATTTCCACGGCCGCCTGCTCGTCCGGCTCCGGCAGGACCGCCACGGTGCACGCCGAGGTGTGGATACGCCCTTGCGACTCAGTTTCCGGCACGCGCTGCACACGATGCGCGCCGGACTCGAACTTGAGCTTGGCGTAGACGTTGTCGCCCTCGACGCGGGAAATCACTTCCTTGTAGCCGCCGTGCTCGCCTTCGCTCTCGGAGAGGATCTCGACTCGCCAGCCTTGCTTCTCGGCATAGCGCGAATACATGCGGAACAGATCGCCGGCAAAGATCGCCGCCTCGTCGCCGCCGGTGCCGGCGCGAATCTCGAGGAACACGTTGCGCCCGTCGTTGGGATCCTTGGGCAGCAGCATGCGCTGCAGGTTGGCTTCAAGCGCCTCGAGCTGGGCCTTGGCTTCGGCAACCTCCTCCTCGGCCATCTCGCGCATGTCGGGATCACTGTCCTTGAGCAGCGCCTGAGCGCCCTCGAGATCCTGCTGAACCTTGCACAGCTGGCGATAGGCGACGATCACCGGCTCGACTTCGGCGTACTCGCGGGAATAGGCGCGAAAACGGCTTTGATCGCTGATGACTTCGGCGTCGCCGAGCAGTGCGGTGAGTTCTTCGAAACGGTCCTGCAGGATGTCCAGCTTGTTCAGCAGCGAAGCTTTCATGGTTTTTCCGTGCCCTCGTGCAGGGCGAAGAGTTCCTGGGCCATGCTCAGCGCCTCGACGCGGCCCTCGGCGGAGAGTTTCTTCAGTTGCACGCTGGGTGCATGCAGCAGTTTGTTGGTCAGGCCACGGGCGAGCTGAACGAGAACCTCCTCGGCGCTGCCCCCATTGGCCAGCAGACGCTGAGCCTTGCTCAGCTCGTCGTCGCGAATGCGCTCGGCGTGCTGCCGGTAGGCCTTGAGCACGTCCACCGCGGCCAGTTCGCGCAGGCGCTGCATGAAGTCCTCGGTGCCGGCCGCGACCAACTCCTCGGCGGCCTGGGCCGCGCCCTGGCGACTCTTGAGGTTCTCCGCAACCACCTCATGCAGATCGTCGACCGTGTACAGATAGACGTCGTCCAGCTCGCCGACCTGCGATTCGATGTCCCGCGGCACGGCGATATCGACCATGAACATCGGCTTGTGCTTGCGTCGCTTCAACGCCTGTTCGACCGCGCCCTTGCCGAGAATCGGCAGCTGGCTGGCGGTGGAGCTGATGACGATGTCGCTGTTGTGCAACTCGTCCGGGATATCGGCAAGCAGGATCGCCTGCGCGCCTAGCTCGGCGGCCAGCGCGCTGGCCCGCTCGAGGGTGCGGTTGGCGACCACGATCTTCTTCACGCCCTGCTCGTGCAGATGGCGCGCGACCAGGGTGATGGTCTCACCGGCGCCGATCAGCAGGGCCTGGCTGCGTTGCAGATTGCTGAAGATCTGCCGCGCCAGACTGACCGCGGCAAACGCCACCGAAACCGGGTTCTCGCCGATGGCGGTGTCGGTGCGCACGGTCTTCGCAGTGCTGAAGGTGGCCTGAAACAACCGGCCAAGCAGAGGCCCGACGCTGCCGGCCTCACGGGCGACCGCATAGGCCGACTTCATCTGCCCGAGAATCTGCGGTTCGCCCAGCACCAGCGAGTCGAGCCCGGAGGCGACGCGCATCATGTGGCGCACGGCCTGATCGTCGACATGCACATAGGCGCATGCCTTGAGCTCGTCGAGGCTGAGACGGTGATAATTGGCCAGCCAGGCGAGCACGGCATCGGCCTCGACCTGATCCTGTTGCAGATACAGCTCGCTGCGATTGCAGGTCGAGAGGATCGCCGCTTCGCGGGTCGGAGTGACGCGGCACAGTTGCCGCAAAGCCTCGACCATCTGGTCGGGCGTGAAGGCTACGCGCTCGCGGACGTCCACCGAAGCGGTCTTGTGATTAATGCCAAGCGCGAGGAAAGCCATGCAGAATCGCTGATTCGATAACAGAGCGCGCAATTCTCCTACTTCATCAGATGGAGAACAACCATTGCCCTCGATTGTCGGATTCGATTGGTACTGCCAATCAGCTACCGAACCGGCCTGCGCGCCTCCCGGGGCCCATGGGCTTGACCTGCGGCTTGTGTCATCATGCCGCGACCGCACACCAGCCGTACATTTCCCCTATGAAAAAACTCGCCGCACTTGCCGCCCTGCTGTTCATCGGCGGCTGCCAGACCTTCACGCAGCAAGCCCCCGAAAGCAGTCCGCCGGTCGAGGACGCTGCCCAGGAGAGCTCCGCCAGCGACGCGGCAGAGTACGGCTCGTTCAGTCGCCAATCCCTCTATGCGCTGCTGGTCGCAGAGCTTGCCGGCCAGCGCAACCGCTTCGACATTGCCCTGGGCAATTACGTACAGCAGGCGCATGCGACACAGGACGCCGGCGTCGCCGAACGCGGATTCCGTATCGCCGAATACCTTGGCGCAGACCAGGCGGCGCTGGATACCGCAACGATCTGGGCGCGCAACGCCCCTGACAGTCTCGACGCGCAGCGCGCCGCAGCCGTGCAGCTGGCCCGCGCCGGGCGTTACGAAGAATCGCTCGAGTTCATGGAGAAGGTTCTGCAGGGCCAGGGCGACACTCATTTCGATTTCCTCGCCCTTTCGGCCTCGGAAACCGACCCGGACACCCGCGCCGGCCTGTTGCAAAGCTTCGACAAGCTGTTGGTCAAACACCCCGACAATCCACAGCTCTCCTTCGGCAAGGCCGTGCTGCTGCAACAGGATGATCGCAGCGAGGAAGCACTGGCATTGCTGCAGAAGCAGCCGGACAAGGAGCGGCAGATCCCGTCGATCCTGCTCGAAGCACGCCTGCTGCACAGCTTGCAACGCAGCGACGAAGCGATCCCGCTGCTCGAGCGAAGCCTGCGCCAGCACCCCGAGGACAAGCGTCTGCGCCTGACCTATGCGCGCCTTCTGGTGGAACAGGAGCGCCTGGAAGACGCCATGGGCGAGTTCGCCACCCTGGTCCAGCAACACCCCACCGACGACGACCTGCGCTTCTCCATGGCGCTGGTCTGCATGGAGGCTGAGGCCTGGCGCGAAGCCACCGTGTACCTGGAAGAGCTGATCGAGCGCGGCAGCCACGTTGACGCGGCCTACTTCAATCTTGGCCGTGCCTATCAGGCGATGGACAAGAACGCCAAGGCGCTCGGTGCACTGGCCCAGGTCGGCCCCGGCAACGAATACCTGCCAGCGAAACTGCTGCAGAGCCAGCTGCTCTACTCCAGCAATCGTGGCCAGGAAGCGTCCGCGGTTCTGGCCGATGCCCGCCAGCAGCAGCCTGACTACGCCATCCAGCTGTACCTGATCGAGATTGAAGCGCTTTCCGAGCAGGACCGCACCGAGCAAGGCTGGCAACTGGTGGAGCAGGCGCTTGCCGATTTCCCGGACGACCTCAACCTGCTCTACACCCGCGCCATGCTTGCGGAAAAGCGCGGCGATCTGGCGCAACTGGAACGCGACCTGCGCTTCATTATCGAGCGTGAGCCGGACAACGCCATGGCGCTCAACGCGCTCGGCTACACCCTGGCCGACCGTACTGATCGCCACAAGGAAGCGCTACAGCTGATCGAGCAGGCCTACCAACTCAACCCCGACGACCCGGCGATCCTCGACAGCCTCGGCTGGGTCAACTTCCGCCTGGGCAATCTGACCGACGCCGAAGCGCTGCTGCGCAAGGCGCTGCAACGCTTTGCCGACCACGAAGTCGCAGCGCACCTGGGCGAGGTGCTTTGGGCTCAGGGTGAACACAGCGAGGCCCGCGCGGTCTGGTCGAAGGCACTCAAACTACAACCGGACAGCCAGATCCTGCGCGAAACGCTCAAGCGGCTGACCGGCTCGGAGAAGCCCTGACCCATGTCCCTACTGCAAAAACTCGCCGCCCCCTGCCTGGCCCTGCTGCTCGCCGGTTGTGCCGGCATGGGCCCGCGCGAATCGGTCGAAGGCCCCGGCAACGCGGCGGCCTGGAAGGTGCACCGCAGCCAGGTCGAGACCCTCGACGGCTGGCAGATCAGCGGCAAGATCGGCATCCGAGCGCCGCAGGAATCCGGCAGCGGCACGCTGTTCTGGCTGCAGCGCCAGGAGTATTTCGATATTCGCCTGTCCGGCCCGCTTGGCCGCGGCGCCACCCGACTGACCGGCCGACCGGACGCCGTTTCACTGGAAGTGGCCGGCCAAGGCCGCTTCGAAGCGGATTCGCCGGAAGCGCTGGTAGAGGCTCAGCTCGGCTGGCAATTACCGGTATCGCACCTGCTGTGGTGGGTTCGCGGCCTGCCCGCACCGGACAGCCGCAGCCGCCTGAGCCTGGACAGCGACAGCCGCCTGGCGCGCCTGGAGCAGGACGGCTGGCAGGT
The DNA here is from genome assembly GCA_032105665.1 of Pseudomonas sp. Lineage (GTDB taxonomy): Bacteria > Pseudomonadota > Gammaproteobacteria > Pseudomonadales > Pseudomonadaceae > Stutzerimonas. The sequence continues at coordinate 7,898 of DAMCQE010000040.1, read as the reverse complement.
GAACTACCTGGCCTACGCCGAGCACAACGGCTTCACCCTGCCCGAGCGCATCCGTCTGGAAGGTCATGACCTGCAGATCACCCTGGTGGTCAAAGACTGGCAGCCGCGCCAGCTGGGCCGCTGAATGCAGATGCTGACCCTGCCGGCGCCGGCCAAGCTCAATCTGATGCTGCACATCACAGGGCGTCGTGCCGACGGCTATCACGAGCTGCAGACCCTGTTCCAGTTCCTCGATTACGGTGACGAACTGGTCTTGCGTCCGCGAGAGGACGGGCAGATCCGCCTGCTCACCGAATTGCCAGGCGTCGACCACGACAGCAACCTGATCGTCCGTGCCGCACGCCTGCTGCAGCGCGAAAGCGGCTGCGCGCTGGGCGCCGACATCCAGCTGACCAAGCGCTTGCCTATGGGCGGCGGAATCGGCGGCGGCAGCTCGGACGCCGCCACCACCCTGGTCGGCCTCGACCATCTGTGGAATACCAGACTTGGCGAAGATCGCCTGGCCGAACTGGGCCTGAACCTCGGGGCCGATGTACCGGTGTTCGTCCGCGGTCGCGCGGCCTTCGCCGAAGGGGTCGGAGAGCGCCTGCAACCGGTCGATCTCCCCGAGTCCTGGTTCCTCGTCATAGCGCCGCAAGTCTCTGTTAGTACAGCGGAAATATTTGCCGACCCGGAGTTGACACGTAATACCCCGGCCATTACAGTTCGCAGCCTTCTTGCAGGGGGCGGTCATAACGACTGTCAGCCGGTGGTCGAGAAGCGTTATCCCGAAGTTCGTAACGCTTTGAGCTTGTTGAACAAATTCGTTCAGGCAAGGATGACCGGCACTGGAGCTTGTGTGTTTGGGAGCTTCCCAAACGAGGGCGAGGCTGATAAAGTCCGCCGCCAACTTCCAGCCACTTTGCCGAGTTTCGTGGCCCGCGGCCGCAACGTCTCGATGTTGCACCGAAGCCTGGAACGGATGGCACAGGAAGCGAGTGCGTAGCACAAGGGTTGTACGATACAGGGGCGTCGCCAAGCGGTAAGGCACCAGGTTTTGATCCTGGCATGCGTTGGTTCGAATCCAGCCGCCCCTGCCATAACCTTCCAAGGTTCGTACGATCAGCGCACTAGAAGTTGACCCTACAGGGGCGTCGCCAAGCGGTAAGGCACCAGGTTTTGATCCTGGCATGCGTTGGTTCGAATCCAGCCGCCCCTGCCATACACTTGAAGCTGTTCAAGAGCTCGCCTTTTGAACAGCTTTTTATTCATCGGACCCACCCTCAGGCAGGTACTGCGCGTGTCCAAGATGATGGTCTTCACGGGGAACGCCAACCCCGATCTGGCCCGGCGTGTCGTACGTCAGCTGCATATCCCCCTCGGTGATGCCTACGTCGGAAAGTTTTCCGACGGTGAAATCAGTGTCGAGATCAACGAGAACGTTCGCGGCAAGGACGTCTTTCTGATTCAGCCGACCTGCGCGCCGACCAACGACAACCTGATGGAACTGGTGGTGCTGGCCGATGCCTTCCGCCGCTCCTCGGCTTCGCGCATCACCGCGGTGATCCCCTACTTCGGCTATGCCCGTCAGGATCGCCGTCCGCGTTCGGCCCGTGTGCCGATCAGCGCCAAGGTCGTGGCCGACATGCTCGACGTCGTCGGCGTCAACCGCGTCCTGACGGTCGACCTGCACGCCGACCAGATCCAGGGTTTCTTCGACATGCCGGTGGACAACATCTACGGCTCGCCGGTCCTGGTCGACGACATCCAGGCCCAGCGCTTCGAGAACCTGATGATCGTCTCCCCCGACATCGGTGGCGTGGTGCGTGCCCGTGCCGTGGCCAAGTCCCTCGGCGTCGACCTGGCGATCATCGACAAGCGTCGCCCGAAGGCCAACCAGTCCGAAGTGATGCACATCATCGGTGACATCGAAGGCCGTACCTGCATCCTGGTCGACGACATGGTCGACACCGCCGGTACCCTCTGCCATGCCGCCAAGGCGCTGAAAGACCATGGCGCTGCCAAGGTCTACGCCTACTGCACGCACCCGATCCTGTCCGGTCGCGCCATCGAGAACATCGAAGGCTCCGTGCTCGACGAGCTGGTGGTGACCAACACCATCCCGCTGTCGGCCGCCGCCCAGTCTTGCACCCGAATTCGCCAGCTGGACATCGCGCCAGTGGTGGCTGAAGCGGTACGCCGCATCAGCAATGCCGAATCGATCAGCGCGATGTTCCGCTAAGCGAACGCTTGGCACACCGCACTGAACGTAATGTGCCCCGCCTCGCGCGGGGCTTTTTGCCCAACAGCCCGAGCGCTGGTCGCAAGCGCGACGGGTAATGTTGTTACTGGAGAAACGAAATGACCGATTTCACCCTGAATGCCCAAGTGCGTTCCGACCTGGGGAAAGGTGCGAGCCGCCGCCTGCGTCGTAACGCCGCCCTGGTTCCGGCCGTCATCTATGGTGGCGACAAGGCCCCGCAGTCCATCAGCATCCTGGCCAAAGATCTGGCCAAGCTGCTGGAAAACGAAGCCTCCTTCAGCCACGTGCTGAGCATGAACGTCGACGGCCAGACCGAATCCGTTCTGATCAAGGCCCTGCAGCGCCATCCGGCCAAGAGCTTCGTCCTGCACGCCGACTTCGTTCGCGTCGTTGCCGGCCACAAGCTGACCGCTACCGTACCCCTGCACTTCATCAACCAGGAAACCTCGGTTGGCGTGAAGCAGCAAGGCGGCGAAATCCTGCACAACCTGAACGAAGTCGAAGTTTCCTGCCTGCCGCAAGACCTGCCGGAATTCATCGAAGTCGACATGGCCAACGTCGAAGTCGGCCAGGTTCTGCACATGACCGACATCAAGCTGCCGAAAGGCGTTGAGCTGGTTTCCCTGGCCCACGGCAGCGACCTGCCGGTTGCCAACGTTCACGCTCCGCGCGTGAGCAAGGAAGACGCTCCGAAAGAAGAAGGCGCTGCCGAGTAATCCACTCGCCTAGCCGAAGAAGGGGCTCCCGTCGTGACTGCCGTAAAACTGATCGTCGGCCTGGGAAATCCAGGCCCTGAATACGACCAGACCCGGCATAACGCGGGGGCCCTTTTCGTTGAGCGTCTGGCTGCCCGCGAGGGCGTCTCGCTCAGCAACGATCGCAAGTACTTCGGTCTGGTCGGCAAGTTCAACCATCAGGGCGAAGACATCCGCCTGCTCATCCCCACCACCTACATGAACCGCAGCGGTCAGGCGGTGGCGGCACTGGCCGGCTTTTTCCGAATTCCTCCCGAGTCCATCCTGGTCGCCCACGATGAACTCGACATGCCCCCCGGCGTCGCCAAGCTCAAGCAGGGCGGCGGTCATGGCGGGCACAACGGGCTGCGCGACATCATCGCCAAGCTCGGCAACCAGAACAGCTTTCATCGCCTGCGCCTGGGTATCGGCCATCCTGGCCACGCCAGCCTGGTCAGTGGCTACGTGCTGGGGCGGGCGCCGCAGGCCGAGCGCGAGAAGCTCGACGCCAGCATCGACTTCGCACTGGATGTCGTGCCGGAAATCCTGGCCGGCGACTGGACGCGCGCCATGCAGCGCCTGCACAGCCAGAAGGCCTGAACCTAACTCCGAGGCAAGATCACCATGGGATTCAACTGCGGCATCGTCGGTCTGCCCAATGTCGGCAAGTCCACCCTGTTCAACGCCCTGACCAAGTCCGGCATCGCGGCGGAGAACTTCCCCTTCTGCACCATCGAGCCGAACAGCGGCATCGTGCCGATGCCCGATCCGCGTCTCGACGCGCTGGCGGCCATCGTCAAGCCGGAGCGGGTGATCCCGACCACCATGGAGTTCGTCGACATCGCCGGCCTGGTCGCCGGCGCGTCCAAGGGTGAAGGCCTGGGCAACAAGTTCCTCGCCAATATCCGCGAGACGGATGCGATTGCACATGTGGTGCGCTGCTTCGAAGACGAGAACGTCATTCACGTCGCAAACAGCGTCGATCCCAAGCGCGATATCGAGATCATCGACCTCGAGCTGATCATGGCCGACCTCGACAGCTGCGAAAAGCAGCTGCAGCGCGTCGCCCGTACCGCCAAGGGCGGTGACAAGGAAGCGGTTGCGCAAAAGGCGCTGCTGGAGAAACTGATTCCCCACCTCACCGAAGGCAAGCCGGCCCGCTCCTTGCTGAAGAATTTCAGCGACGAGGAAAAGCGTCTGGCCAAGACCTTCCACCTGCTGACCACCAAGCCGGTGATGTACATCGCCAACGTCGCCGAGGATGGCTTCGAGAACAACCCGCACCTGGACGTGGTCAACGCCATCGCCGAGGAAGAAGGCGCCATCGTCGTGCCGGTCTGCAACAAGATCGAGGCCGAGATCGCCGAGCTGGACGATCTGGAAGAGATGCAGATGTTCCTCGAGACCATGGGCATGGACGAGCCGGGTCTGAACCGCGTGATCCGCGCCGGCTACGAACTGCTCAATCTGCAGACCTACTTCACCGCCGGGGTGAAGGAAGTTCGCGCCTGGACCGTCAAGGTCGGCGCCACGGCGCCGCAGGCCGCCGCCGTGATCCATACCGACTTCGAGAAGGGTTTCATCCGCGCCGAAGTCATCGCCTACGACGACTTCATCCAGTACAAGGGCGAAGCCGGCGCCAAGGAAGCCGGCAAGTGGCGCCTGGAAGGCAAGGAATACATCGTCAAGGACGGCGACGTGATGCACTTCCGCTTCAACGTCTGAGCACGCTCGACGCTCGCCTGAAGGCCCCGACTCGTCGGGGCCTTTTCGTTTCCGCCTGAGCCGGTTACAGCGGCCCTGGGTCGGGAACTGGCTCTGGTGGTGGCGCGACTTTCTCCAGCTGTTCGAGGACTTCTTCCGGCAGCTCGTCCGGGGCATCCAGCTCGGTGTCGCTTTCGGCATCGTCCAGATCGTTGAGCGGCGATTCGTCGGCGCGCCAGGGCCAGGCGCGATGGGGATGGGGATGGGTCAAGTGTTCGCGGGCAAGCATGGTCGTGTCTCCCGGTGAGGCCTGGAAGATTAGGCAGGCATCCACGCGCAGGGTTCGCGGCAGCTGCATCGCCAGGCGGCGCGCCGCTGCCGCGTGCGTATCTCGCTACTTGAAGTTGCGCTTCACCAGCCGCTCCAGCCAGCCGACGATGCCGGAGCGGAACAGCAGCACGCAGAGCACGAAGATCACGCCGAGAATCACGTGCACCCATTCGCCCAGCGGTCCGTTGGACAGGTAGCTCTGCAGCGTCACCACCACCGTGGCGCCCACCAGCGGGCCGAGGATGGTGCCGACCCCGCCGAGCAGGGTCATCAGGATCACCTCGCCCGACATGTGCCAGTGGGCGTCGGTCAGCGAAGCCAGCTGGAACACCACGGTCTTGGTCGAACCGGCCAGCCCGGCCAGCGCCGCCGAGATGACGAAGGCCAGCAGCTTGTGCCGATCAACGTTGTAGCCCAGCGACACGGCGCGCGGCTCGTTCTCGCGGATGGCCTTGAGCACCTGACCGTACGGGGAGTGGATGGTGCGCTGGATGATGGCGAAGCCGAGCACGAACACCGCCAGCACGAAGTAGTACATCGCCATGTTGTTCTTCATGTCGACAAGGCCGAACAGGTGCCCGCGCGGCACGCCCTGCAGGCCGTTCTCGCCGCCGGTGAACGGCGCCTGGACGAAGACGAAGAACACCAACTGCGCCAGCGCCAGCGTGATCATCGCGAAGTAGATGCCCTGCCTGCGGATCGCCAGCATGCCGAACAGCGCGCCGAGCACCGTCGAGGCCAGGGTGCCGGCGAGGATGCCCAGCTCGGTGCTGAGTCCGCTGTAGCTGCTCAGCATGTAGCCTGTGATGTAGCCGCCGGTGGCAAAGAACGCCGCATGGCCGAAGGACAGCAGGCCCGCGTAGCCCAGCAGCAGGTTGAAGGCGCAGGCGAACAGCGCGAAGCACAGCAGCTTCATCAGGAACACCGGGTACACCGCGAGCGGCGCCAGCAGCGCGATCACCAGCAGCACCGCATAGAAGATCTTCTGCCGCCGCGCCGCCGCATGCCGGCGCTCGCGCACCACGCTGGCCTGCAGCACCGAGGCCGCCTGGGTATTGGCCGTATTCGTCATGCTCATGCCTCCTTCCCGAAGAGTCCCGCAGGACGAATCAACAACACCGCCACCATGACCAGAAACACCACGGTATTGGCCGCTTCCGGATAGAAGACCTTGGTCAGCCCTTCGATCAGGCCCATGGCCACGCCTGTGACGATGGCGCCGAGGATCGAGCCCATGCCACCGATCACCACAACGGCGAACACCACAATCAACAGGTTCGAACCCATGCCCGGCGTCACCGCGTAGATCGGTGCCGCCAGCACGCCGGCGAAGGCCGCCAGGGCGACGCCATAGCCGTAGGTCAGGGTCACCAGCAGCGGTACGTTGATGCCGAAGCCCTGCATCAGCTTGGGGTTCTCCGTACCGGCACGCAGATACGAGCCCAGGCGGGTGCGTTCGATGACGTACCAGGTCGCCAGGCACACCACCAGCGCGGCGACGATCACCCAGGCTCGGTAGGTCGGCAGAAACATGAAGCCGAGATTGAAGCCGCCACGCAGCAACTCCGGCATTGGATAGGACGAGCCGGACACGCCGAACAGCTTGACGAAGCTGCCCTCGACGATCAGCGCCAGGCCGAAGGTCAACAGCAATCCGTAAAGGTGATCCTCACCGGCAATGCGCCGCAGCAGGCCGCGCTCGATGGCCATGCCCAGGCAACCCACCACCAACGGCGCCAGCACCAGCGCGAACCAGTAGCTCACACCCAGGTAGTTCAGCCCGAGGAAGGCCACGAAGGCGCCCAGCATGTACTGCGCACCATGGGCGAAGTTGATGATGCGCAGCAGGCCGAAGATGATCGCCAGGCCCAGGCTCAGCAGTGCGTAGAACGCCCCGTTGATAAGACCGAGCAGCAACTGCCCGAGCAGCACGCTCAGGGGTACGCCGAATACGAGAGTCATGGTTCACCACCCAAAGGAAGTCCGTGGCACCCGGCCGCCGCCGACCGGGTGATGGCGCGGATCAGCCGGTCAGTCCTTGGAGACCAGCTTGGTGCACTGGCTTTCGGCCAATGGCCGGTAGGCCTGGTCGCCGGGGATGGTGCTGACGATCTTGTACAGGTCCCATTCGCCCTTGGACTCGGCCGGTGTCTTGACCTGGACCAGGTACATGTCGTGCACCATGCGGCCGTCCTCGCGAATCTGCCCACCCTTGGCGAACATGTCGTTGACCGGGGTCTTGGCCATCTGTGCACGCACCGCCACGGTTTCGTCGGTGCCGGCGGCCTTCACCGCGTTCAGGTAGTGGGTGGTCGCCGAGTAGATGCCGGCATGCACCATGGTCGGCATGCGCTTGGTGCGCTCGTAGTAGCGCTGGGCCCAGGCGCGGGTCTCCTCGTTCATGTCCCAGTACCAGCCGGTGGTGAGCATCAGGCCCTGGGTCACGTCCAGGCCCATGGCGTGGATGTCGTTGAGGAACACCACCATGCCGGCGAGCTTCTGCCCGGACTGGGTGACGCCGAACTCGCTGGCGGTCTTCAGCGAGTTGACCGTATCGGCACCGGCGTTGGCCAGGGCGATGACCTCGGCTCCGGAGCCCTGCGCCTGCAGCATGTAGGAAGAGAAATCGTTGCTTGGGAACGGATGGCGGACCTTGCCGACGACGCTGCCGCCCTCGCCTTCCACCACCTTGGTGATGTCGTTTTCCATGGCGTGGCCGAAGGCATAGTCGGCGGTGAGGATGTACCAGCTCTTGCCCCCATCGGCGAGTACGGCCTTGGCCGTGCCATTGGCCAGCGCGTAGGTATCGTAGGTCCAGTGGATATGGTTCGGTGAGCAGAACTCGTTGGTGATGCTGGAGGCCGCCGCGCCGGAGATCAGCGCCAGCT
>DAMCQE010000039.1:0-34311 GCA_032105665.1 Pseudomonas sp. | reverse complement strand
CCGGCAACCCGCAGCCGAAGAACTGGAACCGCGACGGTTACCTCAAGCGCCTGCCCAAGGACCCGTGGGGCAACGACTACCAGTACCTCTCGCCAGGTACACAGGGCCAGTTCGACCTCTACTCCTTCGGCGCCGACGGCAAGCCCGGCGGCAGCGACCTCAACGCCGACATCGGTAACTGGGACCTCTAATCGATGCGGCAGCGCGCCCGCGCCTTCACGCTGATCGAACTGCTGGTGGTCATCGTCCTGCTGGGCATTCTGGTCAGCGTGGCGGTGCTCAGTGTCGGCGGTTCGAGCACCTCGCGCGAGCTGCGTGACGAGGCGCGCCGACTGGCGGCGCTGATCGGCGTGCTCAGCGATGAGGCGGTGCTCGACAGTCGCGAATACGGCCTGCTGGTCAACAGCGAGGGCTATCGCGTACTGCGCTACGACGAGGCGGCCACACGCTGGCTGGAAGTCGAGCGACGCAAGGTGCACAAGGTGCCGGAGTGGATGCGCCTGGATCTGGAACTGGACGGCACGCCGCTGGAGCTGGTTGCGCCGACCCAGCGCGAGGACGACCGCGCCGGGCTGTCGCGCGAAGGCGAGCGAACCGAACGTCGTGCGCCGCGGCTGGAGCCGCAGTTGCTGATTCTTTCCAGCGGCGAGCTGTCGCCGTTCAGCCTGCGCCTGTCCGAACGCAAGCCGCGCGGCGGCGGCTGGCTGGTCACCAGCGACGGCTTCCGTCTGCCTGAGGCGCAAGTCATCGAGGACAGGCGATGAGCGGGCGCTTGGCCAGGGTCGGCCGTGGCTTCACCCTGCTGGAAGTGCTGGTGGCATTGGCGATCTTCGCCAGCGTGTCGGCCGTGGTACTTACCGCTGCCGGACGAAGTCTGACTAACGCAGGGCGTTTGGAAGAACTGACCCTGGCGGGCTGGATCGCCGACAACCGCATCAGCGAACTGCAATTGCAGCAGACGCCGCCTGCCATCGGCCGCGAAACCCAGGAGCTGGATTACGGCAGCCGCAAGTGGCAAACGCTCAGCGAAATCGAGGTCAGCGCCGACCCTGGCCTGCTGCGCGTCACCGTCTGGGTCGCGCTGCAGACGCCGCGCGCGCGCAGCGGCCCCTTGCCAGAGCGTGCGGTGACCAGCCTCACCGGCTTCATTGCGGTTGGCCCGGGAGTGGCGCGCCAATGAACGCCCACGCGCGCACCAGCGCCGGTTTTACCTTGCTCGAGCTGCTGATTGCCATCGCCCTGTTCGCGCTGCTTGGCCTGGGTACCTACCGCATGCTCGAAGCGGTGTTGCAAAGCGACGAGGCCGTGCGCGCGCAGGAGCTGCAACTGCGGGAGCTCAGCCGTGCGGTGTGGGCCTTCGAGCGCGACCTGCAACAGGTAGTCGGACGGCCGATTCGCGACGGCTTCGGCGACGAGCGCAATGCCTTCATCGGTCAGCTCGATGGCGAAGACGGCGCGCCGGTGCTGGAGCTGACCCGTGCCGGCTGGCGCAATCCCACTGGGCTGCGTCGCGCCAATCTGCAGCGGGTGCGCTGGCGCCTGGCTGGCGACAATCTCGAGCGCGTCTACTGGGTGGTGCTGGACCGTGACCTCGACAGCGAGCCGCGCGTGCAGCGGGTACTGGAAGACGTGCAGGGCCTGCAGTTGCGCTACCTGGACGAGGAGGCGGTGTGGCACGAGGAGTGGCCGCCGTTCGATTTCGGTCGCGGCAGCCCGGAGAACGCCGCCGAGCGCCTGCCGATCGCCCTGGAATTGAATATCGAGCACGCCCGCTACGGCCGTATCACCCGTCTGCTGCGCCTGCCCGACGCCGTCGAGCAGACGATGCAGCAGGCATTGCCCGGCGCCGAAGGCGTGCCCGAGCCGTTCGAAGGGGAGCTGCCGCAATGAGGTGCCAGCGCGGCGTTGCCCTGATTACCGTGCTGCTGGTGGTGGCCATCGTCACCGTGGTCAGCGCGGCGATGGTCGCGCGTCAGCAGCTCAGCATTCGTGCCAGCAGCAACCAGCTGCAGGCACGCCAGGCCTGGCACTACGCGCTGGGCGGCGAAGCGCTGGCCCAGGCCATGCTCGCTCGCGATCTGCGGGCTGGCGCGACGGGCGAGACAGGCGAGACAGGCGAGACAGGCGCCAATGGTGAGGCCGCGGCCGTCGATCATCTGCTCGAGCCCTGGGCGCAGCCGCTGCCGGCGTTCGAGATCGATCAGGGCGAGATCCTCGTGCGTATCGAGGATCTCGCCGGACGCTTCAACCTCAACGACCTGCTGCGCGACCAGCAGCCCAACCCCGCCGCGGTTGAGCAGTTCCGCCGGCTGCTGCTGCGCCTGCAGATCAGCGCGCCCTATGCCGAGCGCCTGCTCGACTGGATCGATCCCGACCAGCAGCCGAGCGGCGAGCTGGGTGCCGAAGACAACGCCTATCTCGGCCTCGATACGCCCTATCGCAGCGCCGGTCGCCGGCTCCACGACCTGTCCGAACTGCGCCTGCTGCTGGACATGCGCGAAGAGGATTTCCAGCGCCTGGCGCCCTATGTCGTAGTGTTGCCGCCCAACGTGCCGCTGAACGTCAACACGGCGAGCGCGATGGTGCTTTCCAGCCTGAGCGACAACCTCAGCCTTGGCGCGGCCGAGTCGCTGGTCGAGCTGCGCCGCGCCGCGCCGTTTCGCAACAGCGCGGCGTTCCTCGCGCAGCCGGCGCTGGCCGGGACTACGCTGCAGGGCACTGCGCTGGCGGTTGGCAGTCAATTCTTCCAGGCCACCAGTGAAGTGCGCCTGGGCGACCGCCGGCTGGCGCTGGTCAGCCTGTTGCAACGTGAGCAGGACGGCAGCGTCCGCGTGTTCGCGCGAAATCTCGGTCAGCCTGCCCGGCAGACCCTCCCATCCGACGGAGAACGCTAGACCATGGATTGCCTGTTTCTGCCCGCCGACTGCCCGGCCCGGCTCGATGCCGAGACCCGCGTCTACTGGCTGCCAAAGGACGAACCCGGTCGCTGGCAGCCGCTGGGCGAATGCGCAGCAGGCAATGGCGCGATCAGCGTGATCCTGCCGGCGGAAGTCTGCAGCTTTTTCGCCGTCACCCTGCCGACGCGCAAGGCGCGCTGGATGCAGCAGGCGCTGGCCTATGCCGCCGAGGAACTGCTGGCCGAGAACGTCGACGAGCTGCATCTGGCCGTGGGCGAGACGCTCCCGGATGGCCGCCAGCGCGTCGTGGCGATCCGCCGCCAGCTGCTGGCCGGCTGGCTGGAGCAGTTGCGCGAACTGGGGCTGCTGATCGTGGCGATCCATGTCGACGCCGACCTGTTGCCGCGCGAGGCGACGCAGCTGCTATTCATCGGCGAGCGCGGCCTGCTCGGTGGCGAAGGCGAGACCCGGCTGGCCTTCGCCGCCGCGGACTGGCCGCAGCTCGCCACGCTCTGCCCGGCACCCTGGCACGCCCAGGGCAACGTGGCCGAGCCGCCGCTGGCACTGGACGACTATCGCCAGCTGGACGACCCCTATGCCTTTCTCGCCGCGCAGCGCGCGGCGGCACTCAACCTCGCCCAGGGCGATTTCGCGGTGGAGGTCGGCAATACCGGCCTCGGTTACTGGAAACCGCTGTTCGCCGTGGCCGGGCTGATCCTGCTGGTGCAGCTGGGCTTCAACCTGGGCCAGGCCTGGTACTTCCAGCGCCAGGGCGACGCCTACGCCGAGGCCAGCCTGGCGCTGTATCGCGAGCTGTTCCCGGAGGACATCCGCATCGTCAACATGCGCGCCCAGTTCGATGATCATCTGGCTCGCGGCAGCGGTGGGCAGGCGGGCTTTCTGCGCCTGCTCGATCACGCCGCCGCGGCACTGGAAGACGGCATTCCGGTGACCATCGGCCAGCTCGACTACAACCAGGACCGCGGTGATCTGGCGCTGCAGGTGCAGGCGATGGACTTCGCCACCCTGGAAACCCTGCGCCGGCGCCTGGGCGATGCGGGGCAGAGTGTGCAGCTGGGCTCGGCCAGCCGCGAAGGTGATGGCGTCAGTGCGCGCGTGGTGATCGGAGGCTGATGATGAATCTCAAGCAGCAACTGGCCGTACGTCTTGCCGACTCGCCGCTGTGGCAGCGCTGGCAACGCCTGGCGCCGCGCGAGCGCACCTCGCTGAGCCTGCTCGGCGCCTTTCTGCTCGCCGTGCTGTTCTACCTCTGGCTGTGGCTGCCGGCGCAGCGCCAGGCGGCCGAGGCGCGCGACTACTATCAGGCGCAGCGCGAGCTGCACGCCTACATGGAGCAGAACACCGAACTGGCGCGGCAGATGGAGCGCAGCAATCAGGTCGAACTGGCGCCCGAGCAGCTGCAGGGCGTGATCACCGAAAGCGCGCAGCAGGGCAACCTGTCCATCGAGAGCTTCGACAACGGCAGCGACGGCAGCCTGCAGGTGAGCCTGCCCGGGGCCTCCTATGCCCTGCTGCTGCGCTGGTTCGACACCCTGCAGGGGCAGGGGGTGAGCGTCACCGAGGTCAGCCTGGAGCGCGCCGGCGAGGGGCTGGTCAACGCGCGGGTGAGCTTTCGTGCCGGCAACGGCTGAGGCCGCGGGGCAGCGGCGCCTGCGCGCCGGTAGCCGGTCAGTGCGAGGGGTTGAACTGCATGGCCAGCGCGCGTAGTGCGGCTTCGGCGGCGAGCACCTTGGCGATGGCGTCGTTGGCCTTCTCGCGGGTGATACCCAGGCGATCGAACAGCTGCTGCGGCACCTCGGCGTCCGGCCCGCTGCCGATACCGCGGTTGCGCAGCATGCGCACCGCCAGGCAGACCAGGTTCGGATAGGCCGCATCCTCGCCGTCATAGCCCGGGTCGTTCTGGAAGCGCAGGGCGGCCGCCAGTTCTTCGGGCATGCCCCACAGGCGCATCAGCCAGGCGCCGATCTGTTCGCGGGTGATGCCCAGCAGATGCTGCTCGACATGGCCGTGCGAAAGGTGCGGATTGGCCTCCAGGTGGCGGCAGATCAGCGAGAAATGCGGCGGGAAGACGTGCGCCAGCACCAGATAGCCGAAGTTGTGCAGCAGCCCGGCGAGGTAGCTCAGGCCCGGCTCTGGACGCTGCTCGCGGGGGATGGCGCGGGTCAGCCCTTCGATCACCGCGGCGGTGTAGATCGCCTGTTGCCAGTAGGGCGTGGCGTCCTGCGGCTTGTCGTTCGGCAGGCTGATGGTCTTGCCCAGCGCCAGGCCGAGGGCGAGGTTGATCACCAGGTCGAAGCCCAGCACGCGGACAATGGCGTCTTCCACCGAGCGGATGCGCCCGGGCGCGGCGTAGTAGGGCGAGGCGGCCCAGCTGATCACCTGCGCCGCCAGTGCCGGGTCGGTTTCCACCACGCCGGTGATGTCGTCGACCGTGGCTTCCGGGTTGACTCGCAGCTTGATGATCTTTTGCGCCGTATGCGGCAGCGGCGGAATCTCGATGGTTTCTTCCAGACGCTTCTGGATGCGCCGCGCAGTGAAGCTCTGCACGGCCTGGGTGATTTCCGCACGGTCGTCGTGCGGGCGGTCCAGGTTCGGCCGGATGTCGCTCAGCGGCACGGCGAAGTTGCCGGCGCTGGCCTTGCTCAGCAGGCGCTTGATGTCGGCGCCGGCGACTTCCACCAGCAGGCCGGGCTGACCGGACTCGACCAGCAGCCGCGGCTGCTGCAGCAGGCGTTCTTCGTACAGGCAGGGTGAGCTGGTCAGCGGCGGCAGGCCGGGCAGGCGGCTCAGCTCGTGCTTGGTGAGCATGCGCGCCAGTCGCTCCGGCTTGACCGCCGCCAGCTCGCGGCCGGTGAGCTCGGTCAGGCGGGTGAGATCGAGCAGATGGTCCTGGGGGAACAGCACCAGCATGGCGCCGATGCTGTCATCCAGCAGCACTGCCTGGACCCGCTGGGCCGCCGGAATGTTGGGGCGGTCGCGCTGGATCTGGTAGTCCACACCGAGGTCTTTCAACAGCTTGGTGATCAGCAGGGGCAGTTCGGAGCAGCTTTCGGTGTCGACAGCAGTATTCATAAGCGGACCTGTTGTAGTGACCTGCCGGAGTATAGCGAAGCCGTCAGCCGCGGATGGTGTGGCGACGGATGGTTGTCATACCTGGCCGTATTCCTGGCCATGACGCAGCCAACGCTCGAGCAGCGGGCTGACGTGCTGCGGCCAGCGCGCGAGCAATTCCTGGGCGGCATCGCGCACCGGCGGGAGCAGCTCGGCATCGCGCATCAGATCGGCGACCTTGAACTGCAAGAGGCCGGTCTGGCGGGTGCCGAGCATCTCGCCGGGGCCGCGCAGTTCCAGGTCTTTCTCGGCGATCAGGAAGCCGTCACAGGTCTCGCGCATGATCGCCAGCCGCTCGCGGCCGAGCTGCGACAGCGGCGGATGGTACAGCAGCACGCAATGACTTGCCGCACTGCCACGGCCGACCCGCCCGCGCAGCTGGTGCAGCTGGGCCAGGCCCAGGCGCTCCGGGTTTTCGATGATCATCAGGCTGGCGTTGGGCACGTCGACGCCCACTTCGATGACGGTGGTGGCGACCAGCAGTTGCAGCTCGCCACGCTTGAACTGCTCCATCACCGCGGCTTTCTCGGCCGGTTTCATGCGCCCGTGGATCAGCCCGACGCGCAGCCCGACCAGCGCCGCCGAGAGGTCTTCGAAGGTGGTTTCCGCAGCTTGGCAGGTCAGCTCCTCGGATTCCTCGATCAGGGTGCACACCCAGTACGCCTGGCGCCCCTCGTTGCAGGCGATGCGCACCCGCTCGATCACCTCCAGGCGCCGACTATCGGCGATTACCAGGGTGTTGACCGGCGTACGCCCTGGCGGCAGTTCGTCGAGGATCGAGGTATCGAGATCGGCGTAGGCACTCATCGCCAGGGTGCGAGGGATTGGCGTGGCGGTCATGATCAGCTGGTGCGGGCAGAGTCGACCGTCGATGCCTTTCTGGCGCAGGGCCAGGCGCTGCTGCACCCCGAAGCGGTGCTGCTCGTCGATGATCACCAGCGCCAGGCGCTTGAACACCACCTCGTCCTGAAACAGCGCGTGGGTGCCGACCACCATCGGGCAGCCGCCGGCGATCTGTTCCAGCGATGCGGCGCGGGCCTTGCCCTTGAGCTTGCCGGCGAGCCAGGCGACCTCGATGCCGAGCGGTTCAAGCCACTTGCTGAAGTTGAGAAAGTGCTGCTCGGCGAGGATCTCGGTCGGCGCCATCAGCGCCACCTGGTAACCGGCCTCCAGCGCCTGCAGGGCGGCGAGGGCGGCGACCACCGTCTTGCCGGCGCCAACATCACCCTGCACCAGGCGCAGCATGGGCTCGTCCTGGGCCAGGTCATAGGCGATCTCGGCACCGACGCGTTGCTGCGCGCCGGTTGGAGCGAAGCCGAGGTTGGCGAGAAAGCGCTGCGGCAAGGTTTTCGCTGCTGGCAGCGCCGGTGCCTGCTGGGCGCGAACCCGCTCGCGCAGGCGCTGCAGCGACAGCTGATGGGTCAGCAGTTCCTCGAAGGCCAGGCGGTGCTGGGCCCAGTGGCGGCCTTCGGCGAGTTCTTCCAGATTGGCGTCGGCTGGTGGCCGGTGCAGGTAACGCAGGGCCTGATCCAGCGGGCCGAGCCGATAATCACGGGCCAGCTCGGCGGGCAGCCAGTCCGGCAGGCTGTGCGGGCCGAGTCGCGCCAGCGCCTGCTCGCTGAGGTTGCGCAGGCGCTGCTGGGTCAGGCCTTCGGTGGTCGGGTAGATCGGCGTCAGGGTCTGCTCGACCGGTGCCGGCTCGCCGGTCAGCGCGCGGTATTCCGGGTGGTAGATCTCCAGCCCCGAGGCACCGGGACGCGCCTCGCCGTAGCAGCGCAGCTGGGTGCCGCGCTTCATGGCTTCCTTCTGCGCCTGGCTGAAATGGTAGAAGCGCAGGCTCAGGGTGCCGCTGCCGTCCTGCAGGCGCACCAGCAGGCTGCGGCGGCGACCCATGACGATATCGGCACCGGACACCACGCCTTCGATCACCGCGTCCTGCCCCGGGCGCAACGCGCCAATGGGCACCACGCGGGTGCGGTCCTGGTAGCGCAGCGGCAGGTGGAAGAGCACGTCCTGCAGGGTTTCCAGGCCGACCCTGGCGAGCTTCTCGGCCAGTGCGGCGCCGACGCCCTTGAGTGCGGTGACCGGAACGGTCGCCAGTTCGCTCATGGCCTCAGGCTTTCGCCGATGGCGGCTTGCCTACCGAACACAGGCGGATCGAGTCAGCGAGGATCTCGATGGCCTTGGGCCGCGGAAAGCTGGCGCGCCAGGCGATCGCCACGGTGCGGAACGGCACCGGCGGCGTCAGCGGGCGGGTCTCCAGCACACCGGGGGAGTAGTGGTGGCTCTCCACCGCCGACAGCGGCAGGATCGACACGCCGAGGCCCGAGGCGACCATGTGGCGGATGGTTTCCAGCGAGCTGGATTCCACCGTGGTGTGGCTCGGCGCCTCGCCCTTGCGGGTGGTCGGACAGGCTTCGAGCACCTGATCGCGGAAGCAGTGGCCTTCACCGAGCAGCAGCAGGCTCTTGTCGTTGAGCATCTCGGCGTCGATGGTTTCCTTTGCCGTCCACGGATGGTCGGCCGGCATCAGTACGTAGAACGGCTCGTCGTAGAGCGGCTTGGTCAGCACGTCGGCTTCCTGGAACGGCAGCGCGACGATGATCGCGTCCAGTTCGCCAGTGCGCAGCTTGTCGCGCAGGATGTGGGTGAAGTTCTCTTCGATGTACAGCGGCATGTCCGGCGCCACACGATGCAGCTGCGGAATCAGGTGCGGGAACATGTAAGGGCCGACGGTGTAGATGGCGCCGACCTTCAGCGGTGCGGCCAGCTGATTCTTGCCGACCTGGGCCAGCTCGCGAATGCTCTGTGCCTGCTCAAGCACCTTCTGCGCCTGGGTGACGATGCCTTCGCCGACCGGCGTGAGGCGCACCGCGCTCTTGGTCCGCTCGAAGATCAGCACACCGAGCTCGTCCTCGAGCTTCTTCACACCGACCGAAAGGGTCGGCTGACTGACGTGGCAGCGTTCAGCGGCGCGGCCGAAGTGCTGTTCCTGGGCAAGGGTCACGATGTAGCGCAATTCGGTCAGAGTCATAGTCAGCATCCATCAATGTGCCGGCAAGCATAGCCTTTTGCGCAGCGCAGAACCAACCGGTCGGCCAGGTCGAAAGTCGGTACACTGCGGTTTCGTGCGGCCCGCGCGGCGGGTTACAACTGAGGGAGCAGAACATGGGCAAGCGCCTTAGCGTATTGATCGCAGGCTGTGGCGACCTTGGCAGTCGTCTCGGTCTGCAACTGAGTCGGGACGGCTGGACGGTGTACGGCCTGCGGCGCAATGCCGCCCAGCTGGCAGTGCCGATCCTGCCGGTCAACGGCGACCTTTCCGAACCGACCTGTCCGCGCTGCTGGCCCAACGGCTCGCTGGACTATCTGGTCTATGCCGCAGCCGCCACCGAACATGACGAAGCCGGCTATCGCCAGGCCTATGTCGAAGGCCTGCGCAATGTGCTCGGTTGGTTACAGCAGCGCGGCCAGCGCCCTCGGCGGCTGCTGTTCGTTTCCAGCACCGGTGTGTATGCCCAGCGCGACGGCGAGTGGATCGACGAGGACTCGGCCACCGAGCCCGGCGGCTTCACCGGTCGGGTGATGCTCGAGGCCGAACAGCTGGCGCTCGACAGCGCTCTGCCGGTAACGCGGGTGCGTCTGGGTGGGCTGTACGACCCGAAGCGCCCCTGGCTGCAGAATCAGGTGCGCGCCGGTTTGCGTGTCGAGCGCGATCCGCCGCAGTACAGCAACCGCATCCATCGCGACGACGCCGCCGGGCTGCTGGCGTTTCTGCTGCAGAGCGATGCCAGTGGCGTCGCTCTGGATGATTGCTACCTGGGCGTCGACGATGATCCGGCGCCGCTGCATGAGGTGGTCGACTGGCTGCGCGAGCGCATGGGCGTCACCCACTGGGCCGAGCAGAGCATGAACCGCCGTGCCGGCAGCAAGCGCTGCAGCAACGCCCGCGCCCGTGCGCTGGGGTGGAAACCCAGGTACCCCAGCTATCGCGATGGCTACGCTTCGCTGGATCGCAATCGACACTAACCATGCAGCCCGTCGGTAACCGGGCAACTCTGGTGCGGCGCTGCTTACTAAAACCCTGACAGCACGCCGCACCGACAGAGGAGCAACAGCGAGGCAGCGAAGGAGAATCACCGAGACGGCGTTTCCGAAACCCGACAGGAGATTGTCCATGAGAGCCCTTCGCTGGCACGGCAAGCACGACATCCGCTGCGACAACCACGTCCCCGATCCCTCCATCGAGGACCCGCGCGACGCCATCATCAAGGTCAGTTCCTGCGCCATCTGCGGCTCCGACCTGCACCTGTACGACGGCTTCATGCCCGGCATGCAGCACGGCGACATCATGGGCCACGAGTTCATGGGCGAGGTGATGGAGGTCGGCTCGGCGAACAAGAAGCTCAAGGTCGGCGACCGCGTGGTGGTGCCCTTCACCATCGTCTGCGGCGAATGCGACCAGTGCCGGCGCGGCAATTTCTCGGTCTGCGAGCGCACCAACCGCAACAAGGACATCGCCGACAAGGTGTTCGGCCATACCACCGCCGGGCTCTATGGTTATACCCATCTCACCGGCGGCTATGCCGGCGGTCAGGCCGAGTATGTGCGCGTGCCCTACGCCGATGTCGGCCCGGTGGTGATCCCCAATGGCCTGACCGACGAGCAGGTGCTGTTTCTCGGCGACATCCTGCCCACCGGCTGGCAGGCCGCGGCGCAGTGCGATATCCAGCCCACCGACACGGTGGCGATATGGGGCGCCGGACCGGTCGGCCAGTTCGCCATCCGCAGTGCGATCATGATGGGCGCCGAGCAGGTCATCTGCATCGACAACGTGCCCGAGCGGCTGTCCATGGCCCGCGCCGGCGGCGCCATCACCATCAACTTCGACGAGGAAAGCGTGCTCGAGCGGCTCAAGGAGCTGACCCGCGGCAAGGGTCCGGAGAAGTGCATCGACTCGGTCGGCATGGAGGCGCACGCGGCGCGTTCGATCGATTCGATGTACGACCGCGCCAAGCAGGCGCTGATGCTCGAGAGCGACCGGCCGCACGTGCTGCGCGAAATGATCTACGTCTGCCGCCCGGCCGGGATCATCTCGATTCCCGGCGTCTACGGCGGGCTGATCGACAAGATTCCGTTCGGTGCCGCGATGAACAAGGGCCTGACCTTCCGCATGGGCCAGACCCACGTCAACCGCTGGACCGACGACCTGCTCAACCGCATCCAGGAAGGGCAGATCGATCCGAGCTTCGTCATCACCCACAGCGTCAGCCTCGAGCAGGGCCCGGAGATGTACAAGACCTTCCGCGACAAGCATGACGGCTGCATCAAGGTGGTCCTCAAGCCATGAACCGGTCGCCGATCCCTAACGTAGGGATCGGCCGAGCCACTTTATCGACCGAGGAGTCTTTATGAGCATTCCACGTCAAGTCACCCGGCCCAACCATTCCGCGCGCACGCTGGCGCGGGGGCTGGGCTGGTTCAGTATCGGTCTGGGCGTCGTCCAGTTGGTGGCGCCGCGGCAGGTCGCACGCTTTATCGGCATGTCCGGCAGCGAAGGGCTGGTCCGTGCCTGCGGGCTGCGCGAGATCGCCACCGGTGTCGGCATCCTGCTGGCGGATGATCCGAAACCCTGGATCTACGGCCGTATCGGCGGCGATGCGCTGGATCTGGCCGGTCTCGGCTGGAGCATCGAGCACGGCAACGAGCCGGCCAATGCCGCCATCGCCGCCGGCGCGGTGGCCGGTATCACCGCGCTGGACCTGAGCTGCGCCAAGGGTCTGGATGCCGAGCAGGTGCCGGTGGTCGAATGGGACTACAGCGACCGCAGCGGTTTCCCCGGCGGCACTGCGCAAATGCGTGGCAGCGTCGAGGCCGAGTTCGCCGCCGCGCGGGCCGAGCCCAACGGCTATTCGCCGTCGCTTCATTGAGCTGAAACCCAGGGTCGGCTGGGTATTGCCTGGTCGACTCTGAGCGCGACGATCCGCCGCATTTGCTATGGTGGCCGGCCGTTTCGGTCGTGGCCATGCGCCGCGCCGCCAGCTTGCAGATGAGAGTCCATGTCTTCGGTCGTCAATGTCGTCCTGCCCGTCTTTGCGCTGATCCTGCTCGGTTACCTGTGCCGCCGTAGCGGCAGGATGGGGCCAACCGGCGCTTCCGAACTCAATCGGTTCGTGGTCTGGCTGGGCCTGCCGGCGCTGCTGTTCAGCGTGGTTGCCACCTCGACCTGGGAGCAGCTCTGGCAACCAGGCTTTATTGCCGCCTTCGCCATCGGCTGCCTCGGCGTGTTTGCCTTCACTCTTGCGTATCGCATGTTGCAGAAGCAGCCGCTGGTCGACGCCAGCCTGGACGCGCTGGGTGCGTCCTACGCCAACACCGGCTATGTCGGGATTCCGCTGTGCATGCTGGTGCTCGGCGACGAGGCGCTGCAGCCGGCGATGGTCGCCTCGATCGTGGTGGTCTGCGTGCTGTTCGCCATCGCCCTGGCCTGCGTCGAGACCGGCCTGCATGCCGGGCAGGGCGTGTTGCGCACGCTGGGAAAGGTAAGCAGTGCACTGGCGCGCAATCCGCTGGTGATCGCGCCGCTGCTCGGCGCGCTGTGGGCGGCGAGCGGTCTGCAATTGCCGGTGCCGCTGGCGACATTGCTCAAGCTGCTGGGCGCGGCGGCGGCGCCCTGCGCGCTGGTGTCGCTGGGGCTGTTCCTCGCCCAGCCACAGCCCGGAGGACGGGTGCAGGGGGTGTGGCCGCTGGTGGGGCTGAAGTTGGTGGTGCAGCCGCTGATTACCTGGTATCTGGCTTTTCAGGTATTCGAGCTGCCGACGCTGTGGGCCTATTCGGCGTTGCTGCTCGCCGCGTTACCCACCGGGACCGGGCCGTACATGCTCGCGGAATTTTATGGACGCGAAGGCTCGCGGGTGTCGCGGGTGGTGCTGCTGTCGACGCTGGGCTCGCTGATCACTCTGTCACTGATCTTGGTGCTATTGCCGGTCTGATAAGCGCGCTCACTTGCGCGTGGATAAGCCTGCGGCGTTATCCACCCTACGCCTGGCCGGTCGTTGGGGGGAAAACCGCGAAGCGTTTTCCTCGGGCGAACCTCCCCCTGCTGTCAGCCCATCGCCCGCGTCACTTCCAGCACCACGGCAGCAATGCGATCGCACTGGGTATAGGCCCCGCCAAGCAGCTCCTCGCCGAATACGTCCGGGTCGATCTCACGGTAGCCCCACTGCAGGTCGGTACGCTCCAGGCGCTGGCGCACCTCGGCCAAGAAGGGGTCCTGGTTGTCGATCATGGCGACCCCGGTATACAGCAGTAGCGTGCCGCCCGGCGCCAGGCGGCCGAGCGCGGCATCCAGAATCGCCAGCGACAGCCCGGCACCGAGCGGGCCACCGCCGTGACGATAGGCGCGCTGGTCGGCATCGACCAGATAAGGAGGATTGGCCAGCACCAGATCGAACTCGCCTTGTGCGTTGCTCAGCAGGTCGCTGCGTTCGGCGCGCAGGTTGTTCGCCCCAGCCAGCGCTGCGTTGATACGCGTCAAGCGCAGCGCTTCCGGATTGATATCCACCGCCAGCACTTCGGCTTGCGGTCGTGCCAGTGCAGTAAGAATGGCACCGGCGCCCGAGCCGCAGCCGATGTCCACCACGCGGCGAATTTCGCCGGCATGCTGGTTGAGATGGCAGCAGATGGCGCTGGCGAAACGGTAGGTGTCCGGGCCGAAGAACACCGCGTCGGTGGCTTCGGTGGGAAAGGCCGAATGCAGGAACAGCTGCCCGTCGAGGCTGGACAGACGCACCTTGGAGCGCCAGCGCGAGCCGTAGGGTTCCAGCACGTCAGCCTGATCCATCAGGCTGAACAGCGGTGGTGGCAGCAGTTCGTGCTGGAACGGGCGGCTCCAGCCGAAAACCCCGAGCAGGTCATCGGCGAGCGCATTTTCCGGGCGCTGATTGACTCGTTCATGGGTCAGCGGTGTGGGCGTGATGAAGTGATAGCCGCGATCCCGCAGGGCCTGGCCCAGGTGCAGCAGCGCGCGGTCCTGCGCATTGTCCATGGTCATCGTCGCGTTCCTTGGTGGTGCCTTCAGTTGAACAGTCCGTTGAACAGCCGCGTGGCCAGCAGGCCGGCGGCGGTGTGGTGTCGTTGCGGAGCGAGCAGCGGCAGCAGCAGGCGCATGCGCGCGCCGCGATCGGGCAGGCGCGCCACCTGCTGCTCGAGCAGCTGCAGTTCCTCGTCGAAATCGTTGCCGCTGACGCTTTCCGCCGGTTGCAGCGCACCCGGCTCCTGCGGCACACGCCGGGCGTTGAACAGCGCTTGGCGCTGCAGCAACGCACCGCGCGGGCTGCGCTTGCTGTCGGCCTGCCAGTCGCCAGCGATCCAGTCATGGATCATCTGCTGCTCGTAAGCGCTGAAGACGCCGAACATCGGCGCCTGTTCGCCGGCGATCAGCTGCCAGAAGCGGCTTTCCTGCGGGTCATGGCCGCGCTTGATCCAGCCGCGCTTGTCCAGCACGGAGAGAAACTGTTCGACGTCCTCGGCCAGCCACTGATTGACCGTGCGGCCTTCGAAACGGCAGTAGTCGGAGTGCACGAACTGGCCGACCGCCGCCTTCTTCTCGAGGATGCGCTGCACCTCCCGGGACAGATCGAAGTCGCCGATCACCGAGACGGTGCTGGCGCCGAGGTCGTTGAGCCGGTAGCCGTTGCGCACCCGTCGATAGAACTCCGCGCTGTCGCCGACCTGCGGCAAGGCATCCAGCACGCCCTGCACGGCTTTCTTGGCGTGGCCGTTGTCGGCGTTGTCGACGGTGACATGCAGGGTGAAGTAGTAGGGGTCGATGCCCAGCTCGGTCAGCTCGTAGGAGGTGATCAGCAGGTGCAGCGGTAACTGTTCGTAGCCCAGGTTGAAGCCGATCACTTCTGGCAGGAACTGCTCGGCATGCTCGGCCAGTGCCAGCTGGATGGCCCCCTGGACGAAGTGCTCGTCGTCCAGCTCCTGCCAGTCATCGCAGCCCTGGCTGGCCAGCAGCTTGCGGTAGAGCACCACATGGTTCTTCTCCGGCAGGCCCTCGCCGAGCTCTTCCAGATAGGTCTGGATCAGTGAGGTGAAGCGCGCATCGTCCCAGCGCTGTAGCAGGCCATAGAGCCAGGCACCATCGACCAGCTTGGTCGGTGCCACCCCGCGGAGGAAATGCAGAGCATGGGCCTTGCTGGCGAAATAGCGGCGCGGACCGCCGGCACGGCGTTGGTCCAGGTAAACCTGATACTGGCGACCGACCGTTTCGGTGCGCTGCATGACCCAGGCTTCCAGGCCGGCCGGGTCCTCCGGCAGGTCGGACGGCAGCGCAGCGGCGGCCTCGAGCTGCGCACGCAGGTACTCCGCAGCGCTGTCGCGTGATTGCGCGTCGACCTCGCGGGCAAGGGCGAAGTACAGCGCCCGTGAGGGCTGATCCTGCGTGGGTTGGAGGGCAGGAATGATCGGCAGGCTGCGAGAAGTCAGTTGCATGATTCTGTTCTATGGCAGGTTCTAGTCCAGTTTTGGCTGCCGGGCCTGTGGTTTAGTTCAGCTGCACCGCCGAGCGGCCATCGGTCCAGAAAAGCACCGCTGCGCTGCAACTTCCGCGGCTACGTCTCCTCCCAACCGATAGAGCCACCCGGACGGGCCGGGCATGGCCACAGGTACGCGAGGAGCAGCTGATGAGTCAGAACGACCAGGGTCGCGAGAGCATCGAGTCCATCGACCAGAGCGGCGACGCCCACGAGCAGAATCCGGAAACCACGTCCACCCAGGGCGAGGTCGCCGGTGGTGACGAAGCCGACGTACCCGGCGGCGCCTACAACGTGCCGCCGGGCCTGGCCGAGGAGGTGAGCGAAGAGAACGCCTCGCGCGAGTCGCAACGCAAGCCTTGATCAACGAAGGGGCTGATCTGGATCGCAGGGTTTGGCTGATCAGGGCGAGTGCGCTTAATTTTTGTCGGCAATGGGTCGCCTGCTGGCTCTATCACTGCCATCTGCCGAGCAACGGGCATGCGCCAACACAGTCGCTTCAGCTTCCGCCATATCAGCCGCATCCAGGTCAGCAACCGTTTGAATGGCGAACCCATGGGCTATGTCGCCGACCTCTCGCTGGGAGGGCTTCGCCTGGTCGCCAGCCAGCCACTCGCGGTGGGCGGCTGCTATGAGATGGTGCTGCATGTGCCGGGTCACGGCGAGCGTGTCCGGCAGGTCGAGGCTGTGGTGATCTGCCAGTGGTCGCGCAAGGATTCACGCCGCGACAGCTTCGAAATGGGCTTCGCCCTGGACCGGCCCTCCGCCGAGTTCACCGCGCTGGTTGCCGAACAGGCACCGCAACGACGCAAGCTCTACTGACGACCGCGCTCCGTTAGCCGAGGGTGCCGAGAATGTTGACGCCGACGCGGTCAGGAATCTCGTTCTGCGAGAGCACGTGCAACCCGGGGCTGAACACGCGGGCGTAACGCGCGAGTAACGGACGCAGCTGCGGCATCACGGTGAGGATCGGCGGATGGCCGTCCTTGCGCAGTTTTTCCTTCACTACCGGCATGCTGTTCTGCAGCTGGTTGAGCAGGCTCGGTTCCACCGGAATGTTGTCCAGGCTTACCGGCCCCGCCTGCTGAGCGATGGCCAGGGCGTTGAGCAAGGTGTTTTCCAGCGCATTTTCCAGCACGAACACGCCCAGTTCACGACGGTCGCCGGCGACCATCGAAACGATGCTGCGGCGCAGCGCGTAGCGCACGTCGGCGGCCAGCAGCACCGGGTCCTTGGTGGTCTCGCTGCATTCGAGCAGGGTGCTGGCGATGGTTTCGATGTCCCGCAGCGGCACTTCTTCCAGCAACAGCTGACGGTACACACGCATCTGTTGGGTGTAGCTCAGGGCGGCTTTCAGGCTTTCGGCGAGCTTCGGAGCCTGTACTGTCAGGCGCTGCATCAGATGCTCGACGTCGTCGTGCTTGAACAGGTCCGGCAGATGCTCGCGGATCACCTTGTTCAGGTGCGTGGCGATGACGCTGGCGCAGTCGATCACCTGATAGCCGAGGTTCAGCGCACGGGACTTGTCCGTCGGCTGGATCCATACCACCTGCATGCGATAGGCCGGGTCGGTGCCGAGGATGCCGTCGATCTCGCCGTACAGCTCCGGCGACGGAATCGCCATCAGGCGGTCGGCGTGCAGCTCGGCGCCGTCGATCTTCTCGCCGTTGATGTAGATGTCGTACTGCGAGGCCTTGAGCCTGAGGCTGTCGCGGATCTGCACTTCCGGAAGCAGAAATCCGAGGTGCTCGGACAGCGTCTGGCGCACGCCGCGTACCCGCGCCGGCAGCGGTGCACCGGAGGCTTCGTTGACCAGCCCGACCAGCTTGTAGCCGAGCGATACCGACAGCCGTTCGACCAGCGGGATGTCTTCCCAGGCCAGCGATTGCGCCTTTTCCTTGTCCATCGCCTGGCCGATGGCCTGGATGTCCTTGAGATCGGCACCGGCGGCTGGTGGCTCGTGCAGCGATACGCGCCAGGCGATGAAGGCGATCAGTGCGGCGAAACCGATGAATGCCAGGTGCGGCATGCCCGGCACCATGCCAAGCACGAAGAGTATTCCGGCCACGGTGTACAGCGAGGCCGGGTTGGCCAGCAGCTGGCGCTGTACCTGGCTGGTGATATCGCTGGATTCGTTGATGCGGGTAACGATGATCGCTGCGGCAGTTGACAAGAGCAGCGCCGGAATCTGCGCCACCAGGCCGTCACCGATGGTCAGCAGGGCGTACTGTTTGAACGCCTCGCCGGCGGCCAGATCGTGGACGAACACGCCGATGGCGAAACCGCCGAAGAGGTTGATCAGCAGGATCAGGATGCCGGCGATGGCATCGCCGCGGACGAACTTCGAGGCGCCGTCCATGGCACCGTAGAAGTCGGCTTCCTTGGCCACTTCCTGGCGCCGCGCCTTGGCATCTTCCTGGGTCAGCAGGCCGGCATTGAGATCGGCGTCGATGGCCATCTGCTTGCCGGGCAGGGCGTCCAGAGTGAAACGCGCGGTGACTTCGGATATCCGCTCGCCGCCCTTGGTGATGACGATGAAGTTGATGATCATCAGGATCACGAACACCACTAGGCCGACGATGAAGTTGCCTCCAATCACCACCTCGCCAAAGGCCTCGATCACCTTGCCCGCGGCGCCCGTGCCCGAGTGGCCTTCGAGCAGCACCACGCGGGTCGAGGCGACGTTCAGCGTCAGGCGCATCAGCGTGGTGACCAGGATCACCGTGGGGAACAGTGAGAAGTCCAGCGGGCTCTTCGACGATACGCTGACCAGCAACACCAGCACTGCCATGGCGATGTTGAAGGTGAACAGGATATCCAGCAGCTGCGGCGGCAGCGGCAGGATGATCATCGCCAGAATCGACAGGATGATCAGCGGAATGCCGATCCGGCCACTGCGGAAGGTCGGCGTCAGTTTCTGCATCAGGCTCATGAGCGCGCTCGGTTGAACAGTTCTTCGGGGATGTGGATGTTGCTGGCCAGTGCCGGTTTGCCCTGGCGTCTGCCCTGCCTCCAGGCCTTGAGCTGGAGGATGTAGGTCAGCACATGGGCCACCGCTGTATAGAGCGGTGCGGGAATCTGCTGGTTGACCTGGGTGCTGTAGTAGATCGCGCGGGCCAGCGGTGGCAGCTCGATTACTTCCAGCGCGTTGGTCTGGGCCATCTTGCGGATGTACAGGGCCATTTCATCGACGCCGCGGGCGATGACGAACGGCGTTTCGGCCTTCTTCGGGTCGTATTTGAGCGCCACGGCATAGTGGGTCGGGTTGACGATCACCACGTCGGCATCCTTGATCACCTTGGTGATCTGCCGCTGCGCGAGCTGGCGCTGCAGCTGCTTGATGCGCGCCTTCACCTCGGGCCGACCTTCCTGGTTCTTGTGCTCTTCCTTGCGCTCCTGCTTGGTCATGCGCATTTTCTTCAGGAAAAAGAAGCGCTGCAGCGGGATGTCGATGAAAGAGAACAGCACGAACACCAGCAGCAGCGAGATCGCCAGGTCGAAGGTCAGCGAGAAGGCGCCACCGATGGCGCTGAAGATGTCCGTGCGCTGCAGTGCGATCAGCCGTGGCGCGGCGTAGGACAGCTGCCAGGCGGCGATGCCGAGCAGCGCGGAAATCTTCAGCAGCGACTTGGCCAGCTCGCTCCAGTTCTGCGCGCCGACCATCCGCCCCAGCCCGGTGATGGGGTTGAGCTTGCCGAAGTTCGGCGCGAAATTCTTCGAGGCGAACACCCAGCCGCCCGGCACCAGGGCGAACACGATGACCAGGATCGGCGTCAGCAGCAGCGGCAGCAGCACGCTGATGAACACCAGCAGGTTGTGCAGCAGGATCACCTGCACATCGTCGATGCCGATCTCGCTCTGATGAAAGTCGATGTAGGAGTAGCTGAAGCTCTGCTGCATGCCGTCGAGGAACAGTCCGGCGCTGAGCTTGAGCAGCAACAGCGTGGCCAGCAGCGAAACGGTGGTGGCGACGTCCTTGGAGCGGGTTACCTGGCCGTCGTCGCGACTCTTCTTGAGTTTCTGCTCGGAGGCCTCTTCGGTCTTTTCCTGACTGCTGTTCTGCTCAGACATGGCCGCTGCTCCTGAGCAGTACGCCGATCTTGTCCAGCAGGTCGCGGGTCAGATGCAGGTAAGCCTCGGCAAGGTTCGGCAGGGTCAGGTAAATCAGCGACAGACCGGCCAGGATCGCCATGGGAAAGCCCAGCGAGAACAGGTTCATCGCCGGCGAGATGCGATTGAGCAGGCCGAAGCAGAACTGCACCAGGGTCATGCAGAAGACGATCGGCAGGGCGATCAGCAGCGCGGCCGAGATCACCCAGGCCATCGACCAGGCGATGGTCTGCAGGCCGTCGTAGAACAGCCCGCTGCCGATCGGCCAGTAGACGAAGCTCTGGTAGATGATGCTCACCGTGACCAGATGGCCGTCGATGGCGAAGAACAGCAGCGCGAGCAGGATGAAGTACAGCTGGTAGATGATCGACGCCGAGGACACGCCGTTCATGGGATCGTTGAACACCGCCATGGACAAGCCGAGCTGGGTCGAGACCACATCGCCGATCAGCGTGAACACCGTGAACACCAGCAGCAGCGCCAGGCCCAGCAGCAGTCCCATGGCGATCTGCTCGATGGAAGCCAGCATGCCAGCCAGCGACAGCGGGTCGAGATTGGGCGGCGCCGGCAACGCCGCGCCCAGCACCAGGGTCAGCGCCAGCGCCAGGAGGATGCGTACACGCACGCTGATCGCCTTGTGACTGAACATCGGCGCCAGGCTGAACACGGCCATGATCCGGCAGAACGGCCACCAGTAGGCGAGCAGCGATTGCAGGTATTGGCCGGCGTGCATCAGGGGATCGTTGGGCATGATTCAGCCGACCAGGCGACCCGCCTGCTGGAAGGTTTCGATAAACAGATCGCTCAGCGTGCGCAGGATCCAGTGCCCGGCGAACACCAGCATGCCGAGGGTGATGAGCAGACGTGGGAGGAAGCTCAGCATCTGTTCGTTGATCTGGGTGGCGGCCTGGAAAATGCTGATCAAGAGGCCGCCGAGCAGGCTCGGGACGATCAGCACGCAGACCACCAGGACGATCACGTGGATGGCGTTGGAGACGATATGGACGGCGGTGTCGGGGGTCAGCATTGGGGCACCAGGGAGGTGGTTTGCGTGCCGCTTGGCGTTGCGGCGTGCAAAGCGTTTGGGCTTTGGGTTCGCTGAGTGAGCCCTATTGACCTAGTTGGCAGGCGCATTGGTTTCGCCCTGCTGGGCGAGTCCCTTTTGGCAGTCGCCCGGATGGCCGGCCCCCCAAAAGGAACCAAAAAGTCTTGCCCCTCCATCCGGGTCTCGCTGCGCTCGACTTCCCTCATTCCATCCACGCTCCGGGGGCCGGCGTACAAGGGCCATCCATGGCCCTTTACGCCTCTCGCGGCATCCATGCCGCTCGCTCTCCTCCACGCGGATTCCATTCGGCCTACTGAAAGGGGGGGTTGGTGTCGCCTGTCAGGCCGTGCGCGTAGGAACAAGCGAATCGATTTTTTGCTTTCGTTGCTTGGACACTTCCAGGCACCTCGGTCTCTAATCCCCTTCAGGAGGCCGAGCGTAGGCGTTGCGTAGGGGGTCGCGAGGCATGGATGCCGAGCGAGGAGCGATGGGCCAGGGATGGCCCTTCGCGACGACCCCCGGAGCAGCGCCGAAGCGAGGGAAGTTTTGCGCAGCAAAACCCGGATGTAGGGGTGGCCTTCTTTTTGGTTACTTTTTCTTGGCCAGACAAGAAAAAGTGACGCGCCGTGCGAGGCGCAACCTGTAGTCCCAGCCGAGGAAAGCGTAGCGCCGAATGCCGGTGTTTGGGCCGACAAAGGTAGGGCATCGCAGCCAAGGTCGCTCTCACAAACGCGCCCTGCCTCCCCACTCTCCAAACCCCACCGCACGGCCAACGCTTTCATCCCCATCACCTAAAACGGCTGAATACTGGTGGTCAACGTCCCCATCAACAGCGCCCAGCCGTCGACCAGCACGAACACCATCAGCTTGAACGGCAACGAAATCATCATCGGCGAGAGCATCATCATGCCCATCGCCATCAGCACGCTGGCCACCACCAGGTCGATCACCAGAAACGGCACGAAGATCATGAAGCCCAGCTGGAACGCGGTCTTCAGCTCGCTGAGCACGAACGCCGGCAGCAGCAGCGAGAAATCCAGGTCGTCGAGGTTTTCCGGCAGCTGTTCGCCGGCCAGGGCCACCATGGTTTCCAGGGAATTCTTGTTGGTCTGCGCGAGCATGAAACCGGCGAGGCTGCCCTTGGCCGAGTCCAGCGCCTGTTCGAGGGTGATCTCGTCGTTCTGGAACGGCTCGTAGGCCTGGCTGTGGATGTCCTGCCAGACCGGGCGCATCACCAGCAGGGTGACGATCAGGGCGATGCCGATCAGCACCTGGTTCGGCGGGCTCTGCTGCAGGCCGATGGCTTGGCGCAGGATGGCCAGCACGATGATGAAGCGGGTGAAGCAGGTCATCATCATCAGCATCGCCGGCAGGAAGCCGAGCAGCGTCATGATGATGAGTATCTGCAGCTTCACCGAAAACTCCTGGCCGTTCTCGGTATCGTTCAGGTTGAACAGGGTGATCTCGCCGCCAGCGGCCTGGGCTGCCAGGGGCATCAGCCCGATAAGCAGCAGGGCGAGCAGGCTCAGGCCGCGACGCAGGTTCATGGCGTGAAGGCGTCCAGGCTGGTGCCGGACAGTTCGACGATGCGCAGGCCGTAGTTGCCGTTCATCACCACCACCTCGGCCTTGGCGAAGAGAGTGCCGTTGACCTTCACGTCCAGCGGTTCGCCGGCCAGCTTGTCGAGCACGATGACGCTGCTGGTATCGCACTCCATCAGTTCCTTGAGCGAGATCTCCGCCGAGGCGACCTCAAGGGTCACGTTCACCGGAATCTTGCCGAAGAAGCTCAGGTCCTGGCGCTGTGCAGGTGCCGCGGCAGGCGCTTCGAGCGCGGTGGCGTCGACGGCATCCAAGCTGAGGTCGCCTTCGTTGATGAGGTTTTCGAATTCGTTGTCGGAAAGATGGCCGTTCATTGGGGGTTCACGCTTTCAAGTGAAGTAAGGAACAGGGCCCCGTCCTCTTCGAAGATGGTGCCGCGATAGAGCTTCTGCTGGTTGATGCGCACCTCGTAGCGGTCCAGCGGGCGCAGCATCAGGATGTCGTCGAGCTGCAGCGCGAGAACCTGCGCCAGCGGCATCTGCGCCGACGCGACCACGCAATCGAGGCGCACCGGCAGGTGCTTGATGTGATCGATGGGATTGCCCGGCAAGCGCGCCGGTGCCGGGCCGGCCAGGCGACTGGTCAGCTCGTCGACCAGGTCGGTATCCAGATAGATGTAGATCGAGGAGCGACTACCGGTGATATGGCTGATGTACTCGTACTCGGCCACATACTCCCAGCTGGTCTCTTCATAATCGTTGCGGTAACTGTCGAGTTTGCCGAACGTCTCACCGGACAATATCGAGCGGGCGAAGATATCGGTGATATCCATGCCCAGACGATTACGCATGCGCTGTTCGGATGTGCTTATCGGCGGCGTGTCCTGACTGGCAATTACGGTGCCGCCGTAATAACACTCCAGTGCTTCAGTCAGTAATGCACGGTCAATGGAAAATCCAACTTTGCCCATGGGCGAGCGATAGATGCAGTCCGGCTCTTCGCTGCGCTCTTCCTGAACATCGATGCGGTTCAGTTCGAGATTGATCCGATAATTGCGCAGAAAATAATCGCCGATCAGTCGCGGATTCTTGTTGGTACTTTCCTTTATGTATTGCGGGATCTTGTGGTGATGCCGTCCCAGCTTCTGCGATTTCAATACAGTCAGGCTTTGGGCGGGCACGCCATGGTGGACTTTTGAATTGCCAGTCATGTTGTGAACTGTATTTCCTGGGGTCGGTGAACACGGCGGCAATACCGCTGGCCATTTATGCAGACGATTGCTGGCTGGCACGGGTGTTTTCCGGGCACGGCTCTAGCGTGCCGCCATCCTAGGCCTGGGCGCGTGAGAGCGTTAAATCAAGAGATATCAAATGAGCTTTTTTGAGGTCATCTGGCATCCATTGATTTCAATTAAGCAGAACTGATTGGGGGATTGATCTGGCGTCCTGATAGCGTGCGCGCACTTGTTCGGGAAAGCCGGCGAACAGCGCGCTGGATCATGCGGGTCAGAAGTCGAAGACGACGTTTAGTTCCGAAAAATTAAATAGATTTTATTTTCGCGTATCCGTTTGACCACTCGGGTGGTGGTAGGTGGAGCGCAAGGTGGTCACATTGAAAAGTGTCAGTCAGGCAATGAAATACGCATGCGACGAGCTATTCGATGAATTGCCCAGGAAGAAGGTTGCGATTATTGGTGCCGCCCGCGATGTGGTATGCGACTTTCTTCAGGCAGGTTTGCGCCGGCAGGGTTGCGAGGTTACCCGCCATGACGATTTCGATGGATTCGGCAGAGGCAATAGCACTGCCGTTTCCTTGGTTTTTGTAGTTGCTGGAAGTCTGCTGCCGCGCTCGTTATATGCGCAGGTGGAACTGCTCGCACGGCGGGTGCCCAATACAAGTGTCATTCCGGTTGTCGAATATGCCGACCAGGAAAAGGCCGCCACTCTGCTGGAACTGGGATGCGTCGATTACCTGCTGTCGCCGTTCAGTGAAACCCAGCTGCACGCGTTGCTGCGTCGACAGGCCTGCGCCGAAACGGCCCAGGAGAGCTTCGTTTCCTGTTCCCAGTCCGGTCGCCGACTGCTGGCCATGGCTCAGCGCGTTTCCCTGACCCGTGCGCCGATCCTTATCACCGGCGAGACCGGCACCGGCAAGGAACTGATGGCGCGCTACATTCATCGCTTCTCTGCCAGCCCGGACGCCCCGTTCATCGCGGTCAACTGCGCGGCGATCCCCGAGCAGATGCTCGAGTCAATTCTATTCGGCCACGAGAAGGGCGCTTTCACCGGCGCGGTGAGCGCCCAGCCCGGCAAGTTCGAGCAGGCCAACGGCGGCACCCTGCTGCTCGACGAGATCGGCGAACTGCCGCTGGGGCTGCAGGCCAAGTTGCTGCGGGTGCTGCAGGAGCAGCGTGTGGAGCGTCTGGGTGGGCGCCGCGAGATCGAGCTGAACGTGCGCATCATCGCCGCGACCAACCGCGATCTGCAGCAGGAAGTGGCCGAGGGCCGTTTCCGTGCCGACCTCATGTTCCGTCTCGACGTACTGCCGCTGCATATCAGCCCGCTGCGCGAGCGCAAGGAGGACGTGCTGCCGCTGGCGCGCCGTTTCATCAGTAAATACGCACCGCAGGAAGCTCACGACGAATTGCTCACCGATGACGCCTGCCGCGCGCTGTTGCAGCACGACTGGCCGGGCAATGCCCGTGAGCTGGAAAACACCGTGCAGCGTGCACTGGTGCTGCGCAACGGGTTGTTCATCCAGCCACAGGATCTCGGCCTCGCAGCACCTGCTGCCGCATTGCCACGTGCCGAGAAGCCGCTGCTGCTCGCTGCGGAGAACGGCAAGGCGGCACTGCGCGCCAGTGGCAAGTGGGCCGAGTACCAGCATGTGATCGACACCATTCGCCGCTTCGACGGCCATAAGGCCAAGGCCGCGGCGAGCCTGGGCATGACCTCACGGGCGCTGCGCTACCGCCTCAATGCCATGCGCGAGCAGGGTATCGAGCTGAATTTCTGATCCAGACACCTTTAATTGCTGAAACAGGGGAGAGCCAGCGATGAGTTCAATCACGCAGGTCCAGCAGCAAATGCTGGGTCGCATGCAGCAGCTCGCGGATGTCGCGGGGAGTCCGGCGATCAAGCCGGCTAACCAGGCGTCTGCCGATGCTGGCGGCCTGTTCATGGCCGCGATGCGCTCGGTGGATGCCCAGCAGCATCAGGCTGGCGCGGCGATGGCGGCGGTCGACAGCGGCAAGAGCGATGATCTGGTTGGCGCGATGATCGACAGCCAGAAGGCCAGCGTGTCGTTCTCCGCCCTGCTGCAGGTGCGCAACAAACTGACCACGGCGTTCGATGACGTCATGCGAATGCCGCTTTGATCGGTCGAGAGAGCTAAGACGTGCTGCAGAAAATCAAATCCAGGATGCCCGCAGGCGGGCTGCAACTCGATCCGCGCGTCACGCTGGCTGGCATGGCGGTGATCGCCGCGGCGCTGGCAGTGGCCGTGGCGTTCTATCTGTGGCGCGACAACGGCTCGTTCCGCCCGCTGCATGGTGCCGGCGAATCGTTCCCGGCTGCCGAAGTGATGCAGGTGCTCGACGGCGAAGCGCTGCAGTATCGCATCCATCCGCAAAGTGGCCAGATCCTGGTGCGTGAGGATCAGCTGGCACAGGCGCGGCTGCTGCTCAACGCCAAGGGCGTGAAGGTCGCGCAGCCGGCCGGCTACGAGCTGTTCGACAAGGAGGAGCCGCTGGGCACCAGCCAGTTCGTCCAGGACGTGCGCCTCAAGCGCAGCCTGGAAGGTGAGCTGGCGCGCACGGTGATGGCGCTCAAGGGCGTGCAGCATGCGCGGGTTCATCTGGCGCAGGAGGAGAACAGTTCCTTCGTGGTCAGCAAGCGTGCGCCAAGCAAGGCCTCGGTGATGTTGCAGCTGGAGCCGGGCTACACGCTCACCCACGAGCAGGTTGGCGCGATCATCAACCTGGTCGCCAACAGCGTGCCGAACCTCAAGCCCGAGGATGTCGGCGTGGTCGACCAGTACGGCGCGCTGCTTTCGCGCGGTCTCAACGTCGGCGGCGGGCCGGCGCAGAACTGGCAGGCGGTCGAGGACTATCAGCAGAAGGCGGTGGCCAACATCGAACAGGTGCTGGCTCCGGTGCTCGGGCTGGGCAACTATCGCATCAGCGTCGCGGCCGATATCGACTTCAGCCAGAAGGAGGAGACCTTCCAGTCCTACGGCGATACGCCACGGCTGCGCAACGAGGTATTGCTCAACGAGAGCGCGCTGGATCAGCTTGCCCTGGGCATACCCGGTTCGCTGGCCAACCGCCCCGTGGCGCCGCCGAAGGAAGGCGAAGAACCTGCGCCGGCCAAGACGGAAACCAAGGGTGCCACTTCGCTGCGCGAGGAATCGACTCGCCAGCTGGATTACGACCAGAGCGTGGTGCACGTCAAACACGCCGGCTTCGCCCTGCGCCAGCAGAGCGTGGCAGTGGTGCTCAATGCCGCGGCCGCGCCTGAAGGTGGCTGGACCGACGAGGCTCGCGCCGAAATGGAGGCGATGGTGCGCAGCGCCGTCGGCTTCAAGCAGGAGCGTGGCGATCTGCTCAGCCTCAGTGTGCTGCCGTTCGCCGCCGTCGAGCCGATCGAGGAGGTCGTGCCCTGGTGGGAAAACACCCAGATTCATGCGCTGGCCAAGGTCGGCGTCGCCGGGTTGATCGCCCTGCTGTTGCTGCTGATCGTTGTCCGCCCGGCGGTACGCAATCTGACCCAGCGCAACGTCGCGGCATTACCCCTGAGCGAGGGGCTGGAAGGCAGCCTGATCGAACCGGGCGCGCCTGCGGCACTGGAAGGCGACAGCCGGCCGGCGCTGGCCAGCCCGCGCGAGCCCGGCGGACCGCACATCTTCGGTGAGCTAAATCCGCTCTCGGAGATTCGCCTGCCGGCGCCGGGTTCGGGGTTGGAGCTGCAGATCGAGCACCTGCAGATGCTCGCCAAGAACGATCCCGAGCGTGTCTCGGAAGTCATCAAGCACTGGATAGGGCGCAATGAAAGAGACCTCAACCCAGCCGGCTGAAGGCAGCCAGGCGTCCGCCCGCGAGATCAAGGCGCGGCCGGTGCAACTGCGCTCGGTCAGTTCGCTGGATCAGGCGGCAATCCTCATGCTGAGCATGGGCGATGAGATTTCCGCAGGCATCCTGCGCAACTTCTCCCGCGAAGAGATCATCAGCATCAGTCAGGCGATGGCACGGCTGTCCAACGTCAAGCAGCCCATGGTTTCCGACGTCATCAGCCGCTTCTTCGACGACTACAAGGAGCAGAGCAGCATCAAGGGCGCCTCGCGCAGCTACCTGGCCGGCATGCTCGGCAAGGCGCTCGGCGGCGACATCACCCGCTCGCTGCTCGACTCGATCTATGGCGAGGAAATCCGCGCCAAGATGGCCAAGATGGAGTGGCTCGATCCCAAGCAGTTCGCCGCGCTGATCGCCAAGGAGCACGCGCAGATGCAGGCGGTGTTCCTCGCCTTTCTGCCGCCGGGCATGGCCACCGAGGTGCTCGAGTGCATGCCGGCCGAGCGTCAGGACGAGCTGCTGTATCGCATCGCCAACCTGTCCGAGGTCAACAGCGATGTGATTGCCGAGCTGGAGCAGCTGATCGACCGCAGCCTCAAGGTGCTCAGCACCCAGGGCTCGCAGGTGCGCGGGGTGAAGCAGGCGGCGGACATCATGAACCGCTTCAAGGGCAACCGCGACCAGATGTTCGAGCTGCTGCGTGCGCATAACGAGGAGCTGGTCGGCAAGATCGAGGATGAGATGTATGACTTCTTCATCCTTTCGCGGCAGAACCAGGACGTGCTGCAGACGCTGCTCGAAGTGATCCCGCTGGACGAGTGGGTGGTCGCGCTGAAGGGCGCCGAGCCGGAGCTGGTCAAGGCCATTCAGGGCGCCATGCCCAAGCGCCAGGCGCAGCAAATGGAATCGATCAATCGGCGCCAGGGCCCGGTGCCGCTGAGCCGCGTCGAGCAGGTGCGCAAGGACATCATGGGTGTGGTGCGCGAGATGTCCGCCGATGGCGAGCTGCAGGTGCAGCTGTTCCGTGAACAGACGGTGGAATGACATGACGGTCAAGGTGATCAAGGGTGCCGACCGCAGCTGGCGGCCGTTCCGCTTTCCGCCACGGGTGAAGACCCCGGCACAGGCCGCGGCTGGTTTCGCCGACGATCCGGCGGCCCTGCAGCGCGCGGTGGCCGATGGCTTCCAGGAAGGCATCGACAAGGGCTACCGCGAAGGCCTGGAGCAGGGTCGCGAGGCCGGCCATCGCGAAGGTTTCCAGCGCGGGGTCGAGGATGGCAAGGCGCTGGGCCTGGAAGAGGGGCGCCAGCAGGGCTGCCGCGCTTTCGATGAGGCGGGTCAACCATTGGATCGCCTGATCGAGGCATTCGAAGGCTTTCGTCAGGAGTACGAGCAGGCCCGCCGCGAGGAGCTGCTGGAGCTGGTGCAGAAGGTCGCTCGCCAGGTGATCCGCTGTGAGCTGACCCTGCACCCGACCCAGTTACTGACCCTCGCCGAAGAAGCGCTGAGCGCCATGCCGGGTGATCAGGAAGACGTGCGCATCCACCTCAATCCGGAAGAGTGCGCGCGCATCCGCGAGCTGGCCCCCGAGCGTGCCGCGGCGTGGCGTCTGGTGCCCGATGAGAAGCTGCCGCTCGGCGAATGCCGCGTGCTGACTGCCCAGGCCGAAGCCGATATCGGTTGCCAGCAGCGCCTGGATTCGTGCATGGAAACCCTCGCCGAACACATCACGGCGCAGGGCTGACCGATGGCCCTGCGCGACAGCTTCCGCCTCGACGAGGCCCTGCGCTCGTTGGACAACGTGCAGCTGGCCAAGGTCAGCGGGCGGCTGGTGCGTGTCTCCGGCATGCTGCTGGAGAGCCTCGGCTGCCAGCGCATGACCGGCCAGCGCTGCTATGTCGAGCAGGGCGATGGCAGCATGCTGGAAGCGCAGGTGGTCGGCTTCAACCGCGATATCACCTACCTGATGCCGTTCAAGAAACCGGTCGGCCTGACCGCCGGCTCACGGGTATTCCCGGCGCCGGATGATGCCAAGCTGCATATCGACGAATCCTGGCTGGGGCGCGTGGTCAACGGCCTCGGCGAACCACTGGACGAACTGGGCAAACTCGGCGGCCGCGACCCGCTGCCGACCGAGCTGCCCTCGGTCAACCCGCTCAAGCGCAAGCCGGTCAGTGAAGCGCTGGATGTCGGCGTGCGCGCGATCAATGCCACCCTGACCCTGGGCAAGGGCCAGCGCGTCGGCCTGTTCGCCGGCTCCGGTGTGGGCAAGAGCGTGCTGCTGGGCATGATCACCCGGCAGACCAAGGCCGATGTGGTGGTGGTCGGGCTGATCGGCGAGCGTGGCCGCGAGGTGCAGGAATTCCTCCTGCATTCGCTGGGTGAGGAGGGCCTGAAGAAGGCCGTGGTGGTGGTCGCGCCGGCCAATGAATCGCCGCTGATGCGCCTGAAGGCCACCGAGCTCTGTCACAGCATCGCCGCCTACTTTCGCGACCAGGGGCATGACGTGCTCCTGCTGGTCGACTCGCTGACCCGCTACGCCATGGCCCAGCGCGAAATCGCCCTGGCTCTCGGCGAGCCACCGGCGACCAAGGGTTACCCGCCGTCGGTATTCGGCATGCTGCCGGAGCTCGTGGAAAGCGCCGGCAATGGCGCCAGCGACAACGGCAGTCTCAGCGCCATCTACACCGTACTGGCCGAAGGCGACGACCAGCAGGACCCTATCGTCGACTGCGCGCGAGCCATTCTCGACGGTCACATCGTGCTCTCGCGGCGCCTGGCCGAAGCCGGGCATTACCCGGCCATCGACGTCTGTGCCTCGGTCAGCCGCTGCATGAGCCAGGTCGGCCAGCCGGCGCACCTGGGCGCGGCGCGGCAGCTCAAGGAGTGCTACAGCACCTTCGAGAAGATTAAGGAGCTGATCCCGCTCGGCGGTTATACGCCGGGGGCCGACATCAAGACCGATCGTGCGGTGCAGCTGGCGCCGACCATCGAGCGCTTCCTGCGCCAGGAAGTAGGCGAGGCCGCCGAACTGGAAGCCAGCGTCGCCACCTTGCAGAGCATCCTCGGGAAACCGCGATGAAACAGCAGATCGAAACCCTTGGCAGGCTGGCCAGCCTGCGCAGCCACCGTGTGCGGCAGATGCTTGGCCGCGTGCAGTACCAGCAGAACCTCTGCCAGCGCTACCGCAACAACATCACCGGGCTGAGCCGTCTGTGCGGATTTTCCGTGCCGATGAGCACGCCGCTGCAGCGCGATAATCAGCAGCGCTACAAGGCCACCCTGTACAAGATGGTGGAACTGCAACGCCGCGAACTGGCGGTTGCCGAACAGGCGCTGGAGCGCATACAGCGCGAGCTGCTGCAGGCCATGCGCAGCGAGAAGGTGGTCGAGCATGTGATCGAGGGCAAGCTGCAGCAATGGCAGCAGCTGCTCGCCCAGCAGGAGCAGAAGATCCAGGACGGGCTGGCCGCCCAGGCCCACTGGCGTGCCAGCCATTGAGCGCCTTCCATCGGCCTGCCGCGGCGGGCGTGGAGGCGGCTCCCGGCGGTCGGTAGACTAGCCGCGCCCGGGCTGTGAACAGGCATTTAAGTTTCGTGCCCGGGCGGTCGCCTGTTTGGCTGTAACCACCGAGTTGGAAAGAAATCATGGAAATCAGCCGGCACTTCAAGCCCGCCCTGACACCGGCCACCGAGGCCAGCTCCACCCGCCAGACCACCGCGCGCCCGGCGCCGGAAGCCGCCGTGCGCCAGCCGGAAAGCCTGCCGCTGGAGCAGATGCACGACGCCCTGCGCGCCATGCCGGACATCGACCTGGACCGCGTTGCGGCGATCAAGCAGGCGCTGCAGCGCGGCGAGATCTCCACCGATCCTGCCGCGCTGGCCGGCAGCATGCTCGCCTATCACCGCGGAAGCGATGCGTGAACCAGCGTGACAAGCTGCTCGCGGTCGTCGCTGACGACCTGGAGCAGGATGGCGACGATTACCTGGCCCTGCGCGACCTGATGCAGGCGCTCTACGCGTTCCTGCTCGAGCGCGACAGCCCGGAAATCGATCGCCTCAATCTGCAGATCACCACGCGCGTCGAAACCCTCGCCCTGCGCGCCCAGCGCCGGGCCAAGGTGCTCGGCGCCTTCCGCCTGCAGGCCGATGCCGAAGGCATGCAGCGGCTGCTCGGCTGCTATCCCGACGACCAGGCGACGCGCCTGCGCGCGCTCTGGCAAAAGCTCGGCGCGCTGGCCAGCCAGTGCCAGCAGATCAACGAGCGCAACGGCAAACTGCTTGCCATGCACCACGAAATCCTCGGCCAGCTGCTGGCCGGCAGCCACGATGCGCGGCTGTACCAGCCGCAGCCGTACTGACTCTGCCATCGCGTCCGGCCCCCCCGGCACGACCACGGCGTCCCGTCTCCGCAGCCTGAGCAGCCCGCTCCAGTCCCGGGCTGCGTGTTGTTTCGTCGACCGGCTTAAGTCGCCCCCCCTTCTTCGTCGCCTTTGTTCTGAGAGGTTTCGCCGTCCGGGGCGAGGCGGAAGCGGCATTTCCCCGTTTCCTGTCGCGGCCGTCGAGCGGAAGTGCTTCTTCTGCGCCAATCGCGCAAAAGTGCTTTTAAATCAACGATTTGTGTATTGGCACTCAACTTGCTCTAGAGAGCACAGGAAGGGGATCGGCAATGGCGATAGATTCAGATTACGTAAAGCAGATGGCGACGCAGCTGGCGACCTACGAAGTTCAGTCTTCGCTGGACCGGCTCAATCGCAATGAAAGCAACTACAAGACCCAGCGTGACGCGCTGAGCAAGTTGCGCACCTCCCTGACCACGTTCAAGTCAGCCATGTCCGGCCTGAAGACCGGCAACGCCACGATGCTGGTCAACAGTGCCTCGTTCAGCCAGGACGGCTATGCCAGCGCGACGGTCGGCACCCAGGCTCAGCCCGGCAGCTACCAGTTCTATGTCGAACAGCTGGCCAGCAAGCAGCAGGTCGCCGTGCAGGGGCTGGTCGACGGCAGCCTGAGCGGAACCCTGACCCTCGAAGGGCAGGATTTTGCGCTGGCCGATTACGCCACGCTCGACGATGCAGCCAAGGCGATCAATGCCGCGGATCTCGGCGTACAGGCAACGCTCGTGCGCAGCAATGGCGAAGTCAGCCTGGTGATGACCAGTGCCGAAAGTGGCGCCGCCAATGCCTTCGCGGTGTCGCTCGCGGGCACCACGGCCACGACCACCACGCTGTCCACGGCGGCCGATGCGCAGATCCGCATGGGCGGCTCGTTCGGCAGCGGTGGCATCCTGCTGACCAGCTCGAGCAACAGCTTCGACAATGTCATCGACGGCGTCAGTCTGTCCGTGAACAAGGTGCACACCGCCAGCGACTCGGCGCTTACGCTGACTGTCGGCCAGGACCAGAGCGCCACCAAGGGCAAGGCACAGAGTTTCATCGATGCGTTCAACGCGCTGATGACCAGCTTCGATTCGCTGACTGCCAGCGGCAGCGACAGCAGCGCCCGTGGTGCATTGGCTGGTGACTCCAGCATCCGTTCCATCGAGAGTCGCCTCAACGGCTTGCTGCGCACCGATTTCGGCGGCAGCAGCCTGATCGATTTCGGCATCAGCGCCGACCGCAACGGCAAGCTGACCATCGACGCCAGCCGCTTTGAGGCGGCGGTGGCGAAGGATCCGGCCGCCTTCGAGGCGCTGTTCACCGGCAAGGACAACCTGCTCGACAGCATCGACAAGACGGTCGCCAGCTACACCAGCAGCACCAACGGCATGTTGAAGAACCGCATGGACACGCTGGACCTGAACCTGCGGCGCATCGACGAGCAGTTCGAGAACCTGCAGCAGCGCTACGACACCTACTACTCCCGCTACCTCAAGCAGTTCACCTCCATGATGCAGACCATGCAGAGCATGGAGCAGACCTTCGGAATGTTCTGATGACCTACCTCCCCAACGACAGTTACGACAGCTATCGCGCGGTGGACCTGGAAGCGCGCGCCGCTTCCGCTTCGCCCTACGAACTGGTGCTGGTGCTGATGGACGGCCTGCTCGACGAGCTGGCGCGCGCCCGTGGGCATATCGAGCACAAGCGTTATCAGCAGAAAGGCGCCTCGCTGGAAAAATGCATGAACATCCTCAACGGCCTCAACGGTGCGCTGGACGAGGAGGG
Source organism: Pseudomonas sp. (assembly GCA_032105665.1). Lineage (GTDB taxonomy): Bacteria > Pseudomonadota > Gammaproteobacteria > Pseudomonadales > Pseudomonadaceae > Stutzerimonas. The sequence continues at coordinate 813 of DAMCQE010000039.1, read as the reverse complement.
CGGTGGTGAGGTCGTGCAAAGCCTGGCCAGGCTGTACGAGTACTGCATCTACCGCCTTTCGGACGTCAGCGTGACGTTGTCGCTCGATGGGCTGGACGAAGTGGTGAAGCTGGTGGGCGTCCTGCGCGAAGGCTGGGAGGGCATCAGTGCCGCACGCAAGTGATGCGCAGCGCCTGCAGGAGCTGCATGCCCAGCTCACCGCTGCCCTGGCTAGCGGTGACTGGCGTGCCGTCGGCGAGGTGGATGGGGCGATTCGGCAGTGCCTCGAGCAGTTGCCGCGCGATCCCGCAGCCGACCCGGCCGTGCAGGCGGCCAGGGCGCAGCTCCGAACGCTGCACGGAGAGGCGCTGGAAGCCTGTGCCGAGGAATGTGAGCGCTTGCGCCTGCTGCTGGTGAATCACCTGGAGTACGCCGAAGGGCGTGCGGCCTACCAACGGATCGACATGTTCGCCGCAGGAGATGGCCGGTGATTCAGTTGCCTGCACAGCGCATTGCCGGAGACGCCGCAAGCGGCTCCGAGCTGACCGGCACGTTACCCCGCCCGGCCTCGATGAGCGTTCGGGGTGCGGTGCCTCCCGGCTCGGCTGCGCCGATCGCGTCCGGCTTTCGCGAGCGCCTGCTGCGTGCGGCCATCGCCGATCCGGAGCAGACGCTGCAACAGACCGCGCCGCCGCCTGAGCCGCTGCCATCGCCAGTGGCGCCGCCGACCGGCTCCGAGGCCGAGCGCACCGACAGCGAGCCGCTCGAGGAAACCGCTGCCGAGCAGTGGTTGCAGGGCATGGGCTCGAGCGGTGCCAGCTGTTCGGTCGGCAG
>DAMCQE010000038.1:0-34325 GCA_032105665.1 Pseudomonas sp. | reverse complement strand
CGTTTCGCGAGCAGGCTCGCTTCTTGCTCTACCGCCTGCCGGAGGGATTCCCAATGGAAGCCGGCGCGCTGATCGAGCCGCTGGCGGTGGGTATGCACGCGGTGAAGAAGGCCGGCAGCCTGCTCGGCGAAACCGTGGTAGTGGTCGGCGCCGGCACCATCGGCCTGTGCACCATCATGTGCGCCAAGGCTGCGGGCGCCGGCCAGGTGATCGCCCTGGAAATGTCCGCCGCGCGCAAGGCCAAGGCGCTGGAAGTCGGTGCCAACCGGGTCATCGACCCCAGCGAGTGCGACGCCATCGCCGAAATCAAGGCGCTCACCGGCAGCTACGGCGCCGCCGTGTCCTTCGAATGCATCGGCCATAAATCCACGGCGAAGCTCGCCATCGACGTGATCCGCAAGGCGGGTCGCTGCGTGATGGTCGGCATCTTCGAGGAACCCTCGGAATTCAACTTCTTCGAGATCGTAGCCACCGAGAAACAGGTGATCGGCTCGCTCGCCTACGCAGGTGAGTTCGCCGACGTCATCGCCCTGATCGACGACGGGCGCATCGACGTCACGCCGCTGATCACCGGTCGCATCGGCCTGGACAACATCCTCGAACAGGGCTTCGAGGAGCTGGCCAACCACAAAGACCGCAACGTCAAGATCATCGTCAGTCCCGCCGCGCTGGCCGGCTGAGCAGGAGAACCCCATGACCACAGCAGTAAAGGAAAGAAAGCTAACCGTTGCCCGCGCCATGGCCGAAGCCGTGGCGCAGGAGATGCGCCTGGACCCGAAGGTGTTCGTGATGGGCGAGGACATCGGCCAGCTCGGCGGTGTGTTCGGCAACACCCGTGGCCTTTATGAAGAGTTCGGCAAGACGCGCATCCGCGACACGCCGATCTCCGAAACGGCCTTTATCGGTGCCGCGGTGGGCGCCGCTTCGGACGGCATGCGGCCGATCGTCGAGCTGATGTTCGTCGACTTCTTCGGCGTCTGCATGGACGCCATCTACAACCTGATGGCCAAGAACACCTACTTCTCCGGCGGCAAGGTGCCGGTGCCCATGGTGCTGATGGCCTCCACCGGTGCCGGCTACTCGGACGCCGCCCAGCATTCGCAGTGCCTCTACGGCACCTTCGCCCACCTGCCGGGCATGAAGGTCGTGGTACCGAGCAACGCCTACGACGCCAAGGGCCTGATGACCGCGGCGATTCGCGACAACAACCCGGTGGTCTACCTCTTCCACAAGGCGCTGCAGGGCATGGGCTGGCTGGGCACCGAGAAAGGCGCCACGGTGCCGGTGCCGGAAGAGCCCTACATCGTCGAGATCGGTAAGGCGAAGACGGTGCGCGAGGGCCGAGACGTCAGCCTGGTCAGCCTCGGCGCCGGGGTGCATCACGCCCTGCGCGCCGCCACGCTGCTGGAGAAGGACGGCGTCAGCGCGGAGGTCATCGACCTGCGCAGCCTGGTGCCGCTGGACCGCGAACACGTCATCGCCTCGGTGCGCAAGACCGGCCGACTGATCGTGATCGACGAGGACTACCACAGCTTCGGCGTCAGCGGCGAAATCATCGCCAGCGTCGTCGAGCACGACATCGGCATGCTCAAGGCACGCCCGCAACGGGTGGCCTTCCCCGACATCCCCATCCCCTTCACCCCGGTCATGGAGCAATGGGCGCTGCCCAATGCGGACAAGATCGTGGCCGCCTATCACGCCCTGAACAAGGAATGACCCCATGAGTAACCCAACCCCCATCGTGATCGCGGACGACCTCTGGGAAGGTGACGCCGAAGCGGTGATCACCTCCTGGCTGGTGAGCGACGGCGCCGAAGTCGCCGCCGGTGACCTGGTCGCCGAGATCATGTCGGAAAAGGCCCAGTTCGAGATCGAAGCGCCGGTGGCCGGCGTACTGAAGATCCTCGAAGACGAAGACGCGGTGATCGCCAAGGGCGCAGTCATCGCCCAGGTGGAATAGCCATGACGCAACTGGAAAACCTGTCCGGCGCACTGCCCCCCGAGCGGGTGCCACTCAAGGGCATGCGCAAGATGATCGCGGCGAAGATGCTCGAGAGCCTGCAGACCACCGCCCAGCTGACCCACCACGCCGAATGCCGGCTGGATGCGCTCAAGGCCCGCCGCGCCGAACTCAAGGCGGCTGGCAGTGCGGTGTCGGTGCAGGACCTCGTGCTGCTCAAGGTGATCGAAACGCTCAAGGCGCATCCTGGCCTGAACGCCACCCTGGCCGACGAGGTGATCCACCACCATGCGGCGGTGCATCTCGGCCTGGCCATCCCCCTGCCCGGCGACCTGCTGGTGGCACCGGCGCTGTTCAATGCCGAACAGCTGGACGGCGAAGAGCTGTGCCAGGCGCGCAAGACGCTGGTGGACAAGGCCTTGGCCGGCAAGCTGTCGGTCAAGGAGCTGACCGGCGCTACTTTCACCGTGTCCAACCTGGGGTTGTCGCGGGTGCACCACTTCACTCCGGTGCTCAACCCGCCGCAGGTGGCCATCCTCGGCATCGGCGGCGTGCAACGTCGGCTGGAACTGAGCGCGAGCGGTGCGCTGGTGGAGGTCGAATGGCTGGGCCTGTCGCTGACCTTCGACCATCGCGCAGTGAACGGCGCGCCGGCAGCGGACTTCCTCGACGACCTGTGCCGGCGCATCGAGGAGGGTGCGGCATGAACGGCATCGCCCGCTTCAGTGTAGCGGCCGGCCTGAATGCCGAACGTGCCCTGCTGCAGCGCGTCTGCGATGGCCTGTTCGACTGCCAGCTGCTGCTCTGGCGCCCGACCGGCCAGGCGCTGGTGATGCCCGGCAGCTTCGAGCGCCGCCCCGGTTTCGCCCTGGCCAGCCAACGCTGCGCGGCGCAGGGCTGGCCGATCCTGCTGCGCGACACTGGCGGCGAGCCGGTGCCGCAATCCTCTGCCGTGCTTAACATCGCCCTGGCCTGCGCGCTGCCTAGCGGCGACGAGGTCGGCAGGCGCATCGACATCGCCTATGAACGGCTGCTCGAACCCCTGGCGCTGTGGCTGGCGGAGAACGGCCTCAAGGCCGGTGTGGGCGCGGTGCCGGGTGCATTCTGCGACGGCCGCTTCAACCTCACCCTGGAGGGCCGCAAGGTCGCCGGCACCGCCCAGCGCTGGCGGCGCAGCCGTGACGGTCGCCCGGTGGTGCTGGCGCATGCCGCGCTGCTGATCGAAGACTGGCGTGAGCCAATGGCCGACGTGGTGAACCGCTTCTACCACGCCTGCGCCAGCGACCTGCGCTGCCAGGCCGAAAGCCATCTGGCGCTCGCCGAGCGACTGGCCGATGCCTGGGCCACCGCCACATCCCTGCCCGAGTGCTACCAGCGCGTCCTCGCCTGGCAGGGCCTGGAACTCGGCGCCCGCGCCAGCACTTATCCGCCCGAAGGCCTCGCCGCCGGACGGCACTCCCCCTTGCTTTGAATAAAAACAATACGGCAGGCCATCCGGGCCGGCCATGCATCGGAGGAAACACCATGAGCCACCCCACCCCTTACCCGCTCCAACGCAGCAACACCCTGTTAGGACGATGTACTGCGACTCTCTGCGGAGCGTTACCGCAGCGACGCTACCGTCATTAGCGCTGGCAACCCAAACGCAACCAAACCGGATTTCTAGTTATAGAAGTTTAAATAACTAATCCAAAAGCAGTGATATACGCACACCCATGTTGCTCGCCATTACAGCGCGCAGCAGTGGAAGCCGCTTTGCCAATAAAACAAATATCAGAAGAGTTTTAGCAGCGGACGCTCGTTTAAGGAATTCCTGAAACGAGAAACAACCCCATACAAGGAAATAATAAAAATGAAATTCAAACAGTCGAGTTTAAGGGTACAGATAATCATGGCGGCCTCGCTTCTTGCGATCACGCCACTGCACGCATCAGACAGAGTCATTACCGACAAGGAACTGTCTGACGAATCGAACACCACTGATTGGCTGGCTTACGGGCGAACACACTCCGAACAGCGATTCAGCCCACTCAAAGACATCAACGTAGAGAACGTCAGCGGGCTCAAGCCTGAATGGTACGCGCCGCTGCCGGATCGCTCCGATATCGTCGGAACACCTTTGGTCGTCGATGGGGTCATGTACTACGTTGGTGAAATGAACAGAACACGTGCGTTCGATGCACGCACGGGCAAGATGCTCTGGGAATATGACCCACAAGTTTCCAAGGAGATCATCGACAACAACATGAAGAAGGTCTTCTGGAAGCACAGCCGAGGCCTTTCAACATACGGGGACAAGTTATTCATCGCCACATGGGATGGCCGCCTGATTGCAATCAACAGAAAGGACGGCAAGGAAGTCTGGCAGACCCGAACCTTCGATCACGACCAGCCGTTGAATATCACAGGTCATCCCAAGGCCTTCGATGGCAAGGTATTTGTAGGCAATGGCGGAACAGAACTTGGGCCGATGCGCGGTTATGTGACCGCCTATGACACTGAAACGGGTAAACAGGTTTGGCGTTTCTATATCGTCCCTGGCAATCCCGCAGATGGATTCGAAGACGCCGCCCAGGAAATGGCCGCCAAAACCTGGACTGGCCGGTGGTGGGAAAACGGCGGCGGCGGTAATGCCTGGCATGGCTGGACTTACGACGAGAAATACAACCAGCTTATCTTCGGGACAGGCAACGGTGGGCCATGGAACATCAAAGTGCGCAGCCCGGACGGCGGCGACAACCTGTTCCTGTGTTCTGTCGTGGCTGTAGATGCGGATACGGGCGAATACAAATGGCACGTCCAGACTGCACCAGGCGACACCTGGGACTACAACTCGAACATGGACATCGTGCTGGCCGATCTGAAAATCGATGGCAAGGATGTCGATGCCGTACTGCATGCGCCGAAGAACGGCTTCTTCTATACGATCGACCGCTCGAACGGCAAGGTGCTGTCTGCTGAAAAATTCGCAGACGCCAACTGGTCAACCAAGTACGACCTGAAAGAGCAGCGCCATATTGTTGCGGACGATGCCCGGTATCCCGATGGCGAGAAGAATATCTATCCGTCGGCATTCGGCGCTCACTCGTGGCATGCAATGTCCTATAACCCCGAGTTGAATCTTGCCTTTATCCCCACCAACCATCTGGGCAACACCTTCAAGGACGACGGCAAGAACACCAAGCCTGGCCACAAGATGGCGAACTACAAACTTTACCTGGGGCTGACCGGTTGGGAACTGACCAAGGACCCACACGAGTCACGCGGTTCCCTACAGGCCTGGGACCCGGTTAACAACAAGCGTGTGTGGCAAGTCAATCAGAAGAGCCCATGGGGTGGCGGAACCTTGACCACAGCCGGCAACCTGGTTTTCCAGGGCCAGCCTGATGGAATGCTCAAAGCCTACGATGCCCGCACTGGTGATGAACTTTGGTCCTATGACGTAGGCCTCGGTATCTCTGCGCCACCGATTACTTACAAGCTGGATGGCAAGCAGATGGTTTCCCTGCTCGTGGGTCCTGGTGGTGCACTGGCCTCCAACTTCGGCGGCTCCGGTGAACTGGGATTTGAAAGCCACGGCTGGAAATATGGTGTGCATGAACGCCGCATCATGACCTTTTCGCTAGATGGAAAAGCGGTTGTTCCTGAACAGCCTGCACCGCAACTTGCCAAGCCAATTATCGATGAGAAGTTCGAGGTCGACGCCAAAAAGGCCGAGGCAGGCGCGGGTGTCTTTGCGGAAAACCTCTGTGTTGGCTGTCACGGCGCCGGAGCTGTAGCGGGTATGAAAGCACCCGATCTGCGGGAGTCGCCGATATTGCTCAAAGGCAGTGAGAAAGCGTTCGAGAGTGTTGTGCGCGGTGGGGCGTTACTTGCCAACGGCATGCCCAAATTCCCGGACCTGACGGATGCAGAGCTGGAGAGCATTCGCCATTTCGTTCGTCGGCAAGCGCACGAAGGCGTGAAGTCTGGCGGAGGACACTAGGCCGGCCACGTCCAATCGCCAACTAAACACTTGAACCAATAACGCCTACATAGCCAGGCGTTACCACTGAGCAGAAACGCACGCGAATACCGTGAATGCCCACACGCATTGCGGCTAACGGTATTCGCTGCACCCGCACAGTTACATTCGAAGGATCAGAACAATGACAACAAGCCTGCGCTTCGGCAGCGGCGTTCTCGCCGCCTGCCTGTTCACTTCTGCCCACGCGGCCGAATATTCACCCGATCAGTTCCTCTTCGGCGACTGGAACGGCAGTCGCACCCGTCTGCATGAGGCCGGCGTCGACCTGCAGATCACCTACGTCAACGAGCTGGCCTGGAATACCCAGGGCGGCGATGACCATACCGGCACCTACTCCGATCAGCTGATGTTCGACGCCGCGCTGGACCTGGAGAAACTGCTCGGCTGGTCCGGCGCCGGTTTCCGCTTCAGCGTGGTCAACCGCAACGGCGAGAACCTCAACGCCGAGGCCGATCTCGGCGTCCTGCTGCAACCCCAGGAAATACACGGCTACGGCAGCGTCACCCGGCTGGTGCAGTTCTATTACCAGCAAGCACTGCTGGACGACCGCCTGCTGGTCAAACTGGGCCGTTTGCCCATGAGCGGCGAGATATTCCCCTTCGCCTGCCCGTTCCAGAACCTCGGTTTCTGCGGCACGGTGCCCGGCTATGTCACACCGAACTGGTTCACCTGGCCGATCAGCCAGTGGGGCGCCACCGCGCGTTACCAGCTGGATGCAGAGTGGTCGCTGCAGACGGCGCTTTATCAGGTCAACCCGCGTTTCACCGAGCGCGAGCAGGGCCTGAATTTCGGCAGCCCGTCGGGCACCACCGGCTACCACGCGGTTGCCGAGCTGGGCTGGACACCGACCTTCGCCGGCCAACCCGGCGCCTACCGTCTGGGCCTCTGGCGCAATACCGGCGATTTCGAGGACATCTACCGTGACGCTGCCGGCCGGCCGATGGCGCTTTCCGGCGCGCCAGCCGCCGAACACGACAAGGCCACCGGCGGCTATCTGATGGCCGAACAGCAGCTCTGGCAGAGCAGCGCGGTGGCCGAGCGACGCTTGAAGCTGTTCGCCAACTTCATCCAGTCCGACCCGGACGTGACCTATATCGAGCGCATCTGGCAGGTTGGCGGCATCCTCTCCGCCCCCTTCGCCTCGCGCCCGAACGACGAGCTCGGCCTGGGCCTGGGCCGCCTGGAAATCAACGACGACGCCCGCAAGCACCTGCGCGAACAGGGCGAGCCGGTGCCGGACGTGGAATACCCCGCCGAACTCTACTACCGCGTCGCCCTCACGCCGGCCATCTCGCTGACGCCGAACATCCAGTACTTCCACCGCCCTGGCGGCTTCGACGAGGCGGAGGACGTGGTGGTCGTAGGGCTGAAGACAGTGGTCAGCTTCTGACCGGCGCGTGAAGCGCGGCGACCGGGCGCAAAGCCGGTCGCCGCCTGCGCTTCGCTCAAGCGCCATTCCCCACAACTGCCCCCCCCTTACCTCGGTTTGCCTGTCCGCCTGCTTGCCGAGCTGCCAGCCGAGATAGCCCCATAGCAGCGCGCAGATTGCGCCGGCCACGGCGACCAGGCCGGCACCCTGACCGAACATGTCCAGTGCAGTCTTCCCCCAACCGCTGACGGCATCACCGGCGCGGTAGACCACCGTATCGATGACGTTCTTCGCCTTGTATTTGCTTTCCGCATCCAGGGGTGCGAAGAGCATCTCCCGGCCGGGCCGGACGAAAGCGTATTCGCCGATTCGACGCACGATCATCAGCGCCGCAAGCAAGGCGAAGCTGGGCATCAGCGCCAGACCGACAAAGCCGACGCAGACAAGCAGCGGCACAATCGCCAGCAACACGCGCACGCCCAGCTTCTGCGCAAGCCGTCCGGTGATGAACAGCTGAGACAGCAGTGCCCCGGCCTGGACGACCACATCAATAGTGCCGAACACCCGAACCTGCGCCGCCCGGTCGGGGAACAGTTCGGCCACCAGACGCGCCTGCTCGAAGTAGAGAAAGGTCGTCACGGTAGCCAGCAGCACCACAAAGCCGGCGATGCCGAGCAGATAAGGCGACTGCAGCACCCGCGTCATCCCGCTGAACGGATTGCCCGGCACCGGCTTGCGCGTGCTCTCCGCCGGGGTCGCGCCAGGCCGCCCTGCTCCGCCGACTTCACGCCAGCGCATGAGCGAGAACTTGAGTGCCAGTGCCCCGCCCTGCAGCAGCGCGGCGAGCAGCATCAACCCCGCCTCTCTCAGACTGCCGATCAGCAATGCGCTGAGCGCTGGCCCGACCAGTCCGCCGACGCTCGCCCCGGCAGCGATAAAGGCGAATAGCCGCTTGGCCTGGGCGCTGTCGAATACGTCCGCCATCAGGCTCCAGGCCACGGACACGACAAACAGGTTGTAGACCGAGATCCACACGTAGAACACCCGCGCCAGCCAGGGGTTTTCGCCCTGCAGCATAAACAGCACGGAGAACAGCAGCAGGTTCAGGCAGAAGAAGCTGTACACCCAGTCGACGAAATGTAGCCGCGGTACGCGCGAGCTGAGCCAGGCGAACAACGGAACGGCCACCAGCATGACGACGAAGGTCGCGGTAAACAGCCATTGCAGGTTCTCCACCCCCGCCGCGATGCCCATCGACTCGCGGATCGGGCGCAGCATGAAGTAGCCGGCGAACAGGCAGAAAAACAGTAGGAAACCACTCAGCGCCGGGCGCAGCTCGTGTTCCTCGGCATTGATCGCGGTGCTCAGGCGATGCACAACGGATGGCGTGCTCATGGGCGCGCTCCTGAAAAAGGAAGAGAGGTAACAGGGCGCGAGCGCAAAGCCGCGCCCGAGGGTTCAGGGATAGCGCACGCCGGTCAGGCGTTCCGACAGCTGCCACAGTTCGGCGGCATCGGCCTGGTTCGCGGCGGCCTCGGGAACCCTGGCAAAGCCCAGCGGGCCGCGTTTCTCCTCCTCGCCGGTCGGCCCGTAATAGGCGCCGCCGACCGCTTCCGGCGCGGTCGCCGCATACAAGGTCGGCAGTGCACCCTGGGCGGCGGAGTGGTATTTGTCGCGGTCCTTGGCCCAGTTGGCGGCGAACTCGCTATCCAGCCCCGGCCCGCGCTCGACCAGTTCGGTGACCGCGACTCCAGGGTGCGCGGCAATGCTGCGAATGCCCCAGCCGGCGGTATCGCTGTGGCGCTGCAGCTCCATCGCCCACATCAGCACCGCCAGCTTGGACTGCGCGTAGGTGGCGTAGGGGTTGTAGCCCTGCTCGGCCTGCAGGTCGGCGAAGTTCAGTTGACCTCGGCCCGCCGCGATGCTGGACAGGCTGACCACCCGGGCGTCATCGCTTTCAAAAAGCAACGGCATCAGCAGTGCAGTCAGGGTGAACGGGCCGAGATAGTTGGTCGCCAGCTGCAGCTCGTGGCCATCGGCCGAGGTGCCGCGCTCAGGCGGCGCCATGATCGCGGCGTTATTGATCAGTACATCCAGGCGCGGCAAGCGCTCCTTAAGGCGCTCGGCGAGGCTGCGCACCGAGGCCAGGTCGGCCAGATCAACAGACTCGAACTGCACGCGGGCATCCGGAACCTGCTCACGTATCCGCTCGATCGTCTCCTGCCCGCGCTCGGCGTTGCGCGCGGCAATGATGACCTCCGCGCCAGCGCGCGACAGCGCCAGTGCATCCTCGTAACCCATACCGCTGGTGCCGCCGGTGACCAGCACGATGCGGCCGGTCTGAGCCGGCATGTCGGCCAGGCTCCAGTCGGGTTTTGGCGATGGCCGGTTAGCGGCTTCGACGGCCAGCGTCCCAGCCAGCGCCACCCCTGCTATCAGCGTTCTGGCCAGCTTTATCAATGGCCGGGCATGGCCGCCCGGCTCGGTTGCGTTTCTCTGCGCCATGATCGTTTCCTCTTCATCGTGAATGGCTTGCCTCAGGCAGAGGCGGCCGACGGATGAAGTATCAGCGTACGATCAGATACTGATAATCCAGGCAAACATGGACGGGCTGTTCGCCCAATCGTACAGTCGACGAATTCAAGGAGGCTCCATGCGTCAACCCAACCTGAGTGATGTCGCGCTGTTTGCCGCCGTGGTCGAAGCCGGAGGGTTTCGCGCTGCGGCTCAGAAACGCGGCATGTCAGCGTCTTCGCTGAGCGATTGCATACGCCGCCTGGAAAGCGATGTGGGCCTGCGCCTGCTCAACCGCACCACCCGCAGCATCACCCCGACCAGTGCAGGCGAACGCCTGCTGGAACGCTTGCGACCGGCGCTCGAAGAAATCAGCGCCGCGTTCAATGATCTGGACGATGACTCCCACAGGCCGGTCGGCACCCTCAAGCTCAACGTGCCGGTGCCGGTGGCTCGCTTCCTGTTGCCGGACCTACTGAGCCGCTTCCTCAAGCTCTACCCGGCAGTGAACGTCGAAGTGGTGATGGAGAACACCTTCATCGACGTCATCGCGGCGGGCTACGACGCCGGGGTGCGCTACGAGGAAAGCCTGGCCAAGGACATGATCGCCATCCCCGTCGGCCCGCGCCGGCAACGCTTCGTCGCCGCTGCGGCGCCTAGTTACCTCGCGGCACACGGCACCCCTCGGCACCCATCCGAGCTGACCGGGCATCAGCTGCTCGGCCATCGTTTCGAGAGCGGCAAAGTGGGTATTTTCGAATTCGAGAAGGACGGCCGAACCTTGCGCGTGCCGCCACAAGGCCAACTCGTGACCTCCTCCCATGACCTGAAGACCAGTGCAGCAATCAACGGCCTCGGCGTCATCTACACCTTCGAGGACTTCATCCGCGAACCGCTCGCCGATGGCCGCCTGACTCCCATCCTCGAGGACTGGTGGCAGTCCTTCGAAGGGCCCTACCTCTACTACCACGGCCGCCGCCACATGCCCTCGCCCCTCAGGGCCTTCGTCGATTTCCTCAAGGCCGAGGGGCAGGAGCGCACCTGATTCAGCGCAGGTCAGGGCTTGGGCAGATACCCCGGCAACGCTTCCAGCCGCTCCATCCAGCGAGCGACGTGGCTGTAAGGTGTCAGGTCCACACCCCCTTCCGGCGCCAGCACCACGTAGGGGTAGACCGCGCAATCGGCGATGGTCGGCCGGTCAACCGCCAGCCAGTCGTGGCGCTGCAGATGCTCGTCCAGCAGCTTGAGCACCGCCGGTGCCTTGGCCAGCGCCGCGGCCTTGTCCAGCGGATAGCCGAACTTCTGCACCAACCGCGCCGCATTCAGGCTCTGCTGAATCTCGTTGGCGGTGAAGGACAGCCACTGCACGATCTCCGCCTGCCCGCGCGGATTGTCCGGCCACCACGCCAGGCCGCCGTAAGTACCGGCGAGGTAAACCAGAATGGCCTGCGAGTCGCGGACGATATGCCCGCCATCATCCAGAACCGGCAACTGCCCGAGCGGGTTCAGCTCGGACAGCGGCGGCTTCTTGTGCGCGCCGTTGGCGAAATCCACAGCTACCAGTTCGAGGTCGATGTTTGCCAGCGCAGCGAACAGCCGCACCTTGTAGCAGTTGCCGGATGGACCCAGGTCGTACAGTTTCATAGCGCACCTCCTCTGATAAGCTGATTGAATTCGAGAACGTTGCCGTCCGGGTCGCGGATGAACAGCGCGATTCGCCGCGGGCCGATGGGATGCGGCCCCTCGGTGATGACGATGCCCTGCGCCTCGAGCCAATGTTGAAGCGCCGCGAGGTCATCGACGATAAAGGCCGGATGGGTCATGCCGGGCCGCTTGACCGGCGCATCCAGCAGCACGTTGTGCGCATCAGGCGCACGCGCACCGTTGAAGATCAGGTTGATCCGCACGCCGTCCGGGCTGAGCATCTCGTTCGCCTCGAACAGCGGAAAGCTGGCGCTCTCGACGAAGCCCAGCGCCTGGTAGAAGGCCATCGCCCGCGGCCGGTCGCTGACACGAATGCCGATGTGGTCATAGGCGAGAATGCGGGCGGGGCTGGCTGACTGATTCATGTGCGAAACTCCAGGAGACCTCAGTCCCTGAAGTGTCTGCCGCCCTGCGGGTTTCACCTATGCCGCCGGCCTGACAACATCTATGCAGCAATCGCACAAATCCAGGGGTGGCAATGGACAAGCTCAAGGCAATGGCCAACTTCGTTCGCATCGTCGACAACGGCAGCCTGAGTTCGGCCGCCGATGCCACCGGGCAGTCCGTGGCATCGGTGGTGCGCTCACTGGCCGCGCTGGAACGCCACCTCGGCGTGCGCCTACTGAACCGCAGCACGCGGCGCATGGCCCTCACCGACGAGGGCGCGGAGTACCTGGCCTGGAGCCGGCGCATGCTGGCGGACTTCGCCGACATGGAGCAGCGCCTGGAGGCCAGCGACGGCGCCGTCCGCGGCCTGCTGCGCATCACCGCGCCAGTGGAGTTCGGCCAACGTTACGTCGCGCCGTTGGTGAACGAATTTCTCAAGGAACATTCCGAGATCCGGGTCGAGCTGAACCTGAGCGACCAGATCGTCCCGCTGCTCGACGCACGCCTCGACCTCGCCCTGCGCATCGGCCACCTGCCCGACTCGGCCATGGTCGCCCGACAGATCGGCAGCACCCGGCTGGTCACCTGCGCCAGTCCCGACTACCTGAACACCGCCCCCGCCATCGACACCCCGGCGGCCCTCAAGGACCACGCCTGCATCGCCTTCGCCGCCCAGGGCCGCCACTGGTACTACCGCCACGGCGAAAAGGACCAGGCTGAAGAAATCACCCCACGCCTGACCTGCAACCAGATCCGCACCGCCAGCCTGGCTTGCGTGCAAGGCCTCGGCATCACGCGGCTGATGCACTATCAGGTCGCCGATGAACTGGCTGATGGTCGTCTGGTAAGGGTGCTCAGGGATTACGAACCGAAGGACCTGCCGATCCAACTGGTCTACCCCCACGCCTTGCAGCTATCGCCAAGGGTGCGGGCGTTTGTGGAGTGGGTTTGTCTTAGGTTGGAGAGGGGGTTGCCGGGGTTGGGTTAGGGTCGCGGCTGACTGCTATCGGCCAGGAGCGGACGCTCACAGGTTGGAGCGCTTAATCCATACCCGACCATAGACACACTACCCAACGATTACGTAGCCTCGGAACAGGGCTTGTCGCTTCTGCTCCATGATTCATTGTCACGTTTCAGACGTTCAACTTAATGGGATCAAGGGGTTACGCAGGGACAGGGAACGTTATGCGACAGTAGTGGCGTAATAAATTACGCCACTACTGTCGCCTACTTATAGTTAGGCAACAATCATCATGAACAATGATCCATTTCGAATCCCGACAGATGCCGACATCGCCACCGCAGAGAGTAGGCTTGGCATCAGGTTTCATGACGACTACCGATGCTTTTTAAAGTCTGGCAGCGATGTTGCAAATGCCACCCTTGAACCGGCGGTAGTTCTGCCTGGCTCTGGACATCTTGATATCTTTGAAATTGCCGAAACAGCCTGGAATGTCATGGGCCTTCCAAAAGACCTGTTACCTTTCATTGAGGACAATGGTGACTATTTCTGTATATCAAAGTCGGGCGAGATAATTTACTGGTCTCATAATGGCAGCACTAATGAAAAGTGGCCTAATCTTCCTGCGTGGCACAAGCAGGTCTGTGTAGACCTTGAGTAATGGCGGAACACCTAACTAGTGGTTCAAATCGTTCGCTTCGCTCACTGGGACGGGCTAAAGCCCGCCCCTTAACCAAACGTTATACGCCCAAGTAATAAAACCCTGCACATGGAGGTCGTTAGTGAGCATTTATCGAACCGTAGCTATCGAAACGTACTCAGGTCGGGGCACTACTTCTAGCGAAGGGGTTCGGGCGCGCCCGCTGCCAGGCCAGAAGCTCGACACATCAATGAATGTGGAATGTTCCTCAAAAATGCGCAGAGGCTATCCGGTGGGAACTAAGTTTTTAATTCAGGCTAAGGTCACCTGCAAAGAAGGTGGCACGCCATTCTTATATTCACATTACAATCAGCCATACAAAGTCATAAACGCAGAAGAAGCCGATACATTCATTCGTGGTCTGGGCGTATAACAATGCGATCAAATCGCTGGGACGGGCTAAAGCCTGCCCCTTAGCTTAATCGTTAGCCAAAAGATTGGAAGTAAATACATGGATGATAAGTTGATAACCGCAGGAATAGCAGCACTTGTTTCCATTGTGGTTTCGTTCGTAAGCTACGTTGTGTCATCTCGTCAGATACTTGCTCAAAGAGAAAAGCTAGAAAGGGAAATTTCAGCTAAACGCACCGATTTACTCTATGAGTTACGCCTAAAATTATATCCTAGGTTCTTCGAATTAACAGTCGATCTTCATAGAGATAATGCGAGTTTTGAATCCTTCATGGAAACTAGGAAAAATATCAGAGATTGGAGGTCGGGAGAGCCAATGCTAGTTCTTTCTAAACATTCTCTACAATCGCTGTATGATTTAGAAGGAGCTTTGAGCAAAAAGCCTGCTGGAATTAATAAAGTAAAATACACAGACCAACAGTTACAAAAATTATGGCGGCTTAGACTTCGAGCTAGAGGCGCACTTAGGAAAGATTTAGGGCTTTTATATGATGATCCAGATGAGGCGAATTTTTGGCGTGGAAAATCAGGAGCTAATGGCTAACAATGGTAAGCACTTGACACAAAAAAGCTACGCTTTTTCGGTCAAGTGTTACACGCGTTAGGCTTTCTAAATATGATCACGAAAGAGCAAGCTCATAAACTTGTCGCAGAGGCCGTTGGAGGAAAGCGTGATTGGCTGCCTGAGGGCGATGAGATAATCATTGTTGAAACAGAAACTATTTAAAGGTCGTGGGGTTGGGCCATCTTCCATACATCTAAGCTATGGTTAGAAGCTAACAACATTAAATATGCTTTGGCTGGTAATGCTCCGACGCTTGTAGAGCGTGAAACTGGAAAGCTCATACCGACTGGCACAGCCTTTAGCATTGAGCGATGCATCGAAAATTATGAGAAAACTGGCAATCCACACGCCTAACTAGCGGTTCAAATCGTTCGCTTCGCTCACTGGGACGGGCTAAAGCCCGCCCCTTAACCAAACGTTAGGCAAGCCAGGGAAAGCAATGGAATCAAGCATTAGTGGTCCGATACTAGCTGCCGCCGCTGCGATCGCTGCAGCGGCGATCGCCGGCAGCTTCTCCTATCTCAACCTCATTACGGCAAAGGAAGCGAAGGTTTCCGAATTCCGTCAGCAGTGGATAGACGCTTTGAGGGCATCTATCGCAGAGTATTTATCCGCGTTTTCATACATATCGATCCTGTACAAACATTTCTCCGAGAAGGATGGCGAGAAGAAAGATAGGTTTGAGATGGCGAAGGAGGTTCAAGACACCTATTCCAGGGTGAACCGTTCATATAACGACATCATCCTTCGCATCAACGCGTCCGAGAGTGACCCAGAGGGGCAAGAGTTGAATGACGCCTTCCTCGCTGCGCTCGCTCAAACCCGGGAGCACTACAACCGTAGCCGCTATATGGAAGCGTTCCGCGCCTGTGATGCTGTTCGAGATGCAGGCAAGCCCCTGCTGAAGTTCGAGTGGAAGCGTGTGAAACGGGGCGAGCCTTCGTATAACAACGCAAAGAGAGTGGCCTTCTCGGTGTTAGTCGCCGGGCTAGTTGCAGCTGTTGGGCTTGCCGTTCTGGTTGCTGTCGGCGGCGTCGCAGTGGAACAGGAAGGCGAGTTCGCGCCTCTAGAACTCAAGGTTCGCGAAGGAAACCCTAAACCACAACAGAATCGAGAGCCTAACAATTAGGTGAACTGGACGCTACGCCGCATTCGCGGCTCCGCGCCAATTACCTTTTTCGTTAGGCTCTTGAATGCCATCAAAACCGTTGAATATCCCGCTCAATAAGCGAAACCATACCAGCTTGTGGCTTACGCTTGCGTGCCTTCCACTGGCCATAATTACCGTAAGGCCGGGCACCGTCGAAAACTGGCTTACCTCAGTATTTTTAGTATTCCCAGTTATTTGGTTTGTATTCGTTGGTCCAACATCCCTAGATGGTTGGCTATTGTCGAGCCGAGCGCTGCATCATTGCTGGCAGATTGGCTAAAAGCCTAACAATTGGTTCAAATCGTTCGCTTCGCTCACTGGGACTGGCTAAAGCCAGCCCCTTAGCTTAAACGTTAGTGTCCGCTATTGGCCGAAATCGGCCGCTGATCGACCGGCCAAAAGTCGGGGTTCGCCACTCTACCCACCGTTTTCCCACCCTTTCCATCCCGATGCTAGAGTGCCCGCTCCATACCCGCACAACTCCAAACCACCTAGCGAGGCCCCCATGCTCAACCATGTAATGGTCGGTTCGAATGATATTGAACGGTCGAAGCGGTTCTACGATGCCGTGCTCGGCGTGCTCGGCGCCGGCGAGCCGCTGCGCAATGTGGCGCCGTCCGGGCATACGCGCCTGTTCTACCGTCACGATGGCAGCCTGTTCGGTGTCACCGAGCCCATCAACGGTGAGGAAGCGACCGTCGGCAACGGCGGCACCATTGGTTTCAAGTGCAGCTCGGCCGAGCAGGTCAAGGCGTTTCACGATGTAGGCGTCGCCCATGGCGGCACCACCTGTGAGGAGCCGCCGGGACTGCGCGAAACCAGCCTCGGCGCGTTGCACCTCAGCTATGTACGTGACCCTGACGGCAACAAGCTGTGCGCCATCTACCGCCCGCAGTAAGCGTCCCGCTCGATGCCGCACAGCCCATGTGCGGCGTTGAAAGCTGAACGTCATGCGCCGCTGGTTGTAGCGGCGCATAACGGTTTACTAGACGGCAGCGATTCCCTCCGCTTGCTCTCCCCCTCGCCCATCAGGGTTTAACGACCATCCCAACTCCACGACCGCGCGGGTCCGAGCCGGTCTGCAGGCGGGTGCCGTCGACGCGTATCGCCTGGATATCACCCATCAGCCAGCCCTGATCCTCAAGCGTGTAGCCCATGGCTTTCAGCTCGTCGGCAACCTTGCCAGTCAAGGGTGCATGGGCGTCGTAGTAGATGGTGTCCTTCGGCAGGAGCTGATGGTGCACGCGTTGCGCAGCCACGGCTTTTTCCAGCGGCATGTCGAAGTCGTAGACGTTGTTCAGCACCTGGAAGATCGAGGTGAAAATGCGCGAACCGCCCGGTGTACCGAGCACCAGGCTGACCTTGCCGTCACGCGTGACGATGCTCGGGCTCATGGAGGACAGCATGCGCTTGCCTGCCTCGATGGCATTGGCGTCGCTACCGACTACACCGAAGGCATTGGCGACGCCCGGCTTGGCACTGAAGTCGTCCATTTCGTTGTTGAGCAGGAAGCCGGCGCCCTTCACCACCACACCGCTGCCGTAATCCAGGTTGAGGGTGTAGGTGTTGCTGACCGCGTTGCCGTCGGCATCGACGATGGAGAAGTGAGTCGTCTGCCTTGGCTCGAGGCCCGGGCGCACCTTCTCGGTCTCGGAGATGGCCGTTGGATTGATCTCGGCCGCGCGCTGCTTCAGGTAATCAGGCGATGTCAGCTTCGTGACCGGTACGTCGGAGTAGTCCGGGTCGCCCAGGTAGTCGGCACGGTCGGCAAAGACGCGTTTCTCGATCTCCGCCAGCAAGTGGATGTAACGCGCCGAATTCAGCTCGACACCCTTGAAGTCGGCGGCGCGCTGCTCCTTCATGCCGATCAGCTGCGCCAGAGCGATGCCGCCGGAGCTTGGCAGCGGCGCGGTATAGAGGCTGTTGCCCTGCCAGTCGACACGCATCGGCTCGCGCCATTTGACGCGGTAGGCGGCCAGGTCCTCCTTGGTGATCAGCCCGTCGTCACGCTGCATCTGAGCCACCAGCAGGTCAGCGGTCTTGCCTTTGTAGAAATCATCCGGCCCCTTGTCGGCGATGCGCTCCAGGGTCTCGGCCAGCTCCGCCTGGCGGAAGGTGGAACCGGCCTTCATGGCGCCGAAGTAATCCTCGAAATTGGTCGTACCCTTGAACAGGCCGAGGGCGTCCTCGCGGTACTGGTATTGCTGGTCTGCAACCGTGAAGCCTGTACGGGCATAGCCGACCGCCGGGGTAATGAGCTCGCTCCAGGGCAGCTTGCCGAAGCGCTGATGGGCCTCCCACATGCCCAACACGGTGCCGGGCACGCCGGAGGCCCTGGCGCCGACCAGGCTCAGGTTCTCGATCACCTCACCCTTGTCGTCGAGGTACATGGTCTTGCTGGCGGCCTTGGGCGCGACTTCCCGGTAGTCCAGGAAATACGGTTTGCCGTCCATATACAGCGTCATGAAACCACCGCCGCCGATATTGCCCGCCTCGGGGTAGGTGACGGCCAGGGTGAAGGCGGTCGCCACCGCGGCATCCACCGCATTGCCGCCGGCCTTGAGCACCTGCGCGGCCACCTTGGCGCTGTACTCATCCGGGGCTGCGACCGCCCCGCCTTCCAGAAGCGCGCCGTGGGCGATGTGGCCCGTGGCGACGATCGCCACGCCAAGGGTCAATCTGCTGATCTGAAGCAAACGCATCGTGCTCATCCTTATTCTTGTGGTCACCGCCGCCCCGCGATGGCTGGGGCGGTTATCACCAACATAGACAATGGGGACGAGGCGTAGGTGCGCAGCGGATCGTGCGGTGCCGAACGGCTCGACAGATGCGTTCGGCGTGGGGCTGCGAGCGGTTTCAGGCCGCGCTACGGGGCGGTGGAAGTCGCCAACCTCACACCGAAGGCGACCAGCACACCACCAGTCACGCGATCCAGCGCCTTGGTCAGCCCGGGGCTGCGCAACAGCTTGGCGAGGGGAATGGTCGCCGCGATCAGCACGGCGAACCAGGCCAGCGTCAGCAGCACATGCAGGCACGCGAGAAAGAACGAATAGACCGCCACATCGGCGCCCAGCGGGACGAATTGCGGCAGGAAGGTCACGTAGAACACGCCGATTTTCGGATTGAGCAGGTTGGTCAGCAGGCCCCGCCAGAAGGCCTGACCGCGCGCGGAAGCCGCCGTGGCACCACCCACGTCGAACGAGGCGCGCGGTTTGAAAACCAGTCGCGAGCCCAGCCAGATCAGGTAGGCAGCGCCGGCAAACTTGACCACCGTATAGCCCAGCTCGGATGCCTGCAGCAGCGCGCCCAACCCAAGCGACACCGCCATGCCCCAGGCCAGGCAGCCGAGGCAGATCCCCGCGCCGGCGAGCACCGCCTGGCGCCGAGTTTCCAGCGTGGCGGTGCGCAGCACGATGGCCGTGTCCACGCCCGGTGTAACGGTCAGCAGCGAGGCGGCGGCGATAAAGGCCAGCATCAGTGGCAGGTCGATCATGGGTCAGTCATCCAAAGAGGTGGAAACCAGAGCGCGCTCATCATCCATCAGGGCTCGGCGAAGGACTGGCGGCACCGGCCAGGACTGCTACATATCGTCACGACGAATCACCCGCTGCATGAGGCTGGTACGGTTGACCGCCAGTTCGCCACTGACATCCGCACCACGATAGACCATGGATGTTTCGTGATGCACATAGTCGCCGTGACGCTGCGCGCTCAGCCAGTTGAACGAGCCTACGCACAGCAGCTCATCGTCGGCCATGACGATCTTGCTGTGCACCTTGTGGACGACCCGCACCTCGACGCTGTGCGACCTGAGCGCGGCGATCGCTTCCCTGAATTCAGCGCCGCGTTGCGGGTCGCCCTTGGGCCGGCTGCGCTCGATGCCGGTGTTGAAACGCAGGTCGGTATACACGGTGACCTGAACGCCGCGCTGGACAGCCTGGCTTAGCCGCTCCAGCGCACCACTTTCCTGCATCCATCGCGCGATGAGCCAGGGCGTGACGATCTGTACCTGATGACGAGCCGTTTCCAGCGTCTGCCTCAGAAAGCCGTCGTGCTCCGCAACGTCATGCAGGTGGATCAGTCCGGTGCCTGGCGTCTGCAAATCCTGCCTGGCCTGTTGCTCGAAAATCAGCTCGCTCGCCGGATCAGCGAAAAGGAGCTGAGCCAGCAGCCCACGCGGTTTGCTGACTGGCTGCTGGCTGAACAGGTCCATGTCGCCGAATACCAGAAAGCTGTCCTTGGCGCGGGATACCGCCACGTTGAGCATGCTCGCCTTGCGGTCGATGAACTGGCCGTCGGCATGCTTGGAGTAGACCGCGGAGAAGATCACCAGCGGCCGCTCGGCGCCCTGGAGGGAATGGACGGTGCCCACCGTCATTTCCCCCGCGCCCTTGCCAGTGCTGATACCCAGGGCCGCGCAGGCCTGGGCGATCGCCTGCGTTTGCGCGCCGAATGGGGTGATCACACCGACGATCTCCCACAGCTCCTTGCCGTAGCGTTCGGTCAGATCGGCTTCGTTGGCCTTGAGCCACGCGGCGATCGTCTGCGCCTCCAGCAGGTTATGGCGACTGCCGCCGTGGCTCGGCTGGCAGATTCCGTCGATATGCAGATAGCCCAGCGCCGGCAGGCCGCCGTCCGGTTTCGGGCCTCGGCACGGTTGCAGCTTGCCCTTGTAGCAGAGGGCGTTGCAGTACTCGATGATCGAGTCGTAGCAGCGACGGTGCTCGTAGAGGTACATGCCGCGCGCGAGATCGGGATCGTAGTGATAGCGGCTGGTCGCCTGGGCGATGGCCATGACGCTTCCATTGGCGGCGCTGCGCCCGCCTTCGCAGAACGCGGCGTAGTCGTCATCGACGTTGTCGCGCGCGAGCAGACCGGCGCCAATCAGGTTGCCAATGTCGACCGCCGTCGGGATCGACCAGATCGGCTCGATCTGCTGGGTATCGCCGATCACCAGCGCCTGCCGGGCAAGCGCGAACGAGGGTGCAGCCACCTCGGGCAGGACCTGCCCCGCTTCATCGACGATCAGCAGATCGATGAAGTCGAGTGCATAAGCGTCGACGAAGCCGTTGCCGTCGTGCCTTTTGCAGCGCAGCTCCTTGGGCAGCATGAAGAAAGTGGCCACCAGGCAGGGGGTGAGCTTCATCCAGCGTCGCCAGTTCTGCTCCAGGGTCTTGCGGCCGGTCTTGTGACGGCTTTTGAGGATCTCCGGCAGGCTTTCGCCGACCTCCATCAGCCAGCGCCCCTCCCAGTAATGGGTGGTCAGCAGGAATATCTCGAAGCGCAGAGAGGTGTCCGCCCAGTTGTCGCAGTCATCGAGAGTTATTTCACCGGCGGGCCTGTCCGCAGGGTTCGGCAATACGGCGACCGCGCTCTGCCAGTTCGCGAGCTGGCGCTGTTCGGCGATCTGCAGTTGCTGCGCCTGGTGCAATTGCGCTTCGGCAGTTTTCCGCGCCTTGCTGGCCTGCGCCACCGCGGCGGTCAGCCGGGCTTCGATTTCACTCAAGCTGGAGGCGCTCTGCAGTTCGGTCGCGGCTTCATCGAACTGAAGTTTCGCCAGGCGCAGTCGTTTGCCGGCAACCGGGCCGAACCAGCCGAACAGCGTATAGAGCAGCGGTTCATGGGCGAGGTAATGCTTGAGGCGCGTCAGCAGCGCTTGAGTATCTGCAAGCTGTTGGTCGCAGGCCTGCAGCTGCTCGTGGAGCTGCTCGATGGCGGCCTGGGGGTCATCGCCCAGCAAGGTCTGGATCGCCTGGCGTGCCTCGGCCAGCCTGGCCCAGGCCTGCTCGATGTTCGCGAGCTGTTGCTGGCGGCCGCGGATTGACTCGCGTAGGCGCTCGACCGTGTCCGCAACGCTCGGGCTCTGCATGTCCGGAAACGCCTCGGCGGCATGCGCGAGGTACGTCTGCTGGGCCTTGTCCAGGTACTCCTGGGATTCGAGCTCGGTGAAAAAGCTCCGGGTCTGATAGGTGCGGGCCATTTCCGCTTCGGCCGACGCCTTGGGAAAGTAGGCGCCAAAGCTCCTGATATCCGGCAGCCAACGGCCCGCGAATGGGCCGCTGCCTGTCGCGAAATCCTTACCGAAGGCGGTGATGATGTTGGTCACGGCCTGGTTGTTGGTGGAGCTGGCCACGATCACCGGCGGCTCCCCGCCCGCTACGGCAGCCCTGGCCCAAAGCGAGGCGACGACCGACAGCAGCAGGGTGGTCTTGCCCGTACCGGGCGGCCCGTTGACCGCGAGAATATCGCCGGCTCGCCCATTCAGCAGATGGCTCAGGCTATCCCGCTGGGCCGGCGCCAGGGCGTATTCGTCACCTGCATGGGCGAGTCGTTCGGCAAACAGTCCATTGGCCGGCAGGCAAGGTTCGTCAGGGCTGCGCTCGCGCTGGGCGAAGCGCTCGAACAGCGGCACCGCAGGCCGGGTATCACGCAGATGGTCATAAAGCGCGACGATATTGCGGCTGAAGCCCTCTGCCTTCTCTTCCTTGAACAGATAGCCGAAGCCGGCCAGTTCGAAGCCATCTTCCGCGCCGTCCCAGCCGTTACTGACCTGGCGGAACATCTTCATGCAGAACTGCAGGAATTCGCGCCAGCTTTGCTGATGCTGGTCTTCGCTCAGGGCTTCGGCATCTACAGGCGGGTCGAACCGTTGGCTATCCTCGGCGGACAGAAACGCGTCCAGGTCGGCCTGCGCGCCGATGGCGAAATTGTCGCGGTCCAGCGGTTCGAGGATGTCGCGCGGCATCAGGGCTTGCCCATGTGGCTGCAGCATCCCCTCACGGGTCACCGAGACCTGACAGATGACCGGCGTGATGATCGCCGGCAACCCATTGCGAGCCCGACCATGCTCGCGGCGGGCGCGGTAAACCCATGGCCGCAGGGTGATTTCGATGTCCGCTCGATCTTCGGGCTCGTTCGCGAACAGCTGGGTGAGCAGACCTTCGCTCAGGCATCCAGAAGCGAGGACTTCGGCTGGCAGCATGAGGAATTTATCGGCCTGGCTCGGAGACAGGGCGCCGTTGCCGTTCTCGGCATCAGCCAGGGAGTTTCGCCAGTAGCTGGCCAGTTTGAACGCGTAATCATTCATCGTCGAAGTCAACGCAACCTCTGATGCAGCGGGACAGAAGGAGTTGAAAGCCGTCCGAGCGTAGCGGCTCAAGCGCGCAATGGCCAACCGAAAGCGCGGCGCGACCGCTCTAGCATGAGCTTTCGCAAGCAATGCTTTGGGCTGGAATTGAAAAGTTATCGGCCAGCAGCACTCTCCTGGCCGAACGACGCTGGGAACATTTGGCCGAGCCCCCTGATCGCATCTGATACCTGTGCGTCGGAGGCTCCATGACCCAGTTGAACATTGCGCTCGCCACAATGGGGGCAGTTGCCGTCTGTATCGCCCTGCTCTCGGCGCTGATCAAACGTAATCCTATCTCCGAGCCGGCACTCGCGGTGCTGATTGGATTGTCAGTCGGGCCCTACGGGCTGGGTTGGCTGGACCTTGACCAGTGGGGCGACCGGTTCACCATTCTCGAACAGGCGCCACGGCTGACCCTCGCCATCGGGCTGATGGGCGTTGCACTGCGCCTGGAGCGCGTCGTGCTGAGAACCATGCTCAAGCCAATCACCCTGCTGTTGACCCTGGGGATGCTCGGCATGTGGGTCCTGTCCTCGCTGTTATCCGGCTGGCTGCTGGGGTTGTCACTGGCGCTGTCGTGACCCCGACCGACCCCGTGGTGGCGAGCGCCATCGTTACCGGCAAGTTCGCCAAACAGCATCTGCCGCTGCGCCTGCGTAACACCCTGTCCGCCGAATCTGGCGCGAATGATGGCTTGGCCTATGCCTTTGTGATGTTGCCGGTGCTCATGCTAGGCCCTGTGCCGGATCAAGCCTGGTCACGCTGGCTGATCGAATCGCTACTGGTCGGAATAGGCGGAGCAGCGATTCTGGGCGGGCTGATCGGCCTGATCGCGGCAAAGTCGCTGGCCTTCGCGGAGCGGCACGATCTGGTCGTCAGTTCGTCGTTGCTGGGTTACACCGTGGCCTTTTCGCTTCTCACACTAGGCTTCGCCGGACTGCTGCATACCGATGCTGTGTTCGCGGTATTCGCCGCGGGGCTGGCGTTCAACCTGTCCAGCGACAGGCGCGAAAAACATGAAGAGGAGAACATTCAGGAGGCGGTTGCAAAGCTGTTCACCCTGCCGATGTTCGTCATCTTCGGCGTTGCCCTGCCTTTTACCGAGTGGGCGGCGCTGGGTTGGCCGCTGCTGGCCCTGGCGGTGCTGATTCTGCTGCTGAGGCGCCTGCCGGTTCTCATGTTGCTGACCCCGACATGGCGAAACACGCTGAACCGGGACGACTCGATGTTTCTGGGCTGGTTCGGCCCCCTAGGCATCGCCGCGATCTACTACGCGGCGCTTGCCCACAGTCATCTGCACGACCCGCTGTACTGGCACGTAGCGAGCGCATTGATCTTCGCTTCGATCATGGTCCACGGGATCTCCGCGGCGCCGCTGTCACGGCTTTATGCGCGTCGCAGTCGAGCCGCACCACTGCACAGCGCAGGGCTGGACAGACAGGAGCAATCCTCTGACTGAGGTAGCACCTGCGCAGGCGCACAGACAAATCAAGCCGCTCGCCAGACTGTGGGGCGTCCACGGCTACAGGGTGGTCCGTTGCCCGGGCCAGGCCGCATTGGCGGATGCGCTGCGTCACCTTTGCCAGCCGGGCTGAGGGGGCGCTACCAGGGCAATTCCTCGCCACTGTAGGCATGGAAACTACCGCTCGCCTCCGGCCCCAGACCATCGATCACACTCAACAGATCCCGCGCTGCATCGCTGGCGGGACGGCCGATTTCGGCGCCGCGGAATGGTTGTGACAGCCGTGAGTTAACCGTGCCCGGATGCAGCGCCAACAGCACCGCATTCGGTTGGCTACGGCGCACCTCGATGGAAGCAGTCTTGATCAGCATGTTCAGCGCGGCCTTGGAGGCGCGGTAGCTGTACCAGCCGCCGAGGCGGTTATCGCCGATGCTGCCGACCTTGGCCGAGAGCATGGCGAGCACGCCGCGCTGGCGGTCGAGCAGCCCGCTGAAGTGACGCAGCAGGATGGCCGGGCCGAAGGTGTTGATCTGGAAGGTGGCGAGCAGCTGCGCCTGGTCGAGATCGGCCAGGCGCTTCTCCGGCATGAAGTCGGCACCGTGCAGCACGCCGGCGGCGTTGATGATCAGATGAAACGGCCCCTGCCCCGCCACGCTGGCCGCGGCTTGTTCGATGCTGGAGGGATCGGTCAGGTCGAGCGCCGGCTCGGACGAGCGACTCAGCGCAATGACCGATGCGCAGTGCGGATCGCTGCGCAAGGCATCGACCAGTGCGGCGCCGATGCCACCGGATGCGCCGATGACCAGCGCACGAAACCCTTCGGGGAATGAATCCAACGGCATGACGATCTCCAGATTTACGGTCGACGGGCGTCGGCTTCGCTGCGCCAGCGTTCGATATGTTCGGCGAGCAGGTCGGCGATGGGCAGGCAAGCGCCGAGCCGGTAGAGGTTCCAGTAATGGCCTTCCAGGGTGCGGTTGATCAGCAAGGTGCCGGAAGCCGGTTGCAGGCTGCCGAGTGCGGACATCATCAGGGGGAACAGCTCGGACAGCCGTTGATGCAGCGCCGCCTCGCGGAAGTCCCACTGCGCGCCGGGTTGCAGTAGCGGGTGCAACATCAGGTGGATGCGTCGATACAGGCCGTGCGGCGGCGTGCTCCCCGGTTGGCGCCCGCCCAGTGCCTGAAAGCCAGGTTCCAGCGCTTCGCTGGAGATGCCACGCAGTGCTTCGAATATCTGCACGTAGCCGGCCAGCAAGCGCGGTTCCAGGCGCAGCACACTGCCGAAATCGTAGACCACCAGCTCGCCGGTCTCGGTCCAGGCGAGGTTGCCGGGATGCGGATCGGTATGCAGCAGTTGCAGGCCGAACGCCTGCTCGGCCAGCCATCCGCAAAGGGTCTCGGCCAGACGCTGACGCACCTCCGCCGGGGCCTGTTCGACCTCCGCCATGGAGCGGCCCGGCAGGTCTTCCAGCACCAGCACACCGGGCCGGCAGAGTTCGCCCGCGGCAAAGGGAATGCGGATGCCCGGCCAGTTGCTGAAGTGCTCGCGGAAGGCTTCGAGGTTGGCGCGCTCGGCGTCGTAGTCGAGTTCCTCGGCAATGGCCCGTTGCAGCTCGATATACACCGCATCGAGACGCGCGGGCGGCGTGCCGAACAGTCGGCCCAAAGGCATCAGGCGACGCAACTGGCGCAGATCGGCATCGCAGATGGCGCGGATGCCGGGGTACTGGACCTTCATGATCAGCGCCCTGCCCTGCCGATCCCGAGCGCGGTGGACCTGGCCCAGCGAGGCCGCCGCCGCGGGCTCCGGCTCGATGGACTCGAACAGTTCGTACAGCTTGCCGTCGTAGAGGCGCTGCAGATTGGCTTGCAGTGCATCGAACGGCAGCGAGGGCACCTGGTTCTGCAAGCGCGCCAGCGCCGCGCTGATCGGTTCTGGCAGCAGATCCTGCCATTGCGAGGCCTGCTGACCGAGCTTCAGCACCGGGCCCTTCATCTGCCCAAGCGCATCACCGAGCAGTTCGCCGACCGGCACCCAGTCGATACGCGCCTTGCCTGGCGTGATGCGCTGCACCAGCAGGTTGCCGGCAATGCGCGCGCCAGTGCCGCCCAGTTGCAGAAAGCGGCCCAGTGCCGAAGCCGACGGACGAGAGAATCGAGACATGCAGGCGACCCGCGAAGGCAAAGGCTGATCATGGGGCAGCCCGGCCCATGATCCAAGGTTCAATGGTTGCAGTCTGTTGCGCAGCGGAGGGGTTCGAAGTAGCTCAAGGGCAACGAGCGAAGCGCCCGGGGGGGACCGCACAGCAGATGGTCGCGCCGCCTGGAGAGCGCGCTGCAGCGAAGGTGCCGAGCACACTCATGCGGAACGGGCAGGCGGCTGGCGAGTCGGATTAAATGACTGCGCCCCTCGAACGTCGACCGCCAAACGCGCAATTTTCGGCACATCAGAAGCGCATCAGGCGACGATTCGAGCGGCATTCAGCCCGACCTGCCCACCAGGCGAGAAACGGGCCTGTTCCCCTCCGCCTTTGTCCTGATATGGACATGCAGGAGTGGGAACGAAGCACGCAGCGGCGCCTGCGTTAAGGAGAACGGAATGACCGATTTCACTGATCTTTCCTTCCAACCAGACGATGAACCCCCTCGCATTTCCACTGGTAGCGAGGGGCTGGATGACATTCTCGGCGGCGGCCTCGACCCCAACCGCATGTACCTGTACGAAGGTAGCCCGGGCTCGGGCAAGACCACCATTGCGCTGCAGTTCCTGCTCGAAGGGGTCCGCCAGGGCGAGCGCGTTCTCTACGTGACCCTCTCGGAAACCAAGGACGAACTGGAGCTGGTCGCCAAGCGGCACGGCTGGTCCCTCGACGGTATCGATGTGTTCGAGCTGGTCACGCCGGAAACCAGCCTGGACCCGGACCTCGAACTGACGGTGCTGCACCCCGTGGAGATGGAGCTGAGTGAAACCACGCAGCAGGTGTTCGATCGGGTCACCGAAACCAATCCGAGTCGCGTGATCTTCGACAGCCTCTCGGAAATGCGCCTGCTGGCGCAAAGCCCTCTGCGCTACCGCCGGCAGGTGTTGGCGCTCAAGCATTTCTTCACCACCCGCAACTGCACGGTGATCCTGCTCGACGACCAGACTTCGGAAGTGGGCGACCTGCAACTGCATTCCATCTCCCACGGCGTGGTCATGTTGGAGCAGGTGGCAATCGACTACGGTGCCGAGCGCAGGCGTCTGCGAGTGATCAAGATGCGTGGCATCCAGTTTCGCGGCGGCTACCACGACTTCGCAATCCGCAAGGGCGGCCTGCGCATCTATCCCCGGCTCATCGCCGCCGAGCACCACTCGTCCTTCTCCGGTGAGCTGGCCTCGTCCGGTAATCCAGCACTGGACAAGATGCTGGGTGGCGGCCTGGAACGCGGCACCAACGCGCTGCTGGTCGGCGCTGCCGGCGTGGGCAAATCCTCGCTGGCCTTGAGCTATGCGGTCGCGGCGTGCAAACGCGGCGAGCAGGTCGCCTTCTTCGTCTTTGACGAAAACATCGCCACGCTGCTGGCGCGCGGGCGGGCGCTGGGGCTGCCCATGGAACCGTGGATCGAACAGGGGCTGCTGCATCTGCAACAGGTCGACCCGGCCGAGCTGTCGCCCGGCGAGTTCACCGCCGCGGTCCGCCAGAGCGTAGAGGTGCGGGGGGCCGGCCTGGTGATTCTGGACAGCCTCAACGGCTATCTGCACGCGATGCCTGATGGCCGATTCCTGATTCTGCAGATGCACGAGCTGTTGAGTTATCTGGGCCAGAAAGGCGTGATCAGCATCATGGTGCTCGCCCAGCACGGCCTGGTCGGCCCGATGGATACGCCTGTGGATATCAGCTATCTCAGCGATGCGGTTATCATGCAGCGCTACTTCGAGCATGCCGGCGTCGTTCGCCGGGCGTTGTCAGTGGTGAAAAAGCGCAGCGGACGGCATGAAAACACCGTCCGTGAGTACCGCCTCAGTAGCGCCGGCCTCGAGGTCGGGCCGCCGCTCAGCCACTTCAGCGGCATCCTATCGGGCACACCGGAATACACCGGTGATGCGACTCAGCTACTGACAGACGAGCATGACGACGCCCACTAAACGAGAAGGCCCCATCGTAGTCGTCTATGCCCCCATCGGCCGGGACGGTCCCGCCTCGGCCGAACTGCTCAGCCGCAGCGGCATGGACGCCGTTGTCTGCCACAGTGTCGATGAGGTGCTACGTCGCGCCGAAACCGATGCCGACGCCGTTTTCATCGCCGAAGAAGGCCTCTTCGGTCAGGACCTCCAAGCACTGGCCACATGGGTGGATCAGCAACCGGCGTGGTCCGACTTTCCATTCGTGGTCCTCACCAGCAAGCATCAACAGCCGGCAGTCGCCGCATGGCGTCAGCGCATGGTGGCGGCGCTGCGCAACGTTTCCCTGCTGGAACGCCCGGTACAGAGCATCACCCTGACCAGCGCGGTGAAAGCCGCCCTGCGCGGGCGGCATCGCCAGTACGAAGTCAGGGCCTTGCTCGAAGCCCGTGAGCGCGCCTCGAATCAACTCGAAGCGCTGGTCGTCGAGCGCACCAGCGAACTGGAAAAGGCCAACCAGGAATTGCGCACACAGATGGCCGAGCGCGCGCAGATCGAAGAAACCCTGCGCCAGGCGCAGAAGATCGAAGCCATCGGCCAGCTCACCGGCGGCATCGCCCACGACTTCAACAACCTGCTGATGGTGATCTCCGGCGGCCTCGACATGCTCGACCGCCGCGCCGACCCTGCACGCCGCGAGCGGTTGATGGACGGCATGCGCCAGGCCGCGCAACGCGGAAGCGCCCTCACTCGGCAACTGCTCGCCTTCTCCCGCCGCCAGTCACTGGAACCCGAGTCGGTCGACCTGGTGCTGCGCATCGGCCGCATGCGCGAGCTGCTCGACCGCAGCCTGAGCGGCGACGTGCACGTGGAAGTGCAGTTCGAGCCGGATCTCTGGCCGGTCGAAGTGGACCCTGGCGAGCTCGAACTGGTCGTCCTCAACCTGGCCGTGAATGCCCGCGACGCCATGCCCGACGGCGGCTCGATCCTGATCGAAGCCAGCAATGCACCTGGCGAAGCGGTGCTGGGCATCACCGGCGATTTTGTCCGCCTCACGGTGACCGACTCGGGCACCGGCATTCCCGAGGAGGTTCGCGCCCGCGTATTCGACCCCTTCTTCACCACCAAGGAGATCGGCAAAGGCTCAGGGCTCGGGCTGGCACAGGTCTACGGCTTCGCGCGGCAGTCCGGCGGCACGGTGTGGATCGAAAGCGAATGCGATCGCGGCACCAGCGTGATCATGCTGCTGCCGCGCTCGGCACGTGTGCCCGATCAGCCCGACGGCGAACGGCCTGCCGAAGACGACAGCTCCGACGCCTCGGCCGGTACCGTACTGCTGGTGGACGATGATGAAGAAGTCGCGGCCCTGGTCGGCGAGATGCTCGAACATCTCGGCTATCGCGTCACCCATGCCGCCAGTGCCACAGACGCGCTGGGCGCGCTGCAGAACGGCTGTCAGGCAGATATCGTCTTCTCCGACGTGATGATGCCGGGCGGCATGAACGGCGTTGAACTGGCCCGGGAAATCCGCACCCGCGCCCTCGGCATCCCCGTGCTGCTCACCAGCGGCTACGCCGAAGCCGCACAGAAGTCCGCGGCTGCCGAAGGTGTGCACGTATTGGCCAAGCCCTATCGCCTCGAAGAGCTGGCAACCTCGTTGCGAGAGGCGATCGAGAGTGCAGTATTTGCCGACCCCGTCAGGCAGGGATAGCCGGTTTACTCAGCGGTTAGAGCCAAAACCAGGCGCATTGCAGTTGAGGTAGGGGCCATCTTCACGCTCTTCACCGACTTTCACGTAAAGCCTGGCCTCGCGCAGCGTGAGCCGTATGGGCAGCGTCTGAAGCGTATCCTCACCAACCGTAATGCAATTGAACACGGCCTTAAACTCATCGCCCTCGGCGAGCGCGGTGTTTATTGGACAGGTTCGTTTATCGAACGCCATGCTCTTTTTCGTAACGAATACGGCATTCATGAAGAACGGCTGCTGAAGCTCTGCGCAGTTTCCTTCCCTTCCCCAGAGCCCGTGGTACTCGGTAGGTATTACATCCTGTCCGATCAGCTCCCTGCCAACGACGCCATTGAGTTCAGTCGCCGCCTGTGCGGGTGGTGTCGCCAGCCAAACCAGCGCCAACACGCATAGAGATCCTTTTAGGTACATCCTTGCTTCCTTGTATTGATGATGGGGGCATTCGGTGGTGAGAACCTGCGTTCCAAGCGCACCTGATGGGCGTTCCGTTACAGGAATCCCGACTTGGGCTTCAAGGCCGCACACGCCTGGGCCTGCATGCTACCGTCCATCGCACTCAGCATCACAATAAACGTGTCGAGGGATGCCGCCATGCAACCGAAAGATCACTGGGAAAAGGTCTATTCCACCAAGGCCGCTGACGAGGTCAGCTGGTTTCAGGAACACGCCGAGCTGTCGCTGAAACTGATCCGCGATGCGGACGTGCCTTCGACGGCATCGATCATTGACGTGGGCGGCGATGCCTCGACACTGGTCGATGATCTTCTGGCCAACGGTTATCGAAACCTGACAGTACTCGACCTTTCTGCCGCGGCGCTGGCCACGGCCAAGACCAGACTCGGTTCCAACGCGGCGAGCGTTCGTTGGCTGGAGGCGAATGTCATCGAAGCCGCGCTACCCGAGCGCAGCTTCGATGTATGGCACGACAGAGCAGTCTTTCACTTTCTGACCAGCGAAGAAGACAGGCATGCCTATGTTCGCCAGGTGCTGCACGCGGTCAAGCCCGGCGGGCTGGTGATAGTGGCCACCTTCGCCGAGGATGGCCCGGAGAAATGCAGCGGCCTGCCGGTCATGCGCTATGGCGCCAGCGAGCTGCACGCCGAGTTCGGCGAACCCTTTCTGCTGCTCGGCCGTGAAAAGGAATCGCACCACACCCCCGGCGGGATCGAGCAGAAGTTCGTCTACTGCTTCTGCCGCAAACTGGTCCAGTAGCAGGCAGCGCTGACAGCTGATCGCAGCGGCTCCACTGAAATCGCACAGCAGCAACTAGCCATAGCCGAAGGCGTACCTTCTGGCGAAACCTTTTTCTGCACTTGTCCTGGACCCGATTTAAATGATCGTAGCCAGGAGTTTTTCGCACTAGCAGGACCTAGCCCCGCTCACTCTTGGGTGTGTCCATCACGATGTAGCTTGTGATCGACGACACGTGGGGCAAGGTGCCCAGCACTTCGGTGTGGAACAACTTGTACGCTTTGATATCTGCAACTTCTACGCGCAACAGATACTCGAGCGCACCAGTGACTGTGTGGAATTCGACCACGTCGGGAGAGGCGGCGATAGCACGCTCAAAGGCTCCCAAACTTTCTTTGGTATGGCTGGAAAGCCCAACGGCCACATAGACGACAAAGCCAGCGCCCAGCAGCGCCTTGTCGATCACCGCCCGGTAGCCCTTGATAACTCCGCTGCGCTCCAACTCCTGCACGCGTCTGAGGCACGCCGAAGGCGATAAACCGACACGTTCCGCCAGTTTCAGGTTGGTCTGGCGAGCGTCATCGGAAAGCTCACGCAATATCTTTCTATCAATTCGATCAATTTCGAGCATTTATTGCTTCCACATCTAGCAGTGCCGAAATTATGCAACAACAATTCTCGAGCCGAACAATAAAATTGCAGCACCAATTTCAAAGCGAAGAGTTGTATTGATGAGCGATCTCGGAGTCCTCCTGCCGTTTCTGATGTTTACCATCGTCATGACTGGAACACCCGGCCCCAATAACCTCATGGTGCTCATGTCAGGTGCGCGAGTCGGCGTCTTGAGAACCATGCCGCTTGTTTGCGGCATCGCGCTTGGCATTGGTTTGCAGCTCGCGATAGTTGGCTCAGGCTTGGGCTCGGCGTTCGAGAGAATCCCGGGCTTCCATACCGCGCTGAGTGTTGTCGGAGCGGCCTATATTCTTTGGCTCGCGTGGGCAATCGCTAACAGCGGCCCCTTGCAAATGCAGGTAGATCCCAAGCCGCCAATGGGCCTCATAAGTGGGGCGGCGTTCCAATGGATCAATCCCAAGGCATGGGCACTATCGATAAGCGTGGCCGCAACCTACATCCCGCCTGAAAATCACTTTCTCAACTTATGCATCGCCGCTGTCATCTTGGCGGCGATATCGGTGCCTTGTGTGGGGGTATGGGCGCTGGGTGGCTTGACGTTCAGGCGCTGGCTGGGAAGGCCGCGGATTGCCTCGGCATTCAATGTTTCCATGGCTGTAATCCTGGTGGTTGCAACGATGCCGGCGGTTCTGAACCTCTCGATCTAGCGAACATGGGCGCAGGCGTGGACCGCCTGCGGAAAATTGCACATCTCGCCACCTCTCCAACAATGCCCCAACAATGTGCATGCATGCCTATCTGGCCGCCGCCGATATGGTCCCGAGAAAGGAATGCCGGGCGTTCGCTGATGCACCATTCACGATCACTGCGAGCACCGTTTTCTCGCTTTACACGGTGATGCCGAAACGGCATCGGCTTGCTCGATATTCTCTGCTTCTGCGCACAGCATGACCCGCCAGATACTGCGCTCGCCGACCGCCATTCCGCGTCGGCAGAGCAGGATCGAGCCATGAACGAATCCCTTTGTGCCCGCCATCTCGAAGCCGCCGCGCTGCCGCTGATCGATATCGCCGGGCTGTTTTCTCCTGGCCTTGCCGAGCGCAGCGCCGTCGCCGAACGCATCGGCGCGGCCTGTCGCGAGGTCGGCTTCTTCTGCATCGCCAACCATGGCGTCGACCCGGCGCTGCAGCAGGCAGTGTTCGAGCAGGCGCGAGCCTTCTTTGCCCAGCCGGAAGCGAGCAAGCGCGCGCTAGACAAGGCTTTCTCAAAGGCGAATCGCGGCTACGAGCCGCTGCGCGGACAGGTGCTGGAAGCCGGGGCGCCGGCCGATCTCAAGGAAGGCTTCTACATTGGCGAGGAGCTGGCCGAGGACGACCCACGGGTGCTGGCCGGTCGCTTCAACCACGGCGCCAACCAGTGGCCGACCGAGCTTGCGGACTTCCGCCCGACCATGGAGCGCTATCGCGACGCGATGAACGCCCTGGCGGCACGGCTGATGGGCGCCATCGCGCTGTCGCTGCAGTTGCCCGAGGAGCATTTCGCCGGCTTCTGCCGCGACTCCATGAGCACCCTGCGCCTGCTGCATTACCCGCCGCAGCCGGCCAATGCCGCGCCCGGCGAAAAGGGCTGTGGCGCGCATACCGATTTCGGCGGGCTGACGCTGCTTCTGCAGGACGAGAACCCCGGCCTGCAGGTCTGGGATCGCCACAGCAAGAGCTGGATTCACGCAGTGCCCGTGCCCGGCACCTATGTGGTCAATCTGGGCGACATGATCGCCCGCTGGACCAACGACCAGTACCGTTCGACGCTGCACCGGGTGGTCAACATGTCCGGACGCGAGCGCTACAGCGTGCCGTTCTTCTTCAGCGGCAACCCGGACCATGTGGTCGAGTGCCTGCCGACCTGCCTCGCGCCCGGCGAGGCGCCGCGCTACCCCGCGGTGACGGTGGAAGAACACCACCGCGAGATGTACCGGAGGACCTATGGCTGACATCGTCCTCATCCACGGGGCCTGGGCCGGCAGTTGGGTCTGGGATTCGCTGCTCGAAGGCCTGCGCAGCGCCGGGCACAGGCCGCACGCGATCGATCTGCCGGGCAACGGCCATGACGACACGCCACTCGCCAAGGTCTCGCTGCAGCGCTATGTCGAGCACGTCGGCGCATTGATCGAGACGCTGCCCGGCCCGATTCAGCTGGTGGCGCATTCCGGCGGCGGCGTCACTGCCACTGCCGTGGCCGAGGCTTATGCCGAGCGCATCGCCGGGGTCGCCTATGTCGCCGGCATGATGCTGCCCAGCGGCATGGGCTTCGGCG
>DAMCQE010000037.1:0-36298 GCA_032105665.1 Pseudomonas sp. | reverse complement strand
TCCAGGGCACCCAGCTGGAAATCGAATACGCCCGCGACACCATGCCCCGTGGCGTGCTCGGCATGAACGCCGCGATGATGGAGGACTACCTCAAGTTCATCGCCAACCGTCGCCTGACGCAGATTGGTTTGAAGGAAGAGTATCCGGGTACTACCAATCCGTTCCCGTGGATGAGCGAAATCATGGATTTGAAGAAGGAAAAGAACTTCTTCGAGACGCGGGTTATTGAATATCAGACGGGTGGGGCTTTGAGCTGGGATTGATTCAACGGTCGTAATCGGAGCGCAGCCAAGGAAAGGTAAGAGGCCCCGCTAAGCGGGGCTTTTTTCAGACTATACATATGAAACAAGTATTCATCTGCACCAACTCAACCGGTTTACTGCAAGAAAACGAAGATCGTCTTATCGAAGTCGGTGCTATAGAGGTTAAGGATCGAGAGCTCACAGGAAGACACTTTCACTGCTACGTGAATCCATCGAGGGATGTGCAAGAACGCGCCATCATCAAGCATGGCATCACGGATGAGTTTCTTTCAGACAAGCCACTGTTCAGCCAGGTTGCAGACGAGCTAGACGATTTCCTAGGTTCCGCGGAGATCCTTGTAAACACGCAGGCAGAACTCCAGCTTTTACAGAACGAGTTCGCTTTACTCCGCATGCACCCCAAAAATAATCAATTAAGAAGATCTAGCAGGCCAAGCACTGTACAAGACATTCTTACTAGCAGCTCATACGAACAATACAAAGAGGCGGAGAAGATATATAGATCTCAGTGCCGGGATCTGTTTGGCGCTTTGTTGGAGGCAGAAATATTTGCTGACGCATATCTAACTGCGACCAAGAATGAAGTTATAGTTTCCAGCATGGGCGACTTTCTAGAACGCGTTAGCACGTCAGACCCTAACGACTTGTTCCGAGGCGTTCCTGACAGAAACTTCAAACTATTACCTTCTTTGTTCAGACATGAAACTGATGGGCACAAAATCCGAGAAGATAAGATGATGTGGGTTTTCAAAGCGCACTCGCGCCCTCATCTCGAAAAACAGCCCGACAATGATATTCAATGGCTAACACTTGCTCAGCATCACGGCCTCCCCACGCGACTTCTGGATTGGACATTTAGCCCTCTTGTTGCGTGCTTCTTTGCCGTAAGAGAATTATCCGAACGCGACGGAGCCGTTTACCTGTACGAAGCTAGAGAATACAAAAGAGAAGAAAAAATCAACATGCAGAAGCTAACCAAGCCTGTTGAGTTTCTTCCGGCGCATGGCTCAAAAAGAATCACAGCCCAGTCTGGGGCATTCACGATCCATCCAGACTGCTGCCAAGAAATAGATGAACCAAAAATCTTAAAATTAATAATTCCAAGCAATCAGAAGCCTTCATTTTTGAAGCATTTGACCAAATACGGAATTAACAACTCAACAATATTCCCTGACCTCGACGGCCTGTGTGCTCACATAAAAAAACAACAAGGGTACTAGCGAGGTAGCGAGGTAGCACTGGAAGCGAGGTAGCCTGGAAGTGACGCGTGGAAAAGGCTTCGCCGTTTTCCACCCTACGCTCCGGCAATGTCGATGCATCGGCGGTGTGGGCGGTTGAGATGGCGTAGGGTGGATAACGCTTTGCTTATCCACCGATATGGACCTCCCGCCAACACAACGCTCAAGGATGAGCCGCCATGTCCCGCTACCGCCGCGTCCATGTGCCGGGCGCCACGTACTTCTTCACCGTCAATCTGCTCAACCAGCGCAGCGACCTGCTGGTCCGCCATATCGAACTGCTCCGCGAGACGGAGCGAGCCACACGTTCACGCCCCCTTTCACTTGCAGAGCGATCCCTTCCACAGCCTCCAGAAATCTGCACTGTCGCCGATACGATTTGGCATAGCGCGACGTGGCACCCTCTGTGCCAATCAAAAACCGCTTATCGCAACTTGCAGACTCAACGATACATACGGCATCAACAGCGCATACAAAATCAGACTCAAGGACAACGATGTTCACCGAAATAAAAATCGAGCTCAGCAAGTTTGACTGGAGCGGTGTATCCGGCCTGTCCGACGTGGTAATGGTGCTGCTCACATTGGTCCTGCTTGCAGGGTTGAAGCAGGGCGCAAAGAACATTCGCGAGTCGTCAATCTCCCGAGATGCTGACATTCTCCGCTGGGCAATGTCGGAAATGGACACGCTCAAACCGCAGATAAGGCTACTCACCGACGCTCACAAACGGCATAACTACTGCGGGCTGCCGCACGACCCAGAGACAAACCCGAACGGCTGGACCAGCCAGGAGCTCGATGCAGCGCAGGTCGTTGGGGTCAACCTTCAACGCATTGGCTACATGGCGCTTCACAACTTGGTTTCCCGGAACCACTTCATGAATATCTGGGGCCCGATGTATCTCGCCTGCTGGTATGCGTTGGAGCCATGGGTCAAACACAAGCGCAAGGCCCTAAATGAGCCGGTCGAAATCAAGGATGGTGCGTATAGCAGGATCTACTTCGAGCAGTATGCGCACTACTGCGAGGCCCATCTGCCGCGACGGTTGGTTGATAACGAACGTCAGCGCTTTGGCCTTCAACCGTTGCAGGAGAGCAAGCTAACCTTCCGGCAACGGCTCCTGGAGAGAATGGGCAAAAACGAAGTGCTGGATGTGCGGCGGGATAGATGACAAGTCAGCGAGGTTGCGTGGGAGTGACTTGTGGAAAAGGCTTCGCCGTTTTCCACCCTACCTCCGGCAACGTCGATGCGTCGGCGGTGTGAGCGATTGAGATGGCGTAGGGTGGATAACGCTTTGCTTATCCACCGATACGGACCTCCCGCCAACACAACGCTCAAGGATGAGCTGCCATGTCCAGCTACCGCCGCGCCCGTGTGCCGGGCGCCACGTATTTCTTTACGGTCAATCTGTTCAATCGTCGCAGCGACCTGCTGGTCCGTCATATCGACCTGCTCCGCGATACGGTACGTGCCACACGCTCACGCCATCCCTTCCACATCGACGCCTGGGTCGTTCTGCCCGACCACATGCATTGCGTCTGGACGCTCCCGGATGGCGACGCCGATTTCGCTCTACGCTGGAAAGTCATCAAGTTCGCTTTCGCCCGACGCCTGCCGAAGACCGAGTTACTGACGACAACTCAGCGCTCCCGTGGCGAACGCGGGGTCTGGCAACGGCGCTATTGGGAGCACCTGATTCAGGATGAACGGGATTACCGGCATCACGTCGACTATGTGCATCGAAATCCGTTGAAGCATGGTTTGGTGGAGCGTGTCGTCGACTGGCCCTATTCGAGTTTTCATCGGGCGGTCGGGGCTGGGGTCTACCCAGCTGATTGGTGCGGTGATGATGCGGTGGGATTCGCAGGTGATGCGGGCTGACACGTGGAAAAGGCTTCGCCGTTTTCCACCCTACGGCCGCGGGGCGCAGCCGGTATCACCCCACCACCTCACACAACCCACCCGGCACCTTCATCACCCACACCCTCACCGCCCGAACCGTCGGATCATCCCGACGGCTCTCCGGGTATACGAGATGAAACGGCTTGCCCTCCATCTCCGGCCCGAATGGCTGCACCAGCCGCCCTTCCCTCAATTCATCCTCGATCAACTGCCGACTCATCAGAGCCACGCCCTGCGCGCCGATGGCGGCGGAGATGGCGTGGGTTTCGTCGGAGAACACCAGCCCGGCGCTGACGTCCAGCCCCGGCACGTTGGCGAGCTTTTGCCACGACGCCCAGTGAATCGGTGCGGACAAGGCGGCTTGGGCACGGAAATGAATCAGCGGATGTTTGGACAGCTCGGCTATATCACGCAAGCCGAGGTGCGGGCTGCAGACCGGGACGAAGGTGTTGTCGAACAGCTTCTCCGCCACCAGCCCGGGCCAGCGGCCGTCCCCGTAGCGGATGGCGATATCCGCCGTGACGCCATCCAGCGCCACCGGTTCATGGGAGGTGTGAAAGCGCAGGTCGATATCCGGATGGGAATCGCGCAGCAGGCAGACCCAGGGCACCAGCCAGCGCACTGCGATCGCCGGTGTGGTGCTGAGGGTGATCGCCTGGCGGCAGGGCTTCGCATTGAGGCGTTCGACCGTGGCGCTGATGCTGTCGAACGCGGCCTCCAGCGTCTGTTGCAGCTCGCGCCCCGGGTCGGTCAATTCCAGCTTTCGCGGTTTACGCAGAAACAGCGCCACGCCGAGCGACTCCTCCAGCGAGCGAATCTGGTGGCTGATCGCTGTGGCCGTGACGGACAGCTCCTCCGCAGCCTGTTTGGCGCTCTCGTGCCGGGCAGCGGCTTCGAAGGCTCGCAGCGCAGAAAGCGAAGGTAAGCGGCGGTGCGCCATGGCTGAGTTTCTCTCATCTGTAGTTGGAAGAAATGGTCGTTTGTCGCTCGTACAGCCTAGCCCTACGCTGGATTTACCGCGAACGACAGATGAATTCAATCACAGAGGAGAATCATCATGACGCACCTTCTGCACCTCGATGCCAGCGCCCGCCCCGGGCTTGCCGGCAAGGACGAGCACGGTTCCCACAGCCGTAACCTCACCCACCGCTTCGTCAGCCAGTGGGCGGCCCGCCGCGCGCAGGACGGCATCGTCTACCGCGATATAGGCCAGAACCCGCCTTCGTTTATCAGCCACGACTGGATCGCCTCCAGCTTTACGCCGGAAGAACGCCGTGAGCCGTGGATGCGTGAAACGCTGGCGGAAAGCGACCAGCTGGTCGATGAGCTGATAGCCGCCGATGTATTGGTCATCGGTACGCCGCTCTACAACTTCGGCATGCCCGCCGCACTGAAGGCCTGGATTGATCAGATCGTGCGCCCAGGCCGGACGGTTGAGGTCGACGAAAGCAAGCTGCCCGACCCGTACGTACCCTTGCTGGCGGACCGGCCACGGCATGCGGTCATCCTCAGTGCCCGCGGCGGCATCGGCTTTGGCCCTGGCGGGGAAATGGCGCACATGAATCATCTGGAGCCGAATCTGGTGACGGCACTCAATTTCATCGGGATCACCCGCATCCATCAGATCGCGATTGAAGGTCAGGAAACCGGTGGCGAGGTATTGGCCGCCTCGGTGGCCGAGGCGCTGCACCAGGTCGATGCGCTGGTGAAGGAGCTGCAGGCATCACTCGACACGCCCCCGCTCCATGCCCGGGCAAGGCAGGCCGAGTTCGATCAGGTGTAAGGCGGGCAACGCGTGGAAACGGCCTCGCTTTCCACGCTACGCTCCATGGGCATGGCACCCAGTCGAAACAGCGGAGCAGGCATGGCGAGCGACAACGATTTCGTGCTGTACGTGGCGGAGCAGATCGGCCTGGGGAGCAGGCTGGCGTACAGGAAGATGTTCGGCGAGTACGCCCTTTATCTGGACGATAAGGTCGTCGCGTTCGTCTGCGACAACAGCCTGTTCATCAAGCCTTCGGCGGCCGCCGAGACGCTCGCCCCAGACTTGCCGCAAGCGCCGCCCTACCCCGGCGCAAAGAACTATCCGGTGGCGGACGAGCTGCTGGACGATGCCGACGAACTCCGCCGCCTGGTGATCGAAACGGCTCGCCTCATGCCGGCACCAACGCCACGCAAACCGAGGAAGAGAAAGCCAGACGCAGCCGCGAAATAGCGGCAGGCAGGATATCCCGTAGCACCGATCGCCATGCCGCTTCACCTGGCCAGTCGCACACCGCCCGGTACAATGCTGCCATTTACCGTACCGACCCGGAGCGCCGCCATGTTCACCCTCACCCACCTCGACACCCCGCCGCCGGAATCGCTGAAAAGCCAGGTGCTGCAGATGGTGGTGGATTATCTCGGCGACATCAGCCCGGTTTCGCTGCAGCCCAGCAACCCGCTGTATCAGCTGTATCAGTACGTGGTGGGTTTCGAGGTGCATCGCTACCTGGACAGCATGGACGGCGCGCAGGCGGGCAAGCCGGAGCTGATCATGGCGTTGGATGCTGATGATCCTACGGTCCTGCTCGGCTTCGCGCTGTATTTGCCATTTGTGGACGATCCCGAAGCCTGCGCGCTGGTCTATCTGGCGGTCGGCGCCGGCCATCGCCGCCAGGGCATTGGCCGGGCGATGGTCGAAGCGATGGTGACGCGCTATCCCCATGCCGAGGTCGCGTGCGTTGCAGGCAAGGTGCCGTATTTCAGCGCGCTGGGCTTTCAGCCGCTGGTGGCGCGCGGCCCGCAGGTGGTGATGAATACCCGTAACGACGCTTCGAATGGCGCGGTGGCGGTGCAAGATCTGGAGCCGATCTTCCAGTCCAAGGAAGTCCGCCAGATCTACAGCTATCTGGTGCAGCAGAACGGCCGCAAGGCGATGAGCGAGGCGGAGAAACAGCGCGACCGTCTGCTCGATCAACTGGCGCGCCAGGCGCAGGACCTGGTGCAGCAATCGACCGTTCGGCGTTTGCATTGATCGGGCAAGGAGTCACTTGGCTCGGGAGATACCGAGCCCCGCGCAGCTGCTCCATTCACCACCCCACCATCCCACGCGGATATACGCCTCGCCTTATCGAACCGCGCGGTCTTTATCGCGGCTTACGCCAAGCGTCGCGCTAGCGCCCGGCCAGCCACTTGCCCAGCAGCCTGTCGAGCTGTTCCTGTTCGTCGCGACTGAGTGTGGCGAGGGCCGTTTTTTCGTTCTCGACGTGGGCGGTCATCAGGCCGTCGATCAGAGTGAAGCCGGCTTCGGTCAGGGCGACCAAGGTGCCACGGCGGTCCTCGGGGTTCGGCTTGCGTTCGATCAGCCCGGCACGCTCGAGGCGGTCGAGCCGGTTGGTCATGCCGCCTGAAGAAATCATCGCAGCCTCATACAGCGCGGTTGGGCTCAGGGCATGCGGCGCCCCGGCGCGACGCAAGGTCGCCAGCACATCGAATTCGCCGTAGTGCAAACGGTGCTCATCGAAGAAGGGTTGCAGCACGTCTCGGTTGAGCACCTGCACCGCCTCGCCGAGCCGGCCGATCAGGCGCATGGGCAAGGTGTCCAGGTCCGGCCGTTGCTGTTGCCATTGTTCAACGGCGAGTTGAGCTCTATCGATCACCGGATACCTCGTCTATTTATCTTGATGTTAAGATACTTATCGCAAAGACATTAACTGCCCACTTGGAGATTGCCATGCTTTCCGTTCGATCACCCGCGTCATCTTCACTATCGCGGGCCGGCGAGGCGTTACTGGCGGTCATGCTCGTCCTGCTGGTAGGCCTCAACCTGCGGCCTATCCTAGCGGCCATCGGGCCATTACTCGATGAAATCCAGGCC
This sequence comes from Pseudomonas sp., assembly GCA_032105665.1. Classification (GTDB taxonomy): domain Bacteria; phylum Pseudomonadota; class Gammaproteobacteria; order Pseudomonadales; family Pseudomonadaceae; genus Stutzerimonas. The sequence goes on along the minus strand of DAMCQE010000037.1, from coordinate 29,036 downwards.
GCGACCGGTCTGGGCAGCGCCGGTGCAGGCGCACTTACCACCCTGCCCATCGCTGCTATGGGATTCTGCGCACTTGGCGGCGCCATGCTGCAAGCGAAGCTGGGCGAACGCCGTGGCGTAGCGCTCGGGCTCACGCTGGTGGCGCTGGCCAGTGCCTTGCGCTGGGGCTCTCCGAACGGTGCGGGGCTGATCCTCACCGCCGCACTGGGTGGCGTCGGGATTGCCCTGGTGCAGGCGCTGATACCGGCGTACATCCACCGCTGCCATCCGCAGCGGACCAGTGCGCTGATGGGGCTCTACACCACCGGCATCATGGGCGGCGCTGCTCTCGCCGCTGCCAGTGCCGCGCCGCTGGCAGAACGCTTCGGTTGGTCGAATGGCTTGGCATTGTGGGCGATTCCGGCCGTACTGACCCTGTCGATCTGGTGGAGCCTGGCGCGCCCGCCGCTCGCGACAGAGCGCACCGCCTCCCGGCCGTTGCCGCTGAAATCGCCACACGCCTGGCGTCTGTTGCTGTTCTTCGGCATCGGTACGGCGGCCTATACCCTGGTGCTGGCGTGGCTGCCGCCCTATTACACGGGCCTTGGCTGGAGCGCTGCGGACAGCGGCCTGCTGCTCGGAGGCATCAGCCTGGCGGAAGTCGGCACCGGATTGCTGCTCTCAGCGCTGATCGGGCGGATCCGGCGGCGGCGGCCGCTTGTGCTGGGCGTGCTAGCCGTGGTGCTTGCCGGTTTATTGTGCCTCGCCCTTGCACCGCTGATGCTCGCAATTCCAACGGCAATTCTGCTGGGTGTAGGTATCGGCGCGCTGTTCCCGCTCTCGTTGATTCTGGCCATGGACCATGCACGTGACTCGGCCGACGCCGGCTCGCTGCTGGGATTCGTTCAGGGCGGTGGCTACCTGATTGCCAGCCTGGCACCGCTGGGAGCAGGCCTGTTGCGCGACCGACTGGCGAGCCTGGCGGATGCCTGGCTGCTGATGGCCGTTGGCATCATGCTGTTGATGGGTCTGGCGTTGCAGCTCACCGCGCCGTCGCGAGAGGCACAACCGCTATGACGCAGCCGTATCGAGATACCTGATCAACCGATTGGCGATGATCAGGCGCAGTTCAGATACGGCTCGATATTGGCGAGCGCTCGCGCTACGTAGTCCTCCTTCTCCCCTACCGGCGCGACGTAGTGCAGCGCCTCGGCTGCCGCATCAAGCCCAACCAGCCGTGCCAACGTCCAAGCCGCCAGATAGATGGACGCCAGACAGCCGCCGGCGGTTGCCAGGTTGTCGCGCGCGAAGAATGGTTGCTCCAACACTTCGATACCCGCTTCCTGCACCCAGGGCTTGGTGGTGAGGTCGGTGCAGCCGGGAACGCCGTTCAGCAAACCCGCCTTCGCAAGCAACAGAGTGCCGGAGCACTGGGCGCCGATCAGCTGGCGTGCGGGATTGAGCCGCGCTAGCAGCTGCATCACTGCGAGATCCTGAGCGACTTCACCGGTTCTGATGCCGCTGCCGACCAGCACGGCGTCGCAGAACTCGAGCTCGTCTAGAGAAGCCTGTCGATACAGCCGCACGCCATTCATCGAGGTGACCATCTCGCTCGGCGAAGCCAGCGCCACGCGCCAGCCCGGCCGCTTGATGCGGTTCAGGATGCCGAGCGCGATCAGCGAGTCCAGTTCGTTGAAGCCGTCAAAGGTAACAATGGCAATGTGCATGGCTGGGTCCAGCGCTAGTGAGTCGACCTATTCTCAAAGCGAGGCAGGCGCGCGCAAAGGCACAGTCGGAAGCGGCGATACCAGTACAGCGCGTAAGGCTGGCCACTGGGCGAGAAAGCGCTTGGTCACTCCACGGACCTGGACGAAGGGCCTGGCTTTCGCCGCTAAATCTTCACGCAGACGAATATCGCGTTCCCGGATGCCTGGTCCCAGGGCACGATCTTTTCGTAGTCATGCTCGAGCACATGCACTTCGAAGTACCGCTCCAGCAGCTCGCTCAGCTCGGCAAAGCTCACTGCCACCATCCTGTGTTCGTCGTGCCAGACCTGGCTTTCATTGCTGATGGTCTTTTCGATTCGCAGCCTCAGCAATTGCTGCTCCCCTTCACCCGGGTAATGCCAACCGGAGCTGAAGGTGAACAGGCCGTCCGCATGCCTGGCCGTGTGCGAGACGAATGAGGCGTTGTCGATCCGGCGCTTATCCACGGCGTTGAAGCAGAACAGCCCGCCCGGGGCCAACGCGGCATGCACGCTGGCGATACAGGCCTGCAATCGCTGAAGCTCGGCGCTGTAATGAATGGAGTAAAGAAAGCAGGTGATCAGATCGGCCGGCTGCTCGACCGCAAAGCCACACATGTCCTGCAGGGAAAACTGCGCTTGCGGGCAGCGCGCGGCTGCTCTGTCCAGCATCGGCTGGTTGATGTCGAGCCCGCCGCTGGTATAGCCGGTATCGATGAAATGGCGGACGTGCGGGCCAGTGCCGCAGGCGAGGTCCAGATGCCTCGTCCCGCCATTGCCGAACAACTGCTGCAACCTGTGGACACAGTGGCTTTGCGCCCGGTAGTCGATGTCCGCACACATGAGATCGTAATAACCCGACAAGTCGGTATAGAGAGCATCGCCGGGCATGATGACCTGATGTGTGAGGAAACGATGGGGGCGCGCATATTATCCCGGCCGGCTGGAAATCGCCCGGCAATTACCGACGCGCTGGCACATCCTGTTGCCCGTCCTCCGGATACCAGGCGACCGTATGCTCGCCCCCTCTTTAGCGAGTCAGCTGAACGAAACGAAAGGCTGCCTCATGATCGATCGCGCTCAGGCTGGGGCGACGGGCCAGCGAGCCTGTCCAGGCACAGCTGCTCCATGCAGTTGGCCCAGTCAGCCATCCGATCCGCTTCAAGCTGCACCAGCATTGCGTAGCGGCGGCCGCCCCATACCGAAAGATGCAGCGCTTCCAGCGTCGCAGCGCTCGGGCGTACCGGCAGATCGATCGCCGCGTCGATGACTCGATGCCAGGCGGCCAACAGATCCTCGTAGGCCCGACGCTGATGCTTGGGCTCGGCCACCAGCGTTTCCAGCTCGAGCATATCCGGGTGAAACCAGGGCAGCCGCGACTCGACCCCGGCAAGGGTGCGCACCAGTCGGCGGATGCGCTCGGGCCAGGCAAGCGCGTTTGGCGCTACCGCTTGCGCGTCAATCGCCTCCAGCAGCTGCTCGACGCAATAGCGCACGTAGCCTGAGTGCAGGGCGTGCTTGTTGGGGAAGTAGTCGTACAGGGTGCCGATGGCCACGCCGGCTTCGAGTGCGACCGCACGGGTCGTCAATCGAGCCCAGCCGTCGCGCTGCCATATCCGAACATAGGTGTCGAAAATCGCCTGGACGGTGGCCTTGGCGCGCTGCTGAGTCGGCCGTTTGAGCGGCTTGGCGCTCGGCAATCGTGTGCTCATGAAATCCGAACCCGGCGGTGAAACGAAAGGGATAGAGTCGAAGCCGTCCATTTACGAACCCAAGGTGCCATCGATGAGCGTCATCCGCCAGTTGCAGAACAACAAGAAAGACATGCAGCAGACCCGCATTCAGACCCGACCGATGCCGGAGCTGAAAGCCGGCGAAGCCCTGCTGCGTATCAGCCGGCTGGCACTGACCACGAACAATGTCACCTACGCCGCGTTCGGCGAGACACCTCACCTGCGCTATTGGGACTTCTACCCCACCGGCGATAGCGAATGGTTCCACATGCCGGCGTGGGGCTTCGCCGAAGTCGTGGAGAGCACCGTCGATGGTCTGGCGAAGGGCGAACGCTTCTATGGCTTCTGGCCGATCGCCAGCCATGTCGTCATGCAGCCGGTGCGCGTCTCCGAGCGCGGCTTCTACGACGGCGCCGAACACCGACTCGAACTCACATCGGCCTACAACCAGTACCAGCGCATCAGCAGCGACGCCGCCTATCGCGCAGAGAGCGAAAACTATCAGATGCTGCTGCGGCCGCTGTTCATCACCTCGTTCATGCTGGCCGATTTCCTCGACGACAACGCCTTCTTCGGCGCGCGCCAGATCCTGATGTCGAGCGCCTCGAGCAAGACTGCGTACGGCACGGCGTTCTGCCTGCAGGACAACCCGGCCGTGCAGCTGATCGGGCTGACTTCCGCCGGCAACACGGACTTCGTGCAAGGCCTGGGTTGCTACCGACAGGCGTTGGGCTACGACCAGCTCGCTTCGCTGGACCCGAGCGTGCCCACGCTCTACGTCGACTTCTCCGGTAGCGCCGATCTACGCCGGCAGATCCACAGCCATTTCAAGGATGCGCTGGTGTACGACTGCTTCGCCGGGTCAGCCCAGAACCACGAATACAGAAAGACGGACGCAACGCTGGCCGGTCCGCAGCCACAGCCCTACTTCGCGCCCTATCAGATCAAGAAACGCAACGCCGACTGGGGTCCCGCCGAGGTGACCCGCCGCTTCAACGAAGCGCAGCTGGCCTTTATCGCTCGGGTGAGCGATGCGCAGCAGCCCTGGATGCAGGTGAACGAGCACGCAGGCATGGAGGCCGCACAGGCGCTGGCCGAATCCCTGATCAAAGGCGACATCAATCCGCTGGAGGGCCACGCCGTGGTGCTCGACTGACCAGGTAATCGGTGCCGAGCAGATCACCTCAGCCAGTGCGGCCGGTCGATGCGGCTAGCGTATATCGAGCCAGTCGCTAGCCTGATTATCGGGCTTTCTTTGCGGGGAACGATCATGACTGGCGACGAGATCGCTGATTGCTACCGGGGCTACATCGCCTGTTTGAACAACAGGCGATGGGCAGAGCTGGAGCGCTTCGTTCATAAAGAAGTTCACTACAACGGCCAGTTCGTTGGGCTGGACGGCTATCGCCAGATGCTCGACGGCGACGTTCGGGCGATCCCCGATCTGCAGTTCAATATCGGGCTGCTCATCGTCGAGCCGCCCCATGTGGCGGCACAGCTGCGGTTCGATTGCACGCCCACAGGCGAACTGTTTGGCCTTGCTGTGAATGGCAAGAGAGTCGTCTTTACCGAAAACGTCTTCTACGAGTTCCTCGAGGGAAAGATCCGCAACGTGTGGTCGGTGATCGACAAGAAGGCAGTTGCCGATCAGCTCTGAGGGCGATGGCGGCTCACATCACATGTGGGGCGAAGACAAACGCGTGGTAATCGCACCCTTTCATGTTCTCGCTTCGGCACACACCCCGTCGGCTCAACGGCTTTCGCTGGCGCGACACGGAAGTCGCTCAAGCGCCCGCACTCTTCGCCGATATCGGAAGCACAACTAGATCGATTGGATGCCCTGCATGTTTAACAACCGCTTGAAAAAGGATTTGGAAGCCAAGGATGCCGAGCTGGCAATCCTGCGCCAGCTCATGGGCAAGATGAACGGTGACATGCTGTCGGTCACGCTGGATACCGACTTCAAGATCTGCGCGTTCAATGATCGATTCGCCAGTACCTTGGGTTACTCACACGGGCATCTCCAGGGCCGGCCCCTGGCCGAGATCGTTCCGCCCTACGTGAAGAACCTGCCCTGCTTTCACAACTTTCGCGCCGCGGTGGCCAAGCTCGAGCCGGTCAGCGACGACTATCGGTACCTGCGCGCCGACGGCAGCCTCGCCTGGTTGAAGATCCATTGGTATCCGATCGCAACGGCCGACGGGAAGCTTTCGCATATTCAGGGTTTTGGCAGCGATATCAGCGAAGCCGTGTATCAGGCAAAGGAGAACGAGGCATTCATCACCGCCCTGCTCCGCTCGACCGCGGTTATCCAGTTCAATCTGGACGGAACGGTGGTCACGGCCAATGAGCAGTTTCTCCAGACCATGGGCTATTCGCTCGCGGAGCTCAAAGGCAAACATCACAGTCTGTTCTGCGCGCCGGAAGATGCCGCTTCGGCGGATTACAAGGCGTTCTGGCAGAAACTGAACCGCGGCGAGTACGTCGCCGATCGCTTCAAGCGTGTCGACCGCCACGGCCACGAGGTTTGGCTGGAGGCGACCTACAACCCGGTGCACGACACCGAAGGCAACCTCTACAAGGTGGTCAAGTTCGCCAACGTGGTGACCGATCAGGTCATGCGTGAGGCAGAAGTGCGGCAAGCCGCGGGCGTCGCCTACGACATCTCGCTGCAGACCGACGTCAGTGCCGAGCGCGGCGCCAGCGTGGTGAAGGACACCCTGGTGACGATGCAGAAGATCACCGACCAGGTGCAGTCCGCCACCGATGGCATCGAGGCGCTCGGCAAGCAGTCGCTGCTGATCAGCTCCATCGTCCAGACCATTGGTGGCATCGCCGCACAGACCAACCTGCTGGCCTTGAACGCGGCCATCGAGGCCGCCAGGGCTGGCGACCAGGGCCGCGGTTTCGCGGTGGTTGCCGACGAGGTCCGGCAACTGGCCGCGCGAACGAGCACCGCTACCGACGAGATCGTCAATGTGGTGCAACAGAACCAGGCGCTGGCCGACGAAGCCGTGCGCAACATGTTCGCCAGCCGCGAACAGGCGGTGCAGGGCCTGGGGCTGGCCAACCAGGCCGGCGCGGTGATCGTCGAGATTCAGGACGCCGCCAAGCAGGTGGTCAGTGCGGTCGAACGGTTCGCCAAGGAACTCTGACGACGTAACGACAAAGCACGACCCCTGCCCCTGGAGCTGTTACGGCTGTTCGACATGCGCGGCAAAGCCGACCTGCGCTGGCGCCACCTCGGCCCTGAGCGTCAGCGCCGGGATGTCGTAGTCGCCGCCGTTCTGTTTGCGATAGGCGATGGGCTCCGTGCGCCAGAGATCGTCCAAGCGCTTGCCCAGCTCGTCGCGGAGCGTGTCGAATCGGGCCCGGTCGATGCGGCTGGTGCGGTGCACCAGAAACGGTGGCTGCACATCGAAGCCCGGGTAATGCAGGATGCCGTGATGGATGGGGAACAGCAGGTCCTCGATGGGCCCGTTGATTCCCCGCGGGCTGTAGTGTGATTCCCAGCCGCCGGTAGTCACGATCAGCATCGCCCGTTTGCCGACCATCGAGCCCTCGCCGTAGCGATCGCCCCAGCGCGCATCCGAGTGCTCTCCGACGCCATAGGCGAAACCGTAGGCATATACCCGGTCGACCCAGCCCTTGAGGATCGCCGGCATCGAAAACCACCAGAGAGGGAACTGCAGGATCAGCGCATCTGCCCAGCGCAGCTTGTCCTGCTCGGCCGCGATATCGGGACTCTGCCGACCACTGGCGAACGCGCGCCGGGAATCCGCGGACGCATCGAAGCGCGCTTCGGGATCGCGATCCAGGCTGTCGCCGGCATCGATTGTGGCCTTCCAGCCCATGGCATACAGGTCGGAAACCTGAACGCTGTGTCCGGCCGCCTGCAGGTGCTGGACGGCGAAATTCTTCAATGCGCCATTCAGCGAGCGCGGTTCGGGATGGGCATAAACAAGCAGAACATTCATGGGAAACCTCCGTAACGGGACGGCTGCAGAATGTCGCTTGCCCAGGTATGTTTGAAATGAATAACCCGTATTCCAGGTATTGCCATGAATAATCTCAGACGCCTCGATCTGAATCTGCTGGTGACCCTGGACGTGTTGCTGGCTGAGCACAATGTCACCCGCGCCGCAGAGCGCCTGAATTTTTCCCAGCCCTCGGTGAGCGTGCACCTGGCCAAGCTGCGCGACATTTTCGACGATCCTCTGCTGATACCTGGGCCGCGAGGCATGCGCCCGACTGCACGCGCAGAAGAATTGCGCGAGCCCTTGCGCCTGGCGCTGGAGGCTCTGGAGCAAGCCGTCGCCCCAGCCAGCCCATTCGACCCTGGCGCCGCGCAGAGCGTCTGGCGCATCGCAGCCAGCGACTATGGCGAGTCGGCCATTGTGCTACCCGCTCTGGCCGGCCTGCGGTCCGCCGCACCGGGCACACGCATCGCCGTGGTCGAGATGCAGCCTTCGCGCATCGCCCGCCAGGCTGAACAGGGTGATATCGACCTCGCCTTGCACACCGTCGACGGAGCGCCATCCAACCTGCGCGGCCGCGTTCTGTTCACCGAGCGCTACGTGCTGGCCGGCCGTGCCGGGCATCCCCGCCTGCGGCGACGGCCGACGCTAGAGCAGTTCTGCGCGCTGGATCAGGTGATCGTCTCGCCGGATGGCGGCGGCTTTCACGGTGCCACCGACGATGCCCTGGCCACGCATGGCCTGCAACGGCGCGTGGTGCTGTCGGTGCCGCATTTCTTGTTCCTGCGCTCGGTGCTGGAAAGCACCGACCTGGTGGCGATGCTGCCCGAACGGCTGGTTCAGGGTGTTGCACTGCAGGTCGTCGAAGCGCCGCTGGAGATTCCAGGCTACGAAATGGCCATGCTCTGGCATGAACGCGCCCATCGCGACCCGGCCCATCAATGGCTGCGCGAGCAGATCGTCAACGCGATCTAGCCCCGCCTGCGCGACGTGCTTCTGGGCTGCAGCTGATCCAGCGCGCCGGAGTTCTGCCTTGCCCAGTCGTAGATCAGCTCGATGGGTTCAACCATCAGCTGGCCCAGCGGCGAGAGCGCATAGCTCACCGCCGGCGGCACCGAATCGAGCGTGTAGCGCTCGATCAGGCCGCTTTGCTCCAGTTCGCGAAGCGTCTGGATCAGCATTTTCTTGGAGATGCCAGGCAGGCTGCGATGCAATGCGCCACTGCGTGCGGTGCCTCCATGCCGGGCATGCAGCGTGTGCAGAATCATGCTGGTCCACTTGGTGGAGAAGAGCTCGAGCACGCGTCTTGGTGCGCAGTCTTCGCGCCATTGTTCTTCGTCAGAGCCCGGTTGCATGGGGGATGGTCACCATTTGGTGCCGACTTGGATCGGCATTTTCGAGTGGGTAAGGTGCAGGCCTGTTTCGCTTTGTGGGGGTCTGCACATGACAAATCAAGCACTGGTGGTCGGCGCGAGCGGCATTGTCGGCAGCGCGCTGTCGCGCCTGCTGGCCGATGAAGGCTGGAACGTCGCCGGACTGGCTCGCCGGCCGAATACCGAGGCGGGTGTCACGCCGATCAGCGCCGATCTGCTGGACCCCAAGGCGCTCGCCTCGGCGCTGGCCGGCGTTTCACCCACTCACGTCTTTCTCACCACCTGGGCGCGCCAGGCCAGCGAGGCGGAGAATATCCGCGTCAACGCGCAGATGGTACGCAACCTGCTCGAAGCCGTCCGGCCGGCTGGTACGCTGCGCCATGTCGCCCTGGTCACCGGCCTCAAGCACTACCTCGGCCCGTTCGAAGCCTACGGCAAGGGTGCGCTGCCGCAGACGCCGTTCCGCGAGGAACAGGGGCGGCTGGATGTCGAGAACTTCTATTACGCCCAGGAAGATGAGGTGTTCGCCGCGGCGGAGCGCGATGGCTTCAGCTGGAGCGTGCATCGCCCGCACACCATCACCGGCGTCGCGGTCGGCAACGCCATGAACATGGCCGCCACGCTGGCCGTGTACGCCTCCATCTGCCGCCATACGGGGCGGCCTTTCCGCTTTCCGGGCTCGGACGTGCAGTGGCACAGCCTGACCGACATGACCGACGCCGCTCAGCTCGCCCGGCACCTGCGCTGGGCCGCCAGCACGCCGGCAGCCGCCAACCAGGCCTTCAACGTCGTCAATGGCGATGTGTTTCGCTGGAAATGGATGTGGTCGCGCATTGCCGAGTGGTTCGGCATCGACGCCGCGCCGTTCGCTGGTCCGGCCCCGTTGGAGCAGCAGATGGCGGGCGACGCGGCAATCTGGAGCGACATGGCGAAGCAGTTCGGTCTCGCCGAGGCGGACATCGGCACGCTTATCTCGCCGTGGCACACCGATGCCGATCTGGGCCGCCCGATTGAGGTGGTGACGGATATGTCGAAGAGTCGCAAGCTCGGCTTTCTGGATTACCAGGCCAGCGACGAGGCGTTCTTCGATGTCTTCGCCAGGCTGCGGGCGCGCAAGCTCATTCCCTGACCCGGTCGCGCAGCGCTAAAAACCCGTTGCCGACCAAACCGTCCCGTATACTCGCGCGTTTTCCGCGCGAGTCTCCTTCCGTGAGCAACAAACGCTATGCCTGCATCGGCCTGAGCAACCCGAAATCGCCTTCCAACGTGGGGGCGATCATGCGTGCCGCAGGCTGCTATGGCGCCGCTTCGGTGTTCTACACCGGCACCCGCTACGACCGCGCCAAGGACTTCGTCACCGACACCAAGAAGGTCCATCAGGACATTCCGCTGATCAACATCGACGACCTGCGCAAGATTCTCCCGCTCGGCTGCGTGCCGGTTGCGGTGGAGCTGGTCGAAGGCGCCCGCTCGCTCCCCGAGTACACGCACCCGGATCGCGCGCTGTACATCTTCGGTGCCGAGGACGGCTCGCTGAGCAAGGAAATCCGCGACTGGTGCGAGGACGTGGTGTACATCCCCACCAACGGCTGCATGAACCTCGCCGCGACGGTGAACGTGGTGCTCTACGACCGCCTGGCCAAGGGCAACAACACCCGCTCCGGGCCGCAGTTCTGATCGAACGATGGATGCGCTACACGCCGCACGTGGACAACGCTTCGCTTGTTCGCTGAAGATGGCGGTGATCGACTCCAAGCGTCGCCGGCCACGTTTGAATTCGGCGATTTCCGCATCCTCGACTTCAAGAGCACAGCATGAAAGCACTTCCGATTCTGGGCGCTGCCCTCGCACTCTTGGTCCCGTCGGCCTATGCCGAGGAACTGCAGGTCACGCTCGACGGCCTGCAGCACGACAAGGGTCAGGTGGCAGTGGCGGTTTATTCCAGCGCGAAAACCTTCCGCAAGGACGACCAGGCGTTCGCCGCGCAGAAGGCCAATGCCGAGCAAGGCGCCGTGACCCTGGTGTTCAAGGACCTGCCGCCCGGACGCTACGCGGTGCTGGCCTACCATGACGAGAACGACAACGGCGAGCTGGATCGCCGCTTCGGCATGATCCCCACGGAAGGCTACGGGCTGTCGAACAATCCCAAGGTGATGGGCCCACCGTCCTTCGAGGACAGCGCATTCGAGGTGCCCGCCGGCGAACCGACCCGGGTCACGCTGGAGATGCGTTACTAACGAAACAACCCGGGAAACCGCGTGGAAAAGGCTTCGCCGTTTGCCGCCCTAGCGACGCCGCATCCATGTCCGCGGCTGAACTCAGCGGCAGTTGCCGGCACAGCCGCCGCGGGCACATGCCGGCGCTTCCGGATTCTTCAATACGCGGCTGTTGACCACCCCGGCAGCCGTCATCAGTTTGGTCACCGGCGCGTCGTCCGGAATGTTCGAATCTTCGGCCAGCGCGCCGGCTGCGCGCAGTTCGCCCCAGGTTTTCGGCCGTAGCGCCATGGCATGGCGAACTTCATAAACCTGACCGTTGGCTTCGCAACGGTAGTCGTAGGTTGGCATGGTATTCCTCTCGCGATAATTCGGTGCCGGCAGCCCGTGCTGACAGCCGCGGGCTGTCTGCTGCACACGGCCGCACTCGTAAAGCACTGTGCTTTTCAGCAGCGTCGTGAGCGGCTACGGAAACCGCCGGCACGTACTGGCTATGCCGATTTCATCATCACCAGCGCGAAACCCACCACGATGCCAGCCAGGGCAATCAGCCATCCGATGCGATGGGCGCGGTTCTTCTGGGCTTGGCGGACGGGGTCTACGGGCTTTTTCTTTCTCACGATTCACCTGGCTCTGGAAAACACGCTGCTGCCGCTTGGCGCTCACGCCTCTCGGCGCAGCGCGCCTTTTTAGGCCGGGCGGGTCGAATTGTCCAGTGGATGAACATTCACGCGAGGTCACGCCTGGCCGGCGTTTAGCCGAGCGGGCTCTGATCGGCTTCCGGTTGGTCGTTCGAATCGGTGCCTGAATCGTTTTCGCCCGAGTCCGGCACGTCGCCGTACTCGTCGTAATCCGGCGGGGTCAGGCCATCCTTGAGTGGGTCGTCTGGATCGATCATGGCAGCTGTCCTCTGGCAACAATGGGCTTTGGTGACATTGCCTTGGAACCCGAAGGCAGACCGTGCGCTTCGTCAGCGCTGGACATCTCGATGTGCGGTGCGTGCGCACCGAGTCGCGCAACACCGCGGACCTACGGCCGACGCACCCCCGTCAGGGTTTCGATGATGCGGCACTCGCGGACCGACGATTCGCTGCAGCCCGCCAAGCGCTGCAGCTCCGCTTCGAGCCGCTGCAGATCGGCGATGCGCTGGCGCACTTCGACCAGATGCGTCTGCACCAGGCGATCGACATCGGTGCAGGCATGCTCGGGCTGGTCGGCCAGCTCGACCATGGTGCGGATCTCGTCGAGGGAAAACCCCAGCTCCCGCCCACGCTTGATGAAACGCAGCCGCGCGGCGTCCTGCTCGCTGAACGTGCGATAGCCGGATTCGGTGCGCGCCGGCGCCGCAAGCAGCCCGATGCGCTCGTAATAGCGGATGGTCTCCACGTTCACTGCCGTGGCCTTGCTGAGTTTGCCGATGGTGAGTGGCATCGCTTGACCCTGTAGTGGCTACAGGGTTTAGCGTAGCGCCATCGACAACTGGAGGCGATGTCATGGCGGGAAATTGTTGCAGCGGCGGCTGCGCCACCACGACGGCACGCGGACGCTATCGGCGCATTCTCTGGATTGCGCTGCTGATCAACCTGGCGATGTTCGGTGTCGAGATCGGCGCAGGCGTGCGCTCGGGGTCGGTATCGCTGCTGGCGGACTCGCTGGATTTCTTCGGCGATGCGGCCAACTACGGCGTCAGCCTGTTCGTGCTGGGCCTGGGCGTGGTGATGCGGGCGCGGGCGTCGCTGGCCAAGGCGCTGACCATGGGCCTGTTCGGCGTGTTCATCCTAGTGGTCGCGATTGGCAATTTCGTCGATGGCAGCGTGCCGCATGCCTCGACCATGGGCGTCGTCGGCGTGATCGCGCTGCTGGCCAATATCGCGGTGGCCGCCATGCTCTACGCCTACCGCGAAGGCGACAGCAACATGCGCAGCGTCTGGCTATGCAGCCGCAACGATGCGCTCGGCAACCTGGCGGTGATGCTGGCCGCGCTGGGGGTGTTCGGCACCGGAGCCGGCTGGCCCGATCTGATCGTGGCGACGATCATGGCGTTCCTCTCCATCAGCGCGGCGGTGCAGATCACCCGCCATGCTCTGGAGGAGTTGCGATCCGAACGGATGGCGGTCAGCGATGTGGAGCGACGCGCGTGATCCCGCGGGGCACGCGCGACTAAGCCTCGCCCTGAGGGCGAGCGCGCTCGGCAAGAAACGCCACTGGTGCCGTGCCATCGGCATTCAACTGGTAGATCTCACGCGGCCTGCCCTGCTCATCGAGCAGCAGCAGGCCGATACCCGAGCCGTTCCATAGCCGTTCGCCGGCGTTGCTGCGGTCAGGCACGCGCGGCACAACTTCCAGCCGGCGGCGCTTGGTCAGCCAGTTCAGTGGCGACCAGGGCGCGTAGAGCCAGCGGTTGAGGCGATCGAACCAGTCCAGCAAGCGCCGCGGAAACTCGTTCTTCACACCGCTGCTGGTGATCTGCCATAGCTGGGGCGCTGTATCGCGCCCGCGAATGTGCACCTCGTAGACAAAGGAGTAATGCACGTCGCCGGACAGCACCACATAGTTTCCCGGCGTTCGCGTGTGGCGAAAGATGTTCATCATCACGTGGGCAGCGCCGCGATGGGCCATCCAGTTCTCCGCATCGACCAGCAACGGCTGGCCGGCCCAGCTGAACACGCGCTGCACCGCCTCGATCAGCTTGACGCCGAACATCGGTGCCGGCGAGACGATCAGTACCGATGGTTTGTCGAGAATGTTCTGCTGGAATTCGCTCAGCGCCTCCCAGTCCATCAGGCCGGACGGTCGACTGAGGTTGCGCTCGCTGCGCCAGCGCCGGGTGCGCGTGTCCAGCACCACCAGCGGCGGATCGGTGGGCAGCTCGTAGCCCCAGCCGTCGAGCCTGAACAGCGTATCGATCAACTGATCCTGCGTCGCGCAATCCAACCAGCCATCGCTCGCCGTCGCCACCAGCTCATGGAGCGGCGGCAGCAACTCGGCGAAACGCGTAGGATCGTTGCCCCAGGCCTGACACAGCAGATAGGCGAGCAGCGCGTTGCCGATTATGCGCCGCGACAGCGGATGGCCGTAGGCGGTCTCTTCCCAGCGCGCGGAGAGGTTCCAGTCATCGGTGATGTCGTGGTCATCGAAGATCATCAGCGACGGCACATGAGCCAGGGCGCGGGCGACCTTCGGCAACCCATGGATGAAGCCTTGCAGACAGCTTTCTTCGCAGCGATAGCGCTCGGCATGGGCAGATTCGAGCGCGGGTATTTGCGGAGCAATCAGCGACCATGGTGTAGGCGACCAGACGAGCAAATACATCGCCATGACTTCGCCCAGGCTGATCAGATGGTTCTGCCCGTTGGCGGTGGTGAACACCGGCTTTTCCACGCCGCCGAAGAAGCGCTCGCGCAACGCCTCGTTGGACTTGAATGCGGGCAACAGCTGCTCGCGACGGTAATAGCTGGCCGGATGGGTCATCAGCTCATCGCTATTGTTCACCACCGCGCCTTCGAGCTGTTCGCCATAAAGCCCCAGCCGGCGCACCAATGCGTGGATCGCCACCAGCATCGGCCCCGCGACATCATCGGCATAGACCTGGTCGCCCGTCATCAACAGCACGGCCGGGCGCTCGGCCGGACTGTCCAGCGCGTCACTCAGCAGTTCGTCGACACACAGCAGACCATCTGTCGCAGCATGGTGCGGTTTGCGGCAGGAACCATGCAGCACCCGATCGAGCCGCGACTTGATGACGAAGCTCGGTCGCGTTGCGCCTCCGTAGAGCAGATGCGGCGCCCAATCGGCGATGCCCTGCTCCCCTGCGCCATCATGGATGCGCAGGTCGTATTCGATCAGGCAATCGGTGGGCAGCGGTGCGGCCGGCACCAGATGAATCAGGTGTACCACCGCGTGTCTGCCGATGGCCAGGCGCTGGCAGCTCAGCTCGCCGAGCGACACAGATTGTTGCAGTCCGACCGCCGGGCTTTCCAGAATCAGCGACAGCTCGAGCGGCCGCGAGCCAACCAGCCAGAACGTCAGAAGGCCAGGCTCGGTACGCCGCAGCAGCGGGCCCGCCAGCACGGCGGGTAGTTGCTCGGGGGTAGGGATATCGGTCAAGGGCAACCTTGCTGATGGGAACAGGTCTGTCTGACAGCGCGCTCGGCCGGATCGCTCAACAATCCAGCCAACGCCGGCTTTGCGGGGCTGGTCGCTGAACGACTGTTCAAGGCGCGCCGAACATCACCGTCCAGTAGATGGCCGCGTCGCTCTGCGGATCGACCGCATAGGCGCCGCCGAACTCGCTGAACTGCGGATTCATCAGGTTGGCGCAATGGCCGGGGCTCGCCAGCCAGCCGTCCAGCACCTTGCGGGTAGTCGGCAGCGCCGCGGCGATGTTTTCGCCAACCTGCCTGCCGGCGTAACCCGCCAGCTCGGCGCGGTCGCCTGGGGTGCGGCCGTCCTCGCTCAGATGACTGAAGAAGTTGCCATTGGCCATGGCCCGGCTGTGGGCTTCGGCGGTGCTGCCCAGCGTCTCGTTCCAGCTGAGCGGCCCGGCTGCGGCGAAGTCCTGCTTACCGCAACGGCGGGCGGAGGCGCGGGCCGTGTTGATCTGCTCCAGCAGCTTCTGCCCTTCGGCCTGCCAGTCACCCAGACGACCATCGAGCAACGGCCGCGCCACCACGATGCGCCAGTCACGGTCATTGCGGCTCACACCGATATCGGCGAACTGCGGATCGAGGATCACCCGACAGAAGCTCTCGCGCAGCGCCTGCATCGCGGCCTGGGCATCCCGCGGGCCGGACAGCGTGATCGCCTGCACGGTTACCATCGGATAGCCCGCGCGGGACAGCGCCTGCTGCAAATCACCCGCACTATCGACCGGCAGATTCAGGCGCGAGTCGGCGGTAAGCGGCGGCAGCTCTTCGCTCGCCTTGTCGCCACAGCGCTGCACTTCACCACGGTAGGCATTGATCGCCTCGACCAGGCGGGCCTCCTCGGCCACAGCAGCGCCAGCAACGCACAAGGTTGCGATCAGCAGGACGGATGACAGAACACGCATGACAGTTCTCCAGCTAAATCCCTGACGGAACGAGGCGCACCCGGCGCAGAAATGAAGCGCCATGGTGCGCGACGCTGCCACGCTTGTCATCACCGGGCAGGCACAACGCCACTGGCTGTGCGCATTGCGCCGGCTTGGCTATGATCGAAAGCCATGAATAGCCTGCCGCCGCTTCGCCCATCCTGCCCGCCCGGCACCTGCACCTGCCGGCGCGACGAGCTGCTGGAAACGCCCGGCGCCGACGTGCGCATCCTCATGCTGACCCGCCACGAGGAACGGCGCCTGCTCGAGCGCCTGGAAAACGTGCAGAGCCTGGACGATCTCGAGCGCGTGCAGCAACGCATGCTCGACCAGCTCGGCATCCGCATGACCGTCGCCCCCGGCCACAACGAGGTGCGCAGCATGCGCGGCATCGCCATCGAGTTTGCCGAACAGCCCGGCCTCTGCCGCAAGACTCGCCCCGCCATCGCCGCCGCCGTACGCCGCGGGCTAGAGAAACAGCCGGAAATCGCCTGGCGCCTGCTCGATGCGCACGACCTGCTGGGTGGCCTCTGACAGGGGTAACACCAGCCTCGCCCGAACCGGTCTCGCCCCCTTGATTGGCCAGAGCCGGCATGCCGATCGCGCCTGAGGGCCAGGCGGCGAAGCACCGACAATAAAAGTGCCTATGCTGTATCGTGGAGCAATTGCTGCGACAGCATTCTTCCTGCAAACGGAGTGGCCGAAGGGCCCTCCGCTTTCATGGCTCGCCGATTCTTGAAGCCTCTGCCATACCGCCACGCGGTCTGGTGCATGCACGAGGCCGTACGGCGATTTGGCAGAAACCGGCAATCGGTTTCCCGTTGTTCCGAAAGCTTGCCGCCGTGGTTCCTCCCGACAGGAGCCGGCGCACTAACGCCTGTTCCCCTATCTCCGCTAGTCGGACAGGCGCTCATGACCTCAGTTTTCCGTCACATCCTCGGGCGCCATCAGCGTTCGCCCGTCTGGAGCGATCTCGCTCCTGTTCGCGACGAGTTGTTCGGCCCGGAGCGGCTCGAGCATCACGCCCGGAGCCTGGCCGCCGCCCAGCCGGTCACCCTTCGCCCTCGGGCTGTGCTGCCGCTGCACGCGCGCTTGAACGACAACGCGACGGTGCTGCTGGCGGCTTACCGCGCCAGCGCCGCCGAGCTGGAAAGTGGTCGCAGCGTGGTACCCGCCGCAGAGTGGCTGCTGGACAACTACCATCTGGTCGAGGCGCAGATCCGCGAGATTCGCGACGACCTGCCACCAGGCTTCTACCGCCAACTGCCCAAGCTGGCTGACGGGCCTTTTGTGGGCTATCCCCGCATCTTCGGCCTGGCCTGGGCGTTCGTGGCCCATACCGACAGTCATTTCGATCCCGAGACCCTGCGCCGTTTCATCAATGCCTACCAGCAGGTCCAGCCGCTGACGATCGGCGAGCTGTGGGCTGTGGCCATTACCCTGCGCATCGTCCTGATCGAGAACCTGCGTCGTCTGAGCGATCAGATCACCGATGGCCGGGCAACCCGAATGGCCGCCGACGAGATGGCCAACCGGCTGCTCTCGGCCAGCTCGCCGGAAAAGGCGCTGGACGATGAAATTGCCGCGCGTGGCACGGCGCCGTTGTCCGAGGTCTTCGCCGCGGAACTGGCCAAGCGCTTGCGCGACCAGGACCCGCGCACCACGCCGTCACTGGGCTGGCTGGAAGAACAGCTGGGCCGCCAGGACACCTCCATCGAACAGGTGGTACAGCACTCGCAGCAGCGTCAGGGCGCCTCCAACGTCAGCGTGCGTAACGTCATCACCAGCATGCGGTTAATCTCCGATATCGACTGGACCGAGCTGTTCGAAGACGTCAGCCTGGTGGATGAGCGGCTGCGCGGCGGCAGTGCCTTTGCCGCCATGGACTTCCCGACACGCAACCTCTATCGCAGTGCCATCGAGCAACTGGCACGCGGTTCCAGCGCCAGCGAACTGGAGATAGCCGGCGCCGCGCTGGACGCCGCCAACGCCGCCAACGCCGCGCCTAGCCGTGACATCGCCGACGACGAGCGCGTGGCAGACCCCGGCTACCACCTGATTGGCGAAGGCCGTCTCAGTCTCGAACGCAGCCTCGGCTTCCGCCCACCACTGGGGCTGCGCCTGAGCCGTTTTCACGTGCAGCTGGGCATCGTCGGCTATGTTGGCGCCATCCTCCTGGTTACCACCCTGCTGCTGTCCCTCGGGCTGCAGGCCATGGGCGGCGCTGGCGTGGGCGCGGGCTGGCTCGCGCTGCTGGCTCTGGTCGCCTTTCTGCCGATCACGGACCTGGCCTCGGCGCTGGTCAACCGCGTGGTCACCTGGCGTTTCGGCGCCAGCACGCTGCCGGGCCTGGACCTCACCGCCGGTGTGCCGCAGTCGATGCGCACCCTGGTCGCGGTGCCGACGCTGCTGACCAATGAAGCGGACCTGCTGGAACAGATCGAGCGAATCGAAGTGCATCACCTGGCCGGCGCCGGGGGCGACCTCACCTTCGCCCTGCTCACCGATGGCCTGGACGCCGACCAGGAAACTCTCGACAGCGACGCCCGGCTGCTGGAGGTCGCGGTCGATGCCATCGCGCGGCTCAACCAGCGCTACGGCCCGGCGCCCGGCGGCAGCCGCTTCCTGATTCTGCATCGGCGCCGGCAGTACAACCCCAGCGAAGGCTGCTGGATGGGCTGGGAGCGAAAGCGCGGCAAACTGCATGAGCTGAACCAGCTGTTGCGTGGCGCGACCGACACCAGTTACATGCCCCTGGCCGGCTGCACGCAGCGGATTCCCGCGGATGTGCGTTACGTGATCACCCTGGACGCGGACACGCGCCTGCCGCGTGATGCCGCCATGCGCCTGATCGGCAAGATGGCGCACCCGCTGAATCGGCCGCGATTCAGCGTACCCGAACAGCGGGTGATCAATGGCTACGCAATTCTTCAGCCGCGTGTCACGCCGTCGCTGCCAGTGGGCCGCGAAGGCTCCTTCTATCAACGGGTGTTCTCCAGCCCCGGCGGCATGGACCCCTATGCTGCCGCCGTGTCCGACGTCTATCAGGATCTGTTTGGCGAAGGTTCCTACACCGGCAAAGGCATCTACGACATTGACGCCTTCGAGGCAGCGCTGGCCGGACGAGTGCCGGAAAACAGCATGCTCAGCCACGATCTGTTCGAAGGTGTGTTTGCCCGCGCGGGACTGGCGACCGACGTCGAGGTGGTGGAAGAGTTTCCCTCGCGCTACGACGTATCGGGCAAGCGTCAGCACCGCTGGACCCGCGGCGACTGGCAGCTGCTGCCGTGGATCTTCGGCGCGCGCCGCGGCCCCCAGGCATTGCCCATCATCGGGCGCTTCAAGATGCTCGACAACCTGCGCCGCTCGCTGCTGGCACCGCTGAGTCTGCTGGCACTGGCCCTGTGCTGGATGCTGTCGCTGCCGGCTGCTCTGATCGGCACCTTGCTGGTGCTCGGAGCGCTGGCGATTCCCGGTTTCCTGCCACTGTGCTTCACGCTGCTGCCGTCTCGCAGTGGCGTCAGTGCGCAAAGCCATCTGCACCGGCTGCTCGGCGACCTGCGCATGGCCGCCTCGCAAACCCTGTTGAACCTGGCGTTTCTGCCGGACCAGGCCTGGCGCATGAGCGATGCCATCATCCGCACCCTCTCACGGCTCTATGCGACTCGCAGCCACCTGCTGGAATGGACCACCGCCGCGCAATCGGCCATCAGCCCGCGGCTGAAACTGAGCGGCTTCTACCGTGGCATGGCCGGCGGCACAGTGCTGGGTGTCGGCGTCGCACTGCTGGCGCTGCTGGTCGCGCCGGGGTCATGGCCACTGGTGCTGCCGTTCGCCCTGCTCTGGCTGGGTGCTCCGGCGCTGGCCCTGTGGGCCAGTCGCTCACCTCGCGTCGCCCCCAGTCAAAAACTGGCTGAAGCGAATGCCCAGGAGCTGCGCCTGATTGCACGGCGCACCTGGCGCTTCTTCGAAACCTTCGTCACCCCCGCCGACAACATGCTGCCGCCGGACAATTTCCAGGAAGACCCAAAGCCTGTAGTCGCGCGCCGAACCTCGCCCACCAACATGGGCCTGTATCTGCTTTCGACCGTCACCGCACGTGATTTCGGCTGGGCCGGCACGCTGCAGACGCTCGAGCGAATGGAGACGACGCTGGACAGCATGAGCCGGCTGCAGCGACACCGCGGGCACTTCTTCAACTGGTACGCCACCGAGGACATGCGCGCGCTGGAACCAGCCTATGTCTCGGCCGTGGACAGCGGCAATCTCGCCGGCCACCTGATCGCCCTCGCCAATGCCTGCGAAGAATGGCTCGACCAGCCCCAGGTGCCGCATGCCCGCCAGGGCCTGCACGACAACCTGATACTGGCGCGTCAGGCCATCGCCGCGCTGCCGGCAGCCAATGGCGAGCGCGGCCAGCCGTTGCTCGGCGTGCTCGATGAGATCGCCACGCAAATAGGCGACGCGCAAGCGCTCGACACCCGTTCGGCAACGCTTCGGCAATTGGCCGAGAAGGCCGTTCGCGTCACGCAGGAAATCAGCCCATCCGCCACGGATGACGAAGATGCGCAGGCGCTTCACTTCTGGATCAACGCCCTGTGCCAGACGCTGGCCGAACACGCGCGGGATCGCCAGCTATCCGCCGAGTCGCTGGCAGCGATGCAGGCGCGCCTGCGCGGCGTGGCTGCCAGCGCACGGGAGATGGCGCTGGATATGGACTTCGCCTTTCTGCTCGACCCCGAGCGCAAGCTGCTGTCGATCGGTTACGGTCTGGCCGACAACAGCCTGGACCCCAGCTGCTACGACCTGCTGGCCTCCGAAGCCCGACTGGCCAGCCTGTTCGCCATTGCCAAGGGCGATGTCACCACGCGGCACTGGTTCCGCCTGGGCCGCACGGCGACACCGCTGGGTAATGCATCCGCGCTGATTTCCTGGTCGGGCTCGATGTTCGAATACCTGATGCCGTCACTGGTCATGCGCGCCCCGGCGGGCAGCCTGCTGGAGCAGACCAATCGTCTGGTCGTGCAGCGCCAGCAGGAATATGGCAATGACCACCACGCGCCCTGGGGCGTTTCGGAATCGGCCTATAACGCCCGCGACATGGAGTTCACCTACCAGTACTCCAACTTCGGCGTGCCGGGCCTGGGCCTCAAGCGAGGGCTGGCGGAAAACCTGGTGATCGCGCCCTATGCCACCGGGCTCGCGACCATGGTCGACGCGACTGGCGCCCAGGCGAACTTCCGGCGCATGACGGAGATGGGTGCGCTCGGGCGCTACGGCTTCTTCGAAGCGCTGGACTTCACCCCGACACGCCTGCCGGATGGCCAGGCGTTCGTCATCGTGCGCAACTACATGGCGCACCATCAGGGCATGACCATCGTCGCCATCGCCAATACCTTGCAAGACGGCCAGATGCGCGCACGCTTCCATCGCGAGCCGATGATCCAGGCCTGTGAACTGCTGCTGCAGGAACGCATGCCGCGTGATGTCGCCATCGCCCACCCGCGTGCCGAAGAAGTGAAGATCCGCGCCGTCGAGGGCGGCGGTGATCCGCAATCACTGCGCCGCCTGAAAGGCTCAGCCGCGAGCGGCGCGCCGGTTACCCATCTGCTCAGCAACGGCCGCTACGCCGTGATGCTCACCGCAGCCGGTGCCGGCTTCAGCCGCTGGCGCGACCTCGCGATCACGCGCTGGCGCGAGGACGTCAGCCGGGACGACTACGGCTCCTTCGTCTTCCTGCGCGATACCGAAGACGGCAGGGTCTGGCCCGCAGGCGGACAGCCGCTGGGCAGCGATGCGCTCAGTCACGAGGTGATATTCGGTGAGGATCATGCCGAGTTCATTCGTCACGATCTGGACCTGACCACCACGATGGACGTGCTGGTATCCGGAGAGGACGACAGTGAAGTGCGCCGCGTCTCGCTCGCCAACAGCGGTCGCGAAGCGCGGGACATCGAGCTGACGTCCTACAGTGAAGTGGTGCTGACCACGCCGGCCACCGACAATGCGCATCAGGCATTCGCCAAACTGTTCGTGGTGACCGACTACCTGCCCGAATTCGGCGCGTTGACCGCCACCCGCCGCCTGCGCAGCGAGGGCGAACAGCCGATCTGGGCCGCGCACTTCGCCGTGGTGGAAGGCGAAATCCTGTCCGACCCGCAGTATGAGACCGATCGCGCCCGCTTCATCGGCCAGCGACCGAGCGTGGCCGCAGCCGCGGTGGTCGCCGAAGGCCAGCCGCTGTCGAACAGCGTCGGCACGGTGCTCGACCCGATCTTCTCGCTCAAGTACCGGATCAGGGTGGCGCCGGGCAAGGTCGCCCGCGTAGCGTTCTGGACCCTGGTCGCCGACTCGCGTGACGAGCTGCTGAGCCTGATCGAGAAGCACCACGACCGCAGCGCCTACGACCGCGTCAAGACCCTGGCCTGGACTCAGGCGCAGGTGCAGCTGCGCCATCTCGACATCAAACCGGCCGAAGCCGCCGACTTCCAGCGCTTGGCCGCGCCCATTCTCTATGCCGATCCGAAATTCCGCGCGCCGTCGGCCGCGATCATCCAGGGTGCCGGCGCCCAATCCGGCCTGTGGCCGCACGCGATTTCGGGCGATCTGCCGATCGTGCTGCTGCGCATCGACGATATCCAGGACATCGCCCAGGTCCGCCAGTTACTCCGTGCCCATGAGTACTGGCGGATGAAGCGCCTGGCGGTGGACCTGGTGATTCTCAACGAGCACGCCAGTTCCTATCTGCAGGATCTGCAGATCGCCATCGAAACCGCGGTGCGCAGCAGCCAGTCGCGTCCGCGCTTCGGCGCCGAGCTTGCCCAGGGTTCGGTGTACATGCTGCGCGCCGACCTGTTGAGCAGCGAGGCACGCGCCCTGCTGCGCAGCGTCGCTCGCGTAGCACTGATAGCCCGCCGCGGGCCGATCGACAAGCAGCTGGCCAACACATTGCTCCTGGGCGACGCCGTGGCAGCGCATTTCGCTACCCCGCCCTCGCGGCCGGTCGTTGCGGCACCGGGCCCTACCGGCAGCGAACTGGCGCAAGGGCTGGAGTTCTTCAACGGCCTCGGCGGTTTCGACAAGGACGGCCGCGAATACGTGACACTGCTGGAGTCGGGCAGCACGACACCAGCGCCGTGGATCAACGTGATCGCCAACCCGCGCTTTGGCTTTCAGGTTTCGGCGCAGGGCAGCGGCTATACCTGGGCGGAAAACAGCCGGGAAAATCAGCTCACGCCCTGGTCCAACGACCCGGTCACCGATCCCTGCGGCGAAGCCTTCTATGTGCGCGACGAACGCAGCGGCGCGCTGTTCAGCCCAACCGCCCAACCGATCCGCGATGACGGCCTCTATGTGGCGCGGCACGGCCACGGCTACAGCCGCTTCGAGCACCAGGCCGAAGGCATTGCGCTGGATCTGCTGCAATACGTCGCCCTTGGCGATCCGATCAAGATTTCCCGACTGACGCTGCGCAACCTGTCATCCGAGCCTCGCCGACTGTCGGTCACCAGTTATAGCGAATGGGTGCTCGGCACCGCCCGCGGCGCCTCCGGGCCTTTCATCGTCACCCAGCGCGACGCCAGCAGCGGCCTGTTGCTGGCGCACAACCCCTGGAGCAGCGCCTTCCCCGGGCGTATTTCATTCGCCGATCTGGGTGGACGACAAACGGCCTGGACGGCTGATCGCAGTGAATTCCTTGGTCGCAACAGCGGCCCCGCCACGCCGGCGGCGCTGCTTACTGGCAAACCGTTATCCGCCAGCGTCGGCGCAGGCATGGACCCTTGCGCGGCATTGCAGTGCGGGGTCCAGCTCGCCCCTGGGGAGAGCGTCGAGATCGTCGCCTTCCTTGGCCAGTGCGCGTCGGCTGATGAGGCGCGTGCGCTGGTCGAGCGTTATCGCCAGGCCGATCTCGACGCAGTGCTGCGTGAAGTCACGGACCACTGGCACCGCGCCCTTGGCTCGGTACAGGTGAAAACACCGGACCGGGCGATGGACATCATGCTCAACGGCTGGCTGCTGTACCAGACCCTCGCCTGCCGCATCTGGGCGCGCTCGGCTTTCTATCAGGCCAGCGGCGCCTATGGCTTTCGCGATCAGTTGCAGGACGGCATGGCACTGACGTTTTCGCAGCCAGAGGCCACCCGCAGCCACATCCTGCGCGCGGCCAGTCGCCAGTTTCCCGAAGGCGACGTACAGCACTGGTGGCTGCCGCACTCCGGTCAGGGTGTGCGCACGCGCATTTCCGACGACCGTGTCTGGCTCGCATTCGCCACGGCAACCTATGTTCAGGTTTCCGGCGATGCAGCGATTCTCGAAGAGCCGGTGAGCTTTCTCGAAGGGCCGTTGCTAAAGCCCGGCGAGCACGATGCCTTCTTCCAGCCGATGATCGCGGACGAGGCTGCCTCACTGTTCGAACACTGCGCTCGCGGACTCGATCAGTGCCTGGAGCTGACCGGCGAACTCGGCCTGCCGCTGATCGGCGGTGGTGACTGGAACGACGGCATGAACCGCGTCGGAGAAAATGGCAAGGGCGAGAGCGTGTGGCTCGGCTGGCTGCTGCTGCGCACCATCGAACTCTTCGCGCCGCTGGCTGAGCAGCGAGGCAGCGTGGCTGGCGCCCAGCGCGCCGAACGCTGGCGCGAACACGCCCTGGCACTTGCTGATTCGCTGGAAGAAAAGGCCTGGGATGGCGAGTGGTACCGCCGCGCAACCTTCGACGACGGCACCTGGCTGGGCTCCAAAGACAGCGACGAGTGCCGCATCGACTCCATTGCTCAGTCCTGGGCGGTGTTGTCCGGCGCAGCGGACCCCGCCCGCGCGAAACAGGCCATGGCTTCCGTGCAGCACCACCTGATCCGCGAGCATGACGGTCTGGCCCTGCTGTTCACCCCGCCATTCGACAAGACGCCGAAGGAGCCCGGCTACATCAAGGGATATCCGGCGGGCCTACGCGAGAACGGCGGTCAATACAGCCACGCTGCGATGTGGGCCATGCTCGCCTTTGCCAAGCTCGGTGATGGCGATGCGGCGTGTGGGATGTTCAAGCTGCTGAACCCGATCAATCACGCGCTGACACCGAAAGAAAGCCAGCGCTACAAGGTCGAACCCTACGTGGTCGCGGCGGACGTCTATGGCGTCGCACCGCACAACGGCCGCGGCGGCTGGACCTGGTACACCGGCGCTGCCGGCTGGATGTATCGCGCCGGCGTCGAAGGCATCCTCGGCATCTGCCGCGAAGGTGAATGGCTGACCGTCGATCCGTGCATCAGCAGTCACTGGCCGGCGTTCGAAGCCACCATCACCCTGGGCGAAACGCGCTACGCCATCCGCGTGGAAAACCCAGGCCAGGCCAACCGCGGCATCCAGCACGCGCGGCTGGATGAAGGCCCGCTCGATTGCATGAACGGATACGTACGACTTGCGCTGGATGGAGGGCAACATCAGGTCGTGTTGACGCTGTAGAACCAGCCCGGTAGCCGTCCGGGGCTCGTTGCGCTGCTGCCGGGCGGTCAAAGACTGCCATGGCACCAGCGCGAGCCTGCGCAACACCAAGCTGGCGCGCTGATACGAGCCGTCGAGGTGGGGTTAACCTCACCTCGACACCCTTCCCGCTAACCGACAATCACGCCCCCACTCGCCCGGCGGCCAGTCCCAAACCGGCCGCAAGCCATTACAATGCGCGACTTTCGATTCAAATCCGGTCCGCGCCATGTCCCTGCCCAAGCACCATCTCGAACTGCTCGCCCCTGCCCGTGACGCCAGCATTGCCCGCGAGGCCATCCTGCATGGCGCCGATGCGGTGTATATCGGCGGCCCGAGCTTCGGTGCGCGGCACAACGCCGAGAACAGCGTGGCGGACATTGCCGAGCTGGTGAAATTCGCCCATCTGTTTCATGCGCGGGTGTTCGTCACCATCAACACCATCCTGCATGACGACGAGCTGGAAGCCGCGCGCACGCTGATCCACCAGCTGTACGAGATCGGCGTCGATGCGCTGATCGTGCAGGACATGGGCATCATGGAGCTGGATATTCCGCCCATCGAGATCCATGCCAGCACCCAGACCGATATCCGCACGCTGGAACGGGCCAAGTTCCTCGACAAGGCCGGTTTCTCGCAGCTGGTCCTCGCCCGCGAGCTGAACCTGCAGGAAATCCGCGCGATCTACGACGAAGTGGAATCGACCCTGGAGTTCTTCATCCACGGCGCGCTGTGCGTGGCGTTTTCCGGGCAGTGCAACATCAGCCACGCGCAGACCGGGCGCAGCGCCAACCGCGGCGACTGCTCGCAGGCCTGTCGCCTGCCCTACACGCTGAAGGACGATCAGGGCCGCGTGGTGGCCTTCGAAAAGCACCTGCTGTCGATGAAGGACAACAACCAGAGCGCCAACCTGAGCGCCCTGGTCGACGCCGGCGTGCGTTCGTTCAAGATCGAGGGGCGCTACAAGGATGTGAGCTACGTGAAGAACATCACCGCTTACTACCGCCAGCGCCTGGACGGCATTCTTGCCGAGCGCCCGGACCTGGCCCGCGCCTCCAGCGGCCGCACCGATCACTTTTTCGTCCCGGACCCGGACAAAACGTTCCACCGCGGCAGCACCGACTACTTCGTCACCAACCGCAAGATCGACATCGGCGCCTTCGACTCGCCGACCTTCACCGGCCTCGCCGTGGGTGAAGTGCTCAAGGTCGGCAAGCATGACCTGACCGTACAGACCCGCGAGCCGCTCTCAAACGGCGACGGCCTCAACGTGCTGATCAAGCGCGAGGTGGTGGGTTTCCGCGCCAGCGTGGTCGAGCCGCTGAAGCAGTTCGAGGAGGACGGTCAGCCGTTCTGGCAGTACCGCGTCGAACCCAACGAAATGCCCGCCGCGATGCGCCAGGTGCGCCCGAACCATCCGCTCAACCGCAACCTGGACCACAACTGGCAGAACGCACTGCTCAAGACCTCCGCCGAGCGCCGCATCGGTGTGCGGTGGCTGGCAAAATTGCGCGCCGATGAGCTGGAGCTGCATGTCACCAGCGAGGAAGGCGCCTATGCCACGGCCACGCTGCCCGGCCCCTTCGGCGAAGCGAAGAAGCCCGAGCAGGTACCCGGCCAGATCGCCGACCTGCTGAGCCAGCTGGGCACCACCATCTACCACGCCGAAGAGGTCGAGGTGGATGCGCCGCAGGCGTTCTTCATCCCCAACTCGCAACTCAAGGCGCTGCGCCGCGAAGCCATCGAGGCACTGACCGAAGCGCGCGAAGCCATCCGCCCGCGCGGCGGGCGCAAGCCGGTCAGCGTGCCGCCGCCGGTCTACCCGGAGTCGCACCTGTCGTTTCTCTACAACGTCTACAACGAGAAGGCGCGCGCCTTCTATCACCGCTATGGCGTGCAGCTAATCGACGCGGCCTACGAGGCCCATGAGGAAACCGGCGAAGTGCCGGTGATGATCACCAAGCACTGCCTGCGCTTCTCCTTCAACCTCTGCCCGAAGCAGGCCAAGGGCGTCACCGGCGTGCGCACCAAGGTCGCGCCAATGCAGCTGGTACACGGCGACGAGGTGCTAACCCTGACCTTCGACTGCAAGCCTTGCGAGATGCACGTGGTAGGCAAGATGAAGGGCCACATCCTCGACCTGCCGCTGCCGGGCAGTGCCAGCAACGTGGTCGGGCACATCACGCCGGATGATCTAATGAAGACCATCCGCAACAAGCCGCACGCCTGACGTCCATACATCCGGGGAGGCGCTGCCGTGACTGTACTTGCGACATGGGCTGAGATTCGCTCGCTCTACCGACAATGCCAACCCGGCGTGTTCAAGGCGAGCTTCACGCATGGCGGACTGCGCATGGTCTGGCCTTCCTGGGCGCTGACGATCGCTGTCGGCATATTGCTGGTTGGGACCTGGCTCAATAGCCAGTCACCGTTACAGGGGTTGGCTGCCATGGCCGGCGCACTGCTTGCGCTGTTTGGCATGCTGCTGGCCCGGGAGCGCTATTGCGCGTGGCACTACCGCGATATCTATGCCCGTGAAACGCTGAATCGCTACGGTTTTCTACGCCGCGAAGAACTACTGCGCTACGCACTGTTCCGAAATGCCCTTGTAGAGCGCGGGTTCAACGCAGCGGACATTCAGGAGTTGGCGCGCGTCGCCGAGATCGCTGGCCCTCCACCTCAGGAACGCTGGGTCTCCCAGAATCTCGTCATCGTCATGCTGGTTTCGGCGATCGTCAGCCTGTCGACGGACGTCATCAAGCTGACCGATACCTGGATCGCCGGAAAAGGCATCGTATTCGTGCTGGCGTTAGCCACGGTCACATATGTGGTTCTAGCCCTGCTGGATGGCATCCGCAGCAACCAGCATCGTGACCGGGTAATCGGCCGCTGCCTGGAGCGCGCGGCGTTGGATATCGCGCGTACTCAGGCGGCGCACAGAGCGCCCCTGGCATCTTTCGAAAACGCTACTACGCAATGAATAGCCGCAGATTTCCAGGCTGCCATGCCAGAGAAACCTGCTGACGCAACCGCCATGGCTATGCCCGGCAGCGCACCATCATAGCGGCTGAAACTACACCGCTGTGCTGCTGGCCGTTCGGGCGAATCGGTAGGTGGCGACGCCACACAGCAACAGGCCGGCGACCGCGAGCAAGCCGGCGGCCACGCCGATCTCACGCAGCCCCAGATGGCTGACAACGAGGCTGCCGAGCAAGGCGCCGCCGCCGATTCCGACGTTGTAGATGCCGGAGAACATGGCCATGGCGACGTCGGTCGCATCCGAGGCCAGGCTCAGCACCTTCGATTGCACGGCCAGGCCGAAGCACATCCCCGCGATCCCCCAGATCACCACCACCGCACCTAGCAGCGAACTGTCACGCGAGGCTGGCAGCAACAGCAGCAAGCAGCTCGCCATGACCGAGATCGCCGCAATCAGAAAGCCCCGTGGATAGCGTCCGCTGTA
>DAMCQE010000036.1:0-38645 GCA_032105665.1 Pseudomonas sp. | reverse complement strand
GGTAACAGGGGTTCGAGTCCCCTAGGGGACGCCATTTTTATTGCCCGTTTTGGGCGTCAAGGGGTCATCTTTCATGAGATGGCCCTTTTTGTTTTGCGTGGTCGAAAAGTCGTTTTAGCCGCACTGCGTTGAATGTCTTGTCATTGCTCGCAGCAGCAGGCGTGACTCGTCGCGGCGGCTGCGGTTTCATAGGTCATCGCAAACGGCCAACGAGGCTTGCAACGAATGAGCTGGGATCAGGCGGACGCGTTTACCATCGACCTGCAGGTGCAGTCCGAGCATATCGACGAGCTGGGCCATGCCAACAATGCTGCGTATGTGATCTGGCTGGAGCGGTGTGCCTGGCAGCATTCGCAGAGTCTGGGGTTGGGCATCGACGACTATCGCCGCTTGGATCGGGCGATGGCGGTGCTGCGGCACGAGATCGATTATCTGGCCGCGGCCTACGAAGGCGATCTGCTGCAGTTGGGAACCTGGATTTCCGAATCCGATCAGCGTTTGAAGATGAAACGCAATTTCCAGCTGATCCGACCGGCCGACGGCGCGACGCTGCTGCGCGCGCAGACGACTTTCGTTTGCATCGAGCTCTCCAGCGGGAAACCCAAGCGCATGCCGCCTGAGTTCATCGACGGCTACGGCAAAGCGCTGGTGCAGCCGTACCCGCTGGAGCTTTGACGAGCTGATTGCTCAGCCGCGCTGCTCGGGTTTCATGACGTCGCTCTCGCGGCGTTTCTCGGCATCCTCGCGCCAGTCCTCCTGGATTTCCTCTTTCATCTTCGGGTCGGCGCCGTCATCTTCGTTCTCGCGAACTATTCCCTCGCCTTTCTTTTCCTGCTGGATATTGGTGCCTTGCGGCTGAGTGTTCATCATGTCCTGGTCGGCCAGCGCAACCGCGGAAAACAAGCTGCCCAGTGCGATGATGCCTGCGTACAAGATTTTCATCTGAACCTCCGGCTATCGGGTGATAAAGGACTTACCATCTCAATAACCGACCTGCTGCGCTGAAGATTCGTTCACTCCTGCCCGGTGCCCCGTTTTCCGTGAGTCAGTCCACCCTTCGCAAGATCATCCATATTGATTGCGACTGCTTTTACGCCGCGATCGAGATGCGCGACGACCCCAGTCTGGCTCGGCGGCCGATCGCAGTTGGCGGCGCTGCGGATCGGCGCGGGGTCATTGCCACGTGCAACTACGAGGCACGTGCATATGGTGTTCGCTCGGCTATGGCGTCCGGGCACGCACTGAAGTTGTGTCCTGATCTGCTGATCCTGCGGCCCCGCATGGATGCCTACCGGGAGGCTTCGCGTGAGATCCATAACATCTTTCGCACCTACACCGAGCAGATCGAGCCGCTGTCGCTGGACGAGGCTTATCTGGACGTCACTGCCTGCAAGCATTTTTCCGGTAGCGCCACGCGTATTGCCGAGGACATCCGGCGTCGGGTCTGGCAGCAGCTGCGCATCACGGTGTCGGCGGGTGTTGCTCCGAACAAGTTTCTCGCCAAGATCGCCAGCGAATGGAATAAGCCCGACGGCCTGTTCGTCATTACCCCGGCACAGGTCGACGATTTCGTACAGGCGCTGGAGGTCAAGCGGCTGCATGGTGTTGGTCGCGTCACCGCTGAGAAGCTGGGCCGGCTCGGCATCCGCACCTGTAGCGACTTACGCGAGTGGCGCAAACTGGATCTGGTCCGCGAGTTCGGCGCGTTCGGTGAGCGGCTCTGGGGGCTGGCGCGCGGCGTCGATGAGCGGTCGGTGCAGGTGGAGAGTCGGCGCCAGTCGGTGAGCGTCGAGCAGACCTACGACAAGGATCTGCCGGACCTGGCGGCGTGTCTGGAGCGTCTGCCGGAGCTGCTGCAGCAGTTGGCTACCCGCATGGCGCGCCTCGACAACGGCTATCGACCCGGCAAGCCCTTCGTAAAGCTCAAATTCCATGACTTCACCCAGACCACAATGGAGCAGGCTGGCGCCGGACTCGAAATCGACGACTACGCCGATCTGCTCGCCATCGCCTTCTCCCGTGGTGCGCGGCCGGTTCGGTTGATTGGCGTCGGCGTGCGGTTGGTCGATCTGCGCGGTGGTTTCGAGCAGCTCACTCTGTTCTAAGAGCACCAGTTTCCTTTTCCTGCATCCATCGCGTGCTCATTCCGCTGACTGCCGTTCGTCAGATGCGCAGTTTGTGATGACCTCGCGCGACGAAAGGGCTTAAGCCGATATAGCGCAAGCTAATTAATTAACCCAGAATGCGCGCGATCTTTGACGTCCTTGGATTGACGGTTTTCTGTTGCGCTATTGATTCACGACAATATTTGGACGCACCCATCGGATATTGTTAGAGTCACGCCAGATGGCAATGTGCTATCTATTGACGCCCTCAGTATCGATTCTCTGCTTTTTGGCAGTTGAGCACCGACGTCTTGGCGAGGGAGCCAGTGGTGGGTCTGTTTTCCAAAACCAAGAAATCAAAACCAGCCGGCATGCTCGGCATCGAGGCTGGTCCGCAAGGTATCGCGTTGGCGCAGGTCGTTCGGGTGCCCGGTGCGCGGCCGCTGCTGCCGTACTGCGAACACCTGGAAGGCAGCGCCGACGCGCAGGCCGCGTTGCTCGAGAGGGCCGTGAGCGAACGCGCCTTGCAGGGCTTGCCGACGAACGTGCTGCTACACCCTTCCGAATACCAGATGTTCCTTCTCGAAGCGCCTGAAGTGCCACCGCAGGAGCTGCGTGACGCCATGCGCTGGCGCATCAAGGACATGATCAGTCAGCCCTTGGACGATGTGGTGATCGACTGCTTCGCGCTGCCCGAGGACGCCTATCGCGGGCGCACGCGCATGGTCTATTGCGCCGTTCTCGAGAAAACCCGGATGCAGCACTACGCCCAGCTCGTGCGTCAGGCCGGTCTGCACATGGCGAGCATCGACATCACCGAGATGGCGTTTCGCAACCTAGGCTCGCACGCCGGCGCCGAAGGCATGAATCTCGCATTGCTGCGCCTGCGCACCAGCGAAGGCCTGATCTGCATCCAGAACGGCACCGACCTTTACATGGCGCGGCGTATCGAGCAGGGGCTGGCCCGTGCCGCCCAGGATTTGAGCAGTACGACACTGGAGATCCAGCGCTCGCTTGACTACTTCGAGAGCCAACTCGGCAAGGGCTATATCAATCGCTTGATGTTGCTGCCCATGAAGCAAGATGGCGAGCGCGCCTATCAGGGGCTGGCCAGTGGCCTGGCGGTGAAACTGCAACGCCTCGACCTGCGCGAGCTCTTCCCCGGCCAGCCGGGTGCCGAGCTGTCCGAAGCGCAGCAGGCGTTCTGCATTGGCGCCGTCGGTGCCGCCCTGCGTCAGGACGCCGTCTGATGCAGAACGTCAATCTCTATCAGCGCGAACGTCGTCAGCAGGGTGGCCCGCGTCCGCGGCAACTGCTGCTTGGCGCATGTGTACTGGCGCTTGCCCTGGCGTCGCATGCTGCCTGGCAGGGCTGGAACCTCAAGCAGCGCGCCTCGGACCGTCAGTTGGCCGAGGCGCAGGCGGTTTCTGCAGAGGCGCAGCTGGCCGCCTTCAAGGCCAACTACCGGGAACCGACGCTGGATACCCGGCTGCCTGCGCAACTGGCGGAGCGGGAAGCGGAGAACCGCCAGCTGCAACGCCTCGCAACGCATCTGCGCGCGCTCGATGGCCAGCTGCGTAGCGGCTTCGCGCCAGTGCTGACGGCCCTGGCCGATCGGCACCCGCCGCGCGGGCTCTGGCTGACCCGCATCCGCCTGCAGGCTGGCGGCAGCGACATGCTGTTGCGCGGGTTGAGCCAGGATCAGGAACTGCTTCCGCTGTATCTGGAAAGCCTCGGGCGCAGCAAGACGTTGCAGGGTCGCGAGTTCGGCAGCTTCGATCTGCAGCGCGACGAGAGTGGCCTGCTGGCGTTCCGCCTGGCATCCCGTGCGGCGGAGGAGGGCGACGATGAATAGCGCCATGCAAACCCTGCGGCAGCGCTGGCAGGCGTTGGCACCGCGCGAACAGTGGCTGAGCGTGCTGGTCGGCGCTTCCCTGCTGGGCATGCTTTATCTACTGCTGGTAGCTGAGCCGCTCGCCGAGCGCATCGTCCAGCAGGACAGCCAGCTGCGTCTCGCCGAAGCCCGTCAGCTGGAGGCGAACAATGCGTTGCTCGAACTTCAGGCCAAGCTCGCGGCCGACCCCAATCGTCCTTATCGCGACGCACTCGATATTGCACGCACCAGCCGCGAACAGATTCTGCGCAGCATCGACGAGGAGACCCGCTCACTGGTTTCACCTGCACGCATGAAAACGCTGCTGCAGGACCTGCTGCGTCGTCAGCCTCAACTGCAGATGGTCGCGCTGCAGAGCTTCAGCGCGCCGCTGGAGTTGCCGGCCGGCGCGACGGATGCGGCGAAGGATGCGCCGCCAGCGGCGGTCAGCTTCTACCGGCACGGCCTGCGTCTGACCCTGCAAGGCGGCTACTTCGACCTGCTCGATTACTTGCAGGCGGTGCAGAACAGTGGCTGGCGTCTGCATTGGGACAGCCTGGACTATCACATCGATGAAGCCGGGCCGGACAAGGCGCGGATCACGCTGGAGCTGCATACCTTGAGTCGCGAAGCGGGGTGGGTTGGTGTCTGATTTTTCTCGTGCGTTCTGCTTGCTCCTTTTGCTGCCCGCTTCGGCCTACGCGCTCGATCCTACCCGTCCGCCCGCGTCGTTCGTGACCGCTGCAGCGGAGCGCCAGGCACCGGCGACGCTGCACCTGCAGGCCATTTTCCGCGGTGCGCAGAGCGCCCGGGCGGTGCTCAACGGCCAATCGCTGAGAGTCGGCGACACTCTGGCCGATGCCAGAGTCCTGGCCATCAACACGAATTCCGTCCTGATCGAGCGCGACGGCCAGCAGCAGACGCTGCGTCTGGTTGCCCCGATCATTACTCCGAGCCAAGTCCGACCATGATGCCGACCCTTTTTCCACGTCTCGGCTTGCTGAGCCTGTTCTGCCTGCTGGCCGCCTGCCAGACATTCGAGGACGGCGACAAGCGCCTCTACGAGCAGAGCAACCGTCTGTTTGAGGAAAGCCTGCAGCAGACCCAGGCCAAGGCGCTGCCGCCGCCGTCGGTGCAGGCTGCGCTGATTCCGCCGCTGAGCGTCGACGGCAGTTCGGCTGTCAGTGGCCCGCGCTTCGATGTGGTCGCCAACGACATGCCGGCCCGCGAATTCTTCCTCAGCCTGATGGACAACGCCGGGCAGAACCTGCTGGTACACCCGGCGGTGACCGGCAACATAACCTTCAGCCTGCGCAACGTGACGCTGGAAGAAGTCCTCGCCGCGGTGCGCGACAGCTACGGCTACGACTATCGCCGCACCAGCTATGGCTACCAGATCCAGGCCAATACCGCAGTCACCCGCACCTATGACCTGAACTACCTCAACCTGCAGCGACAGGGCATGACCGATACCCGGGTCAGCTCCGGCCAGGTCACCACCAGCGACAACACCGACACCGGCGCAGGCGGAACCACGACCAACTCGACCTCCAGCACCGTCAACGCCAGTCAGCTGCTGACCAGCAGCAGCGTCGACTTCTGGAGTGAAGTGCGCGAGGTCGTGGCGATGATGATCGGCAGCGAGGCGGACAACAGCGTGGTGGTCAACCCTCAGGCCGGACTGCTGGTGGTTCGAGCATCCAGTGCCGACCAGCAGAACGTCGAGCGCTTCCTGCAACAGGCGCAGCGCAACCTGCAGCGGCAGGTGATTCTGGAAACCAAGATTCTCGAAGTGAGCCTGTCCGACGGCTTCCAGTCCGGGATCAACTGGGCGCAGCTGGGTTCCATGGGCAACGCCGACTTCGCGCTGGGTGTGCAGGGCGATACGCTGGACGGCGTCAATAATGTCGGTGGCGTGTTCAGCGCTGCGGTCAGCGTCGGCGACTTCAGCGGCGTGCTGCAGCTGCTGGAAACCCAGGGCGATGTGCGGGTGCTTTCCAGCCCGCGGATTTCCACTCTCAACAACCAGAAGGCCGTGATCAAGGTCGGCACCGACGAGTTCTTCGTCACCGACGTTTCGACCACCACCACCTCGCTGGCGGGCGGCACCACCGCGCCCGATCTGGACATCACCCTGACTCCGTTCTTCTCCGGAATCTCGCTGGACGTCACCCCGCAGATCGACGAGAACGACCAGGTCACGCTGCACGTCCGTCCGACCGTCAGCCGCGTTCAGGATCAGAACAAGAGTATCCAGCTGGGCGGTTCCGACAACGTCTTCAACCTGCCGCTGGCGCTGTCCACCACGCGCCAGTCGGATTCCATCGTGCGCGCGCGCAGCGGCCAGGTTGTGGTCATCGGTGGCCTGCTGGAAAACCGCAACAGCAACAACGACGCCAACATTCCCTGGGCCTCCAAGCTGCCCATCGTCGGCAGCCTGTTCCAGCAGCAACGCAAATCGCTCGAGCAGACCGAGCTGGTCATCCTGGTGCGCCCGCAGGTGATCGACGATCAGGTCTGGCTCGACGAGCTGCGCCGCAGCGCCGATTCGTTCCGGCAGGTCAGGTAGGCGCCGGTATGTACGAAGCATTCTTCGGCCTGCAGGAAAAGCCATTCGCATTGACGCCGAATACCGGCTTCATGGTTCGCCTGCCGCCTTACCAGGCGTGCCTGAACCTGCTGCGCGTGGCACTGGCCGAAGGCGAGGGCTTCATCAAGGTGACCGGCGAAGTGGGCACCGGCAAGACCCTGCTCTGCCGCGCGCTGCTCAAGCAACTGGATGCCGAACACTACCAGCTCGCCTGGTTGCCGAACCCGGCGCTCGGACCCATGGCGCTGCGCCAGGCGCTGGCCCATGAGCTGCATGTGCCGCGGGTCGAGCAACTGGACAATCACGGGCTGCTGACGGCACTGCATCGCCGGCTGATCGAGCTGGCCGGCCAGGGCAAGAGCACCGTGCTGTTGATCGATGAGGCGCAGGCGCTGCCACCGGCCACGCTGGAGGCCCTGCGACTGCTGACCAATCTGGAAACCGAGCAGCGCAAGCTGCTGCAGGTGGTGCTGTTCGGCCAGCCTGAACTGGACGCTACGCTGGCCAGCGAGAATTTCCGGCAGTTGCGCCAGCGCATCACATTCTCCTATCGCCTGCGCCCGCTGGATGTCAGCGATGCCAGGCGTTACCTGCACGAGCGTCTGGCGGTCGCCGGCTATCAAGGCGAACCGCTGTTCAAGCCGGCCGCGATTCGCCTGCTGGTCAAGGGCAGCGGTGGCATCCCGCGGTTGCTCAACATCCTGGCCAACAAGTGCCTGATGGCGGCGTTTGGCGAAGGCCAGCGACGGGTCGGCAGCCGCCATGTACGCCGTGCCCTGGCCGATACCGAGGGTGCGCGACCGTTCCTGCGTGCAGCCCTTCCGTTGCGTTGGGCATTGCTGGCGGGTGCGGCAACCCTGAGCCTGCTGCTGAGTGCATTGCCATGGTTATCGCAGCTGGCCGAGGTGCGGCCATGAGCCTGGTCAACGACATGCTGCGCGATCTCGAAGCGCGTGGCGCGGCATCCGGCGGGCAGAGCCCGTTCCTCGACATGCAGGCTGTCGATGAAACAGCCGCAACGCGGCGTCAGCGATCGGCACGGCTGCGCCGCTGGTTGTTGCCGCTGGCTATCGGGGCGTTGGTCGCCGCGGCATGGGTGGTGCTGTTCGAACGTTTCGCGCAAGCCCCGGCTGTGCAGGAGTCACCTGCCGCCGCTCCGGTGGTCGCTGCGGTGCCTGCAACTCAGCTCCTCGACGTCTTGCCGCAGCAAGACGGTGGCCGTTTCGTGCTGCAGTTGCTGCTGGATCGCTCGATCAGCTATCAGCGCACCGACGAAGGCGGCGCGATCAGTCTGCGCCTGCCGGATGTGACGCTCGCCGGTGGCCCGCGAAACGGCCGCGTGGAGAGCAATGGCCTAAGCCTGTCCTGGCGAGTGGAACAGCAGGGCGACCAGGTGCAGGTGCTGCTGCTCGGCATGACCGATCGCCTCGATGTGCGTGATCGGCTAGAGCCGGCCGCTGGCCATGCGCAGCTCTGGCTGGAAGTCCACATGGATGGCGCACCAGTCGCCGTCCCTGAGGACTTGGACCTGCCTTTCGCCGAGCCGGCGCTGGACGAAGCGAGCCTGCCGGACTGGGTCACCCGCACGGCGCCTGACGCACAGGCCGCGCCGGTTATCGCGCCGGATGTGCAGCCGGTCACCGAGCCGGCCTCGGCGCCGGTTGCCAGACCCCAGGTTGCCACCACGCCCACCGTGCAGATCGGCAGTCATCGACCGGACCCGCTGGCCCAGGCGCGCGATGCCCTGCAACAGCAGAACTTCCCCCGTGCCATCGAGTTGCTGCAGGCGCTCCATGCCGCACAGCCGGACAACGTCGAGGCGGCCCGCTGGTTGGCTCGTGCTTACCTGGCGGCTGGACAGATCGAGCCATTGCTCGAGTGGCTGCCGGCCCGGCTGCAGAGCCGGCCGTTCGATGCCGAGCTGCGTATGCTGCTAGCCCGTGGCCAGCTGCAGAGCGGCGACAAGCAAACCGCGCTCGCCACCCTGGTGCAGAACGCGCCGTCGCTGGCGAGCGATCCGGGCTATCACGCACTGCTGGCGGCTCTGCAACAGCAGGTTGGCGACTGGACGGGCAGCGCTGCGGTTTATCGCCAGCTGGTCGCTTTCCAGCCGCAGCAGGCGGCCTGGCAGCTGGGCTTGGCCATCGCGCTGGAACAGATCGATCAACCCGCCCGGGCGGCGCGCCACTACCGTCTGGCCGCGCAAGGGCAGGGGCTCGATGACAACTCGCGGCGCTTCGCCGCCGAACGTGCCGGCGTACTCGGAGGTGCCCGATGACCGCGCAAGACATGCGCCAGCGCAAGATTCGTCTCGGCGATCTGCTGGTCCAGGCCGGCCTGATCAGCGAGGCGCAGCTGCAGCAGGCGCTGCAGGACCAGAAGCGCACCGGCTCCAAGCTCGGACGCACGGTACTCGACCTCGGCTTCATCGACGAAGGCCGCCTGCTGCGTGCGCTGTCCGAGCAGCTGCAGATTCCCTTCGTCGAACTCAAGCACTACAAGTTCGACAACCAGCTCACCCAGAGCCTGCCCGAGGCGGTCGCCCGGCGCTTCCGGGTGATCGTGCTGTCCCGCCAGGGCGACGGTTTGCTGGTGGGCATGACCGACCCGCTGGACATCTTCGCCCAGGACGAGATCGAGCGCCTGCTGGGCAAGCGCGTCCACCCGGCGGTGGTGCGTGAAAGCGAGCTGCTCGGCGCGCTGGATCAGCTCTACCGCCGTACCAGCGAGATCGCCTCGCTGGCCGGCGAGCTGGAAGGGGAGCTGCAGGAAAGTGATTTCGACCTCTCGCGCCTCGGCGAAAGCAACAGCGATGCGCCGGTGGTGCGCCTGCTGCAGACGCTGTTCGAGGACGCCGTGCAGATGAAGGCCTCGGACATTCATATCGAACCGGACGAAGGCGTGGTGCGGATTCGCCAGCGTATCGACGGTGTGCTCAACGAACAGGTGATGAAGGAACACCGTGTGGCTTCGGCGCTGGTCATGCGCCTGAAGATCATGTCCGGCCTGGATATCTCGGAAAAGCGCCTGCCGCAGGACGGCCGTTTCAACATCCGCGTGAAGAACCGCAACCTCGATGTGCGGGTCTCCACCATGCCGGTGCAGTTCGGCGAGTCGGTGGTCATGCGTCTGCTCGACCAGAGCGGCGCCATGTTCAAGCTCGAAGGCACCGGCATGCCGCCGGCGATGCTCGAGCGCTTCCGGCGCCTGTTGCAGCGTCCGCACGGCATGGTGCTGGTCACCGGCCCGACCGGCTCGGGCAAGACCACCACGCTCTACGCCGGGCTTTCCGAGCTGAACAGCCCGGAGAAGAAGATCATCACCGTCGAGGACCCGGTGGAGTACCGCCTGCCGCGGGTCAACCAGGTGCAGGTCAACGCCAAGATCGAGTTGACCTTCGCCCGCGTGCTGCGCGCCGCCTTGCGTCAGGACCCGGACATCGTCCTGGTCGGTGAGATCCGTGATCAGGAAACCGCCGAGATCGGCCTGCGCGCCGCACTGACCGGCCACCTCGTACTCTCGACGCTGCACACCAACGATGCCCTGACCTCGGCCATGCGCCTGATCGACATGGGCGTCGAGCCCTTCCTCGTCGCCACCGCGCTGAATGCGGTGCTGGCCCAGCGTCTGATACGCCGCGTGTGCGAAAACTGCATGGAGGACGATCAGCCCGATCCTCGGCAACTGGCCTGGCTGGAGGCGCTGCACGGCGGCTCGCTGCGCGACAACCGCTTCAAGCGCGGCAGTGGTTGCCATCAATGCCACAACAGTGGCTATGCCGGCCGTGTCGGTGTGTACGAGCTGCTGGAACTGGACGAGCCGATGATCGCCGCCCTGCGCCGCGGCGACCCGCAAGGCTTCGCCGAGGCCGCGCGCCAGCAGGCGCACTATCGACCACTGGCGGCTTGCGCGCTGGATTACGCCATCGCCGGCGTCACCAGTATCGAAGAGGTGCTGAAGGTCTGCGCCACCCTGGCGGACGACGAGGTGATCGCGTGATCGCCGCTAGTCTCCTGCCTATCGCGGCCGTAGGCGCCAGCGCCGCGGGCGCCGTCCGGTCGCTTCGCGGGGAGCCTGCCGATGCCTAGCTTCCGCTATACCGGCCGCGATATGCGCGGCGCACGGGTCAGCGGCGCGCTCGATGGCGCCAGCGCTGACGCCGTGGCAAGCGAGCTGGTGTCGCGCCAGATCACCCCGCTGACCATCGATGCGGAGCGTGCCCAGGCCGATAGCGTCGACGTGTTTGCCGTGCTGCGCGAAAAGCTGCGGCGTAAACGTGTTGATCTGGACGAACTGATCATCTTTAGCCGCCAGATGTACAGCCTGAACAAGGCCGGCGTGCCGATCATTCGCGCCATCGGCGGCCTGGCCGAATCCAATCGCAACCTGTATTTCCGCGGCATCCTGCAGGACGTGCGCGCCAGCCTCGAAAGTGGCCAGTCCATGGCGGTGGCGCTGAATGCGCATCCCAAGGTGTTCAACAATCTGTTTGTCAGTATGGTCAGCGTCGGCGAGAACACCGGCCAGCTCGACCAGGCGTTCAAGCAGCTGTCTGCCTATCTCGAGCTGGAGCGCGAGACCCGCAAGCGCATCAAGCAGGCCACGCGTTATCCGATCTTTGTGCTGGTGGCCATGGGGGTGGCGCTGGGTGTCATCAATCTCTTGGTGATCCCGGCGTTCGCCAAGGTCTTCGCCCAGTTTCACGCGCAACTGCCGTGGGCCACGCGCGTACTGATCGGCACCTCCAACTTCATGCGTGACTATTGGTGGCTGTTGCTGCTGGGCATCGTTGGCGGGCTCTACGCCTTCTTCAAGTGGATCGAAACCGACGCCGGTCGACTGCGCTGGGACCGCATCAAGCTGCGCCTGCCCATCGTCGGCGGCATCTTCGAACGTATCGCCCTGGCGCGCTTCACCCGCACCTTCGCGATGATGTATCGCGCCGGCGTGCCACTACTGCAGACCCTCTCGATCAACAGCGCCAGCGTCGGCAACCAGCATATCGGCCAGGCGATTCTCGGCATTCGCGAAAGCGTCGAACGCGGCGAAGCGCTGACCCGCTCGGCGCATAACTCCGGCCTGTTCACCACCTTGGTACTGCAGATGATGGCCGTCGGCGAAGAAACCGGCGCGCTGGACGACCTGTTCATCGAAGTCGCCGACTTCTACGAGCAGGAGGTGGACTACGACCTCAAGCAGCTGGCTGATGCCATCGAGCCGATTCTTATCGTGGCCATGGGCGTGATGGTGCTGATTCTTGCGCTTGGCGTGTTTCTGCCGATGTGGGAGCTGGGTAGTGCGGCGCAGGGGAGGGGGTGATGGACATACGAATCGCGACATTCCACATGAGCCACGGAGGCACGATGCAACGACACAAGGGTTTCACCATGATCGAGCTGGTCGTGGTCATCGCCATCCTCGGCATCCTGGCCGCGGTCGCCTTGCCACATTTCATCGACTCGGCCAAGGACGCGCACCGCGCCAGCGTGCGCAGCGCTGGTGGTGCGCTCACATCCGCCGTCTCGCTTGTGCGCGGCCAGTACGAGCTGAATCGCGGCGGCGGCAGCAATGCCTGCCAGGCCGGCAACTGCCAGATCAACGTCCAGGGCTACGGCAACGGTGCGATGGATGTGAATGCCGCTGGCTGGCCCATCGGCACCGAACGCAGCGGCACTCCGCTCGCCAACACCAGCATGTCCGCCGATGAATGCCGCAACCTCTGGAGCAACCTGCTGCAGGCCTCCTCACAGAGCCTGACCGGCACCAATCCGGCATTCACCGCCACGGCCAACGGCACCCGCTGCCTGTACACCTACAACCTCGATGGCGGTGACGACGTCATCGAGTACAACGCCGATACCGGCGAAGTCTTCGTCAACTTTCAATGATTCATAAACAAGGAGCGACAACTATGAAGAAGCAACAGAGCGGTTTCACCATGATTGAGTTGATTATGGTGATTGTTATCTTGGGGATTTTGGCGGCGTTTGCTCTGCCGAAGTTTGCAGATTTTAGCGGAGATGCGCGTTACTCTTCTATAGCTGCAGCGCAAGGTGCCGTTCGTTCGGCAAGCGGTATCGTACATGCCGCGGCTCTTGCTAAAAATCAGACTGGGGCGACTGGCGAAGTTGAACTCGAAGGTCAGAAGATTAGTTTGATATACGGTTATGCTGACCAAAGCTCGATTCTGACTGCTGCCCAATTGAGCAGTGAGTTCGAAACCTCAACTGCTGGGACTATCAAGCTTGGGGCATGTTCCTTTACATATTCCAATGCTGCTGCGCCTGTAGCGCCGGCCACATCTCCCACGCCCGCGTCGATCGGCAATATCACAGGAAGCGTTAATAAAACATGTGCTGCTCAGTGAGTATCTATGACTGGAGCTGTCAGGGCTTGAAGCCAATCGAAAGCGTAGCAATGTAGGGCGGGTGAACCCACCTCTGGCAGCGACTTCGCCTTGGTTCGGTGGGGTGCAGCCATACGCTGCTATACCGCAACCCGGCTCTGGCCGGGTTGCGCAATTCCCAGAGTCTGGTTGATTCCAGACTCCAACCGCTTTGATGAAAGGGTCGGCCAATGATTAAACAACGCGGTTTTACGATCGTCGAGTTGATCATGGTGATCGTGATACTCGGCATTATCTCCGCCGTGGCCGTCCCACGCTTTTTCGACCGTAAGTTCTTCGATGAGCGCTTATATTTTGAAGAAACTCTTTCTGCCGTTCGCTATGCACAGAAACTGGCAGTGGCGAGCGGTTGCCTGGTTAGGGTAACAGTAGACAGCCGCGGTTATGGGGTGGCTTACGGGGCTGGCGATTGCAGCGGTGTCCAGATCAAAGACCCTTCCGATAAAAACTATCCAATTAAGCCTCCGGCTGATGTTGAAGTTCAGAGTGGGGTGGATATCGAGTTCAATTCGCTCGGTTGTATTACGAGCAATTCCACTATTAATTGCAGCGTCGGGTATAACATCGTAACGGTTGGCGGCTTTTCATTTACCCTCCACGCCGCCACCGGCTTTATCGAGGTGGGCCCATGACCCGGACCGCAGGTTGGGTTGAGCCTGCGAAGCCCAACGAGCGAGCTATCGGCTACCGACATGTCCCGTCCATCAATCGAATGAGCGTTGGACTTCGACGCTACGCGTCTCAACCACAACCTACCTGCAACCATAGGGTGGATGACGCTTCACCATCCACGAACGTGCCTCATGCCACCGGTCACAATCCGTACCCGCGGTGGAAAACGCTGCGCGGTTTTCCACCCTACGGCCGCGCCACGGGACCGAGGTATCAGCCGTGATTCGACCTCAACGCGGAATGACTCTGGTCGAACTGGTCATCACCATCGTCATCATCGGCATCGCCGCAGCGGCATTGTTTTCCGCCATGGCCAGCATCACCGCGCGCTCGGCCGATCCGCTGCTGCGCCAGCAGAGCTTAATGATCGTCGAAAGCTATCTGTCGGCGGCGCTGGCGCTGCCTTACGATCAGCTGAGCAGCGCGGCGCAACCGGCCGCTGCACCCCGGAATCTCGCTGGCGAACCGGTTACCGAGCTGGCCGGCTACTCGGTCGCACTAACGGTCGATGGTGCTGCCAAGCTGAACGGTGTTGACGCCACCCGCATCGAGGTGACGGTGACCGATCCGCAGAACCAGTCGTTACAGCTCTCCGGTTGGCGCACCTGCTACGGTGAGTACGACGCCTCGGGGAATGCCCTATGCCCCTGATGCGAGCGCCGAGGCGCCAGAACAGTCAGCGAGAGAGGACGTTTGCGGGCGCTGGCTCGGCATTCTCCCGTCAGGGCTTCAGGCAAACCGTAGGCAGTACCAATGGGTTCACGCTGGTCGAGCTGATCATGGTGATCGCACTGGCCGGAGTCGTCGCGGTGATGGTCGGTACGGTCATGTCGCGGCCGTTGCAGGGCTTCGCCGATAATAGTCAGCGGGCCGAACTGACCGATCGGGCGGCGATCGCGCTCAACCGGATGGCGCGCGATATTCGGCTAGCCGTACCAAACTCCGTCCTTGTAGCCGACACGGGCGATGAAATCAGGTTCGTTCCGATCGCGGCTGCCGGACGCTATCGGGCCAATCAGCCGATGCCTGATGGGCCACGTCAGGATCCTCCGGCCTGTACGCAGACATCCGGCCGCTGCTTGATTGATATCCTCAGCCCGATCGAGCCGGCAGATAGCAAGCACAACAAGCATTGGCTGATCATCTATAACACCGGTTCGCTCGTCGGGCGCCCCGAGCCCGTCGATGGGGCGGTCTCGCCGGTGTCACCCAAGGCCTTCACCTGGAAAAACGGCGTGCTTGAGGCTGATCTCTCGGCTTTCCGCTTCGAGTTCGCCTCGCCGCAACATCGGTTTTTTCTGGCCGACCGAGCCGTCGGCTATCAGTGCCGAAATGGTGCGCTGATTCGCGCCGAATTTGGCGAACTGGCCGCGTCTGATTATTCCGGTGCCGCCACCGTGGTCGATCGTGTCGATTGCGGCCAGAGCCAGTTCAGCTACGAACCCGGCAACAACACGCGCAACGGCCTTGTGACGCTCAAACTGGTACTGGCTGGCGCTGGCGGAACCGTCACCCTTTTGCAGCAGGTCCAGGTCGATAATGCGCCCTGATTTTTCCTTCCTACAGAGTCGCCAGCGCGGCTTCGGATTAGTCGCCGCCATGTTTGTCATCATCGTCATCGCCGGCGCGGTCGCGGCCATGGCGCGGATGTCCGAAACCCAGAGCGCCACCAGCAGCATGGCGATCCAGCAGGCGCGGGCCTATCAGGCAGCGCGGGCCGGGATTGAGTGGGGGATCCATAGGGCGATGGCCGGTGAATCCTGCAGCGATAACTTCATGCTCCAGGGCTTCACGGTGGACGTGCAGTGTGCCCCGGGCGCTGCCGTATCTCTGCCCGAGGAAGAGCGTAGCCTGCGCTTCATCTCACTGCAGGCTAGCGCACAGTACGC
This sequence comes from Pseudomonas sp., assembly GCA_032105665.1. Lineage (GTDB taxonomy): Bacteria > Pseudomonadota > Gammaproteobacteria > Pseudomonadales > Pseudomonadaceae > Stutzerimonas. The sequence continues at coordinate 23,110 of DAMCQE010000036.1, read as the reverse complement.
CTCGCCGGGCAGCCCGGATCATGTGTATCGGCAGTTGAGTGCCGTGGTGGAAAAGGATGATTGACATGCTCGAGAGCATACGGGGCAGCTGGAGGCTACTGACGCGCTGTGCGCGGGTCGAGGCATCGTCGCTCGCGGTGCTTTGCCTGCTCGGTATTGTCTGTCTGGGCAGCCCAACCGCGTCGGCGGCGCTCTGCTCAAATGTCTTTCCCCAGGACGCAACGCCGGATACTGGCGCGACACTCGACCTTGCCGTAATGGATCGTCAGGTCTACGGCCCCTTTCCCTCCCGTGGTGCCGCATACACCGCAAGCGGGGATTACTTCTACGACGCCGGCAAGCTGAACAACGGCGAGACCATCTCGGTAACGGCCGGCCGGCCCGTGCGGATGTTCGTCGACGGCGATCTCGAACTCGCACCGCATAGCAGGATCAATCCGAACGGTTCGGCGGCCGACTTGCTGATTGTCGTGCGCGGAAATCTAACCATCGGCACCAAGAACGATATCAATGCCTTGGTGTATGTGACCGGCGATGTCACCGCCAATCCTAGCGCTCACATAGAGGGTGCCCTAACAGCCGAAGGCAGCATCGATACCAAGGTCAAAGACGTTATCACCTACGACGAGGTGGCCGCGTCGGCGTTTGCTCAGGGCGACCTCTGCCAGACTACCGAAAATATCCCGCTTTACCTGCGCTTCGATGAGGCGAGCTGGGGCGTACCGGCGAACACGGGGCGAGGGGCATTCGACATCCAGGTAATTGGCGGGGCCGTTACTGCCGGGGCTGACCCAGCCCGGCCCGTCGATAGGCAAGGCGAGGGAACGTGTCGATATGGGCGATTTGATGCACCCGCAAGTGCGGTGCTGGTACGAGATCACGACTCACTTGATCTCAAGCGTGAACTGAGTGCGAGTTTCTGGCTCAAGGTGGAGGCAACGCCGAGCGGTAACGTCGCCGTATTTTCGAAGGGCACTACGTACAGGCTTGAGTTAGATAACCAGCGTCGGTTGGTATTAACTTCGCGAGCGCCTACCTGGTTCGGCGGAAGGGCTTTGACGGTTTACTCTCGGCCACTCCCGATTGGCATGTGGGTGCACGTAGGCTTTCACCTCAAACTAACGGTCGTCTTCTTGGGTTTGGACAGGCTAGACGGGGCACTTTATTTGGATGGAACTGCCGAGTCGGAAGCCAGTGAGACATTCTTGTTTGGTTCAACTCCGAACGACACTGACCCTCTTATCATCGCAGGTGATTCAAGTGGTCTCGTCGGATCGATCGATGAGGTTCGGTTACATCAAGGGCTCTGGACTATCGATGACTACAGGAGGCAGATGGCAGCGCGTCATTGGTGTGGCACGCCAGCAGGCATCGATCACTTCGAGTTCTCCACCAGTGCCTTAGCACATACCTGCAGCCCTCATGCCGTCACGCTCATGGCCTGTACCAATGCAGCCCCTGGGGCCTGCCAGCCCTACCAGGGCGACGTATCGGTAATCCTCAGAGGGGAGGGCTGGCTCGGTGGCAACCAGCAGACGATCGGAGGTGGCGTCGGGACCTTTAAGCTGCAGGGGCTACAGTTGCAGATGCCCTTGGCCGTCGACGCTTCAGAGCCTGATGCCTCTAGATCGACACTTTGCCGAATTGGCGATGCACCCCTTTCTTCCGACTGTATTCTGAACTTCGTGCAGAGCGGCTTCATCTTTGACGTGCCGGACATGCAGGCTGATCGTGGGCAGGCCAACGTCGCTATGCGAGCGGTCGTTGACGTCGGGGACGAGGGAAGCCCGCGCTGCGAGCCGGCGTTCACCGACAGCACGCGTGAGGTGCGTTTCTGGAGCAGCTTCGTCACTCCGTCAGTCAACGAGCTGTCGGACAGCTCGAAACCAGTTCAGGTGAATGCCGAATCGGTCGGGCAGAACTTTGCAGAAGCTCGGCCGCTCGCGCTTCGTTTCGATCAGAACGGCGCCACCGTGCTCGAGGTGAACTACGCCGAAGCCGGCCGGATGCTGCTCAACGCCTACTATCCGGGCAGCACGGAGGAGGGTGACAGCGGGCCGATGAGCGGCAGCGATGACTTCGTTTCCGCACCGGCGGGGTTCTGCATCGAGCCATCGCAGACCTGCTCGGCCGGAGACAGCAGCTGCGATGTGTTCCGGAAGGTTGGGCAGGTATTTTCAACAACGATCAGACCGGTAGCCTGGCGTGCCGATGGCGAGCTCTGTAAGGCGAGCACGACGAGAAACTATCGACAGGATCAGCTGCAGCTACGTCCGATGGTCCAAGCCCCCTCTCCAGTTATCGGTGGGGTGGCTGGGCGTGTACTCACACCGGTAGACGGGCGCTACGATCATCTGCCATCCGGCTCGCCGGCAAACTGGGATGGAGCTGTTATCCAGGATGTAGCGCTGTCAGAGGTTGGCGTGTTTCGCCTGCGAGTCGAGCCGCCTCCCTATCTCGGCGTGGCAGTGCCAGCCAGCGATTCGGCGCCGATCGGGCGGTTCATCCCTCGTTACCTGAAGGCAACAATCGAGGGCGCGTTGAACGCGGGGTGCGGCGTGTTCAGCTATCAGGATCAGCCAGTCGCCGTGGCTAAGCCGCCTGCGCTGACGATCACCGGCTACGGCGTTGCCGACGGGGTGGAGTACCCCACCGAGAACTACGATTTCGATGGCTTCTGGGGCTTCGCTAGTAGCCCGACCCCGAGTTGGTTAGCGGTTGGCGGGAAACTGGACCTCAGCCCTCGACTGGACCAGGGAAAGGGCATCCCCGAGGCGCTAACCTGGCAGTCCATCAAAGACCTCGCTCCCAGCGAGAGCGGGAATAACGACGGTGACGGGCAGCGGACCTATACCTGGGGTGCGGATTGGCTACGCTACGGTCGCGCTACGCAACCGGATGCCGCTGATCATCCATTCCAGGTTCTCCTGCGCTTCACTGTGCAACAGCTGACCGATGGGGATGGTGTATGCAACGGCAGCACTTGCCAGGAAGCCGAGGCGGTGCTGGACCACAGCGAGTTCCGTCTGGGCCGACTACGCATAGGCAACGGCCATGGCTCGGAGTTGCAGGACCTCAGCCTGCCCTGGGTTATTGAGACCTGGCAGGCCTCGAATATCTTTCTCCCTGAAGGCGGTGATACCTGCAGTGCTTCGGTTTGGGGGAACGCGCAGGCATTCGAACAGGTGGGCAACCTAGCGAGTAAGAGCCTTCAGATCGATGGCGGACAGACCGGGTATGAAGGCAGCCTAATCATTACCAAGCCAGAAGCCACCGGCGAAGCTCGTATCGGGTTTCCAAATGTGCCGGAATGGCTCTGGTATGACTGGCAGGGCAAGGAGCGGGAGGCGAGTCGGGGGCTGGCCAGTTTCGGGATCTATCATGGCCCGAAGCTATTAATCTTCCGTCGTGAGGTATACCGGGGAATGTGAGTTCCGAAAGCAAAAAGGCCGCTCAATATGAGCGGCCTTTTCGTCTGGGTGTAAAAGAGGGGAATCCCTGGCCTGCCTGTACCAGGGTCCCCGAAACTGGTTGATTCAGTCTATGCACTGGATGTGCCAATTTCGTGAAGGTCGGCAGGCGGCTTTGCTCGGGCTTGTTCACAGGCGCTAAGCGCCGGAATCCGCGGGGCGGCGGGGCTCAGGGCGCTGTGACAGGTGTGCCGTAAGAAGGGTCAGCAGATGATCGTTCGGCTATCTCGCGTGAAAGCGGTGCGCATGCCTTGTTGCATGCGCACATTTGGCGCGTTATTCCTGTTCCGGCCAGAGCCGTAGCGGGGTGCCCTGGGCGGGCCAGAGGCGCAGTTGGTCGATGTTGGAGACATCCCAGCGCTCGACGCGATTGAGCAGATCGAGGAAGTGGTGCTCCTGCTCCATGATTTCCTCCGCGCACATCTTGCGTGTGCTGCCCAGGTTGCTGAAGCGGATCTGCTGGCCATCACGCTCGTAACTGCCGAACCAGTGATTGCAGCCCGCGTTGCCGTAGGCACGGCCGTCGCTCAGCGTGAGCGAGACGGGCGTGCGGCCGATCACGGCGTCATCGCCGATCCATTCGGCGATGTAGGTGACATCGCGCTGCAGTTCGAGCTGTTCGGTGGCACAGCCTGTGAGGCCGAGGGCTGCGATGAGTGGCAGGATTCGCGTATTCATGCCTGTTGCTCCTTCTGGCAGCTGGGGCAGCGGTGCTGGTCGTTCTGACCGGACCAGCCCAGTTCGGTGATGCGCGCCTGGGCGGCGGGCTTGCGTGCGGCCTCGCCGAGCTTGGCGTCCACTGCGAACTCGAAGTCCAGCTGTTTGCCGCAGCTGTCGCAGGTGACCTGCCAGTTGAGGATTTCCAGTTCGCGGAATACCGGCCCGCTGGCCACGGCCATCCATTGCCCCGGTGGGTTGATCAGGTGGCGGACCTTCTCCACTGTCAGGCGCTGGGAAAGGTCGCGGCTGCCCTTGAGCGTGACGATCAGTACATCGCCGCTGCGAATCGAGCCGCCATTGCCGGTTACCTGATAGCGGCCCGGCGCCAGCGCACGGCATTCGGTGAGGGTGTGGGCGGGGTTGAGCAGGGTGTAGCGGAAATCGTGTTCGGCCATGACTCGTGTTCGACGCTGAGTTGTGCGCGCAATGCTAGCACGAGCCCCGGCGGCAGGCGTGCCGCCGGGGCGAATCGAACGCGGCGCGTCGAACGGTCACTGCGACCGGGCAGGCGTCGACGGGCCGAAGGTGTCCTTGAAGAACCGCTGCATATCACGCCAGGAGCGCTCGTCGGCGGCTTTCTGATAGGCCACGTCGAGGCCGTTCTTCTGATGGGCATCGGCGCCCGGATTGGTGAAGCCGTGCTTGGCCCCCGGCAGGCTGACGAACTGGTAATCGGCGCCGGCCTTGACCATCTCGACGTTCAGGGCCGCGACATCGTCGGCGCTGATCATGCTGTCTTCGGCGCCGTGCTCGACCAGCACTCGCGCCTTGACGCTACCCGGCGCGGCGCGGGTTTCGGTGGCCAATGCGCCGTGGAAGCTGACCACGCCGTCCAGCGGCACGCCCTGGCGCGCCATGTCCAGGACTACCTTGCCGCCAAAGCAATAGCCGACCGCGCCCAGCTTGTCGGTATCCGTCTGTGCCTGCTCCTTGAGCAGATCCAGGCCGGCGTTGAAGCGGCCCTTGGCCGCATCGGCGTCCTTCAGTGCGGCCTGCATGAAGCTCATGGCGTCCTTGGGGTGCTCGGTGTTTCTGCCCTCGCCATACATGTCGATGGCCAGGGCGCTGTAGCCCAGCTCGGCGAGGTCGCGGGCGCGTTGCTTGGCGTAGTCGTTAAGGCCCCACCATTCATGCACCACCACGATGCCGGGGCGCTTGCCCTCGATGGCATCGTCGTAGGCGTAGTAACCGATCATCTTGGTGCCGTCGGCAGCGGTGTAGGGGATTTCCTGCGTCTGTACCGCGGCATTGGCGGTGACGCTGGCAGCCATGAGCAGGCCGAGCAGGCAATGGCGCATCGTGAGGTCTCCTTGACTGGCATTAGTGGGATAGAGGCATTCGAGCAAGCATAGCGGCTGTTCGACCGTACGCGCAGCGTGAGGGTTCGTCTGGCGGCATGCCGGACCGGAAAACGAAAAAGCCCCGCCAGGACGGCAGGGCTTTTCGTCGACAATGGTTGGGGTCAGCCGCCCAGGTAGGCGTCGCGTACCTTCGGATCGGTCAGCAGGTCCTCACCACTTCCCTGCATGACGATATGGCCGTTCTCCAGCACATAGCCGCGATCGGCCAGCTTGAGCGCCTGGTTGGCGTTCTGCTCGACCAGGAACACGGTCACGCCGTCTTCGCGCAACTGCTCGATGATCTCGAAGATCTGCTGGATGATGATCGGCGCCAGGCCCAGCGACGGCTCGTCGAGCAGCAGCAGCTTGGGTTTGCTCATCAGTGCGCGGGCGATGGCGAGCATCTGCTGTTCACCACCGGACATGGTGCCGCCGCGCTGCTGATAACGCTCCTTCAGCCGCGGGAACAGGCCGAGCACCTTGTCCAGCTGCTCCTGGAAGTCCGCCTTGCCGGTGAAGAAGCCCCCCATGGAGAGATTCTCCTCCACCGTCAGGCGCGAGAAGATCCGCCGACCCTCGGGCACCACGGCGATGGCCTTGCGCATGATGTCGCAGGTCTGCTGGCCGACCAGCTCCTCACCCTGGAAGCGAATGCTGCCGCTGGCCGCCTGCGGCGTGCCGCAGAGGGTCATCAGCAGGGTCGATTTGCCGGCACCGTTGGCGCCGATCAGGGTGACGATTTCGCCCTGTTGTACCTGCACGTTGATGCCGTGCAGGGCCTGGATCTTGCCGTAGAAGGTCGAGACGTTTTCGAAAGTCAGCATGCTCACGCCTCCCCCAGATAGGCTTTGATCACGTCAGGGTTGTTGCGCACCTGCTCGGGCGAGCCGTTGGCCAGTGGGGTGCCCTGGTTGATCACGTAGATGTGGTCGGAAATGCTCATGACCAGCTTCATGTCGTGCTCGATCAGCAGCACGGTGACACCGTGTTCATCACGCAGCAGGGCGATCAGCGCCTTGAGGTCCTCGGTCTCCTTCGGGTTCAGGCCGGCCGCCGGCTCGTCCAGCATGAGAATGCGCGGACGCGTCATCATGCAGCGGGCGATTTCCAGGCGACGCTGCTGGCCGTAGGCGAGGGTGCCCGCCGGGCGGTTGGCGATGTCGGTGAGGTTCACCTGTTCCAGCCAGTGGGCGGCGAAGTCCATGGCCTCGCGTTCGCTCTGACGGAACGCCGGCGTCTTCAGCAGACCGGCGAGAAAGTTGGTGTTCAGGTGTCGGTGTTGCGCTACCAGCAGGTTCTCCACCGCCGTCATGTCCTTGAACAGGCGGACATTCTGGAAAGTGCGTACCACGCCCTGACGGGCGATCTTGTGGCCGGGCAGGCCGTGGATCGGCGTGCCGTCGAGCAGGATTTCGCCGGCGGTCGGCTGGTAGAAGCCGGTCAGGCAGTTGAATACGGTGGTCTTGCCGGCGCCGTTGGGGCCGATCATCGAAACCACCTGCTTGTCGTGTACGGTCAGCGCCACCTCGTTGACGGCCAGCAGGCCGCCGAAGCGCATGGTCAGGCCGCGTACTTCCAGGATCGGGCGGCTCATTGCTTCAGCTCCAGGTGCGGGCGTTGCATCGGCAGCAGGCCTTGCGGACGCCAGATCATCATCAGCACCATCAGGGCGCCGAACATCAACATGCGGTATTCGCTGAACTCGCGCATCAGCTCGGGCAGCAGGATCATCACGATGGCTGCGAGAATCACGCCGAGCTGCGAGCCCATGCCACCCAGCACGACGATGGCGAGAATGATCGCCGACTCGATAAAGGTGAATGACTCCGGCGAGACCAGCCCCTGGCGTGCAGCGAAGAAGCTGCCGGCGAACCCGGCGAAGGTGGCGCCGAGGGTGAACGCGGAAAGCTTGATCACCGTGGGGTTCATGCCGAGTGCGCGGCAGGCGATCTCGTCTTCGCGCAGGGCTTCCCAGGCGCGGCCGATCGGCATGCGCAGCAGCCGGTTGATCACGAACAGGGTCAGCAGTACCAGCAGCAGGGCGATCAGGTAGAGGAAGATCACCTTGTTCACCGAGTTGTAGGCGATGCCGAAGTACTCGTGGAAGGTCTGCATGCCCTCCGCGGCGCGGCGGTCGAACGACAGGCCGAAGAAGGTCGGTTTGTCGATGCCGCTGATGCCGTTGGGGCCGCCGGTGATGCTGGTCATGTTACGCAGCAGGATGCGGATGATCTCGCCGAACCCCAGCGTCACGATGGCCAGGTAGTCACCGCGTAGACGCAGTACCGGGAAGCCGAGCAGGAAGCCGAACAGTGCGGCCATCGCTCCGGCGATTGGCAGCGCGGTCCAGAAGCCGACCCCGTAGTAGTGCGACAGCAACGCGTAGGTGTAGGCGCCCACGGCGTAGAAGCCGACGTAACCCAGGTCCAGCAGGCCGGCCAGCCCGACCACGATGTTCAGGCCGAGGCCGAGCATTACGTAGATCAGGATCAGCGTGGCGATGTCCACGGCGCCGCGCGAGCCGTAGAACGGCCAGACCAGCGCAACCAGCACCAGCGCCAGGATGATCCAGCGTTGGGTCGAGGGCAGGGTGAGGAAGTTGCCAGCACCGGCTGGCACGCTCGGCAGGCTCGGGCTGGCGGCCCAGCCGGCGGCCAGATGCGTGCGGAACAGTTGCCAGACGAACATGGCCACCGCGCAGGCGGCGATGATCCAGAAGGTGCCGGCTTCGGCGCCATGCACCTCGACGCGGATACCGACGGTGGTGAGCTTCAGGCCGAACACCGGCACCGCCACGGCGATGACCAGCAGGGCGCTGAAGAAAGCGATACGCAGATTGCCGGTCATACCTTTTCCACCTCCGGGCGGCCGAGGATGCCGGTGGGGCGGAACAGCAGCACGAGCACGAGCAGGCTGAAGGCCACGACGTCCTTGTACTGATCGCCGAAGATGTCGGCACCGAAGGCTTCGGCGACGCCCAGCACCAGGCCGCCGAGCATGGCGCCCGGAATGCTGCCGATGCCGCCGAGCACTGCGGCAGTGAATGCCTTGATGCCGGCGAGGAAGCCGATGTGCGGGTTGATCACGCCGTACTGCATGCTGATCAGCACCGCCGCGATGGCAGCCAGCGCCGCGCCGATGACGAAGGTCAGCGCGATGATGCCGTTGGTGTTGATGCCCAGCAGGTTGGCCATCTTCAGGTCCTCGGCGCAGGCGCGGCAGGCACGGCCCAGGCGGGAGCGGGAGATGAACAGCGTGAGGCCGTACATGGCGACGAAGGTGACCACGAAGATCAGGATCTGCATGTAGGAGATCACCACACCATTCATGGTGCTTTCACCGATGACCAGGTTGCCCGGCATCAGGTTGGGGATCGCCTTGTCCTTGGAGTCCTGGGCCAGCAGCACGACGTTCTGCAGGAAGATGGACATGCCGATGGCGGAGATCAGCGGGATCAGGCGGTTACTGCCACGTAGCGGGCGGTAGGCCACCCGTTCGATGCTGTAACCGTAGGCACTGGTGACGATCATGGCGGTGACGAAGGCGCCGATCATCAGGATAGGCAAGGCATCCAGGCCCATCATGGACAGGCCGACAATGGCGATGAAAGCGACATACGAGCCGATCATGTACACCTCGCCGTGGGCGAAGTTGATCATGCCGATGATGCCGTACACCATCGTGTAACCGATGGCGATCAGCGCGTAGGTGCTGCCAACGGTCAGCCCGTTGATCAGCTGTTGTAGGTAGTGGTAAAGCTCAGGCATCACTGCTCTCCCGAAGTCCCTGCAATTCCATCCGGTCTGGCTGCGCTGCCCACTTCGAACACACCGCACACCCTGGCGCGGCGCCACTGCGGTACGGCACCCTGCGGATCACGCATGGCGTCGGTTCGAGGCGGGCCTGCTGTTCAGGCCGCTCGTTGGATTACAGGTATGGCAAGGCGGCCCGGTGCTTGTGGCAGGGCCGCCCGCTAAAACAAAGCCCACAAGCGAGTGTGGGCTTTGCCAGGCTGATGAAAGTTACTTGGCTTCGGTCTTGGTGCCGTCCTGGTGCCATTCGTAGACGACGAAGTTGAAGTCCTTCAGGTCGCCCTTTTCATCGAACGCGAGGTTGCCGGTGGGAGTGTCGAAGGTGTTGCTGCGCAGCGCTTCGGCGACCTTGTCGGTGTCGGTGCTGCCAGCCTTCTCGATGCCTTCTGCGATGACCTGAACCGCGGCGTAGGCGGGGAACACGAACGGGCCGCTCGGGTCCTGCTTCTTGGCCTTGAAGGCATCAACCAGTTCCTTGTTGCGCGGATCCTGGTCGAAGGACTTCGGCAGCGTCACGTACATGCCTTCGGAGGCCGGGCCGGCGATGGCGGAGATTTCCGAGTTGCCGACGCCTTCCGGACCCATGAAGCGCACGTTCAGACCTTTTTCCTTGGACTGACGCAGCAGCAGGCCCAGCTCCGGGTGGTAGCCGCCGTAGTAGACGAAGTCGACGCCTTCGCGCTTGAGCTTGGCGATCAGCGAGGAGAAGTCCTTGTCACCGGCATTGATGCCTTCGAACAGGCCGACCTTGATGTTCTTGCTTTCAAGGGTCTGCTTGACGGCCGTGGCGATGCCTTCGCCGTACTGCTGCTTGTCGTGGATGACGGCGACGTTCTTCGGCTTGACGTGATCGGCAATGAAGTTGCCGGCGGTCGGACCCTGCAGGCTGTCCAGGCCGATGGTGCGGAAGATCAGCTCGTAACCGCGGGAGGTGATGTCCGGGCTGGTGGACGCCGCGGTGATCATCAGGATGCCTTCGTCCTCGTAGATATCGGACGCCGGCTGAGTGGAGCTGGAGCAGAGGTGGCCAACGACGAACTTGACGTTGTCATTGACGATCTTGTTGGCCACCGCCACGGCCTGTTTCGGATCGCAGGCATCGTCGTAGCGAACGCCCTGCAGTTGCGCGCCGTTCACCCCGCCGGCCTTGTTGATCTGCTCGATGGCCATTTCGGCCCCGATGAACTGCATGTCCCCGTACTGCGCCACCGGCCCGGTTACCGGCCCTGCCAATCCGATGCGGATCGTGTCGGCGGCCAGGCTGTAGCTGGCTGCGCCGGTCAGTGCCATTGCCAGGAAAATTTTCGAAAGACGCTGGTTGGTCTTCATAAGTGCTCCACTTGCATCGTTATTGTTTGAATCCTGCGGGCCGGAGTGCCGTTAAGAGGCGAACATCCCGAAACGCTCCGGCAACTGTACCGGCACAGTGTAGAAGTGTCTCCTCCGTTTGCACAGCCGGCAGATTCAACCGTTTGATGGGAATCGGGGCGCGGGTATCATGGCGCCTTTTTCGTTACGGACGAGTCCCATGGCCGACGACGCAAGCACTCTTTATGCCAAGCTGTTGGGCGAAACCGCAGCGATTACCTGGGAAGAACTGCAGCCGTTCTTCGCTCGCGGAGCGCTGCTGCAGGTGGCTGGCGATGCTGATCTGGTCGAGGTGGCGCTGGCCGTCGCCGAGGACGATCAGACCAAGGTAGCGGCGCGGCTCCACGGCGGACAGCTGTCGAAGATGCAGCCCGAGCAGGCGCAGGACTGGCTGGAGCGTGACCCCGACCTCTGGGCCGTCGTGGTCGCACCCTGGGTGCTGGTGCAGGAGCGCGTCGGCAAACCTGCATTGCACTGAAATGGGGCGAGCTCAGGTTTAAGTCAGCCTCGCACCCAGCGCTGCCTGGCCCAGGCACTCAGGCTGTCGACCGCCAGCACCATCGCCAGCATGGCCAGGATCACCGTCGAGGCTTGGGCTTCCTGGAACAGGCTCAGGCTCATGTAGAGCATCTGGCCCAGGCCGCCGGCGCCAACGAAGCCGAGCACGCTGGCCATGCGAATATTGTTTTCCCAGCGGTACAGCGTGTAGGCCACCAGTTGCGGCCAGAGCGAGGGCAGCGTGCCGTAGCAGAATGCCGCGATGCGTCCGCTACCGGCCAGGCGAAGGGAGTCGGCGGGCTGGGGCGGTGTATTTTCCAGCGCTTCGGCGAACAGGCGCCCCAGCACGCCAGCCGTGTGCAGCGCCAGCGCCAGGGTGCCGGCGTTCGGCCCGAGCCCCGCTGCCAGCACCATCAGCGCGGCCCAAACCAATTCCGGAATCGCCCGCAGCGCATTGAGCAGCAGGCGTGATGCGGCCTGTGCCAGCAGACCGAAACGGCCGGCCGCGGGGAGGGCCAGCAACAAGCCGAACAGGGCTGCGAGCAATGTGCCGATGGCCGACATCGCCAGGGTTTCCAGCGTGCCGCGAGCGATCGCCTGCAGATGCGTGGGCGACAGGTCCGGCGCTATGAATCCCGAAGCGTAGGCGGCCATCTGCGTAAGGCCGTCTCGGCTGAGCAGCGCGGCGCTTTCCAACTGCAGGAAGGCAAAGGCGGCCACCACGGCCGCGATCAGCCCGGCCGGAATCAGCAGGCGCAACAGCAGGCTCATGCGAATCTCCAGCGCAGCATTCGGCTCAGCAGGTCGGCCAGCAGCACCAGCGCGAGGAACGTCAGCAACATGGCGGCGACTTCACCGCCGGCGAACATGCGCATCGACAGGTCCATCTGCTGGCCGAGTCCACCGGCGCCGACGAAACCCATCACCACCGAGGCGCGGATCGCACATTCCCAGCGGTAGACGCTGTACGACAGCATCTCGCCCGTGGCCTGCGGCAGCACGCCGTAGAGGAAGGCCTGCAGCCGCGAGGCGCCGGCACCGAGCAGTGCGCGGGCGGGTAGCGGGTCGATCGATTCGAAGATCTCCGCGTAGACCTTGCCGAGCATGCCGGCGTAGGTGATGGCGATGGCCAGTACGCCGGCGGTCGGCCCCAGGCCTACGGCGCGGACGAACAACAGCGCCCAGACGATCTCCGGGATGCTGCGCAGCACGATCAGCAGTCCCCGTACCGGCCAGCGCAGCGCTTGCGCCCACCAGGCCGGGCGCCCACCACGGCTGAGCGCCGAGAGCGACAGCGCGCGGGTGGCAAGCAGGGCGCAGGGGAAGGCGACAGCCAGGGCCAGGGTCATGCCGGCAGTGGCGATCGCCAGGGTCTCCAATGTCGCCTGCCAGAGCAGGCCGAGGAATTCGCCACTGTGCTCCGGTGGCCAGAACGCTGAGAGAAACGTGCCCATGGTGTCGGCATTGCTGCCGTCGAACAGCACACCCAGGTCCAGCTCGCTCAGACTTACCCCTGGCCACAGCAGCGCCACGGCCAGCAGGGTCAACATCAGGCGTGGCGCGGCGGCAGGATCGTGTCGGGCAGCTGCGGGGTTCAGCATCGCGGAATGTTCAGTGGCGGCGTCGCTGCAGCAGGTGGCGACGGGGCATGCTGAAGCTGCTCATTGGCATACAGCGCCGCCAGCTCGTCGGGGCCGATTTCGCTGGCAGGCTTGTCGAACAGGATGCGCCCGTCACGCACGCCGACGATTCGCGGAAAGTGCTCCAGTGCCAGCTCCACTGCATGCAGGCTGGCCAGCAGCGTGGCGTTGCGACGTTGCGCCTCGCGGTTGAGCACGCCCAGCGTGTGACTGGCCAGTACCGGGTCCATGGCTGAGACGGGTTCGTCGGCGAGGATCAGCTCCGGCGCCTGGTAAAGCATGCGGGCGATCCCGACCCGCTGCAGCTGGCCGCCGGATAACTGATCGCAGCGCATGTACAGCTTGTCGGCAAGGTCGAGGCGTCCGAGCGCCTCGGCAGCGCCCTGGCGGTCCAGGGGATAGAGCAGGCTGAGCAGGCTTTTGGCTAGCGACCATCTGCCGAGACGCCCCGCCAGTACCGCCGTCACCACCCGCTGCCGCGGTGGGAGCGGCGGCGCCTGGTGGATCAGGCCGATCTGGCTGCGCAGGCGTTGGCGAGCGCCCGCCGAGAGCGTCCAGGGGCGCTTGCCGAGCAGCTCGAGATCGCCCTGATCTGACTTGAGCGATGTGGCCAGCAGACGCAGCAGCGTGGTCTTGCCAGCCCCGGACGGGCCAATGATGGCGACCCGTTCACCCTGCGCAACCTGCAGGTCGAGCCCGCACAGTGCGATCTGGCCGCCAGCGTGGGTGTGGCCCACGCCGGCCAGCTTCAGCGCCGGCTCAGGCTGTGCAGCGAGGCCTGGCGCCGGCGGTGTTTGCAATGTGCTCATGGCTGGCGCTTACGCGGCATCACTTGAGCAGGCCGGCGGCGCGCGCAGCTTCTTCGATGCCTGCGTAGTTCTCCGGCTTGGTCTCGATAAAGCGACTGGCGGCCTGCAGATCGAGAATCGCCTTGTGCTCCGGGTTGGCCGGATCGAGGGCGAGGAAGGCAGCCTTGATCTTCTCGACCAGCGCCGGCTCGAGGTTGCCGCGCACGGTCCAGTTGTAGTCGTAATAAGGCGGAGTAGTGGAGATTACGCGGACCTTGTCGGTGTCGACCTTGCCGGCCGCGACCAGCTTGTCCCACACCGAGGCGTTGAGCACCCCGGCGTCGGCCTTGCCGGCCTCGACCCAGGCGGCGGTTGCATCGTGGGCGCCGGAGTAGGCGATGCGCTTGAAGAACTGCTCCGGCTGGATGCCATCCTTGAGCATGAAGTAGCGCGGCATCAGACTACCCGAGGTCGACGACACGGAGCCGAAGGCGAAGGTCTTGCCCTTGAGGTCAGCCAGTGACTTCACCTCGGGATCGGCGGTGATGAACTTGCTGGTGAACTGCTCGTCCTGCTCGCGCTGCACCAGCGGGATCGCATCGCCGGTCTTCAGACGAGTCTGGACGAAGGTGAAGCCGCCCAGCCAGGCGAGATCGAGGCGGTCGGAGGCCAGGGATTCGACGACAGCCGCATAGTCCGATACCGGGGTGAACTTCACTGGCATGCCCAGCTGCTGTTCCAGGTATTCGCCCAGCGGCTTGAACTTGCGAATCAGCTCGGTCGGGGCTTCGTCGGGGATAGCGGAAACCCGCAGGGTTTCAGCGGCGTGGGTAGTAGCAATAGACAGGGACAGGGCAAGGCCGGCGACGGCTGCCAGGGAGCGCTTCAGCATTGAGGGTTCTCCGGTTCAATAGCGGAAAAAGCGCGCGGATTATAGAGCGTGGTAGGCGTGTGGCGCCAAGGGAAAGCTGAACAGGGACGCTTGGAGCGCTTCTGGCGCATTTCCATTGCAGAAATATCGTGTAACACGACGAACTTTTTTCAGGCCCCAAACCTAAGTGATCTGTAGTGGCCGAATATGTGCAATGTGCCACCCCCGCAGGCAAAGGAAGCGAATGTGAAGTGCGATAAGAAGCGCCGGTCCACCATGGTCTGGGCAGATGGTCACTCGTTCAGAGAGGTAGCGCGAATTCAGGCGCAACCTGTTGGCAGCGCGGAAATACGCAGCGTGCCTTTGACCGAGAAGATGTTCACCGAGGCGCGTATCGCAGCTGTCCTGCTCGGCCCACTGCTGATCGACCTGCCTCAGGGCTGATAGGGCGACCTCGCTCAGGCCAGCGCCGCGGCAGTGCGAGGGATCGCAAGCCGCGGCAAGACGTTCAACGTATCAGCAGATGCGCTCAGGCGCCGGCGAACAGTACCAGCAGCACCACACCGAGGATCAAGCGGTAGATCACGAACGGCAGCATGCCGACGCGCTCCAGCAACTTCAGGAAGATGTGGATGCACAGGTAGGCACTCACCGCCGACAGCACCACACCCAGCCCCATCGCCGTCCAGTCAACCGCTACCCCGCCTTCCACCAGGTCGAGTGTGCTCAGCGCGCTGGCAAGCACGATCACCGGAATCGACAGCAGAAAGGAAAAGCGTGCTGCGCCGGAGCGCGATAGGCCCAGCAACAGCCCGGCGGTCATCGTCACGCCCGAGCGCGAGGTGCCGGGAATCAGCGCCAGTGCCTGGGCGCAACCGATCAGCAAGATGTCCTTCCAGTTCAGGCTGTGCTCGTCGCGCGGTTGCGGGATTCGCCGGCTGACCACGTCCGACCACCACAGCAGCAGACCGAAGCCGATGGTCGCCCAGGCGATCACCAGCGGCGAACGCAGCTGGACTTCGATGAAGTCCTTGAACAGCAGCCCGGCGATGCCGACCGGAATCGTTCCAAGGATCACCGCCCAGGCCAGCCGGCTGTCACCTACCCGCTCGCGGCGGGCTAGCGATGCGAACCAGTCGCGCGTCATGCCGAAGACTTCCAGGCGGAAGTACCAGACCACTGCGGCCAGGGTGCCGAGGTGCACCGCCACGTCGAATGCCAGTCCCTGGTCGTCCCAACCCACCAGGTGCGGGAAGAGGATCAGATGAGCCGAGCTCGATACCGGCAAGAACTCGGTTAGTCCCTGCACGATGGCCAGGACGATGATCTGAATTAAATCCATTGCTTGTTTCCTGCGATGTCTTCTGATGCACGCGCGTTGCCAAGGGCAGGCGTGCGTTGAGCGGATGGGTCTGCGCGAGGCGATGCCTCGGGGCCTCCTTCAGAGGCGCTCGACGGCGGATCGTTCCGGTTGGTCGGGCAATTTGCTGGATCGGTCACAGTGGCATTGTGGCAGCAGGAGGGGGCATTGAGCAGTTGAGGGATGAGGGAGGTACATCGTTTGGCCGTTCCTGGCGGTGCGGCGCTAGAATCACGACCTCGTTCGTCAAGGAGCCACCTCATGTCCGACCTGCCAACCCTCGCTTTTGCCGGTATCGGCCTGATGGGCCTGCCGATGTGTCGACGTCTGCTGGCGGCGGGGTATCGCCTGGCGGTGTGGAATCGCTCGCCCGAGAAGTGCCAGCCGCTGGTAGAGCTGGGGGCCAGGGCGGTGGCGACGCCCGCCGCGCTCTGTGCCGAGGCCGACATTGTGCTGTTGTGTTTGGCCGACACCGCCGCTGTGCGCGAGGTGCTTTTCGGCAAGGGCGGCATCGCCGAAGGTGGCAAGGCCGACAAGCTGCTGGTCGATCACTCGAGCCTGGAGCCGACGGCAACCCGCGACATGGCCGCCGAGCTGGAATTTCGCAGTGGCATGCGCTGGGTCGATGCCCCGGTCTCCGGTGGAACGCCGGGCGCGGAAGCCGGCAGCCTGGTGATCATGGCCGGCGGACGCGCCGAGGATGTCGAGCGGGTACGGCCGGTGCTGATGAATCTGGGCCAGCGCCTTACCCATATGGGTGGGGTCGGCGCCGGCCAGGTGACGAAGGTCTGCAATCAGATGATCGTCGCCTGCAATGCGCTGGTGATCGCCGAGGTCGTGGCCTTGGCCGAACGTGCCGGAGTCGACGCCAGCCTGCTGGCACCGGCGCTGGCCGGCGGCTTCGCCGATTCCAGGCCGCTGCAGATTCTTGCCCCGCAGATGGCAGCGAGCGAGTTCGAGCCGGTGAAATGGCATGTGCGCACCCTGCTCAAGGACTTGGACACTGCGGTGAAACTGTCCCGTGAGCAGGGTTCGGCGACGCCCTTGAGCGGCCTGGCCGCGCAGCTGATGCGCCTGCACGGCAGCCGGGGCAATCTGGAGCGTGACCCCGCCACGCTGGTGCAGATGTACCGGGAGGGCGAGCAATGAAGATCGCCGCCAATCTGTCGCTGCTGTTCACCGAGCTGCCGCTTACCGAACGCATCCTCGCCGCTCGCACCGTCGGCTTCGACGGCGTGGAGATCCAGTTTCCTTATGAAGTGCCGGCCATTCGCCTGAAAGAGCAACTCGAGCGCGCCGGCATGCCGCTGGTGCTGATCAATTTGCCCGCTGGCGATCTGCTGGAGGGCGGACCAGGCCTGGCGGCGGTGCCGGACCGGCAGGAGGCCTTCGACGCGGCTCTGCAGGAGGCGCTGACCTATGCGCTGATGGTTCGACCGGCCAGTGTCAACGTGCTGCCGGGCCGCCTCGCCGAGGGCGTCGATCGCGAGCTGGCGCTGGAGACGCTCGAGCACAACCTGTGGAAGACCGCCGACGCCTTCGACATGCTCGGCATCCGTGTGCTCTGCGAAGCGATCAACCCGCTGGACATGCCAGGCTTTCTGATCAACAGCGCGGCGGATCTGGAGGCTCTGCTGCAGCGCGTCGATCACCCTAACTGCCTGGCGCAACTGGATTTCTACCATATGGCACGCCAGCAGCTGGACCTGCCCAGCTGCATTACCCGGCTGGGCGAGCGCATCGGTCATGTGCAGTTCGCCGACTGCCCGGGCCGCGGCGCGCCTGGTAGTGGTGAGCTGGACTTCGGCGCGGCGCTGCAGGCCTTGCAGGCCAGCGGCTACCAGGGCTGGCTGAGCGCCGAATACAAACCGGGGGAGCAGGGCACCGAAGCCGGCCTGGGCTGGCTGGCTGAGTGGCGCGGGCGCTGAGCCATCGCGGGGCATAAGCGAAGGTGATGTTCGGAGACAGGATCAGGCACAGACTCTAGAGTCATGGTCGAGTCCCGGCTGGTCTGCGGCCGGAATATAAGAACAATCGAGACCGACGTCATGCAGCCTTCCACCCAAGCATCCAACGCCTGGCGCGTGCTGTTTCTGCTCTTTCTGGCGAACCTGTTCAACTTCTTCGATCGCACCATACCGGCGATCATCGCCGAGCCGATCCGCCTGGAGTGGAGCCTCAACGATTTCCAGCTCGGCCTGATCGGCACCGCCTTCACCATCGTCTACGCCATTGCCGGGCTGCCCCTGGGGCGCATGGCGGACCTCGGTTCGCGGCGCAAGATCATGGGCTGGGGGCTCACCGCGTGGAGCGGCCTGACCGCGATTAACGGCCTGGCCTGGAACTTCTGGAGCTTCCTGCTGGTGCGCATGGGCATCGGCATCGGCGAGGCCAGTTACGCGCCCGCCGCCAACTCGCTGATCGGCGACCTGTTCCCGGCGCACAAGCGCTCCCGGGCCATGGGCATCTTCATGCTCGGCCTGCCGTTGGGCTTGTTGCTGGCGTTCTTCACCATCGGTTCCATGGTTGAGGCGTTCGGCAGCTGGCGCGCGCCCTTCTTCATCGCCGCGGTGCCCGGCCTGGTGCTGGCGCTGTTCATCTTTCTGATCAAGGAGCCAAAGCGCGGCGCCGCCGAGACCGTCAAAGTTTCCCAGGAGCCGGTGCAGCAGCCGATCCGCAAGGTGCTGTCGATTCGCACCTTCTGGTGGCTGGTGCTGGCCGGCCTGGCATTCAACTTCGCCACCTATGCCTGCAACGCCTTCATGGTGCCGTTGCTGATGCGTTATCACGGTGTCTCGCTGGTACAGGCGTCGGTCGCCACCGGCGTGATCGTCGGCTTGACCGGCCTGTTCGGGTTGACCCTGGGCGGCTGGGTCGCTGACCGTATCCACCAGCGCTACGCCCGTGGTCGCCTGATCTTCGCCGCTGTGAGCATGTTGATCGCGACCATCGCGACCGGCTATGCGCTGCTGGCCGGCCGCATCGAGGTCGGCATGTTCGTCGCGGTGTTCAGCATTGGCTGGCTGTTCTCCTACAACTTCTATACCTGCGTCTACACGGCAATTCAGGACGTGGTCGAACCGCGCCTGCGGGCCACGGCCATGGCGCTGTTCTTCGCCGGCCTGTACCTGCTGGGCGGCGGCATGGGGACAGTAGTGGTGGGGCTGCTCTCGGACCACTTCGCCGAAGGGGCGATGCTGGCAGCGGGTGCCAGCGAGATGGCCGAGGCCTTCCGTGCCGAGGGTCTGCACGGGGCGATGTATCTGATACCGGCGTCGCTGCTGCTGACCATGCTGTTCCTGTTCCAGGCATCGCGGACCTTCTGCGCCGATGCCAAGCGCATGACTGCCGGGATGACGGCCGATGCGCCCGGCGCGGAGGCGGTGCCTGCCTGATACGTTTGCGTTATGGGGTTTGTGCCCGGACCAGCGATGGCCGGGCATTTTTTTGTCTGGAGAAAGCCATCGAGGGGCTAACCGACGATAGGCCTGCATCGGCGGGCCGCCTCCTTTACACTGCGCGGCCGTTTTTTCAGTACCTGTGGAACACGCCATGCTCAACGCCTCATCCGCCCGCGCCTGCGGCATCGACTTCGGTACTTCCAACTCCACGGTTGGTTGGTGGCGCCCGGACGTGGACCCGCTGATCGCGCTCGAGGGCGAGCAACCGACCTTGCCGTCGGTGGTGTTCTTCAATCTCGAAGAGCGCCGGCCGGTCTACGGTCGGCAGGCGCTGAGCGAATATCTGGAGGGCTATGAAGGTCGCTTGATGCGTTCGCTGAAGAGCCTGCTCGGCTCCAAGCTGCTGAAAAGCGAAACCACCGTGCTCGGCAGCGCCATGCCGTTCAAGGAAATCCTCGGCCTGTTCCTCGGCACCCTCAAGCAGCGCGCCGAAACGGCTGCGGGCCGGCCATTCGAGGAAGTCGTGCTGGGGCGGCCGGTGTTTTTCGTCGATGACGACCCGCAGGCCGACCGCGAGGCATCGGACACCTTGGCCGCTGCCGCCCGCAAGATCGGCTTCAAGGACGTGTCCTTCCAGTACGAGCCGATCGCTGCGGCCTTCGATTACGAGTCGCGTATCGAACGCGAAGAGCGCGTGCTGATCGTCGATATCGGCGGTGGTACCTCCGACTTCTCGCTGGTGCGGCTGTCGCCCGAGCGTCGGGACGTCGATGATCGACAGGCTGATATTCTCGCCACCGGCGGTGTGCACATCGGCGGTACCGACTTCGACAAGCAGCTCAGCCTAAGCGGGGTGATGCCGTTGTTCGGCTATGGCAGCCGGATGAAGAGCGATGCACCGATGCCGACCAGCACCCACCTCAACCTGGCCACCTGGCACACCATCAATGCGGTCTACGCGCCGGCCTCGCTACGGGCGTTGCAGAGCATGCGCTACGACATCGTCGACCCCACCGGTATCGACCGGCTGTTCCGCCTGATCGAGCAGCGCGCCGGACACTGGCTGGCGATGCAGGTGGAGCAGGGCAAGATCGAGCTGACCGAGGCGGAGCAGTTCGCCATCGACTTCCAGCGTATCGAGCCGCAACTGCAGGTCGAGCTGACCCGCCAGGGCTTCGAAGGCGCCATCGCCGCACTGCTTGACCGCATCGGTGGCAGCATCAATCAGCTGCTGGCGGATGCCGGCGTGCGCCATGATGAGGTCGATACGGTGTTCTTCACCGGTGGCTCGAGCGCCATTCCGGCACTGCGCGACAGCGTTGCCGGGCTGCTGCCCCGTGCACGGCACGTCGAAGGCAATCGCTTCGGGAGCATCGGCAGCGGATTGGCCATCGAGGCGCGCAAGCGCTACGGTTGAAATGGAATCCCGGCGTTGCTGACACAAATCTTCACATTGCTGGGATAACACCCGGCGTGGCGTGCGGGTCTCAATACGGATGCTCCAGCGGAGCGTGTCATTGAGGGATAACGCAAATGGCCTATCGAATACGCCCAGCGCGCAATGCTGCCAAAGAGGTGCGCAAGGCCGCGCTGGGGCGCATCAACAAGGCGATCCAGGCGCTCTGTGTCGAGCCGTCCGAGCGGGCCGAGGGCGTGCACCAGGCGCGCAAGCGCTTCAAGGAATTGCGCGCGTTGCTGCGGCTGGTGCGTGAACCGCTCGGTGCGCGTTTCAGTGTCGACAATCGTCGGCTGCGCGATGCCGGACGACGCCTGGCCGAGTCACGCGATGCCGCCGCCATGCTGGAAAGCTGGGACGCCCTGGCGCGCACCGATCAGCCACTGTTCGTCAGCGATGCGTTCCGCCAGATCCGTCTGCGCTTGCAGCAGCGCGCCGCGCCGGATGGTGAGGTACATACCGGCTTCGATGTGGAAGTGACGCAGGTGCTGGGTGACCTGCGCGCACTGACTCGAGACGTGCAGCACTGGAAATTGCCGGGCAAAGGCTTCGGCTTACTCTCCGCGGGCTTTCGGCGAACCTATGCCGACGGTGTGCGGGATCTCGCACGTGCGCAAAAGGCGGACTCGGATGAGTTGCTTCACGAATGGCGCAAGCGGGTGAAGGACCACTGGTATCACTGCCAGCTGCTGTCTCCGTGCTGGCCGGATGCGCTGGAAACTCGCGCGGAACAGCTCAAGCAGGTCGCCGACGCGCTGGGTGACGACCATGACCTGGCGGTGATGACTGAGCTGATGCAGGGCGAGCCCGAGCTGTTCGGTACACCGGATACCCGTGAAGCGGTGCAGCGCTGTATCGAACAGCGACGGGCGCAATTGCAACAGCGCGCGCTGCGCCTGGGCCGCCGCTTGTATGCCGAACCGCCAAAGGCGCTAGCGGAGCGGGTCGGGGCGTACTGGCGTATCGCACGTAAGGAATCGGAATAATAGGAGCACGCCTCGACGGGGGCGTTCCCGGGGAAGCGCGGACCGCCTCGTTCAGGTCGGGAACGAGGTGGTCCAACCGCTGGTGCGTTGACCTGAACGGATGGTTTGGGCACCGCCTTCAGGACACACGGGCAAAGCGCTGCCGGCTCAGCCGGCGACCAGCACCCGTATTGCCTCCAATCGCAAGGCCGCCTTTTCCAGTGCTGCCAGGCCGTCTTCGCGCTGCTGACGCAGGGCTTCGATCTCGCTGTCGCGCACGCTCGGGTTGATTGCCTGCAGGGCTATCAGTCGCGCCAGCTCCTCCTCCAGGCCGGCCTTGAGCTTGCGTTGTGCTTCGGCAACGCGCTCGCTGTGGCGCGGCGCGATCTTGGCTTCGGCGGCGGCGATCTGGGTGGCCAGCACGTCGCGCTGGGCCTGAACGAATTTGTTGGCGCTGGCCCGCGGCACGCTTTCCAGCTGATCGTTGAGCGTATCGAAGGCCACCTTCGAGGCCAGGTCATTGCCGTTGCCGTCGAGCAGGCAGCGCAGCGCCAACGGCGGCAGGAAGCGGCTCAGTTGCAGCGCGCGCGGCGCCACCACTTCACTGACGAACAGCAGCTCCAGCAGCACGGTACCCGGCTTGAGCGCCTTGTTCTTGATCAGCGCGACCGCGGTATTGCCCATGGATCCGGACAGCACCAGGTCCATGCCACCCTGCACCATGGGGTGTTCCCAGGTGAGGAACTGCATGTCTTCGCGGGCCAGGGCCTGTTCGCGGTCGTAGGTGATGGTCACGGCCTCGTCGTCGCCCAGCGGGAAGCTGGCATCCAGCATCTTTTCGCTGGGGCGCAATACCAGGGCGTTTTCCGAGTGGTCTTCGCTGTCGATGCCGAACGCGTCGAACAGCTGCTCCATATAGATCGGCAGGGCGAACTGGTCGTCCTGCTCCTCGATGGCTTCGACCAGCGCCTTGCCTTGTTCGCCGCCGCCGGAGTTGAGTTCCAGCAGACGGTCGCGACCGCTGTGCAGTTCGGCTTCCAGACGCTCGCGCTCGGCGCGGGCCTCGTCGATCAGCAGCTGATAGGCGTCGTCGTCACCTTCTTCCAGCTGCGCCAGCAGGCGCTGACCGAAGCGGTGCTGCAGGGCGTTGCCGGTCGGGCAGGTGTTGAGGAAAGCGTTCAGTGCCTGGTGATACCACTTGAATAGGCGTTCCTGCGGACTGGTTTCCAGATACGGCACGTGCAGCTGGATGGTGTGCTGCTGGCCGATGCGGTCGAGACGGCCGATGCGCTGCTCGAGCAGGTCCGGATGCGCCGGCAGATCGAACAGCACCAGATGGTGGCTGAACTGGAAGTTACGGCCCTCACTGCCGATTTCCGAGCAGATCAGCACCTGCGCGCCGAACTCCTCGTCGGCGAAGT
>DAMCQE010000035.1:0-39068 GCA_032105665.1 Pseudomonas sp. | reverse complement strand
GGCCCTCCAGCGTCGCCGACATCAGCAGCAGCTTGAGCGGCTCGTCGCGCAGCAGTTGCCGCGCATTAAGCGTCAGCGCCAGGGCCAGATCGGCGTCCAGGCTGCGCTCGTGGAATTCGTCGAAGATCACCAGGCCGACGCCTTCCAGCGCCGGGTCGTCCTGCAGCCGCCGCGCGAGAATGCCCTCGGTGACTACCTCGATGCGCGTGTTCGGCCCGACCTTGCTGTCCAGCCGGATGCGGTAGCCGACGGTTTCGCCGACGCGCTCGCCCAGCTCACTGGCCAGCCGCTCAGCCGCTGCGCGGGCAGCCAGACGGCGCGGCTCCAGCATGATGATGCTCTGCCCGCCCAGCCAGGCTTCGTCGAGCAGCGCCAGCGGCACGCGAGTGGTCTTGCCGGCGCCGGGCGGTGCTTCGAGCACGGCTTCGTCGCGCTGTTGCAGGGCCTGGCGCAACGCCGGCAGGACTTCGTCGATCGGTAGGGAATTCATGGGCACTCGCTTCGGGCAGACAATTCAACAACCGAGGCGCCCGCCCGAAGCTGGGCGCATCAGTTGACGCTATAGCCGCGTCCGGTCAGGCAGGCGCCAAGTCCGCGCTTGTAGGTGTCGGCAACGCTCGCCGCCGGAGCCGTCCGGGCGCTGGCCGGATCGAAACCGCTCTGGCTCACGGCCCAGGTATGACACTCGTAGCGGTCGCGGCTTTGCTGCTCGGCGCTCTGGCCCTTGGCCGGATAGGCAATGACATCATATCGCGTGGCCTCGCTGGCCGGCAGCGGCGGATGACTGACCGGCTCGTAGACATCGCGCTCTACATTCCACAGGTAATAGGTACCGGCGGCGAAGAAGTAGAGCATGCTGCCGATCCAGATTTCCCGCGCACCGGCCGGCAGACCGTGGCCGTGACGCGGGCCCGGCACATGCTGCGGCCCCGGTCCCGCCGGCCCTCTATGCACACCCGGCCCGGGACCGGGTGGTGCGGCGGTGACCGGCAAAGCGATGCAGAGGGAAAGAACGGCGCCAAGCGCGGCGCGCGGCAGTGACCTGGACATGATTGAACTCCGGGATGGGATGAAATCGCAGCGCGATTATCTGCCCGGCCGATGCAGCGGTCCGTCAGGCCTCGGTAAGGACTGGGTAAAGCCACCCCATGCGTCAGCGCACACGCCGAACACCCGAGCCCGCGGCATGGTCTGATATCGAGAAAACATCATCCAGCTGTCTTCCGGCCTTGTATAGTTGCGCCACTTTTCCAGGAGGTCCTTATGCGTACTCGTAACCGAATCATCGGCGGCGTGTTGGCCGCTTCCCTGTTCACCCAGCTGACCGCCTGCGGCACGCTGTTCTACCCGGATCGCCGCGGGCAGATCGAAGGCCGCATCGACCCGGCCATCGCCGCGCTCAATGCGGTTGGGCTGCTGTTCTACGTCATCCCCGGCTTGATTGCCTTCGGCATCGACTTCGCCACCGGCGCGATCTACCTGCCCGACGACGAGTACTCCATGGCCCCGGAAAAGCTGCAGGAAGCCATCGGCGCCGACGGCCAGATCGATCAGGCCCGCCTGAAAGCCATCATCGAGAAGGAAATCGGCCGCAGCCTGCCGCTGGACGATCCGCGTCTGATCCAGCACAGCGGCAGCGTCGAGCAACTGGCCGCCTTCGGCCTGCGCCCTGCGGCCTGATGACTCGCGCGGATAACGGCCAGCGATGAGCATCAATCGTGACCACGCCCGGCTCATGCGCCGGGCGACCGCTGCGGCCCTGGCGACGGCGATCCTGCTGGCGCTGAGCAAGGCCGTGGCCTGGTGGCTGAGCGGCTCGGTGAGCCTGCTCGCCGGCCTCACCGATTCGCTGCTCGACGGCGCCGCGTCGCTGCTCAACCTGCTCGCGGTGCACTACTCGCTGCGCCCGGCCGACGACGACCATCGCTACGGCCACGGCAAGGCCGAGGCGCTAGCCGGGCTCGGCCAGGCGGCGTTCATCTGCGTCAGCGCGATCCTCGTCGGCGTGCAGGGCGTCGACCGCCTGCTGAACCCGCAACCGCTGGGCGCGCAGGGCGTGGGCATCGCAGTGATGATCTTCTCGCTGCTGATGACCGCCATCCTGCTGAGCTACCAGCACCACGTGGTCAAGCTCACCGGCTCCACCGCCATCCGCGCCGACTCGCTGCACTACCGTTCAGACCTCTTGCTCAACACCAGCATCCTGCTCGCGCTGGTGCTGGCCAGCTTCGGCTGGGAGCGACTGGACGCACTGTTCGGCATCGGTATCGCGCTGTACATCTTCTGGAGCGCCATCACCATCGTCCGTGAGGCCGGCGCAGTGCTGATGGATACCGAACTGTCGCCGGAGATCAGCGAGCAGATGCAGAAGCTGGTCTGCGAAGTGCCGGGCGTGCATGGCTGCCATGACTTCCGCACACGCATTTCCGGCACCCGTTGGTTCGTGCAGTTGCATCTGGAGCTGCCGGGAGACCTGCCGCTGTCGCAAGCGCATGATCTGTGCGTGGCGGTGGAGAACGCGATTCACGATCGCTATCCGAATGCGGAGGTGCTGGTGCATGCCGATCCGCTTGAGGTAGCGCCGCCGAAGCGGTGATTGGAGTTTTCGGATTCCATTTCCAAGGCACCACCACAACGCCCAAAACGAAAAAGACCACGCCTGGGCGTGGTCTCTTCGATTCGTCTGGCCGATGGTAACGGCTGCTTCGCACGGTGCCTCGTGAGCGCCGGAGGCCCGGACCGTCGGTCTCGGTAAGACTTTCGGTGACCGCGGCGGGGATCGCGTGCCGTGGTCGTTCTGCCGGGGGCTGAAGTTGAGATAAAGCTTACGCCGCCCCGACCGGCACCGGATTGCTA
This sequence comes from Pseudomonas sp., assembly GCA_032105665.1. GTDB lineage: Bacteria > Pseudomonadota > Gammaproteobacteria > Pseudomonadales > Pseudomonadaceae > Stutzerimonas. Next base: position 36,212 of record DAMCQE010000035.1, on the reverse strand, counting down.
AGATTGCTGATCAAGGCACCTCTTGCGCAATCTCCATCCCTAGATTCATCATCACGCGCAATCCGATCCCAAAGGCATCCCTCCATGAGCAAACTCGACCGCTACGACATGCGCATTCTCGCCGAACTGCAGCACGACGCCCGCATCTCGAACCAGGAGTTGGCTGAACGCATCGGACTGTCGCCCTCGCCCTGCTCACGCCGCGTCAAGCAACTGGAAGACGACGGCTATATCGCTCGCCAGGTAGCGCTGCTCGATCGCAAGAAGCTCGGCCTGACGCTGACCGCCTACGTGCTGATCGGCATGGACCGGCACACCCCGGAGCGCTTCGCGCACTTCGAGGGCGTGATCGGACGCTGCCCGGAAGTGCTGGAATGCAGCCTGGTCACCGGCATGGATGCCGACTACCAGCTCAAGGTGGTCGTGCCGGACATGGACCACTACCAGCAGTTCCTGCTCGGCACCCTCACGCGTATCGAAGGCGTCTCCAGCGTGCGCTCCAGCTTTGTCCTGCGTCAGGTGGCATCGAGCACCGAGCTGCCACTGGAGCATTTGCGCAGCTGAGACGCAGCGCACAGGTTGTACCCTACTTTCCGAAGGGTTACTGCCTATAATCCGCGCCCTTGCATCCGGTGTCGCCAGGCGCGCCGGACAGCCGAATGCGACGCTCCGTACAGGCGCCGCTCCCGAACCTTCGTGCCAGGGATGCCCCATGAACGACACCAACCGCGTCATGCAGAGCTATGGCCGCTGCTGCGCGAGCCCCCGCTTCTTCGATGACTTCTACGCCACCTTTCTCGCCAGCTCGCCAGCGATACGGGAGAAGTTCGCCCGTACCGACATGACCGCGCAGAAGCAGCTGCTGCGCGCCGGCATCCTCAACCTGGTGCTGTTCGCCCGCGGCATGCCGGACACCAAGCTCCGTGCGCTGGGCCAGAGCCATTCGCGGGCACAGCTGGATATCCATCCGGAGCTCTATGACCTGTGGATCGATGCCCTGCTCAAGACCATCGGGCAACACGACGAGGACCTGCAGCAGGCGGACCTGCAGGCCTGGCGCGCAGTGCTGAACAAGGGCATCGATGTGATCAAGGCGGCCTACTGAATTCGGGCGAGACATTTCGCCGCACCGGCGCCCGGTCGGCGCGATCCGAACGCTTTGCGGGCACGACCGTCCAACCAGCGGTGGCACACGCGCCGCTTTGCGCAGGCGTATACTGCCCCGCTTTCGCGCCCGGCCTGCCACGGGCGCATTCGTCGAAGTCACTCAGGAGATCCCTGTGGAGCCCGAAGTTTTCGAAAAGTGGATGATGATCGTGCTCGTCGGCGGGCTGATGGCCTTCATGGCGTTCATCATCTGGGACCTGGCCAAGAAGTCGAAGGCCGGGCGCCTTGGCACCGCCATCCTCTTCCTCGGTCTCGGCCTGTGCCTGTTCGCCTTTCTCGCCAAGCCGGTCATCGGATACATCATCGAAGTGACTCAGGGCATCCCGCACTGAGTTGAGGCACCAGCCGGCGCGCTACAGCTGCGCCGGCACTTCCCGCCACTCGCCCGGCTGCAGGCCGTCCAGCGCCCAGGGGCCGATGCGCACCCGTACCAGGCGCAAGGTCGGCAAGCCAACCGCCGCCGTCATGCGCCTCACCTGGCGATTGCGCCCTTCGCGAATCACCAGCTCCAGCCAGCTGGTCGGCACGCTCTTGCGAAAGCGTACCGGCGGGTTGCGCGGCCACAGCTCGGGCTCATCGAGCTGCCGCGCTTCGGCCGGCAGGGTCATGCCGTCGTTCAGCTCGACGCCCTGACGCAGCCGCTCCAGCTGTGTCTCGTCCACCTCGCCTTCCACCTGCACCCAGTAGGTCTTGGGCAGCTTGTGCTTCGGGTCGGCGATACGCGCCTGCAACCGACCGTTGTTGGTCAGCAGCAACAGACCCTCGCTGTCGCGATCCAGACGCCCGGCGGGGTAGACGCCCGGCACCGAGACGAAGTCCTTCAAGGTCGCACGACCATCGGCATCGGCGAACTGCGTAAGCACGTCGAACGGCTTGTTCAGCAGCAACAGCCGCGGCTCGGCCGGCGGCGCCTTGGCGACGCGCCGCGGCGCAGGCGCTCTGGCAGTCGATCGCGAGGATGGAGAACGCGGTGGACGGGGCATGGCGACGGGTCTCGGAGCGGGCCGGCCATGCTAGAAGCCAGGCCTGCAACGGGCAAGTGGCGGGCCGGCACCGAAATCGGGCAAAGCGGGCCCTGGCAGTGCACCACGCGCCCTGCGATGCACCAGCATGGCTCACCACGAAAGCTGCCGGATCAACCCAGGATCGGCGCAAAGCGGCGTCGTAGAAGGCTTTGCGCCATTTGGCACGGATGCTGCCATTGCTCCAGGCGTTCCGATGTACCCAGCCCACAGTTGCGCACGGACAGCCAAGGAGCCCCAAATGAAACGCCGTCCTCTGATCAAGACCACCCTCGCCGCCAGTGCCCTGATGCTCAGCGGTCTGTTCCCCTTCACCCTGCAGGCCGCCGAAACCATCAAGGTCGGCATCCTGCATTCGCTGTCCGGCACCATGGCCATCTCCGAGACCTCGCTCAAGGACATGGCGCTGATGACCATTGACGAGATCAACGCCAAGGGCGGCGTGCTCGGCAAGCAGCTCGAGCCGGTGGTGGTCGATCCGGCTTCCAACTGGCCGCTGTTCGCCGAGAAAGGCCGTCAGCTGCTGACCCAAGACAAGGTCGCGGTGACCTTTGGTTGCTGGACTTCGGTTTCGCGCAAATCCGTGCTGCCGGTCTATGAAGAACTCAACGGCCTGCTGTTCTACCCGGTGCAGTACGAAGGCGAGGAACTGTCGCCGAACGTCTTCTACACCGGCGCGGCGCCAAACCAGCAGGCCATCCCGGCGGTCGAGTACCTGATGAGCGAAGACGGCGGCGGTGCCGAGCGCTTCTTCCTGCTCGGCACCGACTACGTCTACCCGCGCACCACCAACAAGATCCTGCGCGCCTTCCTGATCAGCAAGGGCGTGCCGGAATCCAGCATCGAAGAGGTCTACACCCCCTTCGGTCACAGCGATTACCAGACCATCGTCGCCAACATCAAGAAGTTCTCCGCCGGCGGCAAGACCGCTGTGGTGTCGACTATCAACGGCGACTCCAACGTGCCCTTCTACAAGGAGCTGGCCAACCAGGGCCTGGACGCCACCGACGTTCCGGTCGTGGCCTTCTCGGTCGGCGAGGAAGAACTGCGTGGCATCGACACCAAGCCGCTCGTTGGCCACCTGGCCGCGTGGAACTACTTCCAGTCGGTGGAGAACCCGGTCAACGAGGCCTTCGTCAGCAAGTGGAAGGCCTACGCCAAGGCCCAGAACCTGCCGGGCGCCGACAAGGCGGTGACCAACGACCCGATGGAGGCCACCTACGTCGGCATCCACATGTGGGCGCAGGCGGTCGAGAAGGCCGGCAGCACCGAGGTGGACAAGGTGCGCGATGCACTCGCCGGGCAGACCTTCAAGGCACCGAGCGGCTACACCCTGACCATGGACGAGAAGAACCACCACCTGCACAAGCCGGTGATGATCGGCGAGGTCCAGGAGGACGGTCAGTTCTCGGTGGTCTGGGAAACCGAAAGCCCGGTCCGCGCCCAGCCGTGGAGCCCCTACATCCCGGGCAACGACAAGAAGCCGGACTACGCGGTGAAGTCGAACTAACCGCTGCGGTCGTCATGGTGGATGGGTGACGCACCGATTTCGCGTCCCGATCCACCCCACGATCGCTCGGCTTTCGTTGGGCGGATCGGGACGCGTAGTCGAGACGTTCTCATCCGCCCGCCCATCGCCGCCACCTCCATCAAGAGAGCCCGCGGCGCCCCCTGGGGAATTCACGCATGAACACTGCCCTGCACCGATTATTGCTGCTGCTCCTGCTGGTTCTGCCCTGGGCAGCCCAGGCCGGAGACGCGGCCGACTACGCCAAGGCCAGCCCGGCCAAACAGGCCAGGCTGCTGGAAAGCTGGGCCGCCGCGCCCGCGCCTGAACGGCTGCCGCTGATCGAAGCGCTGCGCGCCAATCGCGTAGCCATCGACCAGAACAAGACGCCCTTCATCGAGGAAAACGGGGCCTACCGTGCCCTCGAAGGTGATGCCGAGCCGGTCGGCACGCCGAAGAAGCTGCGTCTGAACAACCGCCTGCGCGGCCTGCTCAACACCGCCCTGGCGAGCCACCAGCTGTTCGCCGAAGACCCCGCGCAGCGCCTCGCCGCGGCCAAGCGCCTGCAGCGCAGCGGCCAACCGGAACAGCTCGAGCTGCTCCAGCAGCGCCTGGACGCCGAGGACGATGCCGCCGTCAGCGAAGCGCTGACCTTGGCGCTGGCCAACCTGCAGCTAACCGCGAATGATCCGGCCGTGCGCCTCGCCGCCGTGCGGTTGCTTGGCGAAACCGGTGCTCCGCTGGCGCGGGTAAGGCTGGAAAACCTGCTCGCCGACGAGGCGGAAACCGACGCCGCCGTGCGCAAGGCCGCCGAAACCAGCCTGGCCCAGGTCAAACGCAAGCTCTTGATTGGCGAACTACTCGGCCAGGCCTTCAGCGGCCTGTCGCTAGGCTCGATCCTGCTACTCGCCGCCCTCGGGCTGGCGATCACCTTCGGCCTGCTCGGCGTGATCAACATGGCCCACGGCGAGATGCTGATGCTCGGGGCCTATACCACCTATATGGTGCAGGTGCTGATGGCGCGGCTAGCGCCTGAAGCGCTTGCCTTCTACCCACTGGTGGCGCTGCCGGTGGCCTTTTTCGTCACCGCCGCGATCGGCATGGCGCTGGAGCGCACGGTGATTCGCCACCTCTACGGCCGCCCGCTGGAAACATTGCTGGCGACCTGGGGCATCAGCCTGATCCTGATCCAGCTGGTGCGGGTGCTGTTCGGCGCGCAGAACGTCGAGGTCGCCAATCCGGCCTGGCTGTCCGGTGGCCTGCAGGTGCTGCCGAACCTGGTGCTGCCGTACAACCGCATGGTGATCATCGGCTTCGCGCTGTTCGTGGTGCTCCTGACCTGGCTCTTGCTGAACAAGACGCGCCTGGGCCTGAACGTGCGCGCGGTAACGCAGAACCGCAACATGGCCGCCTGCTGCGGGGTGCCCACCGGGCGCATCGACATGATGGCGTTCGGGCTGGGTTCCGGCATCGCCGGGCTCGGCGGCGTGGCCCTGAGCCAGATCGGCAACGTCGGCCCGGACCTCGGCCAGAGCTACATCATCGATTCCTTCCTGGTGGTGGTGCTCGGCGGTGTCGGCCAGCTGGCCGGCAGCATCTTCGCCGCCTTCGGCCTCGGCATCGCCAACAAGATCCTCGAACCGCAGATCGGCGCCGTGCTGGGCAAGATCCTCATCCTCGCGCTGATCATCCTCTTCATCCAGAAGCGTCCGCAGGGGCTCTTCGCTCTCAAGGGGAGGGTCATCGATTGAACCAGCCACTTACCCTCACCGCCGCGCAGAAAGCCGGGCCGAAAGCCACGGTCATCGCCCTCGGCCTGGCGCTCGCCGTCCTCGTCGCCATGCCGCTGCTGCACCTGCTACCGGCCGAGCATGCCCTGCACGTTTCGGCCTACACCCTGACCCTGGTGGGCAAGATCCTCTGCTACGCCATCGTCGCCCTGGCGCTGGATCTGGTCTGGGGTTACGCGGGGCTCTTGTCCCTCGGCCACGGCCTGTTCTTCGCCCTCGGCGGTTACGCCATGGGCATGTACCTGATGCGCCAGAGCGCCGGTGACGGCCTGCCGGCATTCATGAGCTTCCTCGCCTGGAACGAGCTGCCCTGGTACTGGTACGGCACGTCGAGCTTCCTCTGGGCCATGTGCCTGGTGGTGCTGGTGCCCGGCGTGCTGGCCTTCGTCTTCGGCTTCTTCGCCTTCCGCTCGCGAATCAAGGGCGTGTACTTCTCGATCATGACCCAGGCGCTGACCTTCGCCGGCATGCTCCTGTTCTTCCGCAACGAGACCGGCTTCGGCGGCAACAACGGCTTCACCGATTTCAAGACCATCCTCGGTTTCTCGATCTCGGCGCCGGCGACCCGCGCCACGCTGTTTCTCGCTACCGTGGCGCTCCTGGCCGGCAGCCTGTACCTGGGCTTTCGCCTGGCGCGCAGCAAGTTCGGCCGGGTGCTCACCGCCCTGCGCGATGCCGAGAACCGGCTGATGTTCTGCGGCTACGATCCGCGCGGCTACAAGCTGTTCATCTGGACGCTGTCGGCGGTGCTCTGCGGCCTGGCCGGTGCGCTCTACGTGCCGCAGGTCGGCATCATCAACCCCAGCGAGATGGCACCGACGCAATCCATCGAGGCGGCCGTCTGGGTCGCACTCGGCGGACGCGGCACGCTGATCGGCCCGCTGCTCGGCGCCGGCCTCGTCAACGGCATGAAGAGCTGGTTCACCGTGGCCTTCCCCGAATACTGGCTGTTCGCCCTCGGTGCGCTGTTCATCGTCGTCACCCTGTACCTGCCCAAGGGCGTCATCGGCCTCATCAAGCGGAGGGGCGAAGAATGAAAACCGTACCCTGCAGCGCCGTCATCGACGGCTTCGACCCCACCGGGGGTGGCCTGACCCGCGATGCCATCGGCCTTGGCCGGGTTGCCGAGAAGGGCCTGGATGTACGCCATGGCACCATCCTCAGCCTGGAAGACATCAACGTAAGCTTTGATGGCTTCAAGGCGCTGACAGACCTTAGCCTGTACATCGGCGTCGGCGAGCTGCGCTGCATCATCGGCCCCAACGGCGCCGGCAAGACCACCATGATGGATGTCATCACCGGCAAGACGCGCCCCACCAGCGGCAGCGCGTATTTCGGAGAAACCCTGGACCTGACCCGCATGAGCGAGGTGGACATCGCCCAGGCCGGCATCGGCCGCAAGTTCCAGAAGCCCACGGTGTTCGAGGCGCTTTCGGTATTCGAGAACCTGGAGCTGGCGCAGAAGACCGACAAGTCGGTGTGGGCCAGCCTCAGGGCCAGGCTTTCCGGCGAGCAGAAGGACCGCATCGACGAAGTGCTGGAGACCATCCGCCTCGGCCAGTCGCGTCATCGCCCAGCCGGGCTGCTGTCCCACGGGCAGAAGCAGTTCCTCGAGATCGGCATGCTGCTGATGCAGTCGCCGCAGCTCTTGCTGCTCGACGAGCCGGTGGCCGGCATGACCGACGCCGAGACCGAGTTCACCGCCGAGCTGTTCAAGTCGCTGGCACGCAAGCATTCGCTGATGGTGGTCGAGCACGACATGGGCTTCGTCGAGACCATCGCCGACCACGTCACCGTGCTGCACCAGGGCCAGGTGCTGGCCGAGGGTTCGCTGCAACAGGTGCAGGCGGATGAGCGGGTGATCGAGGTGTATCTGGGGCGTTGAGCAAACAGGTGGATGGCTTCGGCCGCCCACCCTACGCCCACCGAAAACGGCGCAGCCTTTTCCACGCGTCACGAAAGAAACAAGGACATCGACATGCTGCAAGTCCAGCAACTGCACCAGTACTACGGCGGCAGCCATATCCTGCGCGGCCTCTCGTTCGAGGCGAAGGTCGGCGAAGTCACCTGCCTGCTCGGACGCAACGGCGTCGGCAAGACCACCCTGCTCAAGTGCCTGATGGGCCTGATCCCTGCCAAGGAAGGCGCGGTGAACTGGGAGGGCAAGCCGATCACCGGCTTCAAGCCGCACCAGCGCGTGCACGCCGGCATCGCCTATGTGCCGCAGGGGCGCGAGATCTTCGGCCGCCTGACCGTCGAGGAAAACCTGCTGATGGGCCTGTCCCGTTTCAGCGCCAGGGAAGCCAAGGAAGTACCCCAGTTCATCTACGAGCTGTTCCCGGTTTTGCAGGAAATGAAGCACCGCCGCGGCGGCGACCTCTCCGGCGGCCAGCAACAGCAGCTCGCCATCGGCCGCGCGCTGGCGAGCAAGCCGCGCCTGTTGATCCTCGACGAACCCACCGAAGGCATCCAGCCCTCGGTGATCAAGGAAATCGGCGTCGTGATCAAGAAGCTCGCCGCCCGCGGCGACATGGCGATCCTCCTAGTAGAACAATTCTATGACTTCGCCGCCGAGCTGGCCGATCAGTACCTGGTCATGAGCCGCGGCGATATCATCCAGCAGGGGCGCGGCGAAACGATGGAGGCCGAAGGCGTACGCGGGCTGGTCGCGATCTGATCGAACAATGCACCAAAACGGCGCATCAAAAGCTCAACGCACCAGCCCGAAGCACAAGAGCATCAGCCAGAGACGCCTGATCAGGACGCCAACTTGCGGCGGAAAGCGCTGCAGTGCCGAGCTATCAGGCCGCGCCACAGGACGACGCACCAGGGCAGCGCACAACAGGCATGGCGATTGCTCTGCTTTCCTGACCGACAGATCGGAAAGCCTGCGCCCATGAACGCCCCTGCACCGCTGTTCACCCCCCACTGGCATGCCGAGCTCGAGCTCGGTTATGCGCTGTGCGCCGGCGCCACGCGGCCGGTGCTGCGTCGCCACAACGGGCCGCTGCGGGTGCAGAAGCATCTCTACCCAGAGGGATCTGAGGTCTGTCAGCACATCATCGTGCACCCGCCGGGTGGCATTGCCGGCGGGGATCGGCTGGATATCAGCGCCTCGGTTGCCGCCGGTGCCTGGGCGCAGCTGACCAGCCCCGGTGCGGCCAAGTGGTATCGCGCAGTCGGCCCGGCGTTTCAGGACCTGCGCCTGCGCGTCGAAACCGGCGCCACGCTGGAATGGCTACCGCAGGAGACCATCGTCTACTCCGCGGCGCAGGCCGAGCTGAGCACGGTCATCGAGCTGGAAGGCGACGCGCGGCTGTTCTACTGGGACATGGTGGCGCTCGGCCGGCCGGCCGCAGGCGAGCGCTTCGACGCCGGGCATTTCCAGGCGCGCCTGGATATCCGTCGTGATGGCCAGCTCATCTGGCACGAACGCCAGCGCATCGCCGGCGGCGACGGCCTGCTGGATTCGCCGATCGGCCTCGACGGGCATTCGGTGTTTGCGACCCTGATCGTCAGCGGCGAAATCGACGCCGAGCTGATGGAACGCTGCCGTGAACTACCCAGCCGCGTGCGTGGCGACCTGACCCAGCTGCCCGGCCTGGTGGTCGCGCGCTGTCTCGCGGACGAAGCGCTGCATGCGCGCGCCTGGCTGATCGACCTATGGCGGCTGTTGCGCCCTGAACTGCTGGGCCGCGAGGCGGTACCGCCTCGCATCTGGAGTACCTGAATGACCGGTGGGCAAGGATGCGCCGTTGCCCACCCCACACCGGCGCTTGCTACGTGCCGCCCAATGATCGCTGCGTGGTCTCGACCACGAGCCGGTGGATGCGAAAAGCGACGTCCACCCTACGACTGGAGCTGTTATGGATCTGTCACCAAGAGAGAAGGACAAGCTGCTGATCTTCACCGCCGGCCTGGTGGCCGAGCGCCGGCTGGCCCGCGGTGTGAAGCTCAACTACCCGGAGGCCATGGCCTACATCTCCGCCGCGCTGCTCGAAGGCGCGCGCGACGGCCAGACGGTCGCCGAGCTGATGCACTACGGCACCACCCTGCTTAGCCGCGAGCAGGTGATGGAAGGCGTGCCCGAGATGATTCCGGAAATCCAGGTCGAGGCGACCTTCCCGGACGGCACCAAGCTGGTCACGGTGCATCAACCAATCGCCTGAAATATCGGTCAATGTCTACTGCCCACGACCTTGAACCGTTCTTGAAGGAAACCAACGTGCAGATACGCGACGCCCTGGACACTGACCTCGAAGGCATCCTGCAGATCTACAACGACGCGGTGCAGAACAGCACGGCGATCTGGAACGACCACTGCGTCGACCTCGCCAACCGCCAGGCCTGGCTGGCCGAGCGTCACGCCCAGGGCTACCCCGTGCTGGTCGCCATCGACGAGCTGGGCCGCGTGGCCGGCTATGCCTCCTTCGGCCCCTGGCGCCCCCACGACGGCTTTCGTCATACCGTGGAGAACTCGGTCTACGTTAGCCCCGACCATCGCGGCAGCGGCATCGGCCGCAGCCTGATGAAGGCACTGATCGAGCGCGCCCGCATGCTCGAGAAGCATGTGATGGTCGCCTTCATCGAAAGCGAAAACCGCGCCTCGGTGCACATGCACCAGCAACTGGGCTTCATCCATGTCGGCCAGATGCGCCAGGTCGGCTGCAAGTTCGGCCGCTGGCTGGACCTGACCATGATGCAACTGACCCTGAACAGGACCTCGAAACCATGATTCCCGGCGAATATCAGATCCAGGACGGCGATATCGAGCTCAACGCCGGCCGCCGCACCCTGACCCTCTGCGTGGCCAACAGCGGCGACCGGCCGATTCAGGTCGGTTCGCACTACCACTTCTTCGAAACCAACGACGCGCTCACCTTCGATCGCGCCGCCTCGCGCGGCATGCGCCTGAACATCCCGGCCGGCACCGCGGTGCGCTTCGAGCCGGGACAGAGCCGCGAGGTGGAACTGGTCGAGCTGGCCGGCGATCGCCGGGTCTTCGGTTTCGCCGGGCGAGTGATGGGCGCGCTTTAAAAGCCCCTCACCCCAGCCCTCTCTCCAAGGGGAGAGGGAGAAAAGCAGCCACCGCGACGGAATGGACCAACGCCGATCAGCCCCCTCTCCCTCCGGGAGAGGGTTGGGGTGAGGGCAGAGCCAATACAGGGACCGACCAAGGAGCCCCGATGAAGATCAGCAGACAAGCCTACGCCGATATGTTCGGCCCCACCGTTGGCGACAAGGTGCGCCTGGCCGATACCGAGCTGTGGATCGAGGTCGAAAAGGACTTCACCACTTACGGCGAGGAAGTGAAGTTCGGCGGCGGCAAGGTCATCCGTGACGGCATGGGCCAGGGCCAGCTGTGCGCCGCGGATGTGGTCGACACCCTGATCACCAACGCGCTGATCCTCGACCACTGGGGCATCGTCAAGGCCGACGTCGGCCTCAAGGATGGCCGTATCGCCGCCATCGGCAAGGCCGGCAACCCGGACATCCAGCCGGACGTGACCATCGCCATCGGCGCCGCGACGGAAGTGATTGCCGGCGAGGGGATGATCCTCACCGCCGGCGGCATCGACTCGCATATCCACTTCATCTGCCCACAGCAGATCGAAGAGGCCTTGATGAGCGGCGTCACCACCATGATTGGCGGCGGCACCGGACCGGCCACCGGCACCAACGCCACCACGGTGACGCCCGGCCCCTGGCACATGGCGATGATGCTCAAGGCCGCCGACGCCTTCCCGATGAACATCGGCTTTACCGGCAAGGGCAACGCCTCGCTGCCCGAGCCGCTGATCGAGCAGGTCAAGGCCGGCGCCATCGGCCTCAAGCTGCACGAAGACTGGGGCACCACCCCGGCGGCCATCGACAACTGCCTGAACGTGGCGGACCAGTACGACGTGCAGGTGGCGATCCATACCGACACGCTGAACGAATCGGGCTTCGTCGAGACGACCCTCGGCGCGTTCAAGGGCCGCACCATCCACACGTACCACACCGAGGGTGCCGGCGGCGGCCACGCGCCGGACATCATCAAGGCCTGCGGCTTCCCCAACGTGCTGCCGAGCTCGACCAACCCGACGCGGCCGTTCACCCGCAACACCATCGACGAGCACCTGGACATGCTCATGGTCTGCCACCACCTCGACCCGAGCATCGCCGAGGACGTGGCCTTCGCCGAGAGCCGCATCCGCCGCGAGACCATCGCCGCCGAAGACATCCTGCATGATCTCGGCGCGTTCTCGATGATCAGCTCCGACAGCCAGGCCATGGGCCGCGTCGGTGAGGTGATCACCCGCACCTGGCAGACCGCCGACAAGATGAAGAAGCAGCGCGGCGCCCTGCCCGGTGACGGCGCGGGCAACGACAACTTCCGCGCCAAGCGCTACATCGCCAAGTACACCATCAACCCGGCGATCACCCACGGCGTCAGCCACGAGGTGGGTTCCATCGAAGTGGGCAAGTGGGCCGACCTGGTGCTCTGGCGCCCGGCGTTCTTTGGCGTGAAGCCGACGCTGATCCTCAAGGGCGGCGCCATTGCCGCGAGCCTGATGGGCGACGCCAATGCGTCGATCCCGACTCCGCAGCCGGTGCACTACCGGCCGATGTTCGCCAGTTACGGCGGTTCGCTGCACGCGTCGAGCTTCACCTTCATAAGCCAGGCCGCCTTCGAGGCCGGCGTGCCCGAGCAGTTGGGGCTGAAGAAGAAGATTGGCGTGGTCCGGGGCTGTCGTCAGGTGCAGAAAAAGGACCTGATCCACAACGACTACACACCGGACATCCAGGTCGACCCGCAGAGCTATCAGGTGCGCGCCGATGGCCAGCTGCTCTGGTGCGAGCCGGCCGAGGTGCTGCCGATGGCGCAGCGGTACTTTCTGTTCTGATCAGTCTGTTCTGATCGACCGCTTCTGATCGGCAGCGCGCCAGGGCTGGAGGGCCGATTGCCTTCGACCCGGCGCGCGTTTGACCATCACCGCAAGGTCGATGCTCGCACTGCACTTCGTCGGTTCGCGAGTGATTCAACCGTTCGATGGATTGGGAAAGTCAGGCATGCATTTACCGTCTGACAACCCAAGCGCAACGCTCTACCCAGGGATGCATGGATGCGCAGCGACCACCGGCTACCGTGGCTGGCGGGAGGCATTGCCGGTGTCGCGTTCGAGGGGAAAGCGGGCGTTTTCGGGTAACCGCGTCAGCTGAAAACCAGCGGCGCGATTGACTGAATCCTACGGAGAAACAATCGATGTTCAAAACCAACGCGCTTTTCGCTGCTGTCCTCGCCGTCTCTGCCACCCAGGCTATTGCGGCCAGCAGTGAAGCGGTTATCGAACAAAACGGTGTTGACCAGATCGCCGATGTCTACCAGGAAGGCGTCGGCCAGGCTTCGTACATTTATCAGACCGGCGCTTCGCAGCAGAACAGCGCCACGACCACCCAGCTCGGCCAGGACAACTTTTCCGAGGTGACTCAGCAGGGTGCCTTGCACCAGGCCGATGTGATTCAAACCGGCGTCGAGGGCGAGGTGTTCATCAGCCAGTACGACCGGGACAACAGCACGATCGTAGAGCAGGCGGGCTTCGCCAACAGCGCCGACGTGACACAGGACGGCGTGAGCAACGATGTGGTGCTGATCCAGGACGGCGCGTACAACAGCACCATTGTCGATCAGTTCGGTGAAGGCAACGAAGCGCTGATCTCCCAGAGCGGCCAGGAAGGCATCGTCGATCTCATCCAGACCGGCAACATGAACGTGGCCGATATCGATCAGGCCGGAATCGGCAACTCCGTCGACCTGGAGCAGCAGGGCGACGGCAACCTCGCGCTGGTCGATCAGTTCGGCGATTCCAGCCAGGCCATGCTGCTGCAGAGCGGCACCGACAACTTCGCGACCGTGACTCAGGCAGGCTTTGCCGACTACGCCAGCATCAGCCAGACCGGCAGCAACAACACCGCGATCGTTACCCAGCAGTAATCGCGTCCATCGGCCGATTCGGTCGGAAAGCCAGGCCCCACGCAGGCCTGGCTTTTTTATGTGCCATCGGAAAGCACCCTGCTGTGCACTGCACGCACCTCAGGCTCTCGAGCGGCGCATCCGCAGACAGGGCTTTGCACTCGACCCGCCTAAACTCGCCACCCTTTCTGTATACAAAAATCCCAGGTTAACTGTCTGAGAGCGCCTAGAATCCAGGGATTGGTGACACAGCGCGCTGCGCCACAGCTGATCAATTCGCGAGCTCTGCCTTACGCGGAACAAGAACTGCATACAAAAAATCCACAGTCTTGCTCAGAGCGCCCTCCCATGAACCATGACGATTTCCAGATCAAGCAGATCGATCCCAGCCTGTACAACGCCGATCTCGCGCCACTTGCCCCGGCTGAGCGCAAATGGGGCTGGTTCGAGATATTCAATGTGTGGTCCAACGACATCCAGAGCCTGTTCGGCTACACCCTCGCAGCCACGCTATTCATCAGTTACGGCCTCAATGGCTGGGCGGTCCTGGCGGGCATCGTGCTGGCCGGTTTCATCGTCATGGGCCTGGTGCAGCTCACCGGCAAGCCCAGCGTGAAGTACGGCATTCCGTTCCCGGTGATGGCGCGGGCGAGCATGGGGGTACGCGGCGCGAATTTCCCGGCGGTGGTACGCGGCATCGTCGCGATCTTCTGGTACGGCGTGCAGACCTATTTCGCCTCGACCGCGGTGGCCCTGTTGCTGCGGACACTGCTCGGCAGCGAGCCACAGGCCGCCACGCTGCTCGGCCTGACGGCCATCGACTGGGCCGCCTACGTGATCGTCTGCGTGTTTCAGGTGGCGCTGTTCGTCCGTGGCGTCGACTGGGTAACGCGCTTTCTCAACTGGGCCGGCCCGCTGGTCTACCTGGTGATGATCGTGCTGATGATCGCCATCTGGTATCAGGCCGGCCCGAGCCTGCTCGGCGCCCTCGGTGACATCTTCAGCGGCAGCGGAGAGCACGCCGGCGGACCGATCGCCGCGTTCGCCGCGGTGGTCGGCACCATGGTCGCCTACTTCGCCGCCGTGGTGATCAACTACGGTGACTTCGCCCGTTTCGTGAAGAGCGAACGGCAGATGCGCATCGGCAATTTCCTCGGTCTGCCGGTGAGCCTGGCGATCTTCTCGCTGATCGCGCTGGTGATCACCGCCGGGACCGTGGTGGTGTTCGGCGAAACGCTGACCAACCCCACCGACATCGTCGCGCGCATCGACAACGTGACCCTGACGGTGGTGGCCGCCATCACCTTCTTTGCCGCCACGGTCGGCATCAACCTGGTCGCCAACTTCATCCCGCCGGCCTACGACATCGCCAACCTGGCACCGGCCAAGATCAGCGCGCGTACCGGCGGTTTCATTACCGCGGCCATCGCCTTCTTTATCGGCGCGCTGTGGGTAGCCTTCATCAGCGAAGTGGGTATCGCCGCCTTCGTCGATACGCTGGGCGCGGTGCTGGCGCCGCTGTACGGCGTCATCGTCGCCGACTACTACCTGGTTCGCCGCCAACGCCTCGATCTGCAGCAGCTGTTCTCTGCCGAACGCAGCGGGATCTATCACTTCAATGCCGGCTGGAACCGCAAGGCCATGATCGCCTTCGGCGTCAGCGCTTTGTTCTCCGTGGCCTCGGTGTGGGTGCCGGGCCTGGAGAGCCTGTCCGGCTTCGCCTGGCTGCTCGGCGCGCTGTTCGGCGGCGTGCTGCACTACGGACTGATGCGTAACCAGTCGTTGCTCGCTCGGGCGGTGCAACCCGCTCCGCTCGGCTGACCGGCGCCTGCTGCAGAGGTCGGCCATGTTAAAGTGGCCGGCCTTTTTACGTCGCTCAGGGCCTGCAGATGGTGCGATCCATCCTCGACGACCTGCTCACCGTCCAGCGCATCAGCGCCGTCCCGGCCATCCTGCAAGTCGTCAGCGAAACAACCGGATTGCGCTTCGCTGCGGTCGCTCGGGTTACCGAAAATTCCTGGACGGCCTGCGCCGTGCTCGACCGCATCGAGTTCGGCCTGAAGGTTGGCGGTGAACTCGACGTGACCACCACGCTGTGCAGCGAAATCCACGCTTCGCAGCAGCCGATCATCATCAGCCAGGTGAGCGCCGACCCCGATTACTGCAACCATCACACGCCGCAGATGTATGGCTTCGAAAGCTATATCTCGGTGCCGGTGCTGCGCGCCGACGGCAGTTTCTTCGGTACGCTCTGTGCGCTCGATCCGCTGCCACGCGACCTGTCCAGCCCGGCAACGCGCGCAATGTTCGAATCCTTCGCGCGCCTGCTGACCCTGCAGATCGAAGCCGAGGAGCAGCAGCAGGCCACACGTGCGGCGCTGGCCGACGAACGCACCACTGGCCACCAGCGCGAGCAGTTCATCGCCCTGCTCGGCCATGACCTGCGCACTCCGCTGGCCTCGATCCAGGCGGCCAGCGATCTGCTGGTCCGGCGCTCGACGGAACGCGGCACGCAACAGCTTGCCGA
The DNA here is from genome assembly GCA_032105665.1 of Pseudomonas sp. Lineage (GTDB taxonomy): Bacteria > Pseudomonadota > Gammaproteobacteria > Pseudomonadales > Pseudomonadaceae > Stutzerimonas. Next base: position 20,245 of record DAMCQE010000035.1, on the reverse strand, counting down.
GCATGTACGCGCCTCCAGCCAGCGCGCTTCGCGCATGGTCGACGACCTGCTGGACTTCGCCCGCGGCCAGCTGGGCAATGGCATCCCACTGAACTGGACCGCAACAGCCAACCTGCACCTCACCCTGCTGCAGGTGGTCAACGAGCTGCGCACCGCTCATCCACGCCGGGTGCTGCTCGAGCAATTGCCGCAGCTGCCGATTTTCGAATGCGACCCGGACCGGATCGCCCAGTTGTTGGCCAACCTGATCACCAACGCGCTGCACCATGGCGCCAGTACCGGTCCGGTGATCGTGAAAGCCGAGGTGGTTGACGAGCATTTCCAGCTGGCGGTGCACAACCGCGGCACGCCAATCCCACCTGAACGGCTGGAACAACTGTTCCATGCCTATTCCCAGGAAGACGACACCTCGCGCAACGGGCTTGGACTCGGGCTTTTCATTGTCGACCAGGTAGCGAAAGCTCATGGCGGCGGCATGCAGGTGAGCTCCAGCGCCGAGGCCGGTACCACCTTCACCTTCCGCATGCCGCTCAACCGCACCTGATCAACGCAGCTGGCTGTCCTTGCTGCCACGGCGGTTGTAGCCGCTGAACCTGGCGTCTTCCTTGTCCTGCTCGGCCTGGCACTTGATGCACAGCCTGACGCCAGGCACCGCCTGGCGCCGCGCTTCGGGAATGGCCGCGCCGCACTCCTCGCAATGCTTGAGGCTCTCGCCGCGGGCGAGCTTGCTGCGGGCGCGCTGCACCGCGTCTTCGACGGTACTGTCGATCTGCTCCTGGACGGCACCGTCACCTGCCCAACCTGTCGCCATTGCTCACCTCCCGCATCGCTCGATGCTGTTCTGCTTTGGAGTCATTGCGCGGGCGGATGCTCATCCCAGGCGATACCGCCCATCGAATGACGCCGGGCAATCGACGGATGGCGCTGCCCGAGCGACACAGTCGCCTATCCTGCCCCGGTTCACGCCGACGGCTCAGCGCCTCGGGCATTTGCGAACCGGCAGGGCAGCCAGCATGAAGCGCATCTTACCGATCATAACCAGCCTGCTCCTGGCAGCGGGCTGCGCCAGCGAACCACAGGTGCTCGAGCGCGAACTGGGCACCTTCGACCTCAAACTGGGCACTGAGCCCGCCCGCAGCATGGCTCAGGGGCTGGTGCAACCGAGCACCGGCAACGCGTTCCATGGCGGACTCGATCTCACGCATGCCAGCGGGCTATATGTCGGGCAGTGGTCCCCCAGCGTCGGGTTGGTCGACGGTAGGCAACTCGAGGTGAATTCCTATCTCGGCTATGCGCAGCAGAACGATCATGACCAACTCGGCTACGAGATCGGCCTGATGCGCTACAGCTTTCCGGAACTGCCCGAATGGGATCGTCACGAATACTACGGTGGCCTGACGCTGGGCGACCGCCGCCTCGGCGCGGCGATGAACAGCGCCGCCGGGCGTACCGACAGCACGCTTTATCTGGACCTGGGCACGGTGACGCCTTTCGCCGTCGGCGTCCGCGTGAAGTACTCAAGCCACGCGCTGGCCGCACCGCAGTATCTCGGCGGTGGTGACAGCGTGGACCTGTTCAGCGACTGGTCGCTCGACCTCTCGCGGCCCTGGCTGGGCCTGCAGCTGAACCTGTCCTACAGTGACTCCAGCCTGAGCGGCCAGGCGTGCAGCGCCTACTCGGGACAGAACCAGCGTTGCGACGGGCTGCTCACTTTCCGCGCCGAGCGTCAGCTGTTCTGAGCGCGCCTCATTCCTTGACCTGCATGTACTCCTCGGCCCAGACGACGTACTCGTCCGCGGTGGAGTACTTGACCGACAGCTGCGAAGCGTTCAGGTCCAGCGCATCGACCTGGCGCTGCTCGCGCAGGCAGTCGTAGGTCGCCTTGATCGCCGCGAAGTAGGCCGCGTGGCCGTTGACCACGATGCGCACGCCGAGCGCCGCCAGCCGCGCGTTGTCGCGCAGGTTGGGGTTGCCGTAGGTGACCAGCATCAGCGGCTTGCTGAGCTGGCTGGCGATGCTTTCCAGATGATCGAAATCCTCGATGCCGACCAGGCAGATGGCATCGGCACCGGCCTTTTCGTAGGCCTGGGCGCGTGCGATGACTTCCTCGAAGCCGATCACGCCGGCGTTGGTGCGACCGATGATGGCCATTTCCGGATCGACTCGCGCCTCCAGCGCCGCGCGAATCTTGCCGACGGCCTCGAACATGCCGATGAGGTCGGTGGAGCGGCGACCGAATTTGGGTGGCAGCAGGGTGTCCTCGATGGTCAGCGCGGAAATCCCGGCGCGCTCCAGTTCGGAAACGGTGCGCATCACGTTGAGCGCGTTGCCGTAACCGTGGTCGGCATCGGCCAGCACCGGCAACTGGGCGACGCGGCAGATGCGCGTGGCCTGCTCGACGAACTCGCTCAAGGTGATGAGGTTGAAGTCCGGCGCGGCCAGCACCTGCAGCGAGGCCACCGAGCCACCGAGAATGCCGACCTCGAAGCCGAGATCGGCGGCGATGCGTGCCGACATCGGGTCGAACACCGACGCCGTGTGGAAGCAGCGGTCGGCGTTGAGCAGCTCGCGGAAGTTGCGGCGCAGGTCATGATGAGAGAGTCGCGGCATATAGGCTCCGTTTGTTGTATGCGTTGCACGCAAGGGTCGAATCGCCCTGTCTGTTCATTTCAATATCGATGCTGAGAAGCTGTTCGGCCATCCGAATGGCACATTTGCCGTTTATCCGCCGGCGGCGGGCTGGCGGCGCTGCACATAGGCCATGCACAGCCCGCTGGCGATGATCACCGCCATGCCGATCAGGGCGCCGGCATCCGGTGCGTGATCGAAGGCGAGGTAACCCACCACCCCGGCGAACACGATCTGGCTGTAGGTGAACGGCGCCAGTGTCGCCGCGCTGGCGAAGCGGAAGGCGTTGGTCAGCAGCAGATGGCCGAGCATGGCCATGCCACCGAGGGCGCCCATCAGCAGCGCGTCGTGCAGCGTCGGCGTGCGCCAGTTGAAGATCACCAGCACGCTCAGGGCCACGCAGCCGACCAGGCTGGTCAGGTAGTTGCTGGTCACCGGATGGTCGGTTCCGGCCAGGCGCCGCGTGATCAGCTGATAGATCGTGAACGACAGCGCCGCGCCCAGCGGCAGCAGCGCTGCCGGAGTGAACAATGCCGACCCCGGACGCACGATGATCAGCACGCCGAGCAGGCCGAACCCCACCGCGATCCACTGGCTGGGATTGATTCGCTCACCGAGCAGCGCCGAGGCGACGGTCACCAGCACCGGCGTCAGGAAGATCACCGCGGTCGCCTCGGCCAGCGGGATGAAATGCAGGCCGTTGATGAACAGCAGGCTGACGCTGACCAGGCTCAATCCGCGCAGCAGCTGCGGCCAGGGCCGCAAGGTGCGAAACACGCGCTGCCCCATGCGCGGCACGAACAGCGCCGTCATCAGCACCGTCTGCGCCACGTAGCGGGCCCAGATGACCAGAAAGACGGGGTAGATCTCCGAAAGGTGTTTGGCCAACCCATCATGGCTGGCCAGCAGCAGACCCGACAGCAGTATCAGCAGAACGCCATAGAGCGGGTGGTGATGATCGTTCAACGCTCGCCTCACTTGTTAGCAGACTAAGCATTATGCCTGCCAAGGCCTGCGGATGCTCCATCAATCGGCTGACTGGTGCTGCCACGGCGACGAGCCGGCTGGCCAGTTGACACCGGCTGACCTAGGACCTGTACACCCGCCCCGCAGGCCGTCCGCTGGCAAGCAAAACACCGCCGTTTCGCGTATGATCGCCGGCTTTTTGCCGGGCCGCGTGGCGTTTCGCGGCATTCGAGTGTAGTCGTGATGTACCAGTTGAGAGCGATGCAGGAGCGCGATATCCCTGCCGTCCTGGCGATCCAGGAAGAATCCTATGCTGCCGAGGTACTGGAAGACGAAGCGGTGATCCGCTCGCGCCTGGCGGCCTGCCCGCAGCTGGCCTGGGTAGCCGAGGACGCCGAGGGGGTCTGCGGCTACCTGTTCGCCTACCCGTCGCGGCTGGGCAAGGTCACGCCGCTGGACGGTGAATTCCACAGTGACGGTGAAGCCGATTGTCTGTACCTGCATGATCTGGCCGTGGCCCGTCGCGCCGCCGGTCGCGGCATCGGTCCGGCGCTGGTACGCCACAACCTGAAGCAGGCCAGCAGCATCCGGCTGCGCTATTCGGCGCTGGTCTCGGTACAGGATTCGACCGATTTCTGGTCGCGCCTGGGCTACCAGGCCCATGACGAACTCGAGCCGCCACAGGCCGGCAACCTGGCCAGCTATCAGATTCCGGCGGTGTACATGGTGCGCAGCCTGCACCAGTAAGGCGCACGCCTGCGCCAGGACCGCACCGCGCGCACCGTAATGGTGCTCGACAGGCCCCAATATCTGGCACAAGGAACCCTGGAGCCGCCACCAGTCCTGTCCGGACGCCCGATTGGCAAGCCCCTTGCTCTGCTTCGGCAAACGATCCGACCGGAACATTGCAATGCTGGTGATTCGCCAACGCATCGCGGCCCGCCCTGAATGGCAGGCCGAACTCGAACTGACCTACGACGCGCGCAGCAAGAGTCGCCTGCGCTGCTTCAGCAGCAGCGGCGAAGACGTCGGCCTGTTTCTCGAGCGCGGCCAGCCGCCACTCGCCGACGGTGAGTGCCTGCTGGCAGCCGATGGCCGTGTGGTGCGCGTGCGCGCCCGCCCCGAACAGCTGTTGCACGTCACCTGCGCCAGCGCCTTCGAGCTGACCCGCGCGGCCTACCACCTGGGCAACCGCCATGTCGCCCTGCAGGTCGGCGACGGCTGGCTGCGCCTGCTCGACGACTATGTACTCAAGGACATGCTCTTGCAGCTGGGCGCCCAGGTCGAACACATCGAGGCGCCCTTCCAGCCGGAGCATGGCGCCTACGGTGGCGGTCATCATCATTCCCACGCCGGCGAGGCGGAGTTCAGCTACGCACCGCGCCTGCACCAGTTCGGCGTACGCCCGTGAACGCGACGGGCGCGCCCGTCCCGGCCTGGGCCCTGCTCCGGCTGGCCAGCCCGCAGCTGCCGATCGGCGGCTACAGCTATTCCCAGGGGCTGGAGATGGCGGTGGAGAACGGCCAGGTGAACGACCCGGATAGCGCCCGGCGTTGGCTGGAGGATCAACTGCTGCTCAACCTCGCCCACTTCGAGGCGCCGCTGCTGCTCGCACATTGCCAAGCGGCGGCACAGGACGACTGGCCGCGCCTGTTGCATCTGGCTGCCGAACACCGCGCCAGCCGCGAAACCCGCGAGCTGCAGCTGGAAAGCCGGCAGATGGGCTATTCCCTCGCGCAGCTGCTCGACGGCCTGCCGGAACTCGACCAGCCTGGGCGTGACTGCCTGGCCGCCGCCGACGAGCCCGGCTTGGCCCTGGCCTGGGCGCTGGCCGCCCGCGCCTGGCGGATAGAACCCGCCGATGCACTGGCCGCCTGGCTGTGGGGCTGGCTGGAAAATCAGCTGGCGGTGCTGATGAAGACCCTGCCGCTGGGGCAGCAGGCGGCGCAGCGGTTGACCTCGCAGCTGTTGCCGGTCCTGAGCCAGGCGCAGCGGGAAGCGAGTCAGCTGCCGGAAGCGGCCTGGGGCAGCGCGCCGTTTGGATTGGTGCTGACCAGCATGGCGCATGAGCGGCAGTACAGTCGGTTGTTTAGGTCATGAGCGGATCGAGTCCGGCGTTGCAGTGCGCGCCTGTAGGAGCGAGCGCTGCTCACGAACCCGCTGGTCACTCGTGGCGCACGGTGTTCACTGAACCAATGCGAAGGAATCTTGGCCGCGAAACTGTTGGCTTTCTGCATGAGTGCCGGCGCTCCGCGCTTTCCTCGGCGCGAGCGACAGGTTGCGCCTCTCACGGCGCCTTACTTTTCTTTGCACGCGCAAAGAAAAGTAAGCAAAAGAAAGCGCGCCCCTGCATCCGGCCCTGCGCTACGCGCAGAGTTCGTTCACTCCATCGCCGCTCCAGGGGCCGGCTTACAAGGGCCATCCATGGTTCTTTAAGCCTTTCGCCGCATCCATGCGGCTCATCCCCTTACGCAACGATTCCGCTCACCCTCCTGAAGGGGAATTTGGTGTTGCCTGTCAGGCCGTGGATGGAAAAGCGAATGCCAGTGCAACGCAATGTAGGGTGGAAAACTGCGCAGCATTTTCCACCACAGGCTACAACCAAGTTCTCGCCGGACCATGGCGGATTACTTTTCAAAACGGTGGGTAAGCTTCGCGTTACCCACCCTACGGACTTCGCGTCCCTCCGCGCACCCCGGCAGCACGCCCTTCGCATCAACCCCAAGGCAGTCACACCGCCTTCCAGAGGAGAACACCCATGAACACCCAACCCCTGCGCGTCGGCATTGGCGGGCCGGTCGGTTCCGGCAAGACCGCCCTGACCCTCGCCCTGTGCCAGGCCCTGCGCGACCGCTACAACCTCGCCGTGGTGACCAACGACATCTACACCCAGGAAGACGCCCAGTTCCTCGTGCGTAACGAGGCCCTGGCGCCCGAGCGGATCATCGGCGTGGAAACCGGCGGCTGTCCGCACACGGCGATCCGCGAGGACGCCTCGATCAACCTCGAGGCCGTGGAGCAGCTCAACCGGCGCTTTCCCGGCCTGGATCTGATCATCGTCGAGTCCGGCGGCGACAACCTCTCGGCCACCTTCAGCCCGGAGCTGTCGGACCTGACCATCTACGTGATCGACGTGTCCGCCGGCGACAAGCTGCCGCGCAAGGGCGGCCCGGGCATCTGCAAGTCCGACCTGCTGGTGATCAACAAGATCGACCTCGCACCCATGGTCGGTGCCTCGCTGGAGGTGATGGATCGCGACGCCCGCAAGATGCGCGGCGAGCGGCCGTTCGTCTTCAGCAACCAGAAGGTCGGCCAGGGTCTCGAGGAAATCATCGCCTTTATCGAGAAACAGGGAATGCTCAGCGCCGCGTGACCTCGCCCATCAACGGAAATCGACCGAGTGCCAGCTTCTCGGTCCAGCTCTCAGCCTTGCAATCAGAGGAACTCGCATGAACGTACAGAAAATCCTGGTCACCTCCGCCCTGCTGCTCAGCCCTGAGCTGGCCCTGGCTCACCCCGGCCATGACCACGCCGGAGTGCTGTCCGGTATCGCCCACCCGATCTTCGGCCTCGACCATCTGCTGGCCATGCTCGCGGTGGGTCTATGGGCTGCCCAGCAGACCGGCAAGGCGCGCTGGGCGCTGCCGATGACCTTCGTCGCGACCATGCTGCTCGGCGGCCTGGCCGGCTTCGCCGGAATCGAAATGCCGCTGATGGAAACCGGCATCGCCGGCTCGGTGCTGGCCCTCGGCCTGCTGGTGGCACTGGCGGTACGCCCGCCGCTGGTCGGCGCCGCAGCGCTGACCGCCCTGTTCGCCGCCAGCCACGGCGTCGCCCACGGCCTGGAACTGCCAGAGCTGGCCAGCCCGTGGGGGTATGCCGCCGGCTTCGTTACTGCTACAGCGGCCCTGCATGCAATCGGCTATGCACTGGTGCGCTACCTGCCGCAGGCCGCCGCGCCACTGGTGCGCATCGCCGGTGCCGCTTCGGCACTAACCGGTGCCTGGTTGCTAGCCAGCTGAGAACCAGGCCATGCCTAGTGGTAGCGCCGTCGCAGCGCGACATTGAGGCGATCGACCACTTCGGCCCAGTCGGCATCCTCGAGGATTTCCTCGCGCAGGAAAGCCGCCTGGGCTGGCGTCCAGAACGACGCATCGGCCAGATAAACGTCTTCGGCCAGGGGTGAGTGGGTTTCGATAAAGCGCCTGATCGAGACATCATCGTTGGGCAGGCCCAACTGCTCGAACAGGTTATGGAAGGCGTGGATCGACTGTTCCATGTTGAACCTCCGGTGCTGACGCGGGGATGAACGCTATGAGTATCGTCCATTCCCACGAAAGCGCCGGCAGCGCATGCTGATTCAGCGGAACGGCGGCTCGTCGAAGCTGCGCAGCTTGCGCGAGTGCAGCGAGTTGAGCTGGCTGCGCAGCAGATCCAGGGCGGTGATACCGATCTTCAGGTGCTGGGTCACGGCCCGCTCGTAGAATGCATTGGCCGAGCCGGGCAGCTTGATCTCGCTGTGCAGCGGCTTGTCCGATACGCACAGCAGCGTGCCGTAGGGCACCCGCAGGCGGTAGCCCTGGGCGGCAATGGTGCCGCTTTCCATGTCCACCGCCACCGCGCGCGACAGGTTGATCAGCGGGCGTTCCTGCGCCCAGCGCAGCTCCCAATTGCGGTCGTCATAGGTCAGCACAGTGCCGGTACGCAGGCGCTTCTTCAACGCTTCGCCCTGCTCGCCGGTGACCGTCGCGGCCGATTCCTGCAGCGCCTGCTGCACCTCGGCCAGCGCCGGCAGCGGGATGTGCGGCGGCAACACCCGATCGAGGATGCCGTCGCGACGCATGTAGGCGTGGGCCAGCACGTAGTCGCCGATCGACTGCGACTGCCGCAGCCCGCCGCAGTGGCCGATCATCAGCCAGCAATGCGGGCGCAGCACGGCCAGGTGGTCGGTGATGTTCTTCGCGTTGGACGGACCGACGCCGATGTTGACCAGGGTGATGCCATGGCCATCGTCGGCGATCAGGTGGTAGGCCGGCATCTGGTAGCGGTGCCACATCACGCCACCAATGATCGCCTGCGCCTCGCCCTCCTCCATGCCGCGCTCAATGATCACGTTGCCCGGCAACACCATGCGCGTGAAGCGGGTGTCGTCGCGCAGCATGTCGAGGCCGTGGCGGATGAACTGGTCGACGTAGCGGTGGTAGTTGGTCAGCAGGATCCACGGCTGTACGTGGCGCCAATCGCTGCCGGTGTAGTGCACAAGCCGACGCAGCGAGAAGTCCACCCGCGCGCCATCGAACAGTGCCAGCGGATAGGGATCGGCGTGCTCCCAGTCGTATAGCCCGTCGGCGATATCGTCGGTAGCGGCGGACAGGTCGGTACTGGGGAATACCCGCGCCAGCTCGGCGGCGGTCACGCCGGTGCCGGCCAGCTCGTCGCCCTGCTCGATGACGTACGGATAAGGGATGTTGCGGTCGCTCATGCCGACCTCAACGGTGACGTTGAAGTCCTGGATCAGCGGTTTCAGCTGATCGAGCAGATAGGCGCGGAACGCCGCCGGATGGGTCACGGTGACGCTGTACACGCCGGGCGCCTGCACCTTGGCGTAGGCACGGGTCGAGGCCGGCACTTCGCCGTGGCACTCGTAGGTCAGGCGCAGCTGCGGGTAGCGGAACAGGTTGCGCTCCGCGGCGCTGGGCTCGGTGCGGCTGGTTACGTAGCGTTTGAGCGCCTGGTTTAGGGCCGCTGTGGCCTGCGCGTGCAGCTCGGCCAGCTTGTCGACCGCCTCCTCAGCGCAGGTGGCGACGGTGAAGGTTCTGGATTCGTTGGAAGTCATGGCTCATCCTGGCTTAACACACGGGCCTATCTTGGCTGCATTTGGTGACGGATGTATACGCAGCCGAGCGGTTGGAGCCGCATCCGAGACGCCGGCGCGCTGGAAATGTGCGCCGTCATCGGCGAAAAAAAATCCGACGCCAGAGCCTGACGTCGGATTCGGGTACCGCTTCGAGCCCGCCGCCGATGCATTGCTGCATCGGCCGCACAGGCTCCTACCGATTACTTGTCCAGCAGCATGGTGCCGTTCTTGGCGAAGTTGGCATGCCAAGAGAAGGCTTTTTCCAGCACGTGCGGGGTGTGACCGCCACGCTGTTTCGCCTCTTCGAGGTAGGCGAGCGCCTGGGCCCTGTAGTCCGGGTGCATGCAGTTGTTGATGATTCGCGCCGCCGCCTCGACGGGCGCCAGCCCGCGCAGATCGGCATAGCCCTGCTCGGTGATGATCACGTCGACGTCGTGGTTGGTGTGATCCACGTGCGTGACGAACGGTACGATGGAGGAGATCTTGCCGTCCTTCGCCGTCGAGGTCGTCACGAAGATGCTGATACGTGCGTTGCGGGCGAAGTCACCCGAGCCGCCGATACCATTCATCATGTGGGTGCCGTTGACGTGCGTGGAGTTCACGTTGCCGTAGATGTCGGCTTCCAGCGCAGTGTTGAAGGAGATGATCCCCAGTCGGCGGATCACTTCCGGATGGTTGGAGATCTCCTGCGGACGGAACACCACCTTGCCGGCGTACTTGGCGAGGTCCGAGGCCAGGTTGTCCACGCGCTTCTTCGACAGGGAGAAGGCGGTGGCGGCGGCGAACTTCACCACTCCGGCGTCGATCAGGTCGAAAACGCCGTCCTGCAGCACTTCGGAAGCGACGGTCAGGTCCTTGAACTCGGAAGTCTTCATGCCGGCCAGCACCGCGTTGGCCACCGAGCCCACACCGGACTGCAGCGGAGCCAGGCTGTTGGTCAGGCGTCCCAGCTTCACTTCCTCACGCAGGAAGTCCAGCAGGTTGTCGGCGATCTTCTGGGTTTCGGCGTTCGGCTCGAACAGCGGGGAAGGAATGTCCGGCTCGCTGGACAGCACGATACCGCGCACCTTGGCCGGATCGACCGGGATACCGATCGAGCCGATGCGCTTGCTGACGTTGTAGACCGGGATGTCCTTGCGCGAATCCTCGCCGGCCGGGCCGGGAATGTAGATGTCGTGCATGCCTTCGTACTCGCGCGGAGCAGAGGTGTTCAGCTCGATGATCACGTGCTTGGCGTTCTGCACGAAGATCGGCGAGTTACCGACCGAACCGGTCGGGATGATCTGGCCATCCTCGGTGATGGCCGCCGCCTCGATGATGGCGTAGTCGACCTGTGGCAGCACGCCTTGACGCAGCAGTTCCGCGGTATGGGACAGGTGCTGGTCGATGTAGAGCACCTCGCCGGCGTTGATCTTCTTGCGCTGCACCGGGTTGCCCTGATACGGAATGCGCTTGTTGATGATGCCGGCTTCGGCCATCGACTGGTCGGCTGCCGGGCCCATGGACGCGCCGGTGAACAGGTTGACCTTGAATTTCTCGCGCTGGCCGCGTTCGGACAGTGCCTTCGGAAACACCTTCGGCTCCCCGAACAGGGTGAAGCCGCTCATGCCCAGCGTCATGCCGTCCTCGATCCACGACGCGGCCTCTTCTGCCGAGACGACCTTGTCGAGAAACGCTGCGTTGCGGATGTACTTGTTTAGATCGGTTGCCATGAACTCACCTCAGAAACTCATCGAATGCTCGTCCGTGAAGGCTCTGCAAAGAAATTCGCCAGGCCTGACGAGGCAGGGAGACGGCCACTTGATGTCCGGAGACAAAGCGCCCATGTCTTTTGCCGCTCAAATCGGAACCTCAAAAAATCATGCGGCACTTGCAACCCCGTAACGTAGTCGCTCGCCCCATTCTAGGAGCACCAGCTCGTTTGGCTGTTATACAAAGGTACTAGCAGGCCACCGCACAGAAGAGGTCAGAGCTTTATAGACGGAGCAAGCGTAACCGGCAATCGCCTGGCGAAGCCTGCTATGACCACTTTGGTCACTGACGTCCTTCAGACCGCCAGATCTACCTGCTGCACACTGCCGGCCTGGCCATTTTCGAACAGGAAGATTCCGGTGCTCCTGACGCGCCCTTCCAGCTGTTGCTGGGCGATCAGCTCGAAGTCACCATAAGCACGTGCCAGGCCGATGGCGCCTACTCCGGCAGACAGCAGATCGACCAGTTCTCCCTTGCCTTGGGCGTCCGGGCGCCACAGACGAAGTTGCGAGAAGACGCTGTCGCCTTCGTCAACAAAACCGTTGCCATCTTCATCATGGGCGCTCAGGTCGGCGAAGCCATCGCCGGATAGCGCACCAAACAGTTCACGACCGTCGTCGATACTGCCATTGCCATTTCGGTCCAGCGCCAGGAAGGCGCTGCCGGAGGCGAGACTAGCCATGCTATCGCGGTGACCGTCGGCATTCAGGTCGAACTCGACGCGGTTGTTGGCATCCAGGCGTACCGGGCCGCCCTGGAGGTTGAGTACCAGCGGGTCCTGCAATACTGCTCCGGCGCGCACCGAAACGCTGGCACTGCTGTACTGCAAATTGAGCATTTCCAGGCTGAGCCCGTACTGAATCGTGCGCCCATCGGCGGTGCTGACCGTACCGCTGGCCTTGACGCTCAGCGACTCGCCGCGCCATTCCTGAACGCTGTACTGGTAGTTCAGAAAATCACCAGCGGACTCCACCTGCGGCATGGCGCTGCCTGCAGAGGGCGCCGAACTTGCCGGTGCGGACAACCCCGTTACGAGCTTGTCGAGGGTGGCATCGATTTCATCCGCCTCGCGTCCCAGCACCACCAGCAGCATTCGCAGCTTGTGCAGACTTTCTTCATCGGGCGTGAAATCCAAGACCGGCCCTCCGTCTGCGGGGGCTGTCGGCGTCGCTCCAGGCAAACCGGCGCTCAGGCTTCCCAGCTGGTTCTGCGAGATCATCGGGCGGTCCTGCGCGAAGCTGAGCTCGGCCCGGCTGGAACTACTCACTTCGCTTCGCTCATGACGGCTGATCTGCAACCGCTGGCCGCCGCGCTGCATATCCAGCGTCTCACTGACCGCACGGCCGGCGGTGTAATTTCGCTCGACGCTCAACCCATACTGTTCACTTGAGATAACTCTCATGCCCGACCCTCCGCCTGACGCCACTACTTCGGCATCACTGAGCAAAAGTTGAGCAATTATCCTGCAAACGGCGCGCTGCGGCTCAGCAGGGCCTGAATGTCGAGCCCGCGCGGCAAGGTGCCATACACGCGGCCCTGCCCTTCCAGTCGGCTGGCGATGAAGGCATCCGAAACGGCGGCGTTGCCCGCTTCGAGCAGCAGTTTGGCCTGCAGGCCGACGGCAACGTCCTCGGTGAGCTGGCGGGCGCGGTACTGGATGTCCTCGGTGTCGCCGAAGGCGGCCTTCAGCCGCCGGATATGCGCCTTCAGGCGAGCGTCGCCGTGGCCGTCGCCGAGCTCAGCGAACAGTACTTCGAGCACGCCCGGCTCCTTCGATAGCGCGCGCAAGACGTCGAGGCACTGCACGTTGCCGGAACCTTCCCAGATGGAATTCACCGGTGCCTCGCGATACAGCCGCGGCAGGATGGTTTCCTCGACGTAGCCGGCGCCACCCAGGCATTCGCTAGCCTCGGCGATCATGTTCGGCGCGCGTTTGCAGATCCAGTACTTGCCGACGGCGGTGACCAGCCGGGCGAACTTGTCTTCGTGCTCATCATGGCGATTGTCCTGAGCACGGCCCATGCGCAGGGTCAGCGCCAGCGCCTCTTCGCTTTCCAGGGCGAGATCGGCCAGTACGTTCTGCATCAGCGGCTGCTCCAGCAGGACCCGGCCGCCGACCTGGCGGTGCGCGCAATGGTGCATGGCCTGGGTCAGGGCCTGACGCATCAGCGAGCAGGAGCCGATCATGCAATCGAAACGGGTCGAGGAGACCATCTCGATGATGGTCGGCACGCCGCGCCCTTCCTCACCGACCATCCAGGCCAGCGCGCCGCGGTACTCGACTTCGCTGGAGGCGTTGGCCCAGTTGCCCAGCTTGTTCTTCAGGCGCTGGATGTAAAACTGGTTGCGCGTGCCATCCGGGCGATGGCGCGGCAGCAGGAAGCAGGACAGGCCCTTGTCGGTCTGCGCCAGGGTGAGGAAGGCATCGCACATCGGCGCCGAACAGAACCACTTGTGCCCGACCAGTTCGTAGGTCTGCCCGGGGCCACCGGCGCCAACCGGATACGCGCGTGTGCTGTTGGCGCGCACGTCGGTGCCGCCCTGTTTCTCGGTCATCGCCATACCGATGGTGACGCCGGCCTTCTGCTCCATCGGCAGGTTGCGCGGGTCATATTCGCGGGCGATGATCTTCGGCAGCCAGCGCTCGGCGAGATCCGGCTGCAGGCGCAGGGCGGGCACGCTGGCGTAGGTCATGGTCAGCGGGCAGCTGCTGCCTGCCTCGGCCTGGTTGTGCAGGTACATCAGGGCGGCACGCGCCACCTGGGCACCGGGTTGCGGGTCGCTCCAGGGCAGCGACGGAATACCGTGCTCGACGGCGCTGCGCATCAGCTCGTGATAAGCGGGGTGAAATTCCACCAGGTCGATGCGGTGGCCATAGCGGTCATGGCTCTTGAACACCGGCCTGTTCTCATTGGCGAGAAAGCCGGCCTGCATCAGCGGCCCACCGGCAAGCGCGCCGTAGACGTCCAGCCGCGCCTGCGCCCAGCCGGCATGATAACGCTGTACCCACTGCTGCAACGGCAAGTCGATGCGATAGAGATTGGCACCGTCGAGTGGCGGAACCTGGTTGGTGACCTCATGGGTTTCGGCGCAACTCTGCAGATTCATCTGGGCGTCCTCCTTCGATACCGGCGCAGCTGCCAGCAAGCGTAGTCGGCCTGGGCGGTGCGTCGGCCGCGCGGCAATGGATCGGCAGTGAAACATGCTGCGCGGCGAGGATTGAAGCGAGGTATCGGCCAAAAGGCCCGCGCGTCAGGCAATCGGCGCGCTGGGCGGAAGTCCGTTGGCACGACCCGCGGCGAGCCCATCCGCGGCGCTCAGAGGCAGGCGCAGGCGCACGCAGAAGCGGCTACCCAGCCCAGGTCGCGATTGCTGATCGAGCTGTCCACCCATCACTTCGATCAGCCCCCGACTGATTGCCAGGCCGATGCCGAGGCCGCCGTAGCGCCGGGTCATGGAGCCGTCGACCTGACGGAACTGGTGATAGAGGAAGGCCTGATCGGCGTCGCTGAAACCGATGCCGCTGTCGACGACCTCGATATTCAGCAGCAGCTCGCGCTGCTCCACCGCGCCGGCGAAACGCAGCGTGACGGCTCCGCGGGAAGTGAACTTGACGGCGTTGTCGAGCAGATGACAGATGCTCTGTTCCAGCTTCTCGCCATCGCCGTACACGCGGTCCGGCAGTTTCTCGTCGAACTCGAGATCGAAGGCCAGGCCCTTGTCCTGCGCCCGCGGCTCGAACTGCTGCTGCAGCCGTGCCGCAGTTTCCCGCAGACTGAAACGCTGATCCTGCAGGCGCAGCTTGCCGGCGCGCAGTTCGCTGAGCACCAGGATGTTGTTGACCAAGCGCATCATGTCGCGTGCCGAGCTGGTGGCGATGTGCTGGTATTGCTGCAGCTCTTCCGCCGTATCCGAGCTGGGCAACAGCTCCAGGGCGCCCATGACGCCCATCATCGGCGTGCGCAGTTCGTGGCTGATATTGGAGAGAAACTCGTCCTTGAGCCGGTTGCTCTCGGCCAGCTCGCAGTTCAGCTGTTCCAGCTCGGCGCGGGCGTTTTCCAGGATCTTCGCCCGTTCGTCCTTCAGCGCGTTGATGCGATCGGCCAGCGCCATGGACAGCAGCACTACTTCCAGCGCGGCGCCAAGCTGGCTGGCGTACATGGTCAGGAAGTTGTGCGGCAGGTGCCCGAGCACCATCAGCGTGTTGATCTGCCCGCCGACCAGCAGCGCGCTCCAGGCGATGATGAAGTAGCGCGCCACGCGCATGCCACGCAGCCAGGCCAGGATGCCGGCGGCAAACACCGCCAGGGTGAACAGCAGCGCCAGCGCGGTGGCCAGGCGCAGGGCCACTCCGTAATCGGCGGCCATTGCGAGCGCCATCACCAGCACCGAGAAGACAATGATCAGCCGCAGCAGCCAATCCACCCAGCGGCTGTGCTCGGCGGTGCGCAGGAAGCTGCGGGTAAACAGGCAGCCGAACAGCCCGGTGGCGCCGATCAGCAGCGGCGTCGCGGCATTGGCCCACCACGGACGATCCGGCCAGAGGAACTGCACGCCGGCGCCGTTCACCGAGACCTGGTAGAGGCCGAACGCGGCGATGTAGAGGATGTAGTAGAGATAGCTGGGATCGCGGATGCTGATATAGATGAACAGGTTGTAGACCAGCATCGCCAGCAGTACGCCGTAGATCATGCCCAGCACATAGAGCCGCCCGGGTTGCGCCTCAAGATAGGCGTGATGCGACCAGAGACTCAGGGGCACCTGGATCGAACCCTCGCTTTGCACGCGCAGGTACAGGCGCTGGGGCCGATCAGTCGGCAGCTGCACTTCGAACAGGTAGTTGCCCTGGCCGATCTCGCGGCTGGCCCAGGGCCGGGTGTCGCCGGTGTCACGCGCCAGGCGGTAACCGCCTTTGCCGTCCGGCAGGTACAGCTGCAGGCTGTCGAGCGGCGGATAGGCCACCTCCAGCAACCAGCGTCGCGCGCCTTGAACGGTTTGCGGACGGTAATGCAGATCGACGCGCACCCAATGCGCGGAGCGCGAATAGCCGGCGTTGAACACCGCGGTCCGGTGAGGCAGGAAGTGACTTTCGAACGCGGGCGAGGCGACCTCGTCGATCTGCGCGTCGCCAAATGGATCCTCGAACACCCGCATGTGCTGCCCGAGTGGCAGGTGACGGGTGTGTTCGTCCAGTTCGACGGCAGCGGCCAGCGCCGGCAAGAGGGCCAGGATAAGCAGGAAGACGTACCGCATGATGCCTCGTGCAGGCCAGGCGACGAAAACGGATTCACGCCCCGCGAACCCCGCCACCCGGTCCGAAAACCAAAGTGCCAGCAATCTACCACAGCGATGGTTGCAGCCGGAAAAGGCGAATGCCTGAGGGATCGATCGTCCGATGGCCGGCGAGCGCCGCAGCGGCGGTTAAACGCACAACTGCCGCGTCCCGCCAGCGCTGTTTGGTGATAAGCTCGCACGCCATGAAAAACCCTAATTCAAGACCCGTCGTCCTCTGTCTGTCCGGCCATGATCCCAGTGGCGGCGCCGGCCTGCAGGCGGACATCGAAGCCCTCCTGGCGCAAGCCTGTCATGCCGCACCGACGGTCACCGCACTGACCGTGCAGGACACTATCAACGTCACCGACTTCCGCGTCCTCGACCGCGAATGGGTGCTCGCCCAGGCCAACGCAGTGATCGCCGATATGCCGATCGCGGCAGTCAAGCTCGGCATGCTCGGCTCGGTGGAAATGGTCGAGACCGTTCTCGAGATCATGGCCAGGCTGCCCGGCGTGCCGCTGGTCTGCGATCCGGTGCTACGCGCCGGTGGCGGCGGCGCGCTGGGCAAGGATGATGTCGGCTTCGCCATGCGCGAGCGGTTGTTCCCGGTGTCGACCATCGCCACACCGAACCTGCCGGAAGCCCGCATCCTCGCCGAGCTGCCCGAGGGCAGCGCCGACGAATGTGCCGAACGCCTGCTGCCGCACATCCGCCACCTGCTGATCACCGGCGGCCACGGCGATGAAAGCGAAGTGCATAACCGTCTTTACTGCCGCGATGGTAGCCGCCACGATTTCACCTGCGCGCGCCTGCCCGGCGGCTATCACGGTTCCGGCTGCACACTGGCCAGCGCCCTGGCCGGCCGTTTGGCGCTGGGCGAGGAGCTGACCAGTGCCGTCCGTTCGGCGCTCGACTACACCTGGCGCACCCTGCGCGATGCCGAGGCGCCCGGCCACGGGCAATTCGTCCCGCGGCGCCTGCCACTGGACCTGGTCTGACTGGAGAGCAGCGCATGAAGGATTCGACCCGCCTGCGCGGCCTGTACGCCATCACCGACAGCAAGTTGCTCGCCGAGGGCCGTTTGCTGCCGTATGTCGAAGCCGCGTTGAAAGGTGGCGCCCGCCTGCTGCAGTACCGCGACAAATCCAGTGACGAGGCCCGTCGACTGCGTGAGGCCGATGCGTTGCAGGAACTCTGCGCCCGCCATGGCGCGCAACTGATCATCAACGACGACGCCGAGCTGGCGGCGCGACTGGGTGTCGGCCTGCACTTAGGCCAGGAAGATGGCTCGCTGGCCGCCGCCCGTGCCCTGCTCGGCCGCCAGGCAATCATCGGCGCCACCTGCCATGCGCAGCTGCCGCTGGCCGAGCAGGCCGCGCGTGAGGGCGCCAGCTATGTCGCCTTCGGCCGCTTCTTCCAGTCGCAGACAAAGCCGGGCGCACCCTCGGCCGGTCCCGAGCTGCTGCGCGAGGCCCGCGCCCGCATTGGCCTGCCGATTGTCGCCATTGGCGGCATCACGCCGGAAACGGCACCAAGCCTGATCGCCGAGGGCGTGCAGATGATCGCCGTGGTGCACGCGCTGTTCGCCGCTGACAGCCCCGCCGAGGTCGAGCGCCGCGCCAGAGCGTTCAGCCAGTTGTTCAATACCCCCTGATTCCGCCACGGCTGACCCGCCATACGGCGGTCAGCCCCTGTTCTGCGAGGCCCGCATGTCCCGTTCCGAAACCCTTTTTGCCAGCGCCCAGACCCACATCCCTGGCGGCGTCAATTCCCCCGTGCGCGCCTTTCGCAGCGTCGGCGGCACCCCGCTGTTTCTCAAGCACGCCGCCGGCGCCTATGTGATCGACGAAGATGACAAGCGCTACGTCGACTACGTCGGCTCCTGGGGCCCGATGATTCTCGGCCACAGCCACCCTGAGGTGCTCGATGCCGTGCGCCGCCAGCTCGAACACGGGCTGTCCTACGGCGCGCCGACCGCCATGGAAACCGAGATGGCCGAACTGGTCTGCCGCCTGGTGCCATCCATGGAGATGGTGCGCATGGTCAGCTCCGGCACCGAAGCGACCATGAGCGCGATCCGCCTGGCCCGTGGCTACACCGGCCGCGATGACATCATCAAGTTCGAAGGTTGCTACCACGGTCACTCCGACAGCCTGCTGGTCAAAGCCGGCTCTGGCGCCCTGACCCAGGGCGTGCCGAGCTCGGCCGGGGTGCCGGCGGATTTCGCCAAGCACACCCTGACCCTGGCCTACAACGACCTAGCAGAAGTCGAAGCCACGCTGAAGGAAAAAGGCGAGCAGGTCGCCTGCATCATCGTCGAGCCGGTCGCCGGCAACATGAACTGCGTTCCCCCGGCACCAGGCTTCCTCGAAGGCCTGCGCGCCCTGTGTGACGCGTATGGCGTGGTGCTGATCTTCGACGAAGTGATGACCGGTTTCCGCGTCGCCCTCGGCGGCGCCCAGGCCTACTACGGCGTGACTCCGGACCTGTCGACGTTCGGCAAGATCATCGGCGGCGGCATGCCGGTCGGCTGCTTTGGCGGCAAGCGCGCCATCATGCAGCACATCGCGCCGCTTGGCCCGGTCTACCAGGCCGGCACCCTGTCGGGCAATCCACTGGCGATGGCCGCGGGCCTGACCACGCTGGGCCTGATCAGCCGCTCCGGCTTCCATGACGAACTGAGCGCCTACACCAGCCGTATGCTGCAAGGCCTGCAGGACCGCGCCGATGCCGCTGGCATCCCCTTCGTCACCACCCAGGTCGGCGGCATGTTCGGTCTGTATTTCAGCGGCGCCGATGACATCGTGACCTTCGCCGACGTCATGGCCAGCGATGCCGATCGCTTCAAGCGCTTCTTCCATCTGATGCTCGAAGGCGGCGTCTACCTTGCACCGAGCGCGTTCGAGGCCGGTTTCACCTCCATAGCCCATGGCGACGCCGAACTCGCAATCACTCTGGATGCCGCCGAGCGCGCCTTCGCCAAGCTCAAGTGAGCCCGACGATGGAATTGCTGCAGAGCATCCTGCTCGCCCTGACTGCCGGCGTCAGCGCATTGCTGATCGGCCGCGCCCGGCGCCGTTACGGCGAGGCGGACCAGCCAGCGCTGTTCAGCGCACTGCTTGGCTTCATCCTGACGGCCGCCAGCGCTGCGTGCGCCGCGGCGAGCCTGTTTGGCATGGATCTGGAGGAGGCGCACCAGTGGCTGGAGCGCGCCAGCCTGCTGCTCGGTTTGCCGCTGATAGCGGTGGCTGCGCTGACCCTGGCGCGGCGCTGGGTGTGGAGTCGACCGAACTGGGGTCGCGTGGTGTTGGGGCTGTGCGTGTTCTTCGAACTTGCGCGACAGCTGGGCTGGAGCGAGCCCTACGCCTTCGGCCTGATGCTGACCAGTGCGCTGCTGGTGGTCTACGCCGGCGCGCTGCAATGGCCGGCAAGCCTGCCGACCCTTGCCGGCCTGGCGGCTGGCGCGCTTCTGCTGGGCGCGGCACCGCTGCCGAACGGCGTGTCGATCGTCCATCCGCTCGGCGACCTGAGACCGCTGCTGTTGGCCATCGCCAGCCCGCTGCTGACCATTCTGCTGGTGCGCCTGCCGGGCAGCACACGCGAGGACAGTCCGGCAGTCGCATAAAAAGCCGATGACAGGCGGTTAAAGGCTTTGTAAGCAGGCTGCAGCTTATCCATAATGTGACGGCTGGCTCGTTCCAGCCTTTCATTACCGCCCTGCTCCTCGAGGCGCCAGATTTTCATGATCCGCACCGGCCGCATCCTGTC
>DAMCQE010000034.1:0-41002 GCA_032105665.1 Pseudomonas sp. | reverse complement strand
TGATCAAGGGCCCGACCGGCTGCGGCAAGACGCGCTTCGTGCAGCACATGGCGCATCGGCTGAACCTGCCGCTGTACACCGTGGCCTGCCATGACGACCTCTCCGCCGCCGACCTGGTCGGTCGTCACCTGATCGGCGCCCAGGGCACCTGGTGGCAGGACGGCCCGCTGACCCGCGCGGTGCGCGAAGGTGGCATCTGCTACCTGGACGAGGTGGTGGAAGCGCGCCAGGACACCGCCGTGGTGCTGCACCCACTGGCGGACGACCGCCGCGAACTGTTCATCGAGCGCACCGGCGAGGCGCTCAAGGCGCCGCCGGGCTTCATGCTGGTGGTGTCCTACAACCCCGGTTACCAGAACCTGCTCAAGGGCATGAAGCCAAGTACGCGCCAACGCTTCGTGGCGATGCGCTTCGATTACCCGCCGGCCGCCGAGGAGGTGCGCATCGTCGCCAACGAGGCGCAGGTGGATGACGAACTCGCCGCTCATGTAGTCAAGCTCGGCCAGGCGCTGCGCCGGTTGGAGCAGCATGATCTGGAGGAAGTCGCCTCGACCCGCCTGCTGATCTTCACCGCGCGGATGATTCGCTCCGGCATGACGCCGCGTCAGGCCTGCCTGGCCTGCCTCGCCGAGCCGCTGTCGGATGACCCGCAGACGGTCGCCGCGCTGATGGATGTGGTCGATGTCCACTTCGCCTGAAGCCAGCAGCCAACTGTCCCGGCGCCTGCCGGGCGATCTGGCGATGTGGTTCTTCATCCTCGCCGAGCTGACCGTCTTCGCCATCCTGATCCTGGCGTTCGCCGCCACGCAGATGCTCAATCCGCAGCTGTTCAGCGAGAGCCGCGCGGCACTGGACAGCTCCATCGGCCTGGCGCTGACCCTGAGCCTGCTGACCTCAGGCCTGTTCGCCGCCCTGGCGGTGGAACAGGTGCGCGAGGCCCGGTCCGGGCGCGCGACGCTGTTGCTGCTCGCCGCGCTGGGCTCGTCCTGCGTCTACGTGGTGCTCAAGCTCAACGAGTACAGCCACCTGGCCGGGCTCGGCCTGGGCATGGAACACAACACCTTCTTCACCCTGTACTGGATTCTGACGGGCTTTCATTTCCTGCATGTGCTGCTGGGCATGGTGATCCTCGGCTGGCTGGCCATGCGCTGCCGCCGCGGCGCCTACGGGCCGGATGAGCACAGCGGCCTGGAGTCCGGAGTGCTCTACTGGCACATGGTGGATATGGTCTGGGTGCTGCTGTTCCCGCTGGTCTACGTGCTGAGGTAAGTCATGTCTGCTTCGAAGATTCTGGTGGCCTGCTGGCTCGGCCTGGCACTGCTGTCGGTGTCCACCGTGCTGCTGGGTAATGCCGGCGCCACGCTGGCATTGGCTGGTGCCGTTCTGCTCACGGCGTTCGGCAAGGCCTGGCTGATCACCGACGGTTTCATGGAGCTGCGCCACGCTCCGCGGGCGTGGCGTCTGCTGCTGCTCGCCTGGCCGCTGGTCCTGGTGCTCGGCGTGCTGCTGACCCTGCTCTGACCAACGGTACACCGCCGCAAGAAGCTGACGATGCGGTCAGCCACGCCCCGCGACTTTTATTGTTTCCGATCAAGGCCAGCCCTACCCCGCTCGTTGATCCTGCTGCTCAAGGAACGGGCGCCCGAGACGGCGCGCCCGGTGAGATACGCTGCCGAAGCGGAGCCGCCCCATGTTGAGAATCAGCCATTACCTGCGCGCCCTGGCCCAACCGGCCACCAAGGTGCTCGGTGCCCGCAGCGCCAGCGGCAAGCGCCCACCCGTGGTGATCTGGAACCTGCTCAGGCGCTGCAACCTGACCTGCAAGCACTGTTACGCGACCTCCGCCGACAGCGAGTTCCGCGACGAACTGGATACCGCCGAGGCGCTGAAGGTGATCGACGATCTGCACGAGGCCGGTGTCCGCGTGCTGATACTCTCCGGCGGCGAACCGCTGCTGCGGGCCGACATTTTCCAGCTGGCCGATTACGCCCGTGACAAGGGTTTCTTCGTTGCACTGTCCACCAACGGCACGCTGATCGACGAGAGCAACATCGAGCGTATCGCCGCTGCGCAGTTCGACTACGTCGGCATCAGCATCGACGGCCTGGAGGCAGTGCATGACGAATGGCGCCAGCTCAAGGGCAGCTTCGCCGCGTCCATGCATGCCATCGACCTGTGCCGCCAGCGCGACATCCGCGTCGGCCTGCGCACTACCCTGACCCAGAACAACTACCCGCAGCTGCCGGCACTGCTGGCGCTGATGCGCGAACACGACGTGCAGAAGTTCTACCTCTCGCACCTCAACTACAGCGGCCGCGGCAAGCGCAGCAGCAAGGCCGACGCCCATCACCAGATGACCCGCGACGCCATGCGTCAGCTCTTCGAGCAGGCCTGGGACGACGTCCAGCACGGCCGCGAGACCGATTTCGTCAGCGGCAACAACGACGCCGATGCGGTCCTGCTGCTGCAGTGGGTCGAGGAGCGCCTGCCTGAGCATCGCGACCGCCTGGAAGGCATGCTGCGCGCATGGGGCGGCAACGCCTCCGGCAGCGGCATCGCCAACATCGACAACATCGGCGACGTGCACCCGGACACCTACTGGTGGCAGCACACCGTGGGCAACGTGCGCCGCCAGCGTTTCAGCGACATCTGGCTGCACGAGCCGGCCCCACTGCTGCAGGAGCTGCGCCAGCATCCGCGAGCGGTGAATGGCCGCTGTGCCGAATGCCGCTGGCTGTCGATCTGCAACGGCAACACCCGTACCCGCGCCTGGGCGCAGGGCGACCTCTGGGCCGAGGACCCGGGTTGCTACCTCTCCGACGAGGAGATCGGCCTGCCGACGCCCGAGCGCATTCCCAGCATCGCCATTTGATCGAAGCGGCCGCCAAGCGCCGCCCGCACACCGTAGTCCGATGAGCATTCAGGAGCACCGCATGGACCAGCCACTAACACTTCCCGCTTCGCTGAGCGCCGCGTTCGCCCCCGGCGAAGTCGCTCTGGTCGGCGCCGGCCCGGGTGATCCCGGCCTGCTCACCCTGCGTGCCTGGAGCCTGCTGCAACAGGCCGATGCGGTGGTCTACGACCGGCTGGTCAGCGATGCCCTGATGGACCTGCTGCCCGCCGCCTGCAGCCGCCACTATGTCGGCAAGACCAGCGGTTATCACAGCCTGCCGCAACCGGAAATCAATCAGTTGCTCGCCGACCTGGCAAAGCAGAACAAGCGCGTGGTGCGGCTCAAGGGCGGCGACCCATTCATCTTCGGTCGCGGCGCCGAAGAGCTGGAGTTCCTTCTGCAGCGCGGCATCGACTGCCAGGTGGTGCCGGGCATCACCGCCGCAGCCGGTTGCAGCGCCTATGCCGGCATCCCGCTGACCCATCGCGATCTGGCGCATTCCTGCCAGTTCATCACCGGCCACCTGCAGACCAACGGCGAACTGCACCTGCCGTGGGACGCACTGGCCCAGGGCGGCCAGACCCTGGTGTTCTACATGGGGCTGGCCAGCCTCGGCGAGATCTCGCGCAACCTGATCGCCGCCGGCCTGCCGGTGGATACCCCGGCCGCACTGATCGGCAACGGCACCCGGCCGGACCAGCAGGTGGTGCGCTGCACGCTACGGCAACTGCCGAACATGGCCGACGAGCAGCACCTCACCCCACCGACTCTCACCGTAATCGGCAAGGTGGTGGGCCTGTTCGCCGAGCGCCAGGTCCGCCACCCGGCGCGCCTGCACGGCGACCCGCTCGCCACCGCGGAGGCCTTATGCAACTGATACCCGCCCTGCTGCTGGCCGCCGCGCTGCCGGCCGCCACCTTCGTCGCCCTCGACATGGCCAGTGCTGCCACGCCGGACGACAGCCAGGCCCTCTATGAACAGCACTGCCAGGCCTGCCACGGCGTCAACCGCCTCGGTGGCGCCGGGCCGGCGCTGCTGCCGGAAAGCCTCAGCCGCATCAAACCGGCCGAGGCCCAGGCGGTGATCCGCGACGGCCGCCCGGCGAGCCAGATGGCCGCCTATTCACACGTGCTGAATGACGCGCAGATCACCGGCCTGGTCGATTACCTGTATCAGCCCTCGGCCGTGCCGCCGACCTGGAGCGATGCCGATATCCGGGCCAGCCACCGCATCCTCACCGACGTCGCCACCCTGCCGACGACTCCGCAGCACGGCGCCGATCCGCGCAACCTGTTCGTCGTGGTCGAGGCTGGCAATCATCACGTGCGGGTGCTGGACGGCGATCGATTCGAGGAACTGGCCAACTTCCAGTCGCACTTCGCCCTGCACGGCGGGCCGAAGTTCTCGCCCGATGGCCGCTTCGTCTATTTCGCCTCCCGCGATGGCTGGGTCAGCCTCTACGACCTGCACAACCTGACCATGCTCGCCGAGGTCCGTGCCGGGCTGAACACCCGCAACCTGGCGGTCAGCAACGACGGCCGCTGGGCGCTGGTGGGCAACTACCTGCCGGGCAACCTGGTGCTGCTCGATGCGCGCGACCTGTCGCTGGTCAAGCACATCCCCGCCGTCGGCCAGGACGGCACGCCGTCACGGGTCAGCGCCGTGTACACCGCGCCGCCGCGCGACAGCTTCGTGGTCGCGCTGAAGGACGTGAAAGAGGCCTGGGAGCTCTCCTATGCCGGCGAGCCGACCTTCCAACCGCGGCGCATCGAGGCCGCCGACTTCCTCGATGACTTCTCCTTCACGCCGGACTACCGCTACCTGCTGGCCACCTCGCGCAAGGCCCACGGTGGCCAGGTGATCGATCTCGACAACGGCCAGGCGGTCACCGACATTCCGCTGCCGGGCATGCCGCACCTGGGCTCGGGCATCTACTGGAAACGCGACGGCAAGTGGGTGTTCGCCACCCCCAACGTCAGCAAGGGACTGATCTCGGTGCTGGATCTGGACACCTGGAAGCTGATCAAGGAGATCCCCACCGAAGGCCCGGGCTTCTTCATGCGCAGCCAGGCAAACTCGCCCTACGCCTGGACCGACGTGTTCTTCGGCCCGAACAACGACGCCGTGCACCTGATCGACAAGCAGACCCTGGAAGTCGCCCACACCCTGCGCCCGATGCCGGGCAAGAACGCCGCCCATGTCGAGTTCACCAACGACGGCCGCTACGCCCTGCTCAGCGTCTGGGACACCGACGGCGCCCTGCTCGTCTACGACGCCAAGACGCTGGAGGAGGTCAAACGCATCCCGATGAACAAGCCCTCCGGCAAGTACAACGTCGGCAACAAGATCGAGTTCGCCGAAGGCACTTCGCACTGATCGTGAGCGGATCGCCCACCGATTCAAGGTGGGCGCCCCCACGACGGTCACAACCCCCTACAATCATCGGTTCCGTCACGTTCACTGCATTTAAGGTCGACTATGGATATTGATCTCGCCCGCACCTTTCTCGAGATCATTCGCAGCGGCAGCTTCATCGCCACGGCCGAGCGCCTGCACATCACCCAGACGGCCGTCACCGCGCGCATACAGAACTTGGAAAACCAGCTGAGCTGCCGGCTGTTCGTGCGCAATCGCGCCGGGGCGCGGCTGACCGCCGATGGCGAGCGCTTTGCCGCCTATGCTCGCCAGCTGGTGCAGACCTGGGAGGCCGCGCGGCGCGACCTGCCGCTGCCACGGGGTTATGGCGAACTGCTCACGCTCGGCGCCGAGGTGAGCCTGTGCAACCCGCTGATGCTGGCCTGGGTCCAGCGCCTGCGGCAAGCGCTGCCGGGCCACGCCGTGCGGCTGGAAGTGGGCAGCGGCGAAGAACTGCAGAAGAAGCTCGACCTCGGCGTGCTCGACGCTGCGCTGGTGCACCAGCCGGAGTACCTGCCCGGTCTGCAGGTCGAACAGCTGCTGGAGGAAAAGCTGATCCAGGTGGTGCAGGTGCAGAATCCCACGCCGTATCTGTACGTGGATTGGGGGCCGGCATTTCGCAAGCAGCATAACCAGGCGCTGCCGGAATACACCCGCGCCGCGCTGTCGTTCAGCCTCGGGCCGCTGGCCTTGCAGTATCTGGTGCAATGCGGCGGCCGCGGCTACTTTCGTACCCGCGTGGTCCAGCGCTATCTGGAAGAAGGCGTTCTCAAGCGAGTGGAGCAGGCGCCGGAGTTCAGCTATCCGGTCTACCTGGTGCATGCACGCGCCAGCGAATCGCCCGCGTTGCTCAAGGCCGTCGAACTGCTGCGCGAAGTAGCCCTCGACGATTACGACTGGTCCCGCTGGTACTACGATATCTGAGCGTCACGCCGGACTCGTGGCCGCTCAGTCCGGCAGCTGCTTGAGCCAGTTGCGGTACAGCGCGGCGATCAGATCCGTCTGGGTGATCATGCCTACCAGCCGCTGTTGCGCGTCGACCACCGGCAGGCAGTGCAGGCCGCGATCCGAGAGTAGATAAACCAGTTCGACCATGTGCGTATCGGCGGTCACCGAGACTACTGGCGAACTCATGATCGCGCGTAGCTTGGTGCCGCGCAGGAAGTTCAGCTGACCGAAACTGAGCCGCCCGGGCCGCGGGTGGAAGTGCTTGAGCAGGTCCACCTGGGTGACGATGCCGACCAGCCGATGGTCGTCGCCCTGCACCACCGGCAGCGAGCGCAGCCGGTGCACCTGCAGGGTCTGCCAGGCCTGCTCGATGAAGGTATCCGGCGTGTGCCAGTACAGATCGCGTGACATCACGTGCGCCGCGGTGATCTCGCCCATGCTGCGCCGCAGGGCGTGCTTCTCGGTCTGCTTGATCAGTCGTTCGAGGTCGTCACGGGTGACGTCGACATACTCGCCGAATTCCTGCAGCGCCCGGTCAACGTCGTCATGGGTGAAGCTCATGCGCTCGCCCGGCGGCAGGTCGCGGGTGTGATGGCTGTTCTCGCGGCTCAGCCGCGGCTTCGGATAGGGATGCCCGGTCAGGTTGTTGTAGACCAGCGCGACCGTCACCAGGAGCGCCGAATAGAACAGCACTGGCCCGACCAGCGCGTAACCCAGCTGATGCAGCTCCGGGCTGCCCACCGCCGCCACCAGCGCCAGCGCGATGCTCGGCGGATGCAGGCAGCGCAGATAGAACAGACAGAGCAGCGACAGGCAAGCCGCCAGCGCCAGCGAGGCGATACTGGGCAAGCCGCTCATGCCCAGACTGATGCCGATCAGCGCCGCGAGCAGATTGCCAACCAGAACCGCCCATGGCTGGGCGAACGGGCTGGACGAGGCGACGAACACCAGCACCGCCGAGGCGCCGGCTGGCCCCATGATCTGCAGGGTCAGCGAACTGCCGACCAGCATATAGCCGCTGCAGAACACCAGCGGCATGACGATGGCAACGCCGAGGGCGGCGCGCAACCACTCCTTCGGCGAAGCATTCAGCGGGGCGGGAAGGAACGAGCGAATCCAGAGGGCGAAAGAGTCGTGCATTGGTCCTGCTTGTGTCGAAATCGGAGAGGCCGCCCGACGGGCGGTGGAGCGGTCCGTCCCTGGACCTGTTTTGAGCGAGATAGCTGCCCCGGGCGTTCAGCTGGCCAGCAGCGGCGCTGCCTGCGGCACGCGCTCGTCGCGGCGGGTGCGCACGGTCAGCCAGGTGTTCAGCGCCATCAGCAGCATGCCGCTGGCGAAGATGGCGCCGCCGGCCATGCGCACGATGTAGCCGGGATGGCTGGCTTCCAGCGCCTCGACGAAGGAATAGGTCAGCGTGCCGTCTTCATTGATCGCCCGCCACATCAGGCCCTGGGTGATGCCGTTGACCCACATCGAGGCGATGTAGAGCACCGTGCCGATGGTCGCCAGCCAGAAGTGCGCGTTGATCAGACCGATGCTGTGCATCTGCTCGCGCCCCCACAACCGCGGAATCAGGTGGTACAGCGAGCCGATGGAGATCATCGCCACCCAGCCCAGCGCCCCGGCGTGTACGTGGCCGATGGTCCAGTCGGTGTAGTGCGACAGCGCGTTGACCGTCTTGATCGCCATCATCGGGCCTTCGAAGGTCGACATGCCGTAGAACGCCAGCGAGACCACCAGGAAGCGCAGAATCGGATCGGTGCGCAACTTATGCCAGGCACCGGAAAGGGTCATCATGCCGTTGATCATGCCGCCCCAGCTCGGCGCCAGCAGGATGATCGACATCACCATACCCAGGCTCTGCGCCCAGTCCGGCAGCGCGGTGTAGTGCAGATGATGCGGGCCGGCCCAGATGTAGATCGAGATGATCGCCCAGAAATGCACGATGGACAGACGGTACGAGTAGATCGGCCGCCCGGCCTGCTTGGGCACGAAGTAGTACATCATCCCGAGAAAGCCGACCGAGAGGATGAAGCCCACCACGCTGTGCCCGTACCACCACTGCACCATCGCATCGGTGGCGCCCGAATACAGCGAGTAGGACTTGAGCGGCCCCACCGGCACCAGCGCGTGGTTGATGATGTGCACCATGCCAGTGACGATGATGAAGGCGCCGAAAAACCAGTTGCCGACGTAGATGTGCCGGATGCGCCGGCGGGCGATGGTGCCGAAGAACAGATAGGCATAGAGCACCCAGATCAGCGTCACCCAGAGTGCGATCGGCCACTCCATCTCGGCGTATTCCTTGGACGTGGTGTAGCCCAGCGCGTAGCTGATCGGCATTGCCACGCAGGCTGCCTGCCAGCCCCAGAACACCAGCGCCGCCAGCCGATCGGAGATCAGCCGGGCATGGCTGGTGCGCTGAACGATGTAGAAGGACGAGGCGAACAGCGCGCCGCCACCGAAGGCGAAGATCACCAGATTGGTGTGAATCGGTCGCAGCCGGCCGAAGCTGGTCCAGGGCAGGTCGAAGTTCAGCTGCGGCCACACCAGCTGAGCGGCGATGAATACGCCGAGGCCCATGCCGAGCACACCCCAGACCAGCGTCATCAGGGTGAACTGGCGCACCACGTGGTAGTTGTAGGCAATCGGTTCGGGACTGTTGTGCAGTTCGCTCATGCTCGCCAGGCGGCCGACGCGGGCGCCAGGGAACGAACATCGAGATCTGCCAGCGCAAGCGCTGGCAATGGTCGACGGACCGGCACGCCGCATCCGCTCGCCGCTCCTCCTGGGATCGGTTCATATCGAGCGCGGCGATTGCCGCGCAGACGGAATGCGTGCGCATTGTCTGCGGCGCTTTAAATGTTATCTAACGAATAGTATTGCTCGATAAGCGCAATATTTTTGCACTAAAGGCAATTCATGCGTGAAGCGCGCGGGTACCTGAAGCATCAGGCTGCGCCACCTGCCCCGTTTCGTACTGATCGACGACAGCCGTGACGATACGCATCACCTCCAGGTTGGCGTCCTCCATCTGGCCCAGGTGGCGCAGCGCGGTTTCCAGGGCGTCCTGAGCGAATGCATCCAGCGCCGCCTGCCCCTGGGCATGCACCGCCGTGTGGGGCCGCTCGATCTGCCGGAAGCAGTCCAGCGCCTGGATGTCGCGGTTGCCTTCGCCGTAATACCAGCGGCCGAAACGACAGTCGCGCTCGCTCGGCAGCTGTGGAATCGGCTGTGCCTGGTCGCTCAGCAGGTGGTTGTACACCACGAACTTCAGTGACAGCTCGTCGAGATTGGCCAGCTCGATGCCGGCACGGAAGGAAGACGCGGCGCTGCTGCCACGCATCGCCCCGGCCAGGTGATAAAGCGTATGCATCGCCTCGACCGCCACCTCGGTGGTTCGACTGAAGCCCTTGGCGTGGCTGCCCTGCAGCTGGATGTAGTCATGCACATTGCGGATTTCGGCCTGCACTTCGCCAATCTTGCGCACGATGTCATCGGTCGCCAGCGCGGTCTTTTCCGCCAGGCTGCGAATCTCCCCGGCGACAACTGCGAAACCACGCCCGGCCTCGCCGGCACGCGCCGCCTCGATCGCGGCATTCAGCGCCAGCAGATTGGTCTGGCTGGCGATGCCGCTGATGAGATCGACGATGCCGTTGATCTCCTGCGAGCGCTCGGCAAGGGTATCGACCTTGCGCGAGGCCAGGCCGAGGCCGCTCTCCATCTCGGCGGCCTTGCCCTGCAGCTCGCCAAAATGCTTCTGGTTGCTCAGCGCCGCGGCGGCGACCTCGCCGGCACGGGCCTTGTTGTCGCCCAACTGCCCGGTGAGAAACTCGAACGACTCACCGAGGTGGGACACTGAGGTGCTGAAGCGAATCAGCCTTTCCGACACGCCCCGGTAATAGTCGAGCTGTCGCTGGCGTTGCTGGCTGGCAGCTTCGGCCGCCTGCAGCTGTTGCTCCAACGCAGCGACGCGCGCCGCCTGTTCGGCGTGACTGGCCTGCAGCGCATTCAGCTCCTGCTCCAGGCGCGTCGCGCTGTTCTTCCACTTGAACCACATGCGCTACACCTCAGCTGATGGTGTAACCGTTGTCCACCACCCAGTCCTGGCCGAACACGCCGCGCGCGCCCTGGGACAGCTGGAACAGGATGACGTTGGCCACCGCCGCCGACTCGAGGAAATGCCCCGGCAACAGACGCTTGGTGACGCCCTCGGCGACCGCTTCGAGCTGATCGTCGTTGAGCCCCAGCGAGCCCCAGATGGCGGTGGCGGTCGGGCCGGGCGAAACCATGTTGATGCGTACATCCAGCGGCGCGAACTCCACCGCCAGCGTGCGCGCCTGCGCCGCCAACGCCGCCTTGCTGGCGATGTAGGCCGCCAGCCCGGGGAAGGTCGAGCGGATCAGGAAGGTGCCGACAAAGACCACCGAGGCCGGCTTGGCCAGCTCGGTGCGCAACGCAGCGAAGGTGTTCAGCGCACCGGCTCCATTGACCGCCCACTGCCGATCGAAGGCGGCCATGTCCAGGCCATCGGCCAGCTCGGCGATACCGGCGTTGGGCACCAGGTAGTGCACCGGTCCCATCTGCGCGGCACGGCGCGCCAGCTGGGCCAGATCTTCAGCCGAGGTGACATCGCCGCTCAGCCACTGCAGCTGGTCGGCGTGGGTTTCCAGCAGCGGTTCGAGACCGCCGATGCTGCGTGACATCGCCAGCACCCGAGCACCGCGCTGCAGCAAGGCCGCGCACAACGCCAGACCGATTCCGGAACTGGCGCCGGTGACGACAGCCAGACGATCCTGAAACTCGCTTTTCATCATCATCTCCGAGCTCGGCGCACGCCGAGTCACAAGCCGCCTCGCGGCAGCGGTTCTAAGGCTTGGTATTGACGAGCAGGCGCGACGGGCACCTGCCCCGGTGAAACGATTCGGTGCTCAGCCCGGATGGCCGTCGACCCGCGGTGCGACCAGCATCGGCGCGTAGCGCCAGACATACAGGGCGAAGGCCGCCGCCCAGCAGGCCGCCGCTAGCCACAGACCGCCGACCGGCCAGATGACGGAGAGAAATACCCGCGCGGCCGTGCCCAGATTGAACAGCACGAAGGCGCCAATGATGCCCGCCGGCAACTGCAGCGGCCGGCCGGTGTGGCCGAGGGTCACGCGGGCAATCATCGCCAGGATCAATCCGCCCATGGAGCCGACGCTCAGCGCATGCAGCGAAGGGCTGGACTGCGCCAGCAGACCGAAATGCCAGAGCGCCAGGCCGAATGCCGCGACCACTAGCCAGAGCATCGCCAAGTGCAGCGACCAGAGCAGGCCGACCTTCCAGATACCGTGGTCGTACCAGCGCGCCAGGCGCAGCAGATGGCCGACGCCGATGGCGACGAACAGCAGGCCCAGCAGCGGATGCGGCTGCAGGGCGACGCCGAAGGCGTGCAGCAGCGCGACGATCCCGGTGCCCACCAGCAGGGCGACATCCAGCCAGACCCAGGGCTTGACCGCCTCGACCTTGCCCAGGCCGCGCTGAGTGAAGAACGGAATCACCCGGCCGCCGATCAGCGCCATCAGCGCCGCGACCAGCCATAGCCCGGCGAGCACGCCCTGGCGCTGCAGCGCATCGTTGTCCTGCAGCAGGCCGACCAGGATCAGCACGTCCGCACCAAACATCAGCGTCAGTACCACCACGATCGGGTAATTACGCTTCTGCCGTACGGCCCAGAGCATCCGCGCCATCATCCAGACCAGCGCCAGCAGGAACAGCAGGTCGAGCGGAGCCAGCCAAGCGGCCGGCAGGCCGAACAGCCAGCCCAGGCGCGCGGACAGCCAGAGCATCGCCAACCCCATTAGGCGATTGCCGGACGGCGCCGTCTGGCCGGTCCAGGTCTGCACCGCGGTGAGCAGAAAGCCGGCGACGATTGCCATGGCGAAACCGAACAGCATTTCGTGACGGTGCCAGGCCAGCCAGCCACCGGTGGGCTGAAAGCCCGGCCAGAGCCCGGTCCACGCGGCGACCCAGAGCGGAATCGCTAGCAGCGCGAACAGGCTGCCGGCGAGAAAGAAGGGGCGAAAGGCGAGCCGCCAGATAGGCGGAACACTCAGGGCTTTTCGCCGATCGATAACTTGCACGGAAGGGCCTCCAGACTTTCTATGTCCGACAGCACAACGAACGCGCGCCGGACGAATGATCGCTCCCGTTTACAGGAGCCAGGATTACTTTCTACAGGGTAGGCGCCATCAACAGACTTGATTGCGATCAGATTTTCGCGGAGGCGGCGGGAAAGTGACGGTCGGCGCCCGGAGACCGCCTGCAGACGCACCGTTGCGGTGCGAAATAGCCACGATTATCGAGCATTGGAGCCGCTTGGGCGGCTCTCAACGGCGACGGGCATGCGCCTCCCCGGCAGCGCGCAAGCGCCGTTTTAGGGGAGGCTGGCCGAGCGAAGTGGACGCTTTGCTTACTTGATTTCCTGCTTGACCGTCTCGGCCTGGGTGACGCTGTCGCCATCACTGACCGACTTGCGGAAGCCGCTGATCGCGCTGCCCAGGTCGGAGCCCAGGCCACGCAGGCGCTTGGTGCCGAACAGCATGACGACGATCAGAAGAATGATCAGAAGTTGCCAGACGCTGATACCCATCATTTTGCTTACCTCGAATGTGTCGGAAGACTGGTTGCGGCCACTGAGTACGCCTCAGTGCCCCTGGTGTGCGTTGTGTGCATCGCTGGGCATGTGCTCGTGCATGCCGCCGTGCTGCATGCTCGCTGCTTCCTGCAGCAGCGCCTGATCGATCTGTTCGAAACGCAATACCCGGCCACCGTGTTCCTCGGCGAGGCGCATGGCGGCTTGCTCTTCGGCGAAGGCTGCCAGCGACGCACCCATGGCGCCCTTGAGCGACGTACCGATCACATAGTAGGCGCTGGTTGCGTCGATCAGGTGACTGTCATCCGGCTTGTCCCAAACGCTTCGGCCCATATCGTGTACATACAGCCTGGCATCGAGCAGACGGTTCTCCGGCTGCAGCCACCAACCGAGCATCTCGGCCGTGGAACAGAACTTCTTCACGCCGCCCTTCTCCACCGCCTGACCCTTGGGCCCGGGGAAGTCGCTGATGATCATGCCGCACACGTGACACTCGTCGGTGTCATGGAAGGCCACCGGCTCGAGCGATTGCTGGACCTCCTCCTTCTCGCCGCAGCCGGCCAGGCCGAAGGCGAGCAACATGGCCAGGAGCGTTCCGGCGCCGATGCGATGCAGTGCGTTCATAGAGGGATTTCCTTTTCGATTCATGGAATTCAGGTCAGGCGCCGGCGAAAGATGCCGTACGCCAGCAGCAGCGACACGCCGATCCAGGCCAGCAGACATAGCCAGAGCACCGAGGCCGGCACCGGCAGATCGGCGCCCAGCGACAGCACACCCATGGCACTGCCGCTGCCTTCGAAGCCGGACAGGTTGATCAGGCGGTAGATGTCGGTGGGGTTTAGCAGCAGCAGCCAGGGCAGCAGTTCCGGGTTGAACTTGCCTTCGCTGAGCACCAGCAGCGCAAGCAGGACCAGATCGAACACCAGCACGAAGAGAAACCACACCCCGAGCGCCAGCCCGGCGGCGCTGGACTTCTCATTGACCTTGCCGCTGAGCACGTAGGCGAAGGCGAGGAACACCCAGCCGAGCAGCGTCGAGGAGATCATGAAGCGGCCGAACGCCCAGAACAGCATGCCGAGCTCGACGCCTTCGACCAGCACGGCGATGGCCAGCGCCGCGCAGCCGAAGCCGATCAGCACCGCCAGGGCGAGGATCAGCCCGTGGCCGACGAACTTGCCGAGCAGGATCTGCCCACGCCCCAACGGATAGGTCAGCAGCAGCATCAGCGTGCCGCCCTCGTCCTCGCCGACGATGGCGTCATAGGCCAGCAGCAGCGCGATCAGCGGCATGAGGAAGGTGGCCAGACTGGCCAGGCTGGCTATGGTCGCCGGAATCGAGGTGAAGCCAAGCTGGCCGGAGGCCGCGGCACCCAGCCAGGCAATACCCACCGCGAGCACCGCGAAGAGCAGGCTGATGGCGAGCAGCCAGCGGTTGCGCAGGCCGTCGCTGAGTTCCTTGCGGGCGATGTTCCAGACCTGGTTCATACGCGACCCTCCTGGGCGCGCACATCACCGGCGCGCTCCATGTAATAGCGATAGAGGTCTTCCAGCGACGGCTGGTGGATCTCGATGTCCTCCGGCTCGCTCTCGCCCAGCAGCTGGCGCAGCAGCACCAGCTTGTGGCCGTTGACCGCAACCACTTCCAGACTCGATTCGCTGAGACCGCGGGCGCTGTGCCCGGCATCGGTCCAACGCTGCAGCCAGCTGTCGCGCTCGCTGACGCCACTGGCACGGATGCGCACCGGCAGCCCGGCCTCGGCACGCAGTTGCGACAGGCTACCGACGGCCTGCAGGCGGCCCTTGGCGAGGATCGCCGCGCGGTTGATGTGCGCCTCGACGCCCGGCAGCACGTGGGAGCAGAGAATGATGCTGGTGCCGCGCTGACGCAGGCGGTCGATCAGCAGGTAGAGGTGCTGGGTAGCGATCGGATCGAGGCCCACGGTCGGCTCGTCGAGCAGCAGCAGCTTCGGTTCGCCAAGCAGCGCCTGGGCCAGGCCGAGACGCTGGCGCATGCCCTTGGAATAGGTTTTCACCCGGCGATCGGCGGCATGGGCCAGGCCGACCTGCTCGAGCAGCTCATCCACCTGGCTCAGCGCGGCGCCCTTCAGGCGGGCGAAATGGCGCAGGGTTTCGCGGCCGCTCAACTGCGGATAGAAGGTCACGTTCTCCGGCAGGTAGCCAAGCTGGCGACGCACCTGCGGATCGTTCGGCGCACGGCCCAGGACTTTCACCTGGCCCTCGCTCGGCGCGAGCAGGCCGAGAATCAGCTTCATGCTGGTGGTCTTGCCCGCACCGTTATGGCCGAACAGCCCCAGCACCTCACCTTCACCGAGGTTCAGGTTCAGATCGTGCAGCACGGTCATGCTGCCGTAACGCTGGCTTACGCCCTGGATCTCGACGGCGTTCATGACGTTGGTTCCTGCTTGTCAGTAAGGAGTTTTTCAGTGGGCAGCTTCATCAGCGGATGGCTGTCCTGTACGCCCGGCGACTTGACCACCGGGAAGGCTCGCTGCACCCAGCGCAGCACTTCGATGCTCGGGCTGTTCATCAGCAGGCGCACCTGCGGATACAGCCAGAGCAGGCGATCGACGTTGTCGTTGGGTTCGTAGGCGACATCGCCCAACCCGTCGTCATTGCGGTCCCAGCCCAGGTAGTCGCTCCAGTAGTTGCCACGACCGTCTACCGACCATTCCTGAGTACGGGTCGCCACGTACTTGACCTGCTGCTGGTTGCCGACGAAGGCGTTGCCGGAAATGCGGTTGTCTTCGGAGCCGGCGGTCAGATGGATACCCAGCGAGCTTTTCTCGAAATGGTTGTTCTCGATGGTGTTGAACAGCGAGTTGTAGATGAACAGCGCCTTGCCCTCACCGCCGCTGATCATGCTGTCGCCACCGGTATCGCCACGCTGCACGTCGCTGACGAAGTTGCCGGTGATGGTGGAATAGGTGATGTAGTTCATCAGGATGCCGTAGTTCTGATCCTGCTCGGAGCGGTTCCCCGTGACGATCAGCTTGCGGCTCTGCATCAAAGCGTAACCGGTGCGGGTACGGCGGGTGATGTTGTCGATCACGCTGTTGTCGTTGGCGAACATGTAGTGCACGCCGTAACGCAGATCCTCGAGGACATTGGCCTCCAGATGATTGCCGTTGGAGGTATCGATGTAGATGCCGTCGCGCGAGTTGCGCACGTGATTGCCGACGATGCGTGCGCCTTTTACCGCAAACAGGTGGATGCCGTTGCCGCGATCCTGCGAGCGAATGTTCACTTCGCCGTCGATCTCGTTGCCGATCACCTGCACATCGGCGGCGCCATCGACGAAAACGCCGAAGCCCGGCCCCTGCATGCGGTTGTTTCGAATCAGCACCCGAGGCGCGGCCGGCAGGACGAACACCGCCGAGTCCATCGCGGTGAGATCGGAACCCCAGTCGCGCAGCGTGCAGCCTTCGACGACAACGTCGGGCGCACTGATGAGCAGGCTGCTGCCCTGGCCCTGGGATCGGATGATGGCACCCGGCTCGCAACGCAGCTGCATTGAGTGCGCGATGCTGAACTGACCCTGATATTCCCCAGCAGGCAGGCGCCAGCGATTTTCACCGTCGGGCTGCAGCGGCAGGGTTGTGATGGATTGTGGTGCCGCCTGAGCCGCACCACTCAAAAAAAGCAACAGCGTGACTGCTGCGGGGTATCGCGAAAAAAAATCAGCCTGAGCTTTGAACACTGCGTTTTGACCTTCTTCAGCTTGCAGGCGAAATGCGGCTGCCGGAAGGGTCGCGGCATCATGCCGAAACCCTTCGCGAAATGGCGATGCCATCGCCCGACCGCAAACGGGCGATGGCTGGAGCAGCTTACGCCGGCTCGACCATCATGCGGCCGACCATTTCCATGTGCAGCGCGTGGCAGAACCAGCTGCAGTAGTACCAGTGCAGCCCCGGCTTGTCAGCGACAAAAGTGATGGAAGAGGTCTGCTGCGGGCTGATCTCCATGCTCACGCCATGGTTGACCATGACGAAGCCGTGGGACACGTCTTCGATCTGGTCGATGTTGGTGATGACCACGGTGACTTCGTCGCCCTGCTTGACGGTGAATTCCTGCACACCGTACGCCGGCGCCATGGAGGTCATGTACACGCGCACCTTGTTGCCGTCGCGGATGACCTTGTTGTCGGCTGTCAGGTTGATGCCATCTTTCTCGGCCATCTTGACTGTCGGCGCGAAGAACGGATCGTTGCGGTCCCAGATCTTCTTGGTCTTGATCTGGTCGCGGCGGGCCATAATGCAGTCATGCGGTTCAGCGAAGGTCGGGCCGTCATGCACCAACTTCATCTCGTCACCGGAAATGTCGATCAGCTGATCGTTTTCCGGGTGCAGCGGGCCGGTTGGCAGGAAGCGGTCCTTGGAGAATTTGGACAGCGCCACCAGCCATTTGCCGTCGGCTTCGCTGGTTTCGCACAGCGAGGCGTGCAGGTGGCCCGGCTGGTAGTGCACGTCGAGCTTCTGCTTGATGTAGTTGACCTTCTCGCCCTTGTAGGCACGCACCGCTTCTTCCATGTTCCACTTGACCACCTGGCTGTCGATGAACAGCGTGGTGTAAGCGTTGCCGCGACCGTCGAAGGTGGTGTGCAGCGGACCGAGGCCCAGCTCCGGCTCACCAACCACCACGTCACGTGGATCGGCCAGCTTGCCGGCGAACAGGTCGGGCAGCTTGTCGATGGCGATCATCGAGCAGGTTGGCGACAGCTTGCCGGCAGCGATGAAGTACTTGCCGTCGGACGAGGTGTTGCAGCCGTGCGGGTTCTTCGGCACCGGGATGTAACGGGTGAATTCGCTGTCCTTGTCGCCCTTCTTGCGACCATCG
This sequence comes from Pseudomonas sp., assembly GCA_032105665.1. Classification (GTDB taxonomy): domain Bacteria; phylum Pseudomonadota; class Gammaproteobacteria; order Pseudomonadales; family Pseudomonadaceae; genus Stutzerimonas. Next base: position 23,259 of record DAMCQE010000034.1, on the reverse strand, counting down.
AGCACCGGAGACTTGGAATCGCCGAGGGTAATGAACTTGCCGGCCTTGATGGCCTTCTCGATGGCGTGGATGTCGAACACCACCACCCAGTCGCGCTCGTTGCGCATCATGCCGCCCAGATCGAAGGCCTTCTCCGAGTTGTAGCAGGTGGCTGCGGCGAAACGGCCGGTGTAGTCGGCGTCGGTGTTGTCGAGGTTGCCGTCGACAATCACCTGGAAGGCCATTTCCATGCTTTCCGCATCAATGGCGTTGTACATGGTGTAGCTGTTTTCATCCTGCAGGTCGAAGACCTTGCCATCGTTGGGGTGCGGGATGACGAACTCGGCGTTGGCAAACACGTACTTGGTGTGCGGCACCTTCTGCAGACGCAGACCGTGGATCGCTTGCACGTTCGGCACGGTGATCATCTTGTCGCACTTCATGATGTCCAGACGGATACGTGCAACGCGGCTGTTGGCCTTGTCGTTGATGAACAGGTACTTGCCGTCGTACTTGCCGTCGGTCATGGAGATATGCGGGTGGTGGCAGTCGCCGTTCAGGAACTTGGCGCTTTCGCCCATGATGGCGCGGCTTTCGTTGGTCAGACCCCAGCCGGTAGCCGAGTCGACGTTGAATACCGGAATACGCATCAGCTCGCGCATGGACGGCACGCCCAGTACGCGCACTTCGCCCTGGTGGCCGCCGCTCCAGAAGCCGTAGTACTCGTCCAGTTCGCCCGGGCCGACTTCGATCTTGGAACGTGCTTCCTTGGCGGCGGCGGCAAAGGATTCACGCGTCATCACCGCGCCGCCGAAGGCCGTCGCAGCCACGGCCGCACCGGTCATCGCGGAGGCGCCGAGGAAGCTGCGGCGACTCAGGCCGCCCTTTTCCAGGGTCTCTGGATTCTTGCTCTTGTCACTCATGGGGTGTTGCTCCTTTTGACTCACAAACACAGGGGTGTGTTGGTTGCGAGCGACTCGCCGGCGGCGGGCACTCAGGGTTCAACGACTTCAACGACGGGAATCAGGTTGGCGTCGGCCGGGGCCGGCTTCTCGCGCTTCTTGCGCTTGTTCTTGTTCACCAACGGAGGACACTTGTTCTCGTTGTGGTAGGTCATCTGGCAGTCCAGACAGTAGTGGCACTCGTTGTGGTTGATGTGCCCATCCGGATGAATCGCCTGCACCTCGCATTCATTGGCGCAGATCTGGCAGGGGTTGCCGCACTCCTTGCGCCGCTTGAGCCAGTCGAACAGGCGGAAGCGACCGGTGATCGCCAGCCCCGCGCCCAGCGGGCAGATGTAGCGGCAGTAGACCTTGCGGGTGAAGATGTTCACCACCAGCAGCGCCACCGCGTACGCCACAAACCACCACTGGCGGTCGAACTTGAGCGTGATCGCGGTCTTGAACGGCTCCACCTCGGCGGCCTTCTCCGCCATCATCATCGACTCAAGGGAGATACCGAACAGCACCAGCAGGACGATGTACTTGATCGCCCAAAGCCGCTCGTGCACCGCGAAAGGCACGTCGTACTGCGGAATCTTCAGCTTGCGCGCCGCCTCGTTGATCAACTCCTGCAGGGCGCCGAACGGGCACAGCCAGCCACAGAACACACCGCGCCCCCAGAGCAGGATGCTCGCCGCGGTGAACACCCAGAGGATGAAGATCACCGGATCGGTGAGGAACAACTCCCAGCGGAAGTCCTGAACCAGCGCATGGACGAAGGTCAGCACGTTGACCACCGACAGCTGCCCCAGCGCGTACCAGCCGATGAACACCACGGTGAACACCAGATAGCCGTGACGCAGCCGCTTGAGGAAGGTCGGGTGCTTGGTCAGCTTGTCCTGCAGGAACAGGATCACAGTCAGCAGGCCCAGCGCGACGAGGATCACGCCGATCTGGAAGCTCTTCTGGTACCAGATGTTGACCCACATCGGCCGGTTGGCTTCCTCGATGGCAGCCAGTTCCTCGGCGGTGGGCTGCGGCCGCTCGATGTAGTCCTCGAGCATCTGGTAGGGCAGTTCGAAGCTGGTGAACACGCCGCTCACCGGGCCGGTCTGGCGGCGCACCAGCAACTCCAGCACCCAGGGCGAGCCCGGATCGAAGCGGGCAGCCTCGCGGACGATGAAGATCGCCATCTCGCTGAAGCGCGGCGCGCCGTCGAGGTAGATATCGTTCAGACGCTGGAAGTCGAGGTCGCGGAAGCTGATGATGTCGCCGAACTGGCGCAGCTGGACCCGATCGAAGATGCCGCCGCGCACGTAGCCCGAGCCCTTGAACGAATACTCGCCGCTGCCCAGCACGGCGATGGCGTGCTCGCCCGGCTTGAGCTCTTCCATCAGGAAGCGGTACTGATTGTCGCCCAGCAGGTTGCGGCCGATGGTCGGCGGGTTCAGCTCCGCGGCGTAGAGGTCGATGAAGGTCTCGTCGGCGGTCTGTGCGGTGGCCTCGTCGATGCCTTCGGCCTCGGTGCCCTTGAAGGCTTCGTCGATCTGCCCGCGAGTCAGGTGCAGACGCCGGATCGCGCCACTGCCGGTCAGCTCGGTCCAGTTGGCCGGCTGGTAGACGTCCTGGCGCACGCTGGCGATCTTCGGCCGCGCGTTGCCGCCCCCCTCGATCAGGCCCAGCGAGACGGCCACCTCATGGGCGGCGCGCATGACGATCTCGTTGACCACCATCACGGTCACGGTGGCGCCGGTCACGGCATCGATGGTCACAGCATTGCTGTCGCTGGAGCGACCGACCACCACGCGCTGGTCGGCCCGGATGCCCTGGTACTTGGCGTTGAAGTCGTGCAGTTTCTGTTCGGGAATGCCGATCAGCAGGATCGGTTCATGGTGCTCAAGCACATAGGCATCGACGATCACACCCTGCGGATCGAGCAGCACCTGCATGTTGATGGGTTTGCCGGAATAGGCGGGAATGTCCACCACATTGATGGACTGAAAGGCGTAGCCGAGTACCTCGTCACCCTTGGTGATCGTGCGGACCTGATAGTCGCCCTCGGCTGACGAGAGACTGGCACCGGGGAAGAACTTGTCGAGGCGCTGCTGCTCGGCTTCATATTCCCTGGCCTGCAGCGACGATGCGCAGACGCTCAGGATCAGCAGAATGACAAAGCCCTTGACCCAGGTACTGAACGTACCGGCCAGCGACCAGATTTCACGGGAAGCCATCGAATTACCTGCTTGTACGGTTGGCGTAAGCGGATGGTAGGTGAGCGTCTACATCCCTCCCCTTGATTGCAATCAAGGACTCCCCCGGCGACTGGTTTCGTTGTCCCATGTCAAAGAACACCATGACCGTGAACAAAGACGTTGTTATGACTAGCCTAGGCCAGTAGGAGAGAGACGCAAGCTAGCGCACAGGACGGAGCATGCGCGCGAACGGAGATAGGCCGCGCGCCTTGGCGTCGCGCGGCCAGCAGCAGTCACGATCAGTGACGACCCGGCGGGGTTAGATAAGCCGCCGTGGCACCGCGGCTGGCTTCACTGGCCTTGATTTCCATTTTCGCGATGCTGCGCAGATGCACCTGATCCGGGCCATCGGCGAAGCGCAGCGCGCGGCCGCCGGTCCACATGTCGGCCAATGGCGTGTCCGGCGTCAGGCCCATCGCGCCGTAGACCTGGATCGCGCGGTCGACCACGCTGGTGTGCATGCGCGGCACCAGCGCCTTGATCATCGAGATTTCCTTGCGCGCGGCCTTGGCGCCGACCTCGTCGATCATCCAGGCGGTCTTGAGTACCAGCAGCCGCGCCTGCTCGATCTCGATGCGCGACTCGGCGATCCAGTCGGCGACATTGGAATACTGCTGCAGGTACTTGCCGAACGCCTTGCGCTCCTGGCAGCGCTCGACCATCAGTTCGAGCGCCAGCTCGGCCATGCCGATCGAGCGCATGCAGTGGTGAATGCGCCCTGGCCCCAGGCGCGCCTGCGCCATCATGAAGCCGTCGCCCTCCCTGCCCAACAGGTTGCTCGCCGGCACCCGCACATTGCGCAGCAGGAGTTCGCTGTGACCTTCCGGGGCGATGTGGTTCATCACCGGGATGTTACGCACCAGCTCGACACCGGGTGTGTCGAACGGCACCAGGATCATGCTCTGTTGCTGATGGGTCTCGGCGTTCGGGTCAGTCTTGCCCATCACGATCAGGAGCTTGCAGTTGGGATGCGAGGCATTGGTGATGAACCACTTGCGACCGTTGATCACGTAGTCGTCGCCGTCGCGACGGATCAGCGTCTGGATGTTGGTAGCGTCGGAAGACGGCACGTCCGGTTCGGTCATGGCGAAGGCCGAGCGGATCTCGCCTTCGAGCAACGGCGTGAGCCAGCGCTGACGCTGTTCGGGGGTAGCGAACATGTGCAGCAGCTCCATGTTGCCGGTGTCCGGTGCGTTGCAGTTGAACACTTCCGAAGCCCAGTGCACGCGCCCCATGATTTCCGCCAGCGGCGCGTACTCAAGATTGCTCAGGCCCATGCCCGGCTCGTCTTCGCCGAGCGACGGCAGGAACAGATTCCACAGCCCTTCCGAACGGGCCAGCGCCTTGAGGTCGCCCATGAACGACACCGGGTACTGCCCGGCCGCCACCTCCGCGTGCCAGGCACCGATGCGCGGCACGATGTGCTGGTCCATGAAGGCGCGCAGCTGCTGGCGCAGCGCCTCGACGCGTGAGCTGTAGGCGAAATCCATGGCTAACCTCTGCTGATCGGGAAACGATGCAGCCACCTTAGCCCCCGCTGCCGCTAAAGCAACGAGGCTGCGGCGACTGAATCAGGCCCGATAAGCACGGAGCGAAGCGCCAGCCGAATTGACCCTGATCATGACTGCGACTGGCAAAACTGGTATGCAGCGCAACCTCACCAGTGCAGGTAGAACATGCCCTTGGCGAGCAGCACGATACCGATCATCTGCAGCAGGATCGCCCAGTGGATGGCACGGTAGCGCGCCGGCGTCATATGCCCCTTGCGCAGCAGGATCGCCACCAGGCCGAAGGTGAAGAACACGCCGATCGCCAGCAGAACCTTCAGCGCCAGCAAGGTGGCGAAGCTGCTGGCAAACGGATCGGCCAGCGCCTGGCGGTGATACCAGCCCAGACCGATGCCGGCACCGTAGACGAACAGCACCACCCAGTGCAGCACCACCCGCGAACGTGCGCCGACCGCACGCTCCACCAGCGGCATGGTCTGCTCGCCGACCTGCTGACGGATGCGGCCAAGGATCATCACCTCGAAGAACAGCGTGCCGATGAAGAAGATCGCGGCCAGCAGATGCACCACGTGCAGAACGGAATAACTCATCAGCGCCTCCTCGGTGTCAGTCAGCCGCAATCATCCTCCAACCCCCGCCGCGGGACTACCTGCCCGCCGTCATTTCGCCGCCGCGGTGATCCGCGCGCCGTCACGTTCGATGTGCTGCCCCTGCAGGAAGCGGTCGTCGGACGTACGAATGCGAGCAACGCTGCCATCTTCGCGCTTGACCACATACAGCGTCTGTTCGAGCCCGGCAGCCTGCTGCGCGCCCTGCCCCATCAGGTAGCCGATGCCGCCACCGACCAGCGCCCCGACCGGACCACCCGCCGCAGCTCCGAGCATGAAGCCACTGAGTCCACCGAAACCACCGCCGACCGCGCGGTCCTCGCGAACTTCCAGAACCTCGTCTGCGCTGGCCAGACCGCTTGCCAGAATCGCTGCTGCTGCCATCAGAACCATTGCCTTTTTCATGTCACGCTCCTATCGAATAATGAGTTGCACCCATTCTCTTCTTCACGAAGCGTGCCCAATATTTAACCCAATAAAATCAGATAGATAATAAATTACGGGTAGATATGACCAGCACGTTATAAGTCATAAAAACCATTCATAGAGTATTTTTTACCCTGGCGCTTCAGTATCTTTTACCTAGACTCAGAGGCAGGCTCCGGAGGTACTGATGATCCAGTGCAAACGCGCATACGAACCGCCGTCGCTGGAAGACGGCCAGCGCATACTGGTCGACCGGTTGTGGCCAAGGGGTTGCCGCAAGGACAGCCTGGCGCTGCACGCATGGCTGCCGGACCTGGCGCCTTCCACGGCACTGCGCAAGGCGTTCAAGGGCGGGGAGATCGGGTTTGCGACGTTTCGCCAGCGCTATCGGGACGAACTGGCCGGCCACCCCGAACACTGGTGGGCGCTACTGGAGATGGCCGGGCGCGGCACGCTGACGCTGATCTACGCCGCGCAGGACGAGCGTCAGAACAATGCCCGGGTGCTGGCCGAATGGCTGGAGGAGGAAATGCAGCGACTGGAGCGTCCCAGCTCGCCGGCCTGCCTTGCCGGCGAACTGGACGGAAGGATCAACGGCGACGGTTGACCGTCATGGCCGCGCGAATCAGGTCGGCGCCGATTTCCGCTTCGTAGGTTTTCCAGACCGGCAGCATCTGCTCGCGCCAGGCCTGGCGCTCTTCCGGCGTCAGGGTGATCAGCTGGCTGCTGCCGCTGGCGAGAATGCGCTCGCGATCGCGGCGATTCACGGCCGCGGCCTCTCGGTTCACCGCCTGGGTCACCTCGAGAAGGATGCCCTCCAGCTCCGAGCGTACGGCGAAGGGCATGCTCAGCCAGAACTCGTTGTTGGTAATCAGCATGTAGTCGAGCACGCCATGGTTGCTCTCGGTGATGTACGGCTGAACGCTGTGCATGTTCTGGCTGAGGATGTTCGACCAGGGGTTCTCGGCCCCCTGCACCACGCCGCCCTTGAGCGACTCGTAGACCTTGGCGAACGGCAGCACCACCGACTTGGCACCGACCGCCGCGAACTGCGCCTCGAGCACCGGCGAGGGCTGGATACGGAAGGCCAGACCCGCCGCATCGCTCGGCTTGCGCAGCGGCGCCGTGGCCGAGAGCTGCTTCAGGCCGTTGTTCCAGTAGGCCAGGCCGTAGACGCCGTGATCGGCCATGGAGCGCAGCAGCTGGCGCGCGGCCTCGCGCTTCTGGAAACGCTGCAGCGCCTCGGCGTCATCGAACAGGAACGGCAGATCGAACACTTGCAGTTTCTTGGTGTAGGGCGCGAACTTCGACATCGACGGCGCCAGCAGCTGCACCTTGTTGTCGAACAGTGCCTGCATCTCCTCGGCATCGCCGACCAGGGTCGAGTTCGGATAGACCTCGACCTTGATCTTGCCTGCCATGCGCTCCTCGACCAGCTGCTTGAGCAGCAGCGCGCCCTTGCCCTTGGGCGTGTCGTCCGCCACCACGTGGGCGAATTTGATGACGATCGGCGCATCGGCGGCCATCGCCGGAGCACTCAACCAATACAGGGCTGCGATCAGCGCAGCGACACAAGACTTGTACATCTGACCCCCAACGGGAAAAGCCCGAAGGCACCTCGTGAGCACCGTTCGAGTAGTTGATCGATTTTGATAAGGCCTGGCCTGGCGCAGGCGCGCAGCCGGTCTTTTATCTGAGGCGGCCAGATCAGCGCGTGTGGCAGTCGCCGGCTGGCCTTTATTGGAATGCGGCTGGCGAGGAAATCGGCGCGAGAGCCGTCGCCAGCCAGACGAAAGTCTTAGTGATCAACGCGTGCGGCACAAGGCCGAAAAAGCCCGACCAGCTCTCAAAACGAGACTTTGGTCGTAATTCGGCAGGCTTTGCCACGAGGCCCGAGGGAGCGCTTCGGCAGCAGAGGCCGGAGCGGTCGGGTCAGCGACGATTGACGGTCAGTGCCGCGCGCAGAATGTCACTGCCGATCTGCGCCTCGAACGACTTCCACACCGGCTGCATCTTCGCCCGCCAGGCCTGGCGCTGCTCCGGCGTCAGGGTGACCAGCGTGGCGCCGCCACTGGCGAGCAGTTGTTCGCGTTCACGCGCGTTGATCGAGGCGGCCTCGGCGTTCACCGTCTGGGTGACCTCGAGCAGGATGCCGTCCAGCTCCGAGCGCACCGCAAAGGGAATGCTGGTCCAGAACCTGGAGTTGGTCACCAGCATGTAGTTGAGCACGCCATGGTTGGTTTCGGTGACATAGCTCTGCTGGCTGCTGGCGCTCTGTCCGCGGATGTTCGACCAGGGCCCCTCGGTGCCCTGCACCGTGCCACTCTGCATCGCCTTGGACACCTCGGAGAACGGCAGGCGCACGGCCTTGGCATCCACCGCGGCGAACTGCGCCTCGAGCACCGGCGATGGCTGGATACGGAACGCCAGACCCGCCGCATCGGCCGGATTGCGCAGCGGCTGATTGGCCGACAGCTGCTTGAGACCGTTATTCCAGTAGGCCAGCCCGTAGATGCCCCGATCGGCCATCGAGCGCAGCAGCTCGCGGCTGGTTTCGCGCTTCTGGAAACGCGCGACGGCCGCCTCGTCGTCGAACAGGAACGGCAGGTCGAACACTTCCAGCTTCGGCGAATACTCGATGAACTTGGACAGCGAGGGCGCCAGCATCTGCACCTTGTTGTCCAGTAGTGCCTGCATCTCGTCGGCGTCGCCGACCAGCGTCGAATTCGGGTACACCTCGACCTCGACCTGGCCGGCCAGGCGCTCGCGCACCAGCTTCTGGAACAGCAGCGCGCCCTTGCCCTTCGGCGTGTCGTCGCCGACCACGTGGGCGAACTTGATGACGATGGGTTCCGCGGCTTGCGTGATGACTGGCGACAGCAGCAGGAACAGCGCCGCACAGGGCGCAACAACCAGAGACTTGAACAACTTTTTACCCCCACGGGAAATGAGCTCGGCACGGCGCCTCGTGAGCTCCGTTCGAGTGGTTTTGCGATTGGATGTGGTTCAGCCCACGCCTGGTAGGGCGTTGCCGAGATGTGTAGCGCGGGATCAGCGCACGGCGAACGAATTCGCAGGCTGATCTTTATTGGAATGGCGGTGACTGTTCAGTATCGGTTGGATATGCGCGGTCATCGAGCTGCGAAGTGTTGGCCATCAGCGGCTCTGGCACAAGGCTCGAAGCTCCGACCAGCTCTCAAAACCGAACATTGCATCGTTCAACCTCGGCGAACTTTATCGCCGCCGCCGGCTTCTACTGGCAACGCCCCGCCACTGGCCAATGCAATGACGCCCGCACAAACCGACCCGCAAACCATCGTGATCGACTGCCTGATCGTCGGCGGCGGCCCCGCGGGCCTCACCGCGGCACTGTACCTGGCGCGCTTCCGACGCAGCTGTATGGTGGTGGACGCCGGCTCGAGCCGGGCTTCGTGGATTCCGCGCTCGCGCAACTACCCGGGCTTTCCACCAGGCATCAACGGCAACGACCTGCTGGCAAGGCTGCGCGAACAGGCCAGCGGCTATGGCGCCCGCCTCGAACAGGGCCACGTCGAGCACATCGAGCCCCACGCCGAAGGCTTCAGCGTGCGCTACGGCGATCGCCTGTGCATAACGCGGCGGATCATTCTCGCCACCGGAATCGAGGACACGCTGCCGGACATGCCCGGCGTCGAAAAGGCCATCGACGAAGGCAAGGTGCGGCTGTGCGCGATCTGCGATGGCTACGAGGTCGATGGCGACAACGTCGCGGTCTACGGCGAGGCGGAAAGCGCCATCACCCACGCGGTGTTCCTGCGCACCTTCACCGACCGGGTCACCGTCGTGGTGCACGGCGACCAGGCGGCATGCGAACAGGCCATCGCCCTGGCCGAGCACTACGCCATCCGCGTGATCGGCGACCGGGTCGAGTCCATGCAGCCCTGCGAGAACGGCATCGACCTGCTGACCTGCCGCGGCGAGCGGCACAATTTCGACATCATCTACCCCAGCCTGGGCGCACGCTTTCGCTCGGAGCTGGCGCTGCAGCTGGGTCTGGACTGCGACGAATGCGGCGGTGTGAAGGTGGACCAACACCTGCAGACCTCGCTGCGCGGCCTCTATGCCATCGGTGACGTGACCCTGGGCCTGAAGCAGATCAGCGTCGCCATCGGCCAGGCCGCGCAGGCCGCGACCGCCGTGCACAACAGCCTGGAAGCCAACCCCTGGGGTGGCTCGGCGGCTACCCGCGCCTAGAGCAGTTCGCGCAGAAGCCTCCTCCCGGCGAATCGCGCCGCGGCCGAAACCCGGCAACATCCATGCGCCACCGAAGGTCCAGTGGCCTGCGCGGTGAGTTGGTTGAGGCAAGTTCGGATGAACATGGCTCCAAGACAAGGCGCTGCGACTAGTCATAGCGGGCTATGGTAAGGAGCAGCAACGCAGTATCGGGGCCATGGGCGCCGAAATTGACCAACTGAACTTACCAAACAGGCCACTAGACTTAGACAAGCCTCGCAGCGGAGCCCCTCATGTCACTCAGCGTCTTCGACCTTTTCAAGATCGGCATCGGCCCGTCCAGCTCGCACACCGTCGGACCGATGCGCGCGGCGCTGCGCTTTGCCGAGGGTCTGCGCAACGAGGAACTGCTCGCCACCACCGACCACCTCAGGGTCGAGCTGTACGGCTCGCTCGGTGCCACCGGCAAGGGCCACGGCAGCGACAAGGCTGTGCTACTGGGGCTCGAGGGCGAGCTACCGGAGCGCGTGGACACCGCAAGCATTCCCCAGCGCATGGCAGCGATGCGTGAATCCCGCGAGCTGCGCCTGCTCGGCGAGAAGGTCATCCACTTCGATATCAGCAACGACCTGCAATTCATCCGCAAGCCGCTGGCCTTCCACCCCAACGGCATGATCTTCCGCGCCTTCGACAGCGCCGGTCTGCAGGTGCGCAGCCGCGAATACTATTCGGTGGGCGGTGGTTTCGTGATCGACGAGCAGGCCGCCGGCGACGACCGCATCGTTGAGGATGCCACCACGCTGCCCTACCCCTTCCACAGTGCCGCCGAGCTGCTGCAGCACTGCACCGCGCACGGGCTGCCCATCAGTCAACTGATGCTGGCCAACGAAGCGGCCTGGCGCCCGGAGGCGGAAACCCGCGCCGGCCTGCTGCGCATCTGGCAGGTGATGCAGGACTGTGTCAAAGCGGGCTGCCGCACCGAAGGCGTCATGCCCGGCGGCCTCAAGGTCCAGCGCCGTGCCGCCGGGCTGTACCGTCAGCTCAGCGAACACCCGGAAGCCAATCTGCGCGATGCGCTGAGCGTCCTCGACTGGGTCGACCTCTACGCCCTCGCGGTCAACGAGGAGAACGCCAGCGGCGGCCGCGTAGTCACCGCGCCAACCAATGGCGCCGCCGGGATCGTACCGGCGCTGCTGCACTACTACATGCGCTTCATTCGTGGCGCCAATGAGGATGGGGTAGTGCGGTTTCTGCTGACGGCGGCGGCCATCGGCATCCTCTACAAGGAAAATGCGTCGATCTCCGGGGCCGAGGTTGGCTGCCAGGGCGAGGTCGGCGTGGCCTGCTCCATGGCCGCCGGGGCGCTGTGCGAAGTGCTCGGCGGCACGCCGCAACAGGTCGAAAACGCGGCCGAGATCGGCATGGAGCACAACCTGGGACTGACCTGCGACCCGGTCGGCGGGCTGGTTCAGGTGCCCTGCATCGAGCGCAACGCCATGGGCGCGGTAAAGGCGATCAACGCCACACGCATGGCCCTGCGTGGCGACGGTAGCCACTTCATCTCACTGGACAAGGTGATCCGCACCATGCGCCAGACCGGCGCCGACATGAAGAGCAAGTACAAGGAAACCGCCCGTGGCGGGCTGGCGGTGAACATCATCGAGTGCTGATCGTCAGACGGGCAGTAATTGCCAACGCAAAACCCTATCATCCACGCTGCGCTGCAGCACAGGTCGGCTGCTACCGCACTCTGAACTGCCTCTTGATCTCGCCATGGAAAGCCACAACAGAGGATCCAATGAGTACCAGCCCCGAGCCGTCAGCCCCGAAGAACAGCGATCTGGTCCGTAGCACTCTGCAATTCCCGGTCGTCGGGATCGGCGCGTCAGCGGGCGGTCTCAAGGCGCTGCTGACCCTGTTCGAACACATGCCGAAGGACTGCGGCATGGCTTTCGTGGTCATCATGCACCTGTCGCCCAGGCATGAAAGCAACGTCGACAAAATTCTGCAGAACGTGACCCGCATGCCAGTCGCACAGGTCGTCAGCCCGACCCTCATCGAGCGCAACTGCATCTACGTGATACCTCCCGCCATGGACCTGTCCATGGAGGACGGCTATCTGCGCCTGCAGCAACCGGAGCGCGAGCGCGGCGCGCAAGTCGCCATCGACCTGTTCTTCCGCGCCTTGGCGGATGTGCACCACAGCCACGCTATCGGTGTGGTGCTATCGGGCAGCGGGTCGGATGGTTCGGTCGGCCTGTCGCGAATCAAGGAGCAGGGCGGAGTCACCCTGGCGCAGTCGCCGGAGGACGCCGAATACGACTCCATGCCTCAGAGCGCCATCGAAACCGGCATGGTTGACATCGTGCTGCCGGTTGCGGATATGCCACAACGCCTGGTCGAGCTGTCGCGCAACCTGCAAGCGCTGCTTGCCGACAAGGAGCCGCTGCCAACGCTGGCCGACGAAGAGCAGGCGCAACAGACAGATTCGCAGTACGACCGCACTCAACCGCAATCCAAGCCGAACGAATTGGCCTTGCGCGAGATTCTCGCCGCTCTGCGGGCTCGCACAGGCCACGACTTCCGCCACTACAAGCAGGCCACGGTGCTGCGGCGGATCGAGCGGCGCATGCAGGTCAACGCGCTGCGCGACATGCCTAGCTATGCCCAGCACCTGCAACAGCATCCGGAGGAAACGCCGGAGCTGCTCGCCGACATGCTGATTGGCGTGACCAACTTCTTCCGCGACCGCGAGGCCTTCGAAGCACTGGAACGTGACGTCATACCTGCCCTGTTCGACCAGAAGATAGATACAGAGGAAAAGTGCCTGCGCGTCTGGTCCGCGGCCTGTTCGACCGGCGAAGAGGCTTACTCTCTGGGCATGCTGCTGAGCGAGCAGGCAGGGGTACGCGGCGCTACCGGTGACTTTCAACTGCAGGTCTTCGCCACCGATATCGATGATCGCGCCCTGGAGACGGCGCGCGCAGGTCTTTATCCGGAAGCCATCGTCACCGACGTCCCGCCATCACGACTGCGCCAATACTTCGTCAAGGAGCAGAATCACTACCGCATGCAGAAGGAACTGCGCGAGCGGATTCTGTTCGCCCGCCACAACATCCTGCGCGACCCGCCGTTCTCGCGGCTGGACCTGATTTCCTGCCGCAACCTGATGATCTACCTGGACCGCGACATCCAGCTCGAAGTGCTGCGCATGTTCCACTTCGCGCTCAACCCCGGAGGCTATCTGTTTCTCGGCAGCTCCGAAACGGCCGACGCCTGCAGCCAGCTGTTCACTCCAGTGGACAAGAAGAACCGCATCTATCGCGCCAAGGAAGTCAGCTCATCGCTGCGCCGCACCCCGACCGGGCCTTTTCAGGGCTTCGCGCACGCCGCTCCGCCACGGGCACCGTCGAACCAGTCATTCAGCCGCAACAAGAAATTCTCGTTCGCCGACGTTCACCAGCGCGCGCTCGAGCAGTACGCGCCGCCGAGCGTGATCGTCAACCAGGAAGCCGAGATCGTGCACATGTCCGACCGAGCCGGCAGCTTCCTGCGCTACGTCGGCGGCGAACCATCGCTGAATCTGACGACGCTGGTGCATCCCCAGTTGCGTCTGGAACTGCGCACGGCCCTGTATCAGGCGACCCACACCGGCAAGAGCGTCGAAGCGCGCCGCGTGCAGCTAGAGCGCGAAGGCCGCAGCTCCTACGTGAACATGGTGGTACGCCCCTTCCGCGACAACGAGGCTGGCAACGAATACATGCTGGTGATTTTCGACGAAGTCGAAGCCTGCATGGACAGCAGCGCGTTGGACAGTCCGGATGCCAAGGACAGCGTATTGACCCAGCTGGAGGCCGAACTGCAGCAGACCAAGGAACAGCTGCAGATCACCATGGAGCACTCGGAAACCTCCACCGAGGAACTGCGCGCCTCCAACGAGGAGCTGCAGGCAATCAATGAGGAGCTGCGCTCGGCCACCGAAGAGCTGGAAACCAGCAAAGAAGAGCTACAGTCGATCAACGAAGAACTCACCACGGTCAACTACGAGCTGAAAGCCAAGGTCGACGAAACCAGCAAGATCAACGATGACCTGCAGAATCTGATCTCCTCCACCGACATCGCTACGTTGTTCGTAGATCGCAAGATGCGCATCAAATGGTTCACGCCGCGCACGCGAGACATCTTCAACGTGATCGGCAACGATGCCGGGCGCTCCCTGCTGGACATCACACATCGCCTCGACTATCCGAGGCTACACAAGGACGCCGCCGAAGCCTTCGAGGAACTCCACCTGGTGGAGCGAGAGGTCAGCAATCGGGAAGGCAATCGTTGGTATCTGGCACGCTTCCTTCCTTACCGCACCCTCGATGACCGTATCCAGGGTGCAGTACTGACCTTCATTGACATCACCGACCGTCGACGCGCCGAGGAACGACTCGAAGCCGGTGAAGCGCACCTGAAATTGCTGGCGCAGAGCACCAAGGGTTACGCCATCATCACCTTCGACTGCGATGGCATCATCACCACCTGGAACCGCGGAGCGCAGACGCTGTTTGGCTATGCGGAACAGGACGCTATCGGCCAGTGCATCGATATGCTCTACACCGAGCAGGATCGCCAGGCCGGCGTGCCGGAAGCCGAACGTAGACGAGCGCTGGAGCAAGGCCAGGCTTCGGACGAACGCTGGCACGTTCGCCGTGACGGCAGCCAGCGATTCTTCAGCGGCCTGGTCAATCCGCTGGTGGACAGCCACGGCGAGGTCATCGGCCTTGCCAAGATCGCCCGTGACCTCACAGAAGAACGCAAGCAGAGTTCCGCCCAACAGAACGAACTGGAGACGATCCAGGCGGCGAACCTGCAGAAGGATCAGTTCTTCGCCGTGCTGTCCCACGAGCTCAAGCACCCGTTGAACCTCATCCAGCTCAACACCGACCTCCTCGCACGGTCACCAATGGCAAAGAATTCTCAGAGTCTGCGCAAGGCCACGCAGGCAATCCAGAACGCCGTACGCAGCCAGTCGCGGATCATTGATGACCTGATGGACGTCTCGCGCGTCCGCACCGGCAAACTCAAACTGCATTTCGCCACGCTGCGCTATCAGGAGGTGTTGCGCGGTATCGAATCGGTGTTCGCGCCGCTGGCACAGGCCGAGAACGTGACCTTCGAAGCCTTCAAGCCAGACGACCCCGTTTATGTCCATGCCGACCCGACACGCCTGGAGCAGATCATCTGGAACCTGCTGAATAACGCCTGGAAGTTCACCAAGGGTGGCCAGCGCATCTGGATGCAGCTCGAACGCGAAGGCGAACAGGTACGGCTGGACGTGGTCGACACCGGCGAAGGCATATCCGCGGAATTCCTGCCCAAGGTTTTCGACATGTTTGGTCAGGCCGAAATGCAGCATTCCCAGCGCGCCAAGCACGGGTTGGGCATTGGCCTTGCGCTGGTCAAGCAACTGGTCGAGGCACACAACGGCCGCATTGAAGCCTACTCTGAAGGCGTCGGTCGTGGAGCACGTTTCAGCGTCTGGCTACCTGTGCATCTGCAGACCGAAATGGAGCTCAACCAACTCGCCAACGGCGGATACCTGGGCAGCCTCACCGGCATCAAGATCCTGCTGGTGGACGACTCGCCGGACATCCTCGAGACCATGTGCGAGCTGCTAGAGAGCGAAGGGGCCGACGTGACCACCTCTGGCGGCGGCGCGCAGGGCATTGAGCTGGCCGAGCAGAGGCCGTTCGACGTGATCATTTCCGACATCGGCATGCCGGAAGTCGACGGCCATCAGATGATGTCCGCTATCCGCCAACAGGGAGCCAACACCCGAACCCCGAGCATCGCCCTGACCGGTTACGGCACGCTGAATGATGTAGAAAAAGCCAAAGCCGCCGGCTTCACTGTGCACCAGCGCAAACCCATCGACCTGCAGGCGCTGATCGATGCAGTGACCCAGGCCGTACGCTGATTTCACGGGCTAACAGCAAGGGTTGGTAAATAGCCCCCACGCTCCCGCAGAGCATGGGGGCGATCGACCTTGGGGCCAGCCATGCGAGCCCCTTCGTGGCCGAAAGGCCTCACGCCTCCGACTTGCCCACCCCATGCTCGCGCAGTTTGTTGGCGATGGTGGTGTGCGACACGCCGAGCCGCTTGCCCAGCTGGCGGCTGCTCGGGAACTGCTTGTACAAGCCCTCCAGCACGGCCTTCTCGAAGCGCCCGACGATGCTCGCCAGATCGCCCTCCAGGGAGAAATCGCCCAGCGGCTGCGCCGCGCCGTAGCCCGGCAGGCGGATGTGCTCGGACTTGATGGTGCCGCCCTCGCAGAGCGAAACCGCCTGGAACAGGGTGTTCTCCAGCTGCCGCACGTTGCCCGGCCAGTGATAGCCGGCCAGGCGCTCCAGCGCCTGCGGCGAGAGCGTCGGCAGCGCACAGCCGATCTGCCGGCTGGCCTGATCGATGAAGTGCAGCGCCAGCGGCTGCAGTCCGTCCAGACAATCGCGCAGCGGCGGAATGTGCAGCGACAACACGTTGAGCCGGTGATACAGGTCCTGGCGAAATTCACCCTTGGCGCAGAGCTCGGACAGGTCCACCTGGGTCGCGCAGATCACCCGCACATCCAGATAGACCTCTTCGTCGCTGCCGACCCGGCGGAAGCCACCGTCCTGCAGGAAGCGCAGCAGCTTGGCCTGCAGCCGCGGGCTCATCTCGCCGACGCCATCGAGAAACAGCGTACCGCCTGCGGTCAGCTCCAGCAGGCCGAGCTTGCCTTCCGGCCGCGCGCCTTCGAAGGCGCCGGGGCCGTAGCCGAACAGCTCGGTCTCGGCCATCGACTCCGGCAGGCCGGCGCAGTTGAGCGCCATGAAGGGTGACTGCCCACGCGGGCTCGACAGGTGACAGGCGCGCGCCAGCAGTTCCTTGCCGGTGCCGGTCTCGCCCTCGATCAGCAGCGGCGCATCCAGCGGTGCCATGCGCCGCGCCTCGCGCACCACCGCGGCCATCACTTTCGAGCTCTGGAAGATGCTGTCGAAGCCGCGCAGCTCCTGCTTGCGCACCTGGTAGATGCGTTCACCGACCCGGTCGGCGCGATGCAGGGTCAGCACCGCGCCGGCCAGCGCCTCGCTGTCGTCGTGTTCGGATTGCAGCGGGGCGATGTCGGCGAGGAACACATCGCCCTTGATTTTCACCCGCAGCCCGTTGATCCGCGCCTTGTTGGCGCGCACCAGTTCGGGCAGGTCGAAGTCCTCGGCGTAGCGCGACAGGCTCATGCCCGGGACCTCGTCGACGCGTACGCCGAGCAGCTGCGCAGCGGCACGGTTGGCGGCAACGATGGCACCGCTCATGTCGATGGAAAGGACGGGGAATTCCAGCGCGCCGAGCAGCGCATTGAGCTCCAGGGAATGCCGCTCGCTGGGCATCAGGCTGACCTTGCGCAGCTCGAACACGCCGGGCAGCGCCTCGATCTTCGGCCGCAGCGCCTGCAACTGCAGGTTCATCAGGTTGGGGCAGTGCAGGTAGACGGCATTGCCCTGCTCGCCGCCCACTTCGCCGCGGGCCACGTTGATGCCGTAGTCCACCAGCAGGTTGAGCATGTCGCGCAGGATGCCGACGCGGTTCTGGCAAAGAATCTTGATACGCATGGCGGAGCCCTGTTGTCTTGTTGTGGGGCCGGCGCTGCAGTGCAGCGCAAATTATCGTCAAGATTATTTGACAGTTTGCTCGATTGGCAACGCCGCCGATCAGGCTGCCGACCTCTCTGTCATGGATTTCTTACAGCGCAACACCGCGCACATGCGACATTGCGCCACAGCGCCTCTCCCCTGCGGCACGCCTTCGCGTTCGAATGAGGGCAACAACAAGATGCCCAAGCGGCCCAGGAGAAGCGATGAAGACCACCCACTACGTAGCCCGCGAACCGGACGCGCAGGGGCATATTCATTACCCCGACGCCGAGCACGCGGTGTGGCAGACGCTGGTCGAGCGTCAGCTGAAACTGCTCGACGGGCGCGCCTGCCAGGAATACCTCGACGGCCTCGACCAGCTCGCCCTGCCCCACGAGCGCATCCCGCAGCTCGGCGAGATCAACCGCGTGCTGGCCGCCACCACGGGATGGCAAGTGGAGCGCGTACCGGCGCTGATCCCCTTCCAACGCTTTTTCGAACTGCTGGCGAGCAAGCGTTTTCCCGTCGCGACCTTTATCCGCACCCCGGAAGAGCTGGACTACCTGCAGGAGCCGGACATCTTCCACGAAATCTTCGGTCACTGCCCGCTGCTGACCAACCCCTGGTTCGCCGAATTCACCCACACCTACGGCCAGCTCGGCCTCGAGGCCAGCAAGGAGGAGCGGGTGTTCCTCGCCCGCCTGTACTGGATGACCGTCGAGTTCGGCCTGGTGGATACGCCCGCCGGCCGGCGCATCTATGGCGGCGGCATCCTTTCCTCGCCGAAGGAAACGCTCTACAGCCTGTCCGCCGAACCCGAGCACCAGTCGTTCGACCCGCGGGAGGCGATGCGCACGCCCTATCGCATCGACATCCTGCAGCCGCTGTACTTCGTCCTGCCAGACCTCAAGCAGCTGTTCGACCTCGCCCAGCAGGACATCATGGCGATGGTGCGCGAGGCCATGCGCATGGGCCTGCACCAGCCGAAGTTTCCGCCGAAGGCGGCATGATTCGGCCCTGAGTGATGCTCGTGGTGGGCTAAAGCCCACCCTACGGGCGCCATCTGTTCTGTAGGGTGGGCTTCAGCCCACCACTTGCCTAAGCTTCAACCTTCGAACGACTTCAATCATCAAGAAAGGGACCTACACCATGACCGCCCTCGCCCAAGCCCAATGCGAAGCCTGCCGCGCCGATGCACCCAAGGTGTCCGATGAAGAACTGGCCGAGCTGATCCGCGAAATCCCCGACTGGAACATCGAAGTGCGCGGCGACCACATGGAGCTGGAACGTGTCTTCCTGTTCCGCAACTTCCGCCACGCCCTGGCCTTTACCAACGCAGTCGGCGCCATCGCCGAGGAAGTCGGCCACCATCCCGCCCTGCTCACCGAGTGGGGCAAGGTCACCGTCACCTGGTGGAGCCACGAGATGCGCGGCCTGCACCGCAACGACTTCATCATGGCCGCGCGCACCGACCAGCTCGCCGCCAGCGCGGAGGGCCGCAAGTAATGCACTTCGGCCAGATTCCCCGCGTGCCCGGCGACCCGATCCTCGGCCTGATGGACCTCTATCGCGCCGACACCAACCCGGCCAAGCTCGACCTGGGCGTCGGCGTCTACAAGGACGCCCAGGGCCTGACGCCGATCCCGCGCGCGGTGAAGCTGGCCGAGCAGCGCCTGGTGGACAGTGAGCAGACCAAGAGCTATATCGGCGGCCACGGCGACGCCCAGTTCGGTGCCCTCTTGCTGCGTCAGGTGCTCGGCAGCCGCGCCATTGCCCTTGGCGAGCAGCGCGCCGGCTGCACCCAGGCGCCGGGCGGCACCGGTGCACTGCGTCTGGCCGGCGAGTTCATCGCCAAGTGCCTGCCCGGGCGCAGCATCTGGCTGAGCGATCCCACCTGGCCGATCCACGAAACCCTGTTCGCCGCCGCCGGCCTGCGCGTGCAGCACTATCCCTACGTCGGTGCCGACAACCGCCTCGATGTCAACGGCATGCTCGCCGCACTGCAGCAGGTGCCGACCGGCGACGTGGTGCTGCTGCACGCCTGCTGCCACAACCCCACCGGCTTCGACCTGAATCACGACGACTGGCTGCGGGTGCTGGGGGTGGTGCGTGCGCGCGAGCTGCTGCCACTGTTCGACTTCGCCTACCAGGGCTTCGGCGACGGACTCGAAGAGGACGCCTGGGCAGTTCGACTGTTCGCCGAAACGCTGCCGGAAATGCTCATCACCAGCTCCTGCTCGAAGAACTTCGGCCTTTATCGCGAACGTACCGGCGCGCTGATCGCCGTCACCAGCGATGCCGAGCGCCTGCTCGACGTGCGCAGCCAGCTCGCGTCGCTGGCCCGCAACCTCTGGTCGACGCCACCGGCCCACGGCGCTGCGGTGGTGGCGACGATCCTGGCCGATGAGCCCCTGCGCCAGATCTGGCAGGACGAGGTGGAACGCATGCGCCGGCGCATCGCCAGCCTGCGTCAGGGGCTGGTCGAAGCGCTGACGCCGTATGGGCTGGCCGAGCGCTTCGCGCACATCGCCCAGCAGCGCGGGATGTTCTCCTATACCGGCCTGACCGCCGAGCAGGTACGCCGGCTGCGCGCCGAAGATTCGGTGTATCTGGTGGAAAGCGGCCGCGCCAACGTCGCCGGGCTAGATGCCGAACGCCTGGACGATCTGGCCAGGGCCATCGCACGCGTGGTGCAGGACTGAACGACGTGAAGGTGCGCGCCGGTGACGCCGCTTCTGGCGACGCCGCCGGGTACGCCGGAGCGAGGAGACAGTCGCGCGGCTCGTGACCACGCAGCTGGCTGCCGAAGCAGCGCCGGCACAGTAGCGCGGCAAGCTTTCAGCCGGCTTTCAACGCGCGCCCACGCTGCCTATGCTGAGCGAAAGTCATCCGCCAGCGCCGCCATGCCTGAATCCAGCGACCTCCAGCAACAACTCGCCGCCCTGCACAAGCAGGGCTTCGTGCTGCTGCCTGCGGTGATCGATCCGCCAACGATCACGGAACTGCGCGAAGCCATCGATGGCCTCGAACCCATACACTGGGATTACCAGGGCCTGGTCGACGACCACTACAAGTGCGTCTTCAATCGCTCGCCGTTCTGGCTGCGCTTTCTTGATCTGCCCGGGGTGATCGAGCTGGCCGAGGCGGCACTCGGGACGGACTGCCATATCATCGGCCAGACCGCCTGGCGCAGCCGCCCGGGCTTTATCGGCGGCGAGCTGCATGCCGACTACCTGGCCATGGAGCTGCCGGAAAGCCTGCTCGCCGACCCCACCTTCGAGCTGCCGATGCAGGTCTGCACCGCACACCTGTATCTGGACGACATCGACGCCGACCTCTGCCCGACCCTGGTAATTCCCGGCAGCCACCGCGCCGGGCGCAAGCCGCAGCCGGGCGAAACCCAGTGGCACGGCCGCGCGGCCGAGCCGGTGCTGTGCAAGGCCGGCGACGTGCTGCTGTTTCGCAGCGACCTCTGGCACGCGGGCAGCCGCAACCGCAGCGCCGAGCGCAGCCGCTACCTGCTGCAGATCCACTATGGCCGGCGCATGGTGGCGCAGAAGTTCTCGCCCTACCTGCACTTTCGTTTCAATCCCGAGGTGCTGGCCGCCGCCACACCGCGCCAGCGCCGCCTGCTCGGTGAGCACGAGGCGGCCGAATACGACTGAACCCCCTGGCACCGAACCTGCATCGACCGAGGCCCGCCGCGCCCGCGCGGCCATTGACTCGCATTCGCCAGATGAGGATTCGCCATGATCAGCAGTCGTGAACAGGTCACCCAGATGATCGTCGCCGCCAAGGTGCGCAAGGGCCTGAAGTGGGCGCATGTCGCCGAAAACATCGGTATGTCCAAGGAGTGGACCACCGCCGGTTGCCTCGGCCAGATGGCCTTCGACAAGGCCCAGGCGGAAACCCTGGGGCAGCTCTTCGAACTCTCCGACGAAGCCGTCGCCTGGCTGCAGATCGTCCCTTACAAGGGCTCCCTGCCCACCGCGGTGCCGACCGATCCGCTGATCTACCGCTGGTACGAGCTGGTCAACGTCTACGGCACCACCATCAAGGAACTGATCCACGAGGAGTTCGGTGACGGCATCATGAGCGCCATCGACTTCTCCATGGATATCCAGCGCCAGAGCGACCCCAAGGGCGATCGCGTCAACGTCGTACTGTCCGGCAAATTCCTGCCCTACAAGAGCTACTAAGCGGCCGGGCCAAACCCATCAGCGGGTGCAGATCTCCCCGCGTGCCAGGCTTTCCACGCTGTTGCCCAGCGGGTCGGTGGCACTCAGGTCCGCACCACGTCCGCGCAGCACCTGGAGCAATGCCTTGCGCTGGCCGGGATCGCACTCGCTGGCCAGCTGGGGAGAGAACGTCGCTCCGCTTGCGGTAGCTTCGCGCTAGGGCGCCATTCCGGTGCGCGCAGCCAGCTCGTTGCACCAGCACGAGCCAGCCCTGATGACGGCGTCATCGCGCCGCGCGCTGAGTTGGCCGATCGGTCAGCAATGGCATGGCATCTGCAATCTGGCTGCATCCACCTTGCGGAGCATCCACCATGAAACAGCCCGTCGATACTGACTACCCCCTGAGCGAAGTGCCAGCCGGCGCGCGCAAGGGGCTGTGGTCCACCTCCATCCTGCTGTTCGGCTTCACCTTCTTCACCGCCACCATGTTCGCCGGCGGCAAGATCGGCCTGGCCTTCGACTTCAAGACCATGCTCTGGGCCGCGGTGATCGGCAATCTGCTGCTCGGCCTCTATGCCGCCGCGCTCGGGCTGATCGCCTGCCGCAGCGGGTTGAACTCGGTGCTGATGGGGCGCTTCTGCTTCGGCGAGGTCGGCAGCCGGCTGTCCGACTTCCTGCTCGGCTTCACCCAGATCGGCTGGTACGCCTGGGGCACGGCGACCATCGCCATCGTCCTGGTGCGCCTGCTGGCGTTACCGGAAAGCTGGACGATGCCGTTGATGGTGCTGTTCGGCTTCGGCTTCTGCCTGACCGCCTTCGTCGGCTACAAGGGCCTCGACCTGCTCTCGCGCATCGCGGTGCCGGCGATGCTGATCCTGTTGATCGCTTCGCTGTGGACCGCGACCCGCGACATTGGTGGGCTGGACGGCCTGCTGGCGGTGCAGCCTGGCGACAGCCTGACCCTCGGCATGGCCATCACCATGATCTTCGGCACCTTCGTCAGCGGCGCGACCCAGGCCACCAACTGGACGCGTTTCGCCCGCAGCAGCAAGGTCGCGGTATGGGCCAGTCTGATCGGTTTCTTCATCGGCAACGGCTTGATGATCGTCGCCGGCGCTTACGGGGCCATCGTCTACCAGCAGCCGGACATCGTCGAAGTGCTGGTGCTGCAGGGCCTGTCGATGGCCGCGGTGGTGATGCTCTTTCTCAACCTCTGGACCACGCAGGACAACACCATCTACAACTTCGCCGCTGCCGGCTGCAACCTGCTGCGCACCGAGCGCCGCCGCCTGGTGACCCTTGGCGGCGCCTTCGTCGGCACCCTGCTGGCGCTGGGCGGCATGTACGAACTGCTGATCCCCTTCCTGATCCTGCTCGGCTCGATCATTCCGCCCATAGGCGGCGTGATCATGGCGGACTACTTCTACCGTCATCGCGGGCAATACCCGAAACTGGCCGAGGCGCGCCTGCCGAAATACAACAGCCTGGGCCTGGCGGCCT
>DAMCQE010000033.1:0-41452 GCA_032105665.1 Pseudomonas sp. | reverse complement strand
AAATACCGCTAAAGCGCTGGTTCCGGTGTCGCCTCCCACCGCTGCCCAGCGGAATCCTCGAGGCGGAAGTTGAATTGATGAACGCAAAGCACGCCCAGTTGCGCCTGGCCCCGATCACCAGCGGCCTGCACCCCAGCAATCCGAAGATCCTGCTGGGTGGTACTCACCAACCATCCCTGTTGCGCTACCTCGAAGGTTGGCCGCGACGTCATCGCAAATCCCGCGCCCTCCTTATCCAGTTCGCCACAGCCGACGAGTCGCTGGCGCGTTTTGCCACCGACAGCTTCGATCTGGCCGTGATTCAGGCACCGACTGCCGAGCGCCTGGAAGAGTGCGTGCGCGAGCTGACCCGGGTGGCGCGCCAGGGGCTGATTACCCGTCGCTGAGCGTCACGCGCCTTTTATCAGCAACACCACCAGCAGCAGGTTGAGCAGCAGCGAAAGCAGTGCCATGCCGCGCCATACCTTGAGCGGCTCACGCTCGAGCAGCGGGCGCGGCCGAAGGCTGGCGCTGCGCTGTTCGCCCTGTTCCAGCTCAAGCAGCCATTGCTCGGCGGTTTCGAAACGCTGTCGTGGATCGACCGCTAGCGCGCGGGCGAGACTTTCCTCCAGCCAGGTCGGCACGTCCGGGCGATAGCGGCTGGCCGGTGTCGGGTTGCCGAAGCGTGGATGCTGGAAGGCTTCGATTTCGCCGTATGGGTAGTGCCCGGTCAGCAGGTAATAGAGGGTCACGCCGGTCGCATAGAGATCCTGCGCTGCGCTGGGTTCAGCCCCTGTGAACGCCTCCGGGGCAATGAAACTCGGGGTTCCGGGCAGGTGATTGGGTAGATCGCGAGTCAGCCCGGGGCAGAACGCCAGGCCGAAATCCAGGATACGCAGCTCGCCGTCCTCACCCAGCAGCAGGTTTTCCGGCTTGATGTCACGATGCAGGATGTTGCGCCGATGCAGCATGCCCACCGCGCGGATCAGCCGGGAGGCGACCTGCAGCAAATCGGCCAGTGGCAGCGGGCCGTCTCGTTCGAAGCGTTGCGCCAGGGTCGTCCCGCTGTACTCGCGCTGCACGTAATAGAGGTGTTGGCGTTCTGGCAGCAGATGCAGTTCGGCGAAGTTGCGCCCGGCAACCCGGCGCATGAACCATTCTTCCTGCAGCAACGCCGGTCCTGCGTCTGCCTCGTCCTGCCGGCTGGGTGGCAGCGTCTTCAGCAGCCAGGCCTGGCCCTGAGCATCCTGCACCCGGTAGATCAGCGACTGCCGCGACTCGCGCAGCAGTGCATTCACCTGCCAGCCCTCGAACAGCTGGCCGGGGCGCAGCTTCGGCGGCAACGGCCAATGATCGAGCTGGGCGAGGGCGTCGGCCAGCACCGCTTCGGGCAGGGCTTCGACGCGCAGCAGCAAGGCACTGGCGTTGTCCTGACTGCCGCTCTGGTGCGCCAGATTGACCAGCGCCCGTGCCGCGGCGCCTAGGTCGGGTTGATCGTGCAGGATATGCGCGATGTCGCGCTCGGGGACGCAGGACCAGACGCCGTCGCTCAGCAGCAGGTAGCTTTCGCCTTCTTGCAGCTCGCCGTCGAGGTAGTCCATCACCAGGTGCTGATCCAGTCCCAGCGCACGCTTGAGCACATGCTGCATGCCCGACTGCTCCCAGACATGGTCTTCGCTGAGTCGCTCGAGCTGGGAGCCGTTCCAGCGGTAGGCGCGGCAATCGCCAACATGCGCCAGGGTGAAGCGGCGACCGCGCAGCACCAGTGTGGTGAGGGTGGTCAACAGCGGCTGGTTGCCGCCGTTGGCCTGCAGCCAGCGGTTGTGCGCCACCAGCACGCGATCCAGCGATTGCGCAACGGCCCAGGTTTCCGGTGTCGCGTAGTAGTCGAAGGCCAGCGCCTGCAGTGTCGCGCGGGCCGCGAGCCCGCCATCGGCGCACTGGTTGACGCCATCGGCCAGGGCGAACAGATAGCCCTTGCCGGTGGCCAACCCAGGCGCCGGCGTGACGATGCGCAGCGCATCCTGGTTTTCCGGCCGCGGGCCGGCGGCGCTGGCCTCGCCGTAACTCAATCGCAGGGGCATGATCGTTCTCGAAAGGCTCGGTACGGCGGCGCAGCAATAATCGCGCCCTGCGGCATCGGCATCAGACCCGCGCGGCGGTGACGGCGGCCGAACCCCAGGTGGTGCGCCAGCGACGCTTGACGCCATGCAGGCCGAACCAGGCGAGCACACCGAGGCTGGCGAACAGCCAGAGGCCGAGCTGGTAATCGCCGGTGGACTGCTTGACCGCGCCCAGCCCGGCGGTGAGCAGGAAGCCACCGATACCGCCAGCCATGCCGACCAACCCGGTCATCACGCCGATTTCCTTGTTGAAACGCTGCGGCACCAGCTGGAACACCGCACCGTTTCCGGCACCGAGGCTGAGCATGGCGACCACGAACAGCGCCAGGGCGGCCGTGGAACTGGGCAGGTTGAAGCCGACTGCGGCAATACAGATGGCCGCGACCGTGTACATCACCAGCAGCGCGCGAATGCCGCCGATGCGGTCGGCGAGGGCACCGCCGAGTGGGCGCAGCAGGCTGCCGGCGAACACGCAGGCGGCGGTGTAATAGCCGGCCTTGACCGGGTCGAAGGCGTACTGGTCGTGGAAATAGCCGGGCAGGGTGCTGGCCAGGCCGAGGAAGCCGCCAAAGGTCACGCTGTAGAAGAACATGAACCACCAGCTGTCGCGGTCGCCCAGTGCCTTCATGTAGTCGGCCAGCGACTTCGACGCCGGGCGGTTTGGCGCATTCTTCGCCACGCTGGCGAAGATGATCAGGGTGAGGACCAGCGGGATCAGCGCCAGGCCGAATACGTTGTTCCAGCCGAAGATGGCTGCCAGGACCGGCGCGAACAGGGCCGCCAGCACGGTGCCGGAGTTACCGGCACCGGCGATGCCCATCGCCTTGCCCTGGTGCTCTGCCGGATACCACTGCGAGGCTAGCGGAAGCGCGACGGCAAAGGATGCGCCGGCCATGCCGAGGAACAGGCCGAGCAGCAAAGCCTGCTCGTAGCTGTGGATGCCATGTAGCCAGGCGACGAACAGCGCGACGATGACGACGCTCTGGCCGAACAGCCCCGCGGTTTTCGGCGATGTGCGATCCGCCAGGATGCCCAGCGCGAGACGTAGTACGGCACCAGCGAGGATCGGCGTGGCGACCATGAAGGCGCGTTGCTGGGTGGTCAGGCCGAGATCGGCGGCGATCTGCACGCCCAGCGGGCCGAGGACGTACCAGACCATGAAGCTCAGGTCGAAGTAGAGGAAGGAGGCAAACAGGGTCGGCGCGTGGCCGGCTTTCCAGAAACTCGTGCTCATTGGATCGGCTCCAGGGCGTTCGTGACGCGGCGTTGGCCGCTAGGGCTGCTCAGACCGCCCCCTCGTCGAGGCGGAAAACAAAAAGGCGCCGCAGCACGCCTGCCGGAGCAGGTGTGGTGCGACGCCTTTGTCGTGATATTGCAGACCGCCGTTGGCCTGCCTGAAGCGGAACTAGCATCTAGCGTGCCAGCCTGCGGAGGCCGCCAATTCTGTGCGTTCGGCGTGGCTAAGCAGATGCCGCACGACGACAAAGCGCACAGATAGCGCGCAACCGCGCGCCAAATCAGGGCAAGGCATCTCGTAAAACCCAAGGCGCGCTTGCTGTTAGTCTTGAGCGGCTTTTGCCAAGGAGCGAGCGATGCCCCTGATTGCGACCCTGACTCTTAATCCGGCGATGGACCTTTCCGTCAGCACTCCGCGAGTGATCAGTACCGAAAAGCTGCGGTGTTCGCTGCCGCGTCACGACCCGGGTGGCGGCGGGATCAACGTGGCGCGGGTGGTGAAGACGCTCGGGGGCAGGGCGATCGCCATCTATCCGGCTGGAGGGCCCTTTGGCGATCTGCTGCAACGTTCGCTGGACGAACTGGGTCTGGTGCATCGTCCGGTGTCCATTACTGGCGATACCCGCGAGAGTTTCACTGTCGATGAGCTGGGCTCAGGCCTGCAGTACCGTTTCGTGTTGCCCGGTCCGACGCTATCCGCGCAGGAACTTCAGCGTTGCCTCGACAGCCTCGCAGCGCTGCAGCCAGCGCCGGCCTATGTGGTGCTGAGCGGCAGCTTTCCACCCGGCGTCGACCTGGGTTTCTACGACGAGCTGCTGGCATTGACGCGCGGTATCGGTGCGCGGCTGGTCGTCGATCTGTCCGGCGAGCCATTACGCCACGCCGCCCGGCAGGGCGGTGCATACCTGATGAAGCCGAGCCTTGACGAGCTGTCCAGCCTTGTGGGCTACCCCATCTCCAGCGAAGCCGAACAGGAGGCAGCGCTGCGCCGCCTGATCGCTCAGGGCTGCGCCGAAGTGGTCGTGTTGTCGCTGGGAGCCCAGGGCGCGCTGTACGCCTGTGGCGATGAGCTGCGGCGCCTGCCCTCGGCGGATGTCCCGGTGGTCAGCGCAGTGGGTGCGGGTGACAGCATGCTCGGCGCCATGGTGCTGGCGCTGGCCGAGGCGCGCTCGCTACAGGATGCGGTGTGCCGGGGCATTGCCGCGGGTGCCGCGACGGTGATGCGTCCGGGCACCGAGCTGTGTCATCGCGAGGATGTCCAGCGGTTGCTGCAATCTGTGGCAGACGCCCCTATTCGATCCGGTTGACCCGCGGAAACTTGCCGGCGAACGCCTCGGGCATGGCGACGACGCGGCTTTGGGCATAGTCGTAGAAGACGAAACCGGATTTGGCCATGGCGATCAGTGTGCCGTCGGCAGGGCGGGTGATGCGGAAGATGATATCGCCGCCGTACTTGTTGAAATCCATCACCCCGACCTCGAACAGCAGCGCATCACGGGCATGGGCCTCGGCTTTGTAGGTCGTGGCAAGGTCGGTCACGATGATCCCGGCGCCATCCTGGCGGGTTTCGGCTACCCCGTAGGCGAACAGGAAGCGCGCCCGCGCCTCGGAAATCATCGAGATCATCGAATCGTTGGCCAGATGGTTGCCGGCGTTGATGTCGGTGATTCGTACAGTGAGCTGGGTGGAAAAGCAGTACTGGTCTTCCGGGAAATGCAGGGTAAGACGCGCCATGGGTCGCTCGGTAATCGGTAGAAGGCGCGCATTCTAGCGTTGTGTTCTTCGCCGGGGTTAGATTGGGTTAGATGCGCGCTCGTGGCTGCAGTCTTGACCGCGAATGAGCTGGCATTGAGCAGGCTCATTTGCGGCCGAGGCGCTTCTAATGGAGGCCCTAGGTGGAGCGGCGCCTGCACGTAGCCATGCGGTGGCGGCTACGAATGGAGCGGAGGCAGACCTGCAACCTCGATTCGTCAGCCCACCCGACGCAAGCCGTGCTGCGCTTGCGCGCCACTGTGCTGCAGACGCAGCCGGATCAACTGCAGGCGCGCGTCGATGAAGGGGGTGACAAGGGCAAAACACTCGGGCGGGCTCAGCCTCGGTTGGGCTGCATGTATCACGCTGCGCTCCAGCTTGCCGACCAGCCGCTTCAGCTCCATATCGGTGTCTGTAACCATGCGCCGACAGAGTGCTTTCAGGCGCTTTTGCAAGGCCGGCGTGCAGCCGCCCTGATTCGAGGCGACGACGCAGAGGCCGCGCAGGCGTGCCACGTCTTCCAGTTCGCGGCAGGCGCGAGCGGCTTCGGCGGGTTCGTTGCTCGATATCGGCGCCCGCTTCTCAAGCGCATCGATAAGGGTTTCGATCAGAGCGCAATGCCCGTCGAAATCGGCAGGGTTGTTGCGCAGAACCAGCCAGCCTTCCGTTATCGAATACGCATCGGGCAGGGCACTGCGCTGTTGCAGACGTTGCGTGAGGCTTGTCGCCAGCGCGCAGCGCAGCGCTACCGCAGTGGGTTCGCTCTGTACGCCCAGACCGCGATGCTGTTGCAGCAGGCGGAGAATCTCCAGATCTTCCTGAACTGCCAGCAGGCGCAACTGCGCTACGCGTCGGGAATGTTGTGCGCTGGCCATGCCGTTCAGATAGTGGCCCAGCATCAGCAGTGCACAGGCGATCGCCAAGGTCGCGGTGATGGTCATTCTGCAAATCCCTGAAGTGAGCGCGCGGCACTGCCGCGCGGGCAACAAAAAAGGCGTCCGGACCGGCATGTCGAAACATGCGGTGCAGGGACGCCTTCGTCTTTGCCGGACGCCTTCGTTGGCTCGGCCAACCCATCTAGCAAGCTGCTTGCCAGCCTGCCGCTTGCTGCAGGCTTTCGGCTGAACGCCGCGTCGTGGCGGATGGCGGCGTTGCAGCTGTCTCACGGTCCATGCCGAGGGGCCGAGAGCACGCTCGCCGATGGTGCGTTTGGTCGAGCGGTTGCACTGCGGGCGGGCAGCTCAGTGCCCAAGCAGCTCGTTCATGGCGATGATCTGCTCGGCGACCTGGATCAGCTTCTGCTGGCGACTCATCGCCTGGCGGCGCATCAGGGTGTAGGCCTCTTCCTCCTTGCAGTCGCGCATCTTCATCAGCATGCCCTTGGCCAGCTCGATGCGCTTGCGTTCCGCGAGTTGCTGCTCGCGGGCCTGCAATTGCGCGCGGATTGCCTGGTCGGTCTCGAAACGCGCCATCGCCACATCGAGGATCGGCTTGAGTCGCTGGGCCTGAATGCCCTCGACGATATAGGCGCTGACCCCGGCGCGGATGGCCTGACGCATGGCATCCGGGTCACTGTCGTCGGTGAACATGACGATGGGCCGTGGTTGATCGCGGCTGACCAGCACCACTTGCTCCAGCACATCGCGGCCCGGTGAGTCGGTGTCGATCAGCACCACGTCCGGACGGATCGCCTCGACCCGCTCGGGCAGATCGATGGTCAGGCCGGATTCATCGATGACTTCGAAGCCGGCCTCGATCAGCGCGCTTCGCAGGCGCCCGATCTTGCGTGGGGTGTCGTCGATCAGCAGGATGCGCAACATGCCTGATCCCCTGCTCAAAGTGCAGCCGCCATGGCCTGATCGGCCATGGCGTGCAGCGGGAAACTGCGGGCGTAGGCTGCCGGATCGCTGCCGTCCCAGGTCTTGCCATCCATCAGCGTGGCGCTGCGCATGGGCGACTCCGGCACGGTGATGCCCAGCGCGCCGGCGGCCTGTCGGTACAGCTCGATCTGTTGCACCTGGCTTGCGACCAGCTGGTAGTCCGGGTCCTGGCGCAACAGGCCCCAGCGCCGCAGCTGGGTCATAAACCAGAGGCCGTCGGACAGGTAGGGCATGTTCGCCGCGCCATCGGCAAAGAAGCGCAGCGGGTGTTGGTCATTCCAGGCGTTGCCCAGCCCATCCTGATACGAGCCGAGAAAGCGTGATTCGATGGCTGCCAGCGGCGCGTTGACATACTCGCTCCCGGCAATCAGCTGCGCGGTGCTGCGGCGGTTTTCCTGGCTCTGGTCGATGAAACGACTCGCTTCGAGCACCGCCATTACCAGTGCGCGCGCGGTGTTGGGGTACTGCTCGACGAATGCGCGGGTGCAGCCGAGCACCTTTTCCGGATGATCCGGCCATATCGACTGGCTGGTTGCGAGGGTGAAGCCGACCCCCTCGGCGATCGCCTGCGCGCCCCAGGGCTCGCCGGCGCAGAAACCGTCGATGCGCCCGGCCTGCAGGTACGCCACCATCTGCGATGGCGGCAGCACCAGCGTCCGCACATCCTGCAGCGGGTGGATACCATTGGCGGCCAGCCAGTAATAGAGCCACAGCGCGTGGGTGCCGGTGGGGAAGGTATGCGCGAGAGTCAGGCGTGCACCGCTTTGGCGCACGCTGTTGCGCAATGCCTCGGGATCGGTCACGCCGGCTGCCTTGAGCGGGGTCGACAGGTTGATGCTCTGACCGTTCTGCGCAAGCCCCATGAGCACCGCCATATCCACCGCGCGGCTGCCGCCGATTCCCAGGTGCACGGCATATATCAGTCCGTACAGGCCGTGCGCTGCGTCCAGCTCACCGCCGATCAGCTTATCGCGCAGGCCCGACCAGGAGTTCTGGCGGTGCAGGTTGAGCGTAAGGCCGAAGGGCTGGGCGAAGCCCTGAGTGGCGGCGACGATCAGCGAGGCGGCATCGGTAAGTGGCAGGAAGCCCAGGTTGAGCGAGCTCTTTTCCGGTGCATCGCTGCCGGCGACCCAGGCCAGTGCATCGTGGCGGGGCGACGTGGAGGGTTCGGTCATGCTGTGGGCCTTTCGATTGCGAAGCGTGCGGCACAGGTAACCGTGCACGACGGATCAGGAGTGGTCTATGCCAAGCCAGAAGCAAGCGATATGCCAGCGAGAAAGTGGTGCGCCATGCGGTGCCCGTGCACCGCGTTGGTCAGGCGCGTCTGGTGTGAAGCGGTGTGGCGTTGCCGGTCAGCGTGGATACAGTGGTGGCAGGGCGCTGTGGTCCTGCTCGACACTCGGACTGGTCGCTGGAGGGAGCGTCTGGATCGCCTGCCACAGCGCCTCTCCCTGCCAACGCTGGCCGGCTTCGCTGTACAGCGCACCATTGAGTCCGTCCAGCGCATCGGACAGCGGCACGAAGCGCGCAGCCATGTCGGCCAGCGTCTCCGGCTGTTGCCGCGCCCAGGCATCCAGCGCCTGGCGAGTGGCCTGCGAGTCGTTGGCCTGGCAGGCGCGACGCAGGTCGTCGAGCAGGCTGCGTGGGGTCGGGCCAGGCTGCAGTGCGCGCTGCACTGCGGGTTGCCGCCGCGCGTGTAGCCACAGTCCGAAGCCGGCGAGGGTGGACAGGGCGAAGAGCAGGGTACTCAGCTGCCAGGGCCACAGTAGCTGCTGCTCGGCAGGTAGTGGCGTTGCGGCCGGTTGCTCGGCGGGCGTCGGCGCGAGATTCGGATTATCGGCGACATTCAGGGTCCGTTCGTCCAGCGTGGTGCGTTCCAGCCGGTCTTCCACGGTGTTCCACCAGACCACTTCCACCGCGGGTAACTGCAACGCGCCGCTGCGCGTGGGAATCAGCGCCTCGCGCTGCTCGCGGCTACCGACCAGACCCGCGCCACTGACTTCGTTGGCCAGGATCGGTTGATCCGGGTAGCGGCGCAGGTCGGGGCTCTGGGCAGAACCGATGGCGGGCAACTGGGTGCTGGTCAGGCCTTCGGCCTTGAGCAACAGGCTGCGGGTGAGTGATTCGCCGGTCTGTGCCTGATCGGGCTCCGGGCTCCAGGCTTCGACCAGGGTCAGGCTGCGTGCCGGCAGCCAGGGCGCAGCGGCGGGGTAGTCCGCCGGTTTGCGCTTGACCGTCAGCGGGATGCTTGGTGACCTGACCTGCGTCGAGCGGCCCGAACGCGAGCCGAACAGCGGGTTGCTGCCATTGGTCACGGTGGTGGCGCTGAACAGTTGGGCAGGGATGGTCAGCTCGCCGG
This sequence comes from Pseudomonas sp., assembly GCA_032105665.1. Classification (GTDB taxonomy): domain Bacteria; phylum Pseudomonadota; class Gammaproteobacteria; order Pseudomonadales; family Pseudomonadaceae; genus Stutzerimonas. The sequence goes on along the minus strand of DAMCQE010000033.1, from coordinate 32,123 downwards.
ACTTCTGCGGGAACAGCGCATAGCGCACTTCGATGACGCCGTGGCGAATGCCGTTGATGGTCTTCTCGTAGGTGCGTGGCTCACCGAGCCGTTCGACCAGGGCTTCCGGCATCTGCAGCGGCGAGAGGGTGCTGTCGTCGTACAGCGAAACCGAATGATAGATGCGCAGGGTGAGGATCACCTGGGCCTGAACGTAAACGTTTTCCTGGTCGACGCTGGCATCGATGAAGATCGGGGCCAGCTGGTCGCTTTCGGTATTTTTCAGCGATTCCTGGACCATCAATGTGATCGGCTCGCTGCGCCAGTCGCCCAGTTGCAGCGGCGGGATGATCACGTAGCCGGTCTGCTTCGGTCGCAGGGTGATCAGCCAGCGTGTGATCGCATGGGCTTCGCCGTTGCTGCTGGAAAGCTGGTTGACCTGACGGGTGTCGAACACCTCGAACAATGGCTCCAGCGGCTGCAGGTCGGGCTTGCCGAATACCGTGCTGCCCTGGCTTTCCAGGCTCAGCTCCAGGGTTTCGTCAATGCTCAGCTGGGTGCGGTCAACCCGGGCGAACAGGCCGGCGGCTGCGGCCTGACCAGCAAGGAGGCCGAGCAGAAGAAAAGCCATCAGGCGCATCATCGATTGGTTTCCTGGTGCTTGCGTTGTTCGTAGAGGAATTTTCGTCGCAGCAGCTCGCCGGGATCGTCCGGAATCTGCCGCAACCATTGCTCCATCGCCTGTTGCCGCTCCTGCTCGGGGAGCGCCTCGTGTTCCGCCTGGGCCGCGCTGCCATCCATTTCTTCGGTCTCGGGCGTGGCTTCGGTTGTCGATGGCTGCGAGGCGCCGCTGGCTTCGCTGGACGGCTCGCCCTGGGCATCCTCCGGCGAAGGGGAATGGGCAGAGCCCGCTTCCTGTGATTGCGGCTGCTCGGGTTGCGGCAGTGGTTCTTCGGTTTGCTCGTCCTGCTGATTCTGTTCCTGCTCGGGCTCGGGCTGTTCCTGCTGGCGGCGCAGCAGCTCTTCGATCAGCGCTTTGTTGCGCTGCGCCGCCTGTAGATCAGGCTGCAGGTCCAGCGCCTGGTCATAGGCTTCGATGGCGGCCTCGAAGGCTTCGCTACGAGCCAGGGCATTGCCACGGTTGTAGTGATCGGCGGCCGTGTTGCCTTCGGCGAACAGTTCTGCCGCGCCGGCATAGTCGCCGGCCTGATAACGGGCGGTGGCCTGCCAGCGGCGATCGGTGAAGCGCTCGGCGGCCTCGGCCGGCCGCTCCGCGTCCAGCAGGCGTTGGCCCTGCTGATCGCGACTTAGCCAGAGGTCCTCTAGCTCGAAGGCATTGGCAGGCTGCGGCTGCAGCAGCAATAGCGGTAGGCAGAACAACCAGCCGCGGCGACCGGCGAGGGCGGCCAGCAAGAGCAGTGGCAACAGCAGCCAGTGCCCCTGATCCAGCCAGGCTTCCAGCCGCGTGATTTCATCGTCCTGGCGCAACGTGCCAGTTTGATCGAGCAGACCGAGGGCCGTCAGGTCGTCGTCATCCAGCCGCGCGCGCTGATAGCGCCCTCCCAGCTCGTTGGCCAGGCGTTGCAGTCTGGCGTTGTCCAGGCGCGGGATGAGGATTGCGCCTTGGGCATCCTTGACAAAGCTACCGTCCTTGCCGGCGATTGGCGCGCCTTGTGCGGTGCCGACGCCGAGTATCAGCAGTTGCTCGTTTCTGCCCTCCATCAGCGTGACGATGGCGCTGCGTTCGTGCTCGTCCAGGCTGCTGCCGATCAGCAGCAAGCGCCCGCGCCCCAGGCCAGCCTGTTCGAGCAGGGCGAGGCCTTTGGCCACGGCAAGGTCCGCGCGCTGGCCCTGCTCGGGCATCAGCGTCGGGTGCAGGGCGTCGAGCAGGTTGCGTGTGGTCGCCAGGTCATCGGATAGAGGCACCACGGTGTGGGCGCTGCCGGCGAATACCACGACGGCGGTCTGTACGTCCTGCCGGCGCTCGAGCAGATCCAGCAGCTTGCGCTTGGCCTGTTCCAAGCGAGTGGGTGGTGCGTCGCTGGCGAGCATCGATGGCGTGAGTTCCAGCAGCACCACCAGGGGATCGCTGCGCTTCATGCTCGGCTGTTCGAAGCGTTGCCAGCTGGGCCCGAGCAATGCGATGACCGCCAGCAGCCAGGCCAGGCCCAGCACCAGCCAGGGCAGGCGACTGTGGCGCAGTCGGCCACGGGTCAGCAAGGCGGCATGAAAGGCTTCCGGCAGAAGACGCTGCCAGCGCCCGACCTGCAACTGCCGATGCCAGAGCCGCCACAGCAGCCAGATCAGTAGCGGCAGGATGAGCAGCCAGTATGGCCGCAACAGATGGGGTAGCAGTTCGCTCATCGGCGCTGCTCCCGTCGCCAGGCCAGGCGTTGCAACTGTGCACTCCACAGGCTGGCCGCGACCATCAGCAGGCTGATCAGCAAAGCCGCCGACAGCGGCCAGATGTACAGAGCCTCGGCCACACGGGCCTGGGCTGGTTGCTGCGCTGCCGGCTCGAGACGATCCAGCGTATCGCCGATCGCTTTCAGCTCTGCGCTCGACGAGGCGCGGAAATACTCACCGCCGGTTTGCTCGGAAATGGCGCGCAGAGTCGGCTCGTCGAGGTCCAGGCCAGGGTTGAAACCGAAGCGGCTGAGCACGCCACCTTCTTCCGGCACGGCGCCGATGCCGATGGTGTGGACCCGCACGCCTTCTTCGGCGGCCAGCGAGGCCGCCAGCAGCGGCTCGATTTCGCCGCCGTTGTTGGCACCGTCGGTGATCAGTACCAGCACACGACTGTTCGCCGGTCGCTCCCTGAGGCGCTTAACCGCCAGGCCGATGGCGTCCCCTATCGCAGTGTTGCTGCCGGCGATGCCAACCCGGGCTTCATCCAGCCAGACTCGCACGGTGTGGCGATCGAAGGTCAGTGGCGCCTGCAGATAGGCCTTGCTGCCGAAGAGAATCAGGCCGACGCGATCGCCACGACGCTCCTCGATGAAGTCGCCGAGCAGCACCTTGACCAGTTCCAGCCGCGTCAGCTCCTCGTCCTGCCACTGCATGTCGGGGTAATCCATCGAGCCGGAGACGTCCACTGCCAGCAGCAGATCGCGGCCGCTGGTGGGCAGCGGCAGTGGTTCACCCAGCCACTGGGGGCGTGCTGCGGCGAACAGCAGCAACAGCCAGATGGTCAGGTAGGGCAGTTGCTGGCGCCAGGCGGGCAGGGCGACACGCGCGCGCCGGCCGGACAGCTGCTGCAGTTCGTCGAGGAAGCTGACCTTCAGCGCGGCTTCGCCGCTATCGGCCGGCGGCAGCAGTGCGCGCAGCAGCCAGGGCAGCGGTAGCAGCAGGAAGACCCAGGGCCAGGCCAGTTCAAACATGCTTGCGGATCCAGATGTCAACGGCCTGTTCGAGCCCGTCGATGGCCTTGTCGTCGAGGCGGCACTCGGCCCGGTAGGCACCTTCGACGAGAATCATCCAGCGGGTCAGCCCGGCGGCAGGGCAGCGGTTGTCGAGAAAGGCCAGCCACGCGCGCCCACTGAGCGTGTGCGGGTGGTCGTTGGGGTAACGAATGCGGCAGAGCCGCTTGAGCAGCCCATTGAGTTGTTGCAGCCACTGGCTGGCCGGTTGCCCGCCGTAGGGTTTGCTCAAGCGCGAAAGCTCGATGAGCGCCTCCTGACGCTGCGGTTCCAGCGGTGGCTCCGGCTGCACACGGGGCTTGCGCCTGAGCAGCCGGTGACGAAGTCGCCAGAGCAAGCCAAGCGCCATCAGCAGCACCAGGCCGAGCAGCCACCAGCCCGGCGCTGGAGGCCACCAGCTGATCGGCTCGGGGCTGATCAGCGGAGCCAGTTGATCGAGCGGATTCATCGCCGTGCGCTCGGATGGCGGACGCTCAGGTGCTCACGCAACTGCTCGACCAGATCGTGCTGGGTGTCGAGCGGCATCAGCGGCACCCGCAGACGATCGGCCAGGCGCTGCCAGCGGGCGCCGCGCGCCTCGCCCAAGTCGCGGTAACGCTGACGCAGATCCGCATCCTGGGTATCCAGTTCAAGCCGCGCATTGCCTTCGCTGAAGCGCAGCAGGCCGGCTGCGGGCAGGGCGTGATCCAGCGGATCGAACAGTGGCAGCAACAGCAGATCGACATGGCGCGCGAGCAGGCTGAGCTGCTGCTCGGCGGCATCGGTGAGGGTGCGCTCGTCGCAGAGAATCACCGACAGACTGCCCGGACGCAGCACTTCCCGTGCCCGGCGCAGGGCCATGCTGAAAGCGTCGGGGTCGATCGGGTTGTCTGGCTGCAGGCGATTGTTGGCGCGGGTGACGCGATCCAGCAGCTGCAGCAGGCTCTGCTTGCTGCGCCGTGGCTTGATTTCCTGACGCTCATCGCCGAACACCAGCCCGCCAACCCGATCATTGTGGCTGAGCGCCGCCCAGCCGATCAGGCTCGCCGCCTGCGCCGCCAGCACCGACTTGAACAGTCGGCCGCTGCCGAAGAACAGTCGCGGGCTCTGCTCGACCACGATATAGATCGGCCGCTCGCGTTCTTCATGGAACAGCTTAGTGTGTGGCTCCTGGGTGCGTGCGGTGACGCGCCAGTCGATGGTGCGCACGTCGTCACCGGGCTGATAGATGCGAACCTGATCGAAATCCACGCCGCGCCCGCGCAGCTTGGAATGGTGCAGACCTACCAGCGGACTGCGGCGATGCGGTGTAGAAAACAGCGGCACTTCACGGACGCGATGACGCATATCGATGAGTTCGGCCAGGCTCACACGGATACCGGAGCCCTGCTCGGTTGGCTGCCCGGCGGCGGAAGCCTGCGGTTGCATCAGGCCACCGCTACCACGTCGAGAATGCGCTGGATGACCCGGTCCTGATCAATGCCGGCGGCTTCTGCCTCGAAGGAGAGAATCAGGCGGTGACGCAGCACATCGAAAAGCATCGCCTGTATGTCCTCGGGGCTGACGAAATCGCGTCCGGCCAGCCACGCATGGGCACGGGCGCAGCGATCCAGCGAGATCGAACCGCGCGGACTCGCGCCATAGGCGATCCACTCGGCCAGCTCGGCATCGAACTTGGCCGGCGTGCGCGTGGCCATGACCAGTTGCACCAGGTATTCCTCCACCGCATCGGCCATGTACAGGCCGAGGATGTCCTTGCGCGCGGCGAAGATCGCCTGCTGGCTGACCCGATGTTCCGGCGCCGCCTCGCCATTGATCGCCTCGCCACGGGCCTGCTGCAGGATGCGTCGTTCCACCGAGGCGTCGGGGAAGCCGATCTTCACGTGCAGCAGGAAGCGGTCGAGCTGTGCTTCGGGCAAGGGGTAGGTGCCTTCCTGCTCGATCGGGTTCTGTGTCGCCATCACCAGGAACAGCGGCGGCAGATCGTAAGTGCTGCGGCCGACGCTGACCTGGCGCTCGGCCATGGCTTCGAGCAGCGCCGATTGCACCTTGGCCGGTGCCCGGTTGATTTCGTCCGCGAGCACCAGGTTGTGGAAGATCGGCCCCTGCTGGAAGACGAAGCTGCCGGTCTCCGGGCGATAGATTTCGGTACCGGTGATGTCGGCGGGCAGTAGGTCGGGGGTGAACTGGATTCGATGGAACTCCGCCTCCAGGCCTTCGGCGAGTTCCTTGATGGCGCGGGTCTTGGCCAGGCCGGGCGCGCCTTCGACGAGCATGTGGCCGTCGGCGAGCAAGGCGATCAGCAGGCGTTCGATCAGCCGTTCCTGCCCCAGGATCTGGGTGGACAGGAACTGTCGCAGCGCGATTATCGATTCACGGTGATCCATCGTTTCGAGTCTTCCAGGTGGGCGGCAAATCGGCTGGCGCGGCGGGCAGAGACGCCGGCTGCTATTGGCTGCTACAGACAGTCGCAGGCGACTGCAGGAGAAGCGCCACTTTACTGCATTAACCCTCGACTAGACTAACCTTGAACCTTCGTCCTGTGCCGTCAGTCACTACCGACGTCTCTTTCCCCAGCAAGCCAAGCGGAGCCATACATGGCGTTCTTTTCAGCGGCCAGCAAGGCCGACTTTCAGCAGCAATTGCAGACAGCGTTAGCGCAACACGTAGACCCGAAAATCCTGCCGCAACTGAGCCTGTTCGCCGAACAGTTCTTCGGCATCGTCGCGCTGCCAGAGCTCACCGAGCGGCGCATGAGCGATCTGGTCGGCTCGACACTGGCCAGCTGGCGCCTGCTGGAGCGCTTCGATCCCGCCAAACCCGAGGTGCAGGTATTCAACCCCGACTTCGAGAAGCATGGCTGGCAATCGACCCACAGCGTGGTCGAGGTGCTGCATCCGGACATGCCGTTCCTGGTCGATTCGGTGCGCATGGAGCTGACGCGCCGCGGCTACAGCATCCATACCCTGCAAACCAGCGTGCTGCAGGTTCGTCGCGGGGCCGACGGCAGCTTGTTGGAGCTGCTGCCCAAGGACGAGCGCGCCGCTGACAGCCACGCCGAATCGTTGATCTTCGTCGAGATCGATCGCTGCGCCAGCCCGACGGCCCTGCGCGAGCTCGAGCAGTCACTGCTGGGTGTGCTGGCTGATGTGCGTCAGGTGGTGGGTGACTTTGCGGCGATGAAGGGCAAGGCGGTCGAGCTGCAAGGGCGTCTGGAGCAGGTCAACCTGAGCATCGACGGCGACGAGCTGGAAGAGATCCGCGACTTCATGCGGTGGCTGGCGGACGACCATTTCACCTTCCTCGGCTACGAAGAGTTCTCCGTGCAGGAACAGGCCGACGGCGGGCGCATCGTCTATGACGAAAGCTCGCTGCTGGGTCTGTCGCGCAGCATGCGCACCGGGCTTTCCGAGGAAGAGCAATCGCTCACCGGCCAATCGGTCAGCTACCTGCGTGAGCCGCTGCTGCTGTCGTTCGCCAAGGCGGCCATGCCCAGCCGCGTGCACCGTCCGGCTTACCCGGACTTCGTCTCGGTGCGTGAATTTGATGACGAGGGGCGGGTGGTTCGCGAATGCCGCTTCCTCGGCCTGTTCACCTCGTCGGTCTACACCCAGAGCGTGCGACGCATCCCGTTCATCCGCCGCAAGGTCGAGACGGTGGTGCAGCGCGCCAATTTCGGCAGCTCCGCGCATCTGGCCAAGGAGCTGGTGCAGGTTCTCGAGGTGCTGCCGCGTGACGAGCTGTTCCAGGCGCCGATCGACGAGCTGTTCGAAAACGCCATCGCCATCGTGCAGATCCAGGAACGCAATCGGCTGCGGCTGTTCCTGCGTTTCGACCCCTATCGGCGTTTTTGCTACTGCCTGGTGTACGTGCCGCGTGACAGCTACTCCACCGAGACACGGCTGAAAATCCAGCAGGTGCTGCAGGAGCGGCTCGAAGCCAGCGACTGCGAGTTCTCCACCTATTTCTCCGAATCGGTGCTGACGCGCGTGCAGTTCATCCTGCGTCTAGACCCCAGCCGCGCGCTGCAGGTGGATACGGTGCGTCTGGAGCAGGAAGTGCTGCAGGCCTGCCGCACCTGGCAGGACGACTACCAGAGCCTGGTGGTCGAGCGCTTCGGCGAGGCCAGGGGCACCCATCTGCTCAGCGAGTTTCCGAAAGGTTTCCCGGCCGGCTACCGCGAGCGCTTCTCGCCGCAATCGGCCACCGTCGACATGCAGCATGTGCTCGACCTCAGCGAGGAACGCCCGCTGGTGATGAGCTTCTATCAGCCGATCACGGCTGAAGAGAACCGCCTGCACTGCAAGCTCTACCACCTGAATACACCGCTGCCGCTGTCGGACATCCTGCCGATCATGGAGAACCTGGGGCTGCGGGTGCTCGGCGAGTTTCCGTTCCGGTTGCGTGACCGCAGCGGCCGCGAGTACTGGATACACGACTTCGCCTTCACCTATGCCGAAGGTCTGGAAATCGACCTGCTGGAGATCAACGAGGCGCTGCAGGATGCGTTCATCCATATCTACGGCGGCTTTGCCGAGAATGATGGATTCAACCGTCTGGTGCTGACCGCCGGGTTGGCCTGGCGGGAAGTGGCGCTGCTGCGCGCCTATGCGCGCTATCTCAAGCAGATTCGCATGGGCTTCGACCTTGGCTATATCGCCAGCGCGCTGCTCAACCACACGGATATCGCCCGCGAGCTGGTGCGGCTGTTCAAGATGCGCTTCTACCTGGCGCGCAAGCTCGGTGACGAGGATCTGGCAGACAAGCAGCAACGGCTGGAACAGGCGATTCTCACAGCGCTTGATGAGGTGGCGGTACTCAACGAGGACCGGATTCTGCGGCGCTATCTGGCGCTGATTCAGGCCACCCTGCGAACCAACTTCTATCAGCCGGATGCCAACGGCAAACCCAAGTCGTATTTCAGCTTCAAGCTCGATCCGCGCTCGATCCCGGAGATGCCGCGCCCGGCACCGATGTACGAGATATTCGTCTATTCGCCACGGGTTGAGGGCGTGCACCTGCGCGGCGGCAAGGTGGCGCGTGGAGGGTTGCGCTGGTCCGACCGTGAAGAGGACTACCGCACCGAAGTGCTCGGCCTGGTCAAGGCGCAGCAGGTGAAGAATGCGGTGATCGTTCCCGGCGGCGCGAAAGGCGGTTTCGTGCCGCGTCGTCTGCCTACCAGTGGCACGCGGGATGATATTCAGGCCGAAGCGATCGCCTGCTATCGCATTTTCATTAGTGGCCTGCTCGACATCACCGATAACCTGCATGAAGGTCAGGTCGTTCCGCCCGCCAATGTACTTCGCTATGACGGTGACGATCCCTATCTGGTGGTCGCTGCGGACAAGGGTACAGCGAGCTTTTCGGACATCGCCAACGGCATCGCCGCCGAATACGACTTCTGGCTCGGCGACGCCTTTGCCTCGGGCGGCTCGGCAGGCTACGACCACAAGAAGATGGGCATCACCGCGCGCGGCGCCTGGGTTTCGGTGCAGCGGCACTTCCGTGAGCGCGGAATCAACGTGCAGACCGACGTGATCAGCGTCATCGGTATCGGCGACATGGCTGGCGATGTGTTCGGCAACGGTCTGCTGATGTCCGAAACCCTGCAGCTGGTGGCCGCGTTCAACCATCTGCATATTTTCATCGACCCCAATCCCGATCCTGCGCGCAGTTTCATCGAGCGCAAGCGCCTGTTCGACCTGCCGCGCTCGTCATGGACCGATTACGACGTGTCGCTGATCTCGGAAGGCGGTGGCATCTTCCCGCGTTCGGCCAAGCGAGTCGCGATCACGCCACAGATGAAAGAGCGCTTCGCCATCGAGGCGGATCAGCTGACCCCAGCCGAGCTGATCCACGCGCTGCTCAAGGCACCGGTGGACCTGCTATGGAATGGCGGTATCGGTACCTATGTGAAGAGCGGCGGCGAAAGCCACGCCGAAGTCGGCGACAAGGCCAACGATGCGGTGCGGGTCAATGGCGCCGATCTACGAGCCAAGGTGGTGGGCGAGGGCGGCAACCTCGGCATGACCCAGCTGGGACGCGTCGAGTACGCGCTGCATGGCGGATCGAGCAATACCGACTTCATCGACAATGCCGGCGGCGTCGATTGCTCGGATCATGAAGTGAACATCAAGATCCTGCTCAATGAGGTGGTCAGCGCCGGTGACATGACCGCCAAGCAGCGCGATCAACTGCTATTCGAAATGACCGACGCGGTGGCCGAGCTGGTGCTGCAGAACAACTACAAGCAGACCCAGGCGCTGTCCCAGGCGCAGCATCGCTCGCGGGAGCGGGCCGCCGAGTATGTTCGGTTGATCAATGCGCTGGAGGCGGCGGGGCAGCTCGACCGCGCGCTCGAGTTCCTGCCCAGCGATGACGCCCTGACCGAGCGCGCCAGCATCGGCAAGGGGCTGACCCGGCCGGAGCTGTCGGTTCTGATTTCCTACAGCAAGATCGAACTGAAGAAAGCGCTGCTGGATTCGCGCGTGCCGGACGACGACTACCTCGCCCGCGAAATGGAAAGTGCCTTCCCGCAGCAACTGAGCGAGCGTTTCCACGATGCCATGCTGCAACATCGCCTCAAGCGCGAAATCGTTGCTACCCAGATTGCCAACGATCTGGTTAACAACATGGGCATCACTTTCGTTCAGCGCCTGAACGAGGCGACGGGCATGAGTGCGGCGAATGTCGCCGGAGCCTACGTGATCGTGCGCGACATCTTCCATCTGCCTCACTGGTTCCGGCAGATCGAGGCGCTGGATCACAAGGTACCGGCGGAGCTGCAGTTGGCCTTGATGGATGAGCTGATGCGCCTGGGCCGCCGTGCGACGCGCTGGTTCCTGCGCAATCGTCGTAGCGAGCTGGATGCCGCACGCGACGTCGCTCACTTTGGCCCGCGGGTCGCTGCCCTTGGTCTGAAGCTCGATGAACTGCTGCAAGGCTCGACGCGTGACCGCTGGCAGGAGCGCTATAAGCGTTACACCGAAGCCGGGGTGCCGGAGCTGCTGGCGCGCATGGTGGCCGGTACCAGCCATCTGTACACGCTGCTGCCGATTCTGGAGGCCGCTGACGAAACTGGCCAGGTGCCTGCGCAGGTGGCGGCAACCTATTTCGCCGTCGGTGGTGCGCTGGAGCTTCCCTGGTATCTGCATCTGCTCACCAACCTGCCGGTTGCCAACAACTGGCAGGCCCTGGCGCGTGAAAGCTTCCGCGACGACCTCGACTCACAGCAGCGCAGCATCACGGTATCGGTGCTGCAGATGGAGAACGGTCCGGAGGCGATCAGCGAGCGGGTCGACGCCTGGTTGTCTCAACGACCAGTGTTAATGGAGCGCTGGCGCTCGATGCTGGCCGAGCTGCGCGGCGCCAGCGGCACCGACTACGCCATCTATGCAGTCGCTAGCCGCGAGCTGCAGGGGCTGGCGCAGTCGGTAGGGCATGGCTGACGAGGTCTTGCGGCTTCCTCCGTGGACGATCCGTCCGCGGGAGAGGCCGCGCCATTAATGCGGCGCAACTGAAAAACGCACTGCCCTCGGGCGGTGCGTTTTTTTAGCGGATGGGTGTTTGCTGCGCAGGGAGTCCGTGGCGGTAAACGCTCAGTCCTGCGCAGGCAGTCCGACCTTGAAGCGAGTGATCTGCGGCAGATCGCGCAGGTAGCGAATCAGGTCAGGTGCGCCTGCCAGCTTCAGCCCCTCGCCAATGGCATTGGCTGTGGGGTCACGCTTCTCCAGCAACAGCAACTCGGAATTGCTGGCATCGCGCAGTAGTGTCAAGCGGGCATAGGGAACCTGGCTGTCGAGCAGCATGGCCATGAATTCACGGTCGCTCCAGGCCTGAGCAGGCATCGTCACGGCGTGGTAGTCAGCGTCCAGCGCGTGAACCCCGGAGCGGTCGAGGCGGTAATCGGTGACCTCCGCCGGCAGCATGACTTCCAGGCCGCGCAAGCGCGCGTAGGCCACGGCGCAGGCAAAGGCTTCCAGATGGTGTTCGCCGGCCCAATAAAGCCGCTCCCCGAGCCAGCTGGCCTGGCGAACATCGATCGCTGCCCCCCTGTCGAAGCCGGGCAAGGCGGTACCGAGTGCTCGAAGAAAATCCTTGTAGCTGATGATTCGTACCTGTCGACAACCCGCCGTGCTGGAAAAGGCTTCGAAGGTCGGGTAACTCGGTTCATTTTTGCGCTGCCCGCCGAAGCCGTCGATCTGCCGCAGGTCGAGCCGTGACCGGGTGCAATCCTTGCTGATCAAGCGTGTCAGCGCAGCATGCGCACGGGCCTTGTCTTCCTGCACCGGACCGGAGAGCGCACCACGTGGCAGCTCCAGCAAGCGTTGCAGGCAGGGGCCATCGTTCCAGAAAATGCTGGGCTCAGGCTCGGGTAGGCGGGAAAAGGGCAGCTGCAGGCTGCTGGCGCGATCCTGAATGGGAAGCGAAGCCTTGGAGCGCAGCCCGAGGCGTTGCGCAAGTCGTGCGATTTGAGAAGTCAGTGAAGGCATTGGCTCGGGCAGGCTCATCATGATGCTTGAGCTCTCAGGGCTACGGCCGAAGTGTGGCAGACCTGTGGCATTTGCGCACGGGCTTTGCACCGCGCGTGCCGATGCCACACGCACCAGGGGCGGCCAATCATGGCGTGTCGATGTGGCAATATCGCTGGGTAGATCACTGAGGAGCCTCCATGCCAAATCTGGTGCTGGATATCGCGCTATCCGCCGAACGAATGAAAGCGGTATACCAAGGCCATGCGAATCGCATCCTGATCCGAAGTCGCGATGGCACGCGGGTCAGCCTGCCTGCGCATCATCTGCGCCCGTTTCTGACCCACGAAGGCGTATATGGTTCCTTCGAGCTCGAGTTTGCCGAACAGGGTCAGTTGCTGGGCTTGCGGCGGTTGAAATGACGCGCCTCGCCGACTGCTGGCGACGCCCGTATTTCATCACCCGCCGCTGCGGCTGTACGGACCTCGGGCTGCTATACTCCGCGTCCACCTTTACCGAGACTTTAGGCTGCGTATGTATAACCTGGCCCGCCAGCTGTTGTTCAAGTTATCTCCGGAAACTTCCCACGAACTTTCCCTCGAGCTGATTGGCGCGGGCGGCCGTCTCGGGCTGAATGCGATGCTTAGCAAGCCGCCGGCCAGCCTGCCAGTGCGGGTGATGGGGCTGGACTTTCCCAACCCGGTAGGTCTGGCCGCGGGGCTGGACAAGAACGGTGAGGCCATTCTCGGGATGTCGCAGCTGGGCTTCGGCTTTATCGAGGTTGGTACCGTGACGCCGCGCCCGCAGCCCGGCAACCCGAAGCCGCGAATCTTCCGCCTGCCGGAAGCCGAGGCGATCATCAATCGCATGGGCTTCAACAACCACGGTGTCGATGCCTTGCTGGCTCGTGTCGAAGCGGCCAGGTTCAAAGGCGTGCTGGGGATCAACATCGGCAAGAATTTCGACACCCCCGTCGAGCGCGCCGATGAGGATTATCTGCTCTGCCTGGACAAGGTCTACCACCACGCCAGTTACGTCACCGTGAACGTCAGTTCGCCCAATACCCCGGGCCTGCGCAGCCTGCAGTTCGGCGACTCGCTCAAGCAGTTGCTCGACGCGTTGCGGCTGCGTCGTGAAGATCTGGAGATCATGCATGGCAAGCGTGTACCGCTGGCCATCAAGATCGCGCCGGACATGACCGATGAAGAAACCGCGCTGGTGGGGGAGGCCGTGTTCCAGGCGGGAATGGACGCGATCATCGCCACCAATACCACCCTCGGCCGCGAAGGCGTCGCCGGCCTGGCGCATGCCGATGAGGCAGGTGGCCTGTCCGGCGCGCCGGTACGGGACAAGAGCACCCATACGGTGAAAGTGCTGGCGCAGACGCTGGGTGGGCGACTGCCGATCATCGCCGTAGGCGGTATCACCGAGGGTCGTCACGCGGCCGAGAAGATCGAGGCGGGTGCCAGCCTGGTCCAGTTGTACTCAGGCTTCATCTACAAGGGACCGGCTCTGATCCGCGAGGCGGTGGATGCCATCGCGGCGCTGCGTTCGCAGGCGAAGTAGGTGGTGGGAAGGGGCTCCTGTTTGGAGCCCCTGGGCTTCTAGCCCGCCGCCCGGGTAGGGCGTGCCGTATCAAGTCGGGTGGATCGGTAAATCAGCCGACCGCGTGAAGTTCGTTGAGTCTATGCAGACCGGCCGTGCCGGTCAGACCATCCCAGTTGTCGCCGCGACCCTCCCGCCAGCCGTTGATCCAGGCTTGGCGAACTTGGGGATGGGAGAAGGGACAGAGGTCGCGAGATTTGCCATGTATGCCATGTTGATAACCGCGCAGAAATGCTCGTTCCATCGGATCACGCTTGAGTCTTCTCATTGGGTATTGCCCTCAGTGGTTGACTGGTGTTCCTGTGGCCTCATGGCGAGACCGGGCAGATAGACTGCCAATGAAGCGCGCTGCCGGCGTGGCGCGCTTCGCCGGCACCATTGCGATGTCGGCCTGAGGTGAGTTCTAACGCAATGCTGAAGACGCTGGAATGATCGTTTTGTCATAAGTAGGTAACGAATCTATGGTTCTACCCATAAGCCTTAAAGGGCAAGGGATGCGAAGTGCACTGCTTAGCCACTTCTGCATGATTGCAACCATGATGTTTGTAACTTCTTTCTAATTTTTTGCTGGGCCTGTTCCGACGAAAGGGTCGCGACGGTCCGAAGCACCTTTTGTGGAAACTCCATGACCGACCGCCATGAACTGATCCTGACCTGTCCCAAGGGACTCGAAGGCCTGCTGCTCGAGGAAGCCACCGCGCTTGGACTGGAGGAGAGTCGCGAGCAGACATCCGCGATTCGCGGCTTCGGTACGCTGGAGGTGGCCTACCGGCTCTGCCTATGGTCGCGCCTGGCCAATCGCGTGCTGCTGGTGATCAGCCGTTTTCCCACTGTAGACGCCGAGACGCTTTACCAAGGGGTTCACGCCGTCGACTGGGCTGACCATCTGCAGCCTGCCGGCAGCCTGGCAGTGGAGTTCGGTGGTCGTGGCTCGGGCATCGACAACACCCATTTCGGTGCGCTCAAGGTCAAGGACGCCATTGTGGATCGGCTGCGAACCGCATCTGGCGAGAGACCCAGCATCGACAAGTTCGATCCTGATCTGCGCGTGCATCTGCGCCTCGACAAGGGGCAAGCGGTGCTTTCGCTCGACCTCTCCGGGCACAGCCTGCACCAGCGTGGCTATCGACTGCAGCAGGGTGCAGCGCCGCTCAAGGAAAACCTTGCTGCCGCGATCCTGATGCGTGCCGGCTGGCCACGAATTGCCGCTGCTGGTGGCGCGTTGACAGATCCCATGTGCGGCGTCGGCACCTTTCTTGTCGAAGGGGCGATGATGGCGGCGGACATCGCGCCGAATCTCAAGCGCGAGCGTTGGGGTTTCAGTGCCTGGCTGGGGCACGTACCCGCGCTGTGGTCGCGACTGCATGCCGAAGCTCAGGCACGGGCAGAGGTTGGCTTGGCCAAGTCGCCCTTATGGATTCGCGGCTATGAGGCCGATCCGCGGCTGATCCAGCCGGGACGCAACAACATCGAACGCGCTGGGCTGGCCGGCTGGATCAAAGTCTACCAGGGTGATGTCGGCGACTTCGAGCCGCGCCCGGACCAGAATCAGAAGGGCTTGGTGATCTGCAATCCGCCCTATGGTGAGCGCCTCGGCGACGAGGCGAGCCTTCTCTATCTCTACCAGAACCTCGGCGAACGCCTGCGCCAGGCCTGCCTGGGCTGGGAAGCCGCGGTATTCACCGCCGCACCGGATCTCGGCAAGCGCATGGGCATCCGCAGTCACAAGCAGTACGCGTTCTGGAACGGTGCGCTGCCGTGCAAGCTGCTGCTGATCAAGGTCGAGCTGGATCAGTTCGTGACAGGTCAGCGCGGCGCCGGTCATGAGGAACATTTACAGCAGCAGGCGCCGGTCGAGCAGGCACGCCTCAGCGAAGGCGGGCAGATGTTCGCCAATCGCCTACAGAAGAATCTGCGTCAGCTCGGCAAATGGGCGCGTCGTGAGGGTATCGAATGCTACCGGCTATACGACGCGGATATGCCTGAGTACGCCCTGGCGATCGATCTGTACGGTGACTGGGTGCACGTGCAGGAGTATGCGCCGCCGCGCTCCATCGATCCGGAGAAGGCCCAGGTGCGCCTGCTCGATGCATTGGCTGCCATACCGCAAGCACTGGGCATTCCACGCGAGAAGGTGGTGGTAAAGCGCCGCGAGCGCCAGACGGGAACGCGCCAGTATGAGCGTCAGGCCAGTCAGGGCGAGTTTCTCGAAGTGACCGAGGGCGGCGTCAAGCTGCTGGTGAATCTCACCGATTATCTGGATACCGGCCTGTTCCTCGATCATCGCCCATTGCGCCTGCGCATTCAGCGTGAAGCGGCCGGCAAGCGTTTCCTCAACCTGTTCTGCTATACCGCAACCGCCACGGTTCATGCAGCCAAGGGCGGTGCGCGCAGCACCACCAGCGTCGACCTGTCGAAAACCTATCTGGACTGGGCGCGTCGCAATCTCTCGTTGAATGGCCTTTCGGATCGCCAGCGCCTGGAACAGGGCGACGTGATGGCCTGGCTGGAAGAGGATCGTGGTGAGTACGACCTGATCTTCATCGACCCGCCGACGTTCTCCAATTCCAAGCGCATGGAAGGTGTGTTCGACGTACAGCGGGACCATCAGGTGCTGCTCGATCTGGCGATGGCTCGATTGGCGACGGGCGGAGCGCTGTATTTCTCCAACAACTTCCGCAAATTCGTGCTGGATGCCAGCCTGAGCGACCGCTATGCCGTAGAGGAAATCAGCAGCGCAACGCTGGACGAGGATTTCCGTCGTAACCCCCGGATCCACCGCGCCTGGAAATTCCAGGCGCGGTGATCATCCGGTGATATAGGCGGGCCGTTCGGCCTGCCTGAGTCACCATCAGCGTTGTGCGGTGTTCTGGTTGCGCTGACCGTAGAGGCTGACCAGCACCTGATCGAGAATCGAGGCTGCGCCCCATGGGCGGGGATGGTTCAGGATCGCCACGACTGCCCAGACATTGCCGTCGCCGTCACGGCTGTAACCTGCGATGGCGCGCACGGTGTTCAGGGTTCCCGTCTTGAGGTGCGCCTTGCCGGCGACAGGTGTATTGCGCAGGCGCTTGCGCATGGTGCCGTCCACGGCGGCCAATGGCATCGACGAAATGAACTCGGCCGAGTAAGGGCTGCGCCAGGCGGCCTGCAGCAAGCTCCCCAGCTCGCGTGCGCTGACGCGTTCGGCGCGGGAAAGCCCGGAGCCGTTCTCGATCACCAGATGCGGCGAGATGAGCCCCTTCTTGGCCAGCCACTGGCGGATGACCCGCTGTGCCGCTTTGGCGTCATCGGCATCCGCCTCGTTACGGAATTCGGCGCCGAGGCTTAGAAACAGCTGCTTGGCCATGGTGTTGTTGCTGTACTTGTTGATGTCTCGAATGATCTCGGTGAGATCCGGCGAATAGGCCCTCGCCAGCAATCTTGC
Source organism: Pseudomonas sp. (assembly GCA_032105665.1). Lineage (GTDB taxonomy): Bacteria > Pseudomonadota > Gammaproteobacteria > Pseudomonadales > Pseudomonadaceae > Stutzerimonas. Next base: position 15,243 of record DAMCQE010000033.1, on the reverse strand, counting down.
TTTGTCAGGCACCTGGGCCACACGGTCGATGCCGAGAATGCTGCCGCCGAGCTCGGCCCAGATAGCACGCACCGCGCCGGCGGCATAGCGCTGGTGATCGAGCAGTGAAAGGTAGGTCTGCGCGCTGCAGCCGTCGGCGAGTTTGCCGGTGACCACGACGGTCACGCCATCCCCATCCGCAACCGGGTTGTAGAGCACGTCCGGCCAGCCTGGGCATTTGCCTGCGGGCAGCGCTTTGACCCGGTTGTCTATTCGAATGCTGGCGATCGGCGGCTCGACTGCGATGTTCACCTTTCCGCCATCGTTGCGGACGATGAAGCGCAGCGCCTTGAGGTTGACCAGTAGTGAGTCGGGACCAACCAGAAAGGGCTTGTTCTTGTCATTGCCGTCGTCATCGAAGACGGGCAGGTCGGGCTGGACGAAATGGCTGCGATCGAGCACCAGGTCGCCAGTGACCTTGGTAACTCCGTTGGCACGCAAATCTCGCAGCAGCAGCCAGAGCTTCTCCATGTTCAGTTTCGGGTCGCCGCCGCCCTTGAGGTAGAGATTGCCGTTGAGGGTGCCGTCCACCAGCGGGCCGTCGGCATAGAACTCGGTCTTCCACTGGTGGTTGGGGCCGAGCAGTTCGAGGGCGGCGTAGGTGGTAACCAGCTTCATGGTCGAGGCGGGGTTGACCGATACGTCGGCGTTGACGAACGTCGGCGCGGCGTCACCGGTCAGTGGCAGCATGACTACGGACAGTGCGTCGCTGCTGATCTTGTTGGCTTTCAGTGCCTGTTCGACGCGCGGTGGCAGTGTCTGGTTCACCCCGGCGGCCTGGGCTGGCAGAGTCAAGGGCAGGGCGAAGATGGCTAAGGTGATGCCTCGGAGGATGGAGCTCATCGTACGAGCGCCTCTGGGCAAACACAGGGGGCTGCTGGCGGTTTGATTTGGCATGTGTTTCCCACTGCTCTTAGGGAACGAATGCGGGCCATTATGCCCGTGCTGTAGAGGCGTCGTGCCTCTATCCGATAAGCGTAGCTGCGGTACACAGGTTACTGCAAAGACAGTTGCGCACCAGGCTGCGATGAGCTCAACCGCTGCTGTCGGTCATCGCCTTGGCGCGGGGTTGCTGTTAGAGTGCGCGCCGTCATCAAGTAGAAAAAGGATCGCCCCCAAATGGCTACCAATCGTTCGCGTCGCCTGCGTAAGAAACTCTGTGTCGATGAGTTCCAGGAGCTCGGCTTCGAGGTCAATCTCACCTACCGCGAAGGTATCGAAAGCAAGGCTGTGGACGACTTCCTCGAAGCGTTTATCAGCGAAGCGATGGAAGCCAATGAACTCGGCTATATCGGTGGTGAAGACTACGGTTTTGTCTGCCTTGGCCGCCGTGGCTCGGTCAGCGAAGGGCAGCGTGTAAAGGTCGACGCCTGGTTGAAAGGCCGCAGCGAGCTGGCTGAGTACAGTGTCAGCCCGCTGATGGACGTGTGGTATCCGGAAAACCCGATCAGGGCTGAGAAGTAGTCTTTTCGTCTGATCGTTGCGATGCTGCCCGCTGGGCCTTCCTGCGCGAACGCCTGGCCAGCAGCATCTGCAACACGTGCATCAGTGTTGCGATGAATAGCGCCACACCTACACCAATGGCAGCATTGATGAGCCGTATCTGCGGCAGGTTCCAGTCCTGGGCCAGCGTCTCTGCCAGCAGCAGGAACAGCAGCGTGGTCTGCAGGACGAATAGCCCATAGTGATTCGCCTGAAACGCTCTGCCCAACACGATAAGCGGCAGCAGGATCATCACCATCAGTGGCGGGTCGGCCAGGCCGTGGCCAATGTAGATCAGTATGGCCGCAGCCGCCAATATTCCCAGGCTGGCCTGTAGCGCCCGCACCAGACTCCGCTCCAGATCCATCTGCAGCGTGGTGAACACCGCCAGCGTCAGCCAGTAGCCTCTTGGCAGTTCAGCCATATTCACGATTACCCCACCCAATGCTCCGGCCAGGATGTAGGTCAGGGCGTGCACACGCCATTGCCGGATCGGCGTTCGGCGAGCGTGCCTGCGCAGCACCCGCAGGATGCTCATCAGCCGCGGCATATATGGCCACATGCGCAGCCCATGCATCCCCCGCAGGCCGAAGGCGAGCAAGGTAACCCAGAGCCCCCCGAGCGCGAAAAGAAAGGCTATCGCGTACGGGTTGTTGAACTCGCCGATGCCGTGCTGCCCTTGGCCAAGGCAGAGGCAGATCGCCAGACCGATACCGAGCTTTCCTGCTTCGCTGCCGTAGCGCTGCAGCCAGGCCAGCAGCAGGCCGTAGAAGGCGAACAGGCCGAGACTGATCAGTGGATGAGTCGCCGACCAGAAGCCCAGTCCGGCACTCCCGGCGCCCAGCGCGATGAGTAACAGCATGCGCAGCATGCCGAAGCGATGAAGTGGGTTGGCCTTGGCCGCCTGAAAGGCGCCGACCGTTGCCCAGAGGAAGCCGGGATGGCCGCTGAAAAGCCCCAGCAGCAACGGCAAGGCGCAACCAAAGCCGGCCACCATGGCAGCGCCCCAGGCGGGGTGCACGGGATGCCAGTGGATGCTTTGCCGCAGCAGGTGCTTCATGTGGGTCAAACCGGGCTGGAGCGGCCGGTCATCTCGCCGGCCATCTCCGTGGCGTAGCTATCGGTCATGCCTGCGATGAAGTCGATCATGCGCAGGAACGACTGATAGAGCGGTAGCTCGGGCGAGGGCGCGCTGCGTCCGAGCAGGTCGAGGATCCGCTGATTCTTGAACGAGGGGGTGCCGCCGCGATGTTGTTCCAGTGCTGCGCCGCAAAATGCATTGAGCAGTATTTCAAGCGTGGTGTAGGCGCCAATCTCGTGCAGGGTTTTGCGCTTGTCCTGAAAAATCTTCTGCCGTGCCATCGCCTTCGCCTGCAGCACGCACTCTTTGGCCGGCCCATGCATATGTTCGACCAGGTCACCGTGCAACTCGCCACGAAGCAGGTTGCTCTGCTGCTCGACGAAGGCACCAGCGGCCGCATTGGTCAGGTGCTCGATCGCCTTGCCGCGCAGAATGGCCAGTTTGCGCCGCCTTGAATCCCTTGGGCCCAGCTGACGATAGGTTTCGGGAATGTCATCGCCCACCAGAGCCAGTAACAGCGCTTCGACTTCCGAATATTCCAGCAGCTCCATCTCGAGGCCGTCTTCCAGGTCGATCAGGCCGTAACAGATATCGTCTGCTGCCTCCATGAGATAAACCAGAGGATGGCGAGCCCAGCGTTGCTCAGCGACGTTGGGTAGGTTCAGCTTCTGTGCGATCTGCTCGAGCAGCGGCTGCTCATTCTGATAGCACCCGAACTTGTGCTTCTTGTACCCCAGCGCCTCTGCATGGCGTGAAGTCCAAGGGTACTTGAGATACGTGCCGAGGGTGGCGTAGGTCAGTCGCGTTCCACCGTCGAACTGGTGGTATTCGAGTTGCGTAAGCACTCGAAATCCCTGTGCGTTGCCTTCGAAGTTGAGAAAGTCCGCGCGTTGCGCGTCGCTCATATCGTCGAGCCATCCGCGCCCTGCGGCCTGCTGGAACCAGCAGCGGATAGCATCCTCGCCGGAGTGGCCAAAGGGCGGATTGCCAATGTCGTGGGCCAAGCAGGCCGACTGGACGATCATGCCAAGGTCGGCCGGGCTGCACCATTCTGGCATGTCATCGCGCAATACTTCACCGACACGCATACCGAGTGAGCGGCCTACGCAGCTCACCTCCAGCGAGTGGGTGAGGCGGGTATGGATGTGATCGTTGCTGGAAACTGGATGAACCTGAGTCTTGCGCCCGAGCCGGCGAAAGGCGCCCGAAAAAATGATCCGATCATGATCCTTGTGAAAAGGGCTGCGGCCCAACTCGTCGCTACTGTGGGCGGATTTGCCGAGTCGTTCGCGGGTAAGCAGTGTGTGCCAGTCCAAGGACCATCTCCGTATTGCCATTAGCGGGCTGGTGCAAAGCTACCACAACTGCCGAATCGCTGATCGGTGCTGGCGCATTAGAAGGATGACCAGTTCAGAAGGCGTGGCGACCTACCCGCGGTTGGCCGCGGGTACAGTGTTGTTCAGCCAGGGTAGGCGGCTGGGCTAGTGCAGCTTTTCCCGCAGCTTTTGCTGACCCTTGATTAGCGGATACAGCGTCAGCGCCACGCGAGCCAGCTTTCCCATTTTCCCCATCCTGCGTCCGAACAGCGCGAGTACGACCGTCGCAGCGATCATCATCGGTCCCTTGCCTGAACTGTGTTCGCTGGATGTTCGACGCGAACTTACGAAGCTCTTCATCTGCTGCAGTGGATGTGAAAGGGGCTGCGCGTGGTAGAGCATCTGTTGACGGTGCATTTCCATGCGCAGTCGCACCAGATCCTTGCGCATGCTCAGATCATTCGATGTGCTCAACGGTTGGCTCATGGCAGTAATCGCTCCCGGTTGCGCTCCAGTTCTTCAAGCGTGGCCTGGAACGGTGCGGCACATTGTTTGGCGAGCGAAGCGGCCCGGCTCACGCAGATGATCATCACCACTGCGTAGATCGCGCATAGCGTAAGAATCGCCGCGATGCGATGAGTTTCCCAGAAGGCGATGACGATAGCCGCGGAAAGCCCAACCAGGATCAGCAGGCCGAGAATCAGGCTGATACCGGCCAGGAGAAATAGCCGAAAGGTTCGGGCTTTCTCTTCCTGGACCTCTATGCCTACAAGTTCCAGGTGCCCCTGGAGCAGGCCGACGAATGCGCCGCCCAGCTTCTTAAGCGATGGCTTGGGGGCTTCGGTGCCGGGCTTCGCTTCCATTGCTGGCTCTCCCATCAGCGGCGTGAAATCAGACCGAGCAGAAAGCCGACCCCGGCAGCGATGCCGATCGATTGCCAGGGATGGGTGTGTACATATTCCTCGGTGCACTGGATGGCAGCCTGACCCTGCTCGCGCATCGAGCCTTCCCGCTCCTTGAGCATTTCACGAGCCTTGGCAATGTTTGCGTTGATCTTGCTGCGCAGCTCTTCGGTTTGGCCGCCTGCGGTTTCCTGAGTGTGCTTGAGCAGACGCTCAGTGTCGCCGATCAGAGTGTGAAACTCTTCGATCAGTGCGTTCTGCGCAGCTTGGAGGTTGCGGCGATGGGCGGATGTATCGATCAGGGGGCGGGTGCTCCCAGCGGGACCTTCAGGAATTGGGGTGTTATCGCTGGTGCCGAAAGTGGACTCGGTAGACATGCGCAGCTCCTCTTGATTCTCCGGGGCAAAAGGCCCCGTTGCCTCAAGTTTCGAGCATTGCGCCTCGTTAAAGGTTCCCCGCTTCGTTGAGTCGTGTAGACAGCTTTCAATCGCTTGGTTCTGGCAATAACGGCATGGAACAAAAAAGAAAACCCGCCGCAGCGGGTTTTCCTGTCTACAGCAACGAGTGCAGTAGCCGCTATTTACATCAGCGGGATGGTGTAGCTGACGATCAGACGGTTTTCGTCGATGTCGCTGCCGTAGTTGTTACGAGCAGTCGCGTTACGCCATTTGACGTTCAGGTTTTTCAGCGCACCTTGTTGGAAGGTGTAACCGATATCCATGTCGCGTTCCCATTCTTTGCCTTCGGTGCCGTTAGCGCGCTCGAAGTTATCGCCAGTGATATAGCGAGTCATGAAGGTCAGACCCGGAATACCGATAGAAGCAAAGTTGAAGTCATAACGAGCTTGCCAGGACTTCTCGTCCTCGTTGGCAAAGTCATTGATTTGCACGTAGTTCACCAGATAGGGATCGGTCGCGCCGGCTAGGTAAGCGTAACCGGTATCACCACTCATCTTCTGGTAGCCGAGGCCGAAGCTGTGGCCACTCAGCGAGTAGGTAACCATAGCCCCGAGCGCTTTGTTATCGACGTTGGAACTACCGTCGTCTTTGGAGCGCGAATAGCGCAGGTCGGTCTTGAGGGACTGGCCTTCGCTAATTGGTAGGACATGTACAAGATTGTATGTGTGTTGCTTATACAGGTCTTCCAGGTTGCTGTAATAATAGGTCGCTGTCAGGTCCTTAGTTACCTGATAGCTGCCCCCCAGGAAGCGGAAGTCGTCGGATTCGTTGGTGGTGCCCGCATCAGCGGCGATACCGCGGCGACCGCCGGTGTTGACAGCCATCACTTGGTTGTTGGTGGAGTCGCGGTGGTTGATGCGATTTGCATAACCTGCGTCAAGTGTAAGGCCCTTGATTTCTTTCGAAATGATCTGAGCGCCTTGCATCGTCTGCGGCAGAAGGCGGCTATCGCTAGTGCCAATTGCCGGGTTTTTGAACTGCAGGGTGCCCACTTTCAGAACGGTCTCGGATACCTTGGCCTTACCGGTCAGACCAAAAGAAGACCAGTCGCCAGGTGCTTCATTTCCGTAAGAGCTAGGCATGAGGCCGCTACCAGCGGTGTCTTCGCTGGAGTAAAGCTTTACGCCCTGCAGGGCGAGAGCGTCGACGCCAAACCCAACGGTACCCTCGGTGTACCCAGACTCCACGCGTAGCAGAAAGCCTTGGCCCCACTCCTCGGCCTTGGACTGGCCGTTAGAGCCGCCTTCTTGACGGAAATCGCGGTTGAAATAGAAGTTCCGCAGTTCCAGGCCAGCCTTGGTGTCTTCGATGAAGGCGGCTTGGGCCATGGTTGGGATAGCCAGTGTTGCTCCCAGAGTGGCGAGGGCCACGCCCCGGGCGATGGGGGTCTTGAGCATTTCTTATTTCTCCTCGTTGGATGATGCTCTGAAGTCGCTCTTTACGGCGCCATGCAATAAAACATTACAGAGGTTTTTCAACCTTTAGACTTTAGTCGCCAAGCCCTGCAAGTCAACGTGCTAGACGGTCGCAGCACTGACGGCCGTTTAAGGCTGTCGGTCGGTCACGCATCGAATATTCACGTCGCATGATCTGGCGATTAAACACTAAAGGGTCTACCGGGCAATCTGCGTCGCCGCGGGTGGCAGCATCCTAGCGTTTTGCTCGGGCAGAGTCGAATGGCCTGAGCATAATCGCCTGGTGAGTGGGGCCGATTTCACATTTTTGACTGCGTGAAGGCGCATTCACGCTTCGTAACTAAGATGGCTAACCACCTCGGCCTTGCTAGAATTTCGACACGAATAATTGCGAGATCGCCAATGTTGCCTGAATGCCAGCTTTTCGGAACTCTGGGTTGCCATCTCTGCGAGCAGGCAGAAGAGGTGCTCATGCCGCTTGTAGAGCATGGGCTGTTAGTGGAACTAATGGATATTGCCGAGCGCTCCGACTGGGTCGAACTCTATGGGCTACGGATACCGGTGCTTCGCCGCGTTGACAATGGCGCAGAATTGGAATGGCCGTTCGAGGCCGAACAAGTAGTGAGCTTTCTGCAGGCTGCCGCAAAGTAGGTCAAATGACATGCATAAAAAAACCGGCTCGTTGGCCGGTTTTCTTATGGTCTGCCATTCAATAGCAGATCCGCGGGATATGGTCGGAGCGACTGGATTCGAACCAGCGACCTTCTCGTCCCGAACGAGACGCGCTACCAAGCTGCGCTACGCTCCGAAGATGGCGCGCATTCTACAGAAAAAGTTTTGTTGCACAAGGTGTTAGGAGGGGTTTTTTTGGGGGCGGCCAGCCTTTTGCGAACTGCTAGCGGAACAATCGACCTTCGCGGCAGATAACCTAGGATCTATCTTGTGCGAAGGTCGACCTGGCTCAGAGTTCTCGTACGGTGCGAACCTGATCCTTGTTCACTTTGCCTGGCTTGCCATCGATTTGCTCATATTCGTAGAAGCCCGACTCGTCATCGAAATCGGGATGGTCCAGAGTTTGAATTTCACGACCATCGTTGAGCGTGATCACGCTGGGGTTCGCGCAGCCGGCAAGGACGGTAAAGCCCAGCGCGAGTAGCAGGGCGGGGATGATGCGTGGTTGCATGACGCTGTTCCTTCTGCGGGTTCGATACCCATGGGACGAAACCCGCTAGGACGAAGTTCCCCTCGAGCCAGTGATCTTGAGCAGCTCCGGTGTATTCAGGTTGGCGAGGCGGGGGTCGCCCCGGTGTACCTCAAGCGCACGGGCGCCAAGATGAAGAAGTGCACGCAAAGGGCTGCGTTCTCCAGATTGCCAGCAAGCGTCAACTTCGGCCTGTCGGCCGGTGGGAATTATGCTGAACAGGGGCTCCCACTGGCCTTCGCAGCTCAGCATGACTGGCCTGTCTGGCTCTTCGAGCGCGGTCTGGTAGAGCGACTGCAGCAAGGGGCGATCAATCAACGGGGTGTCGCACGGCAGTACGAGCATCCAGGCGTTGCGAGCAGCTGCAAGACCGCTGCGTATTCCAGCAAGGGGCCCGGGGAATCCCTGCTCTTCATCGCTAATCAATCGATCGGCATAGGCCGAGTAGCGGGCTCGATTGCGGTTGCAGGACAGCAGGAGGTCGTCTGTCAATGGCTGAACGGTCTCATGCAACCATGCAATCAATGGGCGTCCCTGCCATTCGACCAGTCCTTTGTCCTGTCCTCCCATGCGTTGCCCACGGCCACCCGCCAGAAGCAGGATGGAGCAGGAAGGCAGTAGCGGGTAGGGCATATCATCGCTCCAGAAAAGCTTGCATATAGCGCTCGGGCTGGCGGTCGGGCAGCGTGCGCACGGGAGGTGTGGAGGCCTGGCGGTCGGGTTATTGGAATCTGTGTCGCGCTTCGGCGACCCAGGAGTGCTTCAGCTAAACCAACGAAAAATCCTGTTGTCTATCTCCTCCATCCACTTTCTCTGGAAGAGAGTGCCGCCTGCTCATTGGCTGATACAAGGAGAACAATCAAATGCAGGAGAGAAACGTTTGGGTTGATTATGCCAAGGCGATCGGGATCATTCTTGTTGTCTACGGGCATGTCGCGCGAGGCGTGTTCAATGCCGGGTTGCCGATGGATGAGGCGCGATTCGTGCTGGTCGACAGCATCATTTACAGCTTTCACATGCCGCTGTTCTTCTTCCTGTCGGGTTTGTTCTTCTTCGATTCGTTGCAGAAGCGGGGCCGGGGCGGGTTGATCATCAACAAGGTCGACACAATCGTCTATCCCTTTATTGTCTGGTCTTTACTACAAGGTCTGTTCGAAGTCGTCCTGTCGAATTACACGAACGGTCAGGTCACCTTGGTTGAGGTGTTCTCGTTGCTCTGGATGCCGCGAGCGCAGTTCTGGTTCCTGTACGCTCTGTTTCTGGTGTTCGTGGTTTGTGCGTTTCTTTATGCGCGGGCAGATCGGCGCTATTTCTTGCCATTCGTGGTCCTGTTTGGCTTGCTGTATGTCTTCCAGCAGGATCTGACGGTAAACAACATGACCCGCTTTATCCTGGGCAACACCGTCTTCTTCGCATTGGGCGTCTGGTTCAACGAGGTCAAGGCGTTCTTCCTCGCGCGTTATACACAGCTGACATTATTTTTCGGTGCGCTGTTCATCTTGGGGCAGTACCTGTTTCATGTGACCTTCGGTCTGAACTATGCCGATGGCGGCATGGCGGTACTCGCGCTTGCAACCATATCCATCTTTTTCATGATCGCGTTGTCGATGTGGCTAGGTCAGTTTCGCGTGGATTGGTTTCTGTTCATCGGCGCTTCGTCGATGACGATCTACCTGATGCATATTCTGGCCGGTAGCGGGGTGCGGGTAATACTCAGCAAATTCCTCGGTATTGATTCAATCACAGCGCATCTGATTATCGGAACGCTGATCGGTACGGCGGCTCCGTTGTTGGCGCAAGTCGTGATCAATCGTTACAAACTGTACTTCTTGCTTACCCCGCCCAAGCAGATTTCGGCATCTCAGTTCCATATGCGCAAGGCTGTTGCCCACTAGCGCGGCGCTGTCATGCACCGACGCAGATGCCGCTCAGCAGGCCATGCTTGCTGAGCGGTATCGCGCATGCGGTATTAGCCGCAGCCGATGCGCTCTATGGTCATATCCTTGTCGGTATAGATATTCAGTCTCTGCAAGTTGTATTCCAGCGTGACGATATCGTCGGGCCGCAGGACCCGCGCGGTGATTGCCCCGGATTGCTCCCTTGCTCGTTCAAGTATTTCTGGCGTGACGGTTTGGCCCGTCAAGCTTGCCACGGAATCGGCGTTGCACCGTCCGACTGACTCAGTCGGGCTGCTGTTTGACGGTGCTGTGGAAGTCGTTTGACAGCCTGTCAGTACAAATGCGGCCGAGGCTATGGCAATTGGTAGGGCTCGTTTGATGCGCTGCACAGCGTCTCCTTTTTCGTCTGGTTTGTCGGAGCGCAACTACTATCAAAGATACGGGCATGCCGATAGGCCTCCATGCCAGTTGGAAAAAACAGCTGTGGATGGGAACCGAAGCGGCGTTGGCTCGTCTTAATGGCTGATGGCGCTTTGCAATCCCCTGGCTGCAAGAAAAATAAGGAGTTCCGCTATGTTCAATTCCCCCCTACTTAAGCGTGTCGCTACGGTGCTAGCTGCTCTGCACTTGCTTCTGGTAGCTCAAGTTCCGCTGGCGCAAGCTGCGATGATCGGCACGCCTGAGGTTGTTGCTGAACATCAGCAGCAGGTCGATCGGCAACAGTTGCTGACGATGCTGGATGATCAGGATGTGCAAAAGAAGCTGGAAGCGATGGGCGTCGAACGTGATCAGGTTGAAAAGCGCATCAACGGCCTGACGGCAGCGGAACTGGCCCAGTTCAATCAACAACTTGATCAGGCCCCCGCAGGGGCAGGCGTTGTCGGCGTGATCGTGCTGTTCCTAGTGATCTTCATCATCACGGACATGCTATGTGCCACTAATATTTTCAACTTCGTCAACTGCATCAATCGTTGAGCCAGCGGCTACTCATACTGCTCCTGATCGGTCTTCTCGGGGGCTGTGCGCGAACGACGGTTACGCTTGTCGATCATGCTCAGCTCCCGACAAGAGCCGAGTTGGTGGACGTTCCGTTCTACCCGCAGGAAGACTACCAATGCGGACCCGCTGCATTGGCAACCATGCTCGTGCAGCGTGACATCGAAGTAACGCCGGAAGCGCTTGTAGAGCAGGTCTACATTCCCAAGCGCAAAGGCAGCTTGCAGGTGGAGATGGTTGCTGCCGCCCGTTCTGCTGGGCTTCTTGTATATCCGCTGCAGCCTAGTCTCAGTGATCTTCTTGCCGAAGTCGCTGCGGGCAACCCGGTTCTGGTTCTACAGAACCTCGCTTTCGATCGTTGGCCTCAATGGCATTTTGCCGTGGTGGTGGGCTATGACCTTGCAGATCAGGAAATTGTGCTTAGGTCTGGCACTACCAAGCGTTTGGTGGTGAGTTTTCACGAGTTCGAGCGCTCGTGGCGCAAGGCGGAGCGCTGGGCCGTACTTACTTTGCAGCCACAGCGGATACCACAAACTGCGCAAGAAACTGTCTGGCTTCGCAGTGCCAGCGATCTGGAAGAGGTTGGGCAACTGCGCGCGGCTCGGGCGGCGTACGAAGCCGGCGCGAAGCGTTGGAACTCGGCGCTCACGCAGTTTGCTTTGGCGAACAGTCAGTATGCGGCTGGAGAAAAGGCTGCGGCTGAGGAATCGTTACGGCTCAGTGTTCGTCTCGACCCGGGCTTCGCCATTGGTTGGTTCAATCTATCGCAGGTAATGGCTGAGAACGGTTGTGACGTGGGTGCTCGCCACGCACAGGCCTGTGCCCTGCGAATGGATCCGGATGATGATCGGCTCAGGGCGCCGCTGCCGGCCCTGGAGGGCAAGCGAGCGGCGCAATGCTTGCCGAGCCCGCCATGCGTGTCCAAGTGATCTCGGTCAGAAGCCAAGCCTGTCGCGCAGGTTGTAGTACATCGCTCCGAGAGCGCTGAGCGGTACCTGAAAACGCTGTCCTCCAGGGAAAGGGTAATGAGGCAGGCTGGCGAGCGCATCAAAGCGCTCTGCCTGGCCGCTCAGGGCCTCGGCGATCACCTTTCCAGCAACATGTGTATAGGTGACGCCATGACCGCTACAACCCTGCGAGTAGTAGATGTTGCTGCCCAGCCGCCCCACCTGGGGCAGCCGTGAAAGCGTCAGCAGGAAATTGCCTGTCCAGGCAAAGTCGATCTTCACTTTTTCCAGCTGCGGAAAGGTCTTCAGCATCTTGGGCCGTATGATCGATTCGATGTCGGCGGGATCACGTGCGCCGTACACTACGCCGCCCCCGTAGATGAGCCGTTTATCCGCTGAGAGCCGGTAGTAATCAAGCAGATAATTGCAGTCCTCTACGCAATAGTTCTGGGGCAGAAGGCTGTTTGCGAGTTCATCATCAAGTGGCTCCGTCGCGACCACTTGTGTGCCGCAAGGCATGGATTTGGCGGCGAGCTCGGGAATCAAATTGCCAAGATAGGCGTTGCCTGCTACTACGACGAATCTTGCGCGCACGGTCCCCTTTGGAGTGTGCACCAGCGGCGCGTCGCCATATTCGATGCGAAGCGCGGGGGATTGCTCGAAGATGCTGCCTCCCAGTGATTCAACAGCTTCTGCTTCTCCGAGTGCCAGATTGAGAGGGTGAATATGGCCGCCTTGCTTGTCGAGCATACCTCCGGCATATCTCTCGCTAGCGACCACTCGCTGTATGCCTTGTTTATCCAGTAGCTCGAGGTGCGGGTAGCCATATCTTTCCCACAAGGCCTTCTGTGCTTCGAGGTGGTGCATCTGCTTCTGATTGAAGGCGGCAAATACGCCGCCGTCTTTCAGGTCGCACTGAATGCCATAGCGTGCTACGCGTTCACGGATAATTCGTCCGCCTTCGAATGCCATATCCCCGATCAACTTCGCTGCCGAGGCGCTCGCACTACGCTCGATGCTGTCAAGGTCTCGGCTGTAGCCGTTGACGATCTGCCCGCCATTGCGCCCAGAGGCGCCGAAACCGACCTTGGCTGCTTCCAATATGATTACGCTGAAACCCTTTTCAAGAAGAAACAGGGCCGTCGACAGGCCTGTGTATCCGGCGCCGATCACGCACACGTCGGCCTGCTTGTTTTCCTGGAGTCCTTGTCGAACACCTGTCGCGTTGGCCGTCGCTGCGTAGTAGGAAGCGGGATAATTGTTGTGCGGCATCTTGGATTCTCTGTTCTGAATTTTTTACGCATCCTAGCGCTTGACCCTGTAGCTCGCCAGCGTCGCAACATAGCAAGCAGGAATTTTCAAAATTTCCAGATATCAGTGAGTTAGAAGAAAAAACCGCTTGACTCTTTTTTTCTTGGCTTTAGAATGCGCCCCCATCGAAGGCACATAGCTCAGTTGGTTAGAGCACCACCTTGACATGGTGGGGGTCGTTGGTTCGAATCCAATTGTGCCTACCAATTCGAAAAAGGGTCGCGCAAGCGACCCTTTTTTTTGGCTTGCTTGCCAGCGCATCGGTGTTCTGGAAGCATCGCCAGTCGTATTTCCCAGTGACTTCGGTCCGGTCGAGAGTGAGCCTATCAGGTGCCTGCCATTGTGCGGCAGGCCTGCTCGCCGGGTCGCTTTCCTGGCTCATCCCAACCCATGTGGCCTTTGGTACGGGTCACCACTAGGAGAGGAGGCGCCATGCCCACCATTACTCTTCCCGATGGCAGTCAGCGTTCGTTCGATCATCCGGTTACTGTGGCCGAAGTGGCTCAGTCCATTGGTGCTGGCCTCGCTAGGGCGACCGTTGCCGGCAAGGTCGACGGCAAGCTGGTCGATGCTTGTGATCTGATTGAAAAAGATGCAGCGCTACAGATCATCACGCCGAAGGATGAGGAGGGGCTGGAGATTATTCGCCACTCCTGTGCGCACCTTATCGGGCATGCTGTGAAGCAGCTCTACCCGACCGCCCGCATGGTCATTGGGCCGGTCATTGATGAGGGTTTCTACTACGATATCGCCTACGAACGTCCTTTCACTCCCGATGACGTTGCTGCCATCGAGCAGCGCATGAAAGAGCTGATCGATCGCGACTACGACGTCATCAAGAAGGTGACGCCGCGAGCGGAGGTGATAGATGTATTTGCCTCGCGCGGCGAGGATTACAAGCTTCGTCTGGTCGAAGATATGCCCGACGAACAGGCGATGGGCTTGTATTACCACGAAGAGTACGTCGACATGTGCCGTGGTCCGCACGTGCCGAATACACGCTTTCTGAAGTCTTTCAAGCTCACCAAGCTGTCTGGTGCCTACTGGCGTGGGGATGCGAAGAATGAGCAGCTCCAGCGCATCTACGGTACGGCTTGGGCCGACAAGAAGCAGCTGGCTGCTTATATCCAGCGTATCGAGGAAGCTGAGAAGCGCGACCACCGCAAGATCGGCAAGCGTCTGGATCTGTTTCATACCCAGGAAGAGGCGCCTGGGATGGTGTTCTGGCATCCCAATGGTTGGACGCTGTATCAGGTGCTAGAGCAGTACATGCGGCAGGTTCAGCGCGAAAACGGTTATCTGGAAATTAGGACGCCGCAGGTGGTTGATCGCGTGCTCTGGGAGAAATCCGGGCATTGGGCGAACTACGCCGAAAACATGTTCACGACTGAGTCGGAAAGTCGTGATTACGCGATCAAGCCGATGAACTGCCCCTGCCATGTGCAGGTTTACAATCAGGGCTTGAAGAGCTATCGCGAGCTGCCGCTGCGGCTAGCGGAATTTGGCGCTTGCCACCGTAATGAGCCGTCTGGTGCGCTGCACGGCATCATGCGAGTACGAGGCTTTACTCAGGACGATGCGCACATCTTCTGCACCGAAGAGCAGATGCAGGCTGAGTCGGCGGCGTTCATCAAGCTGACGCAAGCGGTGTATGCCGATTTCGGTTTTTCGGATATCGAACTGAAGCTGTCGACCCGTCCCGAGAAGCGTGTCGGCTCCGATGAGCTCTGGGATAAGGCTGAGGCGGCGCTGGCGGCGGCGCTGGAAAGTGCTGGGCTGCCGTACGACCTGCAGCCGGGCGAGGGGGCTTTTTATGGTCCCAAGATCGAGTTCTCCTTGCGCGATTGTCTGGGCCGTGTATGGCAGTGCGGTACCCTGCAGCTGGACTTCAATCTTCCGGTGCGGCTGGGCGCAGAGTATGTCAGCGAGAATAATGATCGGCAGCACCCGGTCATGCTGCATCGAGCCATCCTCGGTTCGTTCGAGCGTTTCATTGGTATTCTGATCGAGCATTACGAGGGCGCTTTCCCGGCCTGGCTTGCGCCGATGCAGGCGGTGATCATGAATATCACCGACAAGCAGGCCGCTTTTGCCGCTGAAGTCGAAAAAACGCTCGTCCAAAGCGGGTTTCGTGCCAAGTGCGACTTGAGAAACGAAAAGATCGGCTTTAAAATCCGCGAGCATACTTTGCTCAAGA
>DAMCQE010000032.1:0-42631 GCA_032105665.1 Pseudomonas sp. | reverse complement strand
CAGCAGGCGGGCACGGATTGTCAGTTGCTGCATCATTCGTTCTTCTCCATATGGCGTGCCGTTCGTGAGGAGCGGCAAATTGGCAAAAGTGAGGCATAACGGTCGAACCGGCGCGTCGGGCGAGGGACGTGCCGCGTGGTCCTGTTGCAGGACGCGAATCGCGGAAGAGGAAGCGGGAGCGTGATCTTGTTGTTGGGTCTACAGACGCCTGCCGAGCATAGGCGAAATGCCAGCACGCGAGATCATATCGGCCAAGCGTGGTCGCCCTTTAATGAAAAATCATCGCAAGCTGCATGCCAGAGCGGCCGGGCAGCACATTGCGCAGCAAAGTCGGTTCACCGACGCGGCAGTAGCCTCGCCTGCACTGCCGTTGAACTTCACTGCCCCGACGGTCCATGCGATTAGACATGCGACTAATGGCGCAGCGCAGACTGTGCGCTACTACACAGCGTCAGTACCCGCAGGTGATACCTTCGCGCCCGACCAAATTCAGCAAGGGACCTGTCGTGAAAACGCTTATCCGGACCGCCGCTCTGGCGCTGACCACCATCGTCGCCAGCCATGCCTTCGCCGAGGCACCGCCACCCAGCAACTTGGCCGAGGCGGTGAAGCAATTCTCCGAATACAACACTCGCCTCGACCAGGCCCTGGCGCAGGAGCAGACACCGGAGAACATGGCGCAGATCCACGAACTGACCTACACGCTGAAAGCGGCGCTGGAGAAAATCGTCGAGGAAATGGACGGGCTGAACGATACCCTGGAGGAAATCCACATCGCCTCGGAAGCCGAGAGCGCCGACGAAGTCAGCAGCTACGGCGCGGACTATCTGAAGACTGCGCGGACGGTGATCAAGTAATCCGCCGCATCAGGGCTCGACCGGCACGATATCGAAGCCGATGCGGTTGTCGCTGATGACGCGATATTCCAGCGTCTGCCCCGCCTGCACCTGCGCCAGTTTCTCGCGGCGCAGGCTGAGCTTGCCACACAGCGTGTCGTCCAGCGGATCGGTGCCGATGCTGACGATCCGCGCACCGGCCGGCACCTGAAAACGTACCACCTCGCCGACGTGGATGCGCGCAGCCAGCTCACGATCGATCATCACGGCGATGTAGCAGCCGCCGCCACGCAAGCCGAAATCCCGCGTCACCACCACCTCACCAGCGTTCTCCAGGGGCTGTTGGTAGGCCAGCACCCGCTCGGCCGGCACCGGTTCGATGTCCTCGGCATCGGGCTGCCAGGATGAACAGCCAGCCAGCGACAGCAGTGCAGTGAAAGCGAGGGTCAGACGCATGGAAACTCCTTGGCTGAGGCTGAAATGGCGAACCTGGTCGTCGAGCATGCCAGAGCGCCGAATGATTGCTAGAGTCTGACTACAGTTTCGTATCGATGACGGCAGGCACAACGTGAACAATCCGGACGACAGCCAGCCACGCTTCTGGCGCGACGCCGCCCTGCCCTTCCTCGAGGCGCGGGCGGTCGCCGATGGGCGCAGGGTCTGCTATGCGCCGCATTGCCATGAGACCTTTTCCATCGGCGCGATCACCGCCGGCGCCAGCACCTACTTCAACGGCACGGCACGCCAGCGGATCGCCCGCGGCGCCGTGGTGATCATCAATCCGCAAACGGTGCATGCCTGCAACCCCATCGACGGCCAACCCTGGTCGTACCTGATGTTCTACGTCGACACGGGCTGGCTGGGCGCGCTGCAGCATGAGCTGGGCGTCAGCGCCGACGGCCGCTTCATTCCCTACACGCCGATCCAGAGCCTCGACCCGGCGTTGTTCACCGGGCTGACCAGGCTGTACGCCACCCTGCTCGACCCGCAGGCGGACACGCTGCAGCGGCAGAGCGCGGCGGTCGAGTACTTCACGCTGCTGCAGCAGACCCTTGCCCCGGCAGCCGCCAGCCCGGGCGCAGAGCCCGTCGAACAGCTGCGACGGGCGGCCAACTACATTGCCGAACACTGTACCCAGGCGCTGCGTCTGGAAGACATCTGCCAGGCAGCCGCGCTGTCGCCGTCCTATCTGATCCGCACCTTCAGGCAGCACTACGGCATGACCCCGCATGCCTATCTGCTCAACCGTCGCATCCAGCGCAGCCAGCACTGGCTGCGTCAGGGTCATGACCTCGCCGAGGTGGCGCTGGCCGCCGGTTTCGCGGACCAGGCGCACTTCCAGCGCACCTTCAAACGTCAGCTGGCGGCGACGCCCGGGCAGTACCGGGATCGCATCGCGCCGGGCTCAGCCCGCCACTAGATAGAACGCACTGCCTGCCAGCAACAGTGCCATCGTTCGATTGAGCCAGCGCACCCGCCCCGGCTCCTGCAGATAGCGGCTGAGAAAGGCGCCAGCTCCGGCCCAGCAGGCAATCGAGCCATAACAGATGACGAAATACAGGCCGGCGAACAGCCAGACCCGCAGCACATCGCCATTCGCCGCGAACAGCCCCATGCCCGCCACTGACGCCAGCCAGGCCTTTGGATTGAGCCATTGCATCAGCGCGCCGTCGAGCAGCGACGGGCCATTGCCGGCCGTAGCGGGTTCCAGACGGCCATCATCGACTGCAAGCCTCCAGGCCATGTAGAGCAGGAAGGCGACCCCGCCCCACTGGATGCCACGCATCAGAATCGGCGCCCGCTCGAGCAGCTCGTAAAGCCCGAGGCCGATCAGCAACAGCAACAGGGTGAAACCGACAGTTGCGCCGGTGATGTGCCGGGCACTGGCGCGAAAGCCGAAACGCGCGCCACAGTTGAGCGCGACCAGGTTGACCGGGCCAGGAGTGATCGACGAGGCCAGGGCGAACGCAGCCATCGAGAGATAGGGGTCCATGAGTACTCTGCTTACCAGTGGAAGATGGTGGGCAGGCTATGGGCCCGGCAGGGCATGGTATTGAAGGAAATTGCCCTAGTGGCCTGTGTGGTGAGTTGGTTGAGGCAAGTTCGGATGAACAAGGCTCCGAGACAAGGCGCTGCGGCGAGTCATAGCGGGCTATGGCAAGGAGCAGCAACACAGTATCGGGGCCATGGGCGCCGAAATTGCCCGACTGAACTTACCAAACAGGCGGCTATGTCTACAGGTGATGGCTCCCCGGATAGGGACGCGCCTCCTCCAGCTCGCCATCGCGACCGAATACCTCGACCGACGCGGCGCGGCCGTCCATGTAGGCATCCAGCGCGCTGTACATCTCGTCCTTGGTGAGGGTTCGCAGCACGGTTTTCTGGGTTTGCTGGTCTTCCAGCTCCCAGCCCATTTCGGTGGGCCTGACCTGATAAATGTTCATGGTGACTCCTCTGGGCGGCGATTGTCGTGGGCGGATGGGTCAGCTCGGCTCGCCGGAACCGTCTTCTCCCTGGATGTCCGGATCGTCCGGCAGCGTCTCAGGCTCGTCAGGATCGTCCAGCGGCGAAGGCTGGTCGTCGTAGTCCGGGTCTTCGCCGGCGTTCTTTTCGCCTCCATCGGTCATGGTCACATCAGGCTCATCGCCTGCCTGCTGGTCATCTGCCTTCATGGTTGCCTCGGCTGTCGCGGGTGGATGACTGATATCGATTGGAGGCGACAAACCACGCGACGTTCGAACCGCACGGCACCGGCGGTCCGAAGGTTGCCGTGGCGCCGCCGCAGGATTGCCCGGCCGATCCCGCGCCACTATCGGCGGGCGCGACCATGCAACCGATTGCACTGCCCGAGCCGCTCCACCACACTGCCCCCTCACACCCAACCGCAGTCGGAGATTCCATGCAGACACTCACCCCACAATCCCGCGCGGCCATTCTCGAAAACCCGGACGCTCTGGAATGCACCCTCTACCGCCCCGACGAATATGACGAGGAAGCGGAAGAGCAGGACCTAGGAGACGCACGCATCGTCATCACCGGCCCCTTCCAGGCGCCGGCCGAATGGGATGCCAAGGATCGCGACGACTACTTCGACGGCACCGCGCCGGAAGCCTTCGTCGTCGCCCGCATCGCCTGTCAGGCGGCACCCGATTCCGGGGTCTATTTCACCGCCGTGCCCGGCGACTATGCCGCGGTCACCGAAAGCCCGGGCAAGATCTCGATGTTCTATGTCTGGGACTGCCTGAACGACGCCGAAGGCCAGTACGTGCTGATCCGCGAGGAAGAAGACGAGGTCTGATCCACGAGGCGACGCCCACCTCACGGCTTCAAGCCCCAGAGGTGGGCTCAGCCCACCGAAGCATCGCAGCCAACTGCTGAGCCTATCCTGCAGAGCTGCAGCGCGTACCGACCGCCATCCCTGCTTTGCTGTCTACTGCACACACGCTCACCATCGACACGAGGAACCGCATGCGTTCGCTGATCAGCGCCTGGCAGTCACCGGTTTCGCGGATGAAGCTGGTCGCCGGCCTACTGCTGTTGCTGGCCGCCCTGCTGTACATCGTCGCGACCCGTTTCGAGACCGTCCACCCAGCCTGGGGCTATGTGGCCTCCTTCGCCGAAGCCGCCATGGTCGGCGCCATCGCCGACTGGTTCGCCGTCACCGCCCTGTTCCGTCACCCGCTCGGCCTGCCGATCCCTCACACGGCGATCATCCCCCGCAGCAAGGCGCGCATCGGCCGCAACCTGTCGAGCTTCATCACCACCCATTTCCTCGCCACGCCGCTGGTGCTGGCCAAGTTGCAGGAGCTGGACCTCGCCTCGCGCCTGGCTGGCTGGCTGCGCCATCCACGCAATGCCGAAGCGGTCGGCCGCCGGCTCACCGGGGTCGCGCATTTCGGCATCGCCGCGCTGCATGACGAGCGCGTGCGCGCCTTTGTCGAAGCCAAGGTGATCGGCCGCCTGCGCAAGTTCGACCTCGCCCCGCCGCTGGCCCAGGCGCTGCGCGTGCTGACCAGCCAGGGCCGCCATCAGGCGATGCTCGACGAACTGCTGCTGCGCCTCGACTCGATCATGCAGGACGAACAGACCCGCGCGCTGGTCGCCGACGCCATCAGCCGGGAAATCCGCACCCTGCGCTACCTCGGCCTGAGCCGGCCGGTGAGCGGCTGGTCGGCCAACAAGTTCGTCGACGGCCTGTCCGCGCTGATCGCCGAAATCGCCGCCGACCCCGAACACCTGATCCGCCAGCGCTTCGACGAACACGTCGGTGAATACATCGAGCGGCTGGAGCAGGACCCGCACTACGCCCTCGAGGTCGAGCGCATCCTCGCCCAGCTGCTGGAGCACCCGGCCACCAGCGCCTATTTCGGCAACCTCTGGCAGGAACTCACAGCCTGGCTGGAAAGCGACCTGGCCCGCGACGATTCGCGCATCGGCCGACGTATCGTCGCCCTCTGCCGCGGCCTCGGCGACGGCCTGACCGCGGACGAGTCCATGCGCAACTGGATCAACGAACAACTGCTGGCTGCCACCCCCGGCCTGCTGGAACGCTACCGCGGACAGATCGGCGCCTATATCGCTCAGCGCGTGGAGAACTGGGAAAGCCGCGAACTGGTCGAGCAGCTGGAACAGAGCGTCGGCAAGGACCTGCAGTACATCCGCATCAACGGCACCCTGGTCGGTGGCCTGGTCGGACTGGTGCTGCATGCGCTGACGCAGCTGGTAGCAGGCTGAAGGGTTCAGGCCCGACGCAGCGGCGCGCCGATCCGGCTACCAGCCGCCAGCGGTTCATCGCAGCGCAGCGTTGCCGGGCGGCCGACCAGGTACCACAGGCGGTTGGCCAGGTCATCGGCATCGCGCGGGTCATGGGTCACGCAGATCATCGCCATCCCGGGGTGCCGATCGAGCAGCCGCGCTATCAGGCCGCGTAGCTCGGCGGCGCGCTCGGCATCCAGCGAGGCGAAGGGTTCGTCGAGCAGCAACAGATCCGGCTCGATCGCCAGACAGCGCGCCAGTGCCGCCCTGCGCGCCATGCCCAGCGAGAGCTGATCCGGCAGGCTGTCGGCCGCGCCACTCAGCCCCACCTCGGCCAATAGCCGCTCGATGTCGGTCGGGTTGGCGCCGACCAGTGCCAGGTTCTGCCGCACCGTGCGCCAGGGCAGCAGCCGGTGTTCCTGGAACAGATAGCCGATGCGCAACCCGGCACGCTGCTGCACGCCTGGGCTCAACCGCGGCTCGAGGCCGGCGATGGCGTTGAGCAGCGTGGTCTTGCCGACACCGGAAGGCCCGAGCAGGCAGATGTGATCGCCGGCACACACCCGGCCCTCGATCACACCGAGCACCGGGTGGCCGGCGGCGGGGCCATTCAGGCGCAGCTCAAGCATGGCGCACGCCCGCCTCGCGCCAGGCGGAGGCGCGGCGTTCGAGCGGTTGCAGCAGGGCCAGCTCGATCAGCTGCACCACGGCGATGAACGCCAGGCTGTAGGCGAGGATGCTGGCCACGTCAAACACCTGGAAGGCCATGTGCAGCTGGAAGCCGATGCCGTCGGAGCGACCGAGCAGCTCCACCACCAGCACGATCTTCCAGATCAGCGCCAACCCACCGCGGGTGGCCGCCATCAGGTAGGGGAACAGCTGCGGCAGCCAGACGTGGGCGATGCGCTGCCAGCGGCCGAAGCCGTAGACCCGCGCCATCTGCTCGAGCTTGGGGTCGAGGCTGCGGGCGCCTTCGCGCACCGTCACCGCGACGTTCGGCACCTTGTTGACCACCACCGCCAGCACCGCCGCCGCTTCCACCAGGCCGAACCAGACGTAGAGCAGGATGATGGTGACCAGCGCCGGCAGGTTGAGAAACAGCACCAGCAGCGGATCGAGCACGGCATTGGCCAGCCGCGAGCGGCCCATCCACACGCCTAGCAGCGTGCCCAGCGCCATCGCCAGCACGAACGCGAACAGCACGCGACGCAGGGTAACCAGCAGATGTTCGGGCAGTTCACCGCTCTGCGTGGCCCGCCAGAAGGTGTCGAGCACGGCGGCCGGACTCGGCAGCAGCGGCGTCTGCACGACCAGCGCAATCAGCGTCCAGAGTGCCACCGCGCATGGCAGGGCGATCCAGCAGGCCCAGCGCGAGCCGTTCATGGCGTGCTCTGGAATGACGCGGCCGGCATCAGTTTCGCCGGATCGGCGCCGGTGAGGGTCAACAGTCGTTGCAGGTCGGCGATACGCCGCTCATCCAGCGGCTGCGGGATGCCGGCGAGGAAACTGTCACGCAGCGCGGCGAACACGCCATCCTCGTCGGCACGCATCAGCGACCGCAGCGCCTGCCAGTGCGCCGGCTCGCTGGCGAGCTCGTGCTTGGTCTGGCCCAACGCCATGGCGAAACGCTGCAGCAGCGCCTCATGCTCGACGGCCCAGGATTCGGAGAACAGATAGCCGAGCACCGGCAGGTGGGGATCAAGCTCCAATGATCGGAGCAGATCATCGAGACTGAACGCCACCTGCACACCACCCTCGCCACGCATGCGCGCGGAGAAATGCCAGAAGGTCAGCAGCGCATCCACCTGACCGCGGCGCAGCGCCTGGCTGAGCAGTGGCGGTGCGGCGTACTGAACAGTCGCCCGTTTGGACAGATCGATTCCGTCCTGGGCCGCGGCATGCTGCAGCAACTGCCAGCCCAGCCCGTCCGGCCCGCCAGCGACACCGATGCGCTTGCCGCGCAGGTCGGCCAGCGTGCGGATGGCGCTGCCCTCGGGCACCAGCACCTCACCGATCTGGGAGGAGAAAGGTACGTAGCGATAGGCCGTGCCGGCCTGGTAACGCGCCTGCGCCCAGAGCAGATCGCTCACCGCGCCGTCGACGCTGCCGCTGGTCAATGCCAGCCGCGAGGCCGGCACATCGGCCACCAGTCGCACCTTCAGCTCGAAACCGTTGGCACGATCCAGTCCCTGGCGCTTGAGATGCTCAAGCTCCCAGTGCGGCGTGCCGAACTGCAGCACGCTGAGGGTCAGCACCGGCAGCTCCTGCGCCTGTGCCCACAGGGGCAGCAATACAAGCGCCAGCAGCGCGCGGCGAGCGCGCAGAACGAACGGGGTGAGGAAGGGCAATGAAAGCATCATGCCCGCAGGGTACGAAGCCCCCAGGCGGGCACGAATTGTACTTTGGTGTCTGTTGGCTGCTGCGATGGTCGCAGCGGGCTTGACCCCGCCACTACATCGCGGCCTGGCTCAGCCCTGCGTGGCGATACGCTGCTGCAAGCGCGCCTGGAGCTGTTCCAGCTCGGCCGGATCAGCCTTGCCGGCGGCATGAATGCCGAGCCCTTCGCCCGAGTAGCGCGGCACGATATGCACATGGATGTGGAACACCGTCTGCCCCGCCGGCGCGCCATTGAACTGCGCGACCTGCACACCATCCGGCTGCAGCTCGTCGACGATCACGCGGGTGAGCTTCTGCACCACGGCCATGACCTTGGCCAGCGCGTCGGTATCCACATCGAGGATGTTGCAGGCCGCCGAGCGCTTGGGAATCACCAGCGTGTGGCCGAAGGACTGCGGGAACAGGTCGAGGAAGGCCAGCACGTCGTCATCCTCGTAGAGTTTGTAGCAAGGCGCATCGCCGCGAATGATCTGGGCGAAGATGTTCTGCGGGTCGTAGGGCGTGGTCAGGGACACCTGGAGTTCTCCGGCAAGTGGAAAAGGCAGACATTAGCATTCTCTGCGCGGCTGCGACCTGTGCAGCGATGGTTCGGAACGTTGCGGGCTTGGCGGCGCTCTCAAGCTCATCACCCCCGAAGCCGAGGTTATTCCGATGCACGTACGCGCCGTCGCCCCGATTGCAGCTGCAGTCGCGCTTTGCCTGTCTTCACTGTCTGCCAACGCTGCCGAAATCAAACCCGCCGAGTTGCTTGAGCAGGCCAAGGCCGAACAGAGCGCCTATATCGAAACCGTGAAACAGCTGGTGGCGGTGGATACCGGCACCGGCCAGGCCGAGGGCTTGGCAACGGTCAGCAAAATGCTGGTCGAACGCCTGCAGGCGCTTGGGGCGCAGGTCAGCACCAGCCCGGCCACGCCATCGGCCGGCGACAACATCGTCGGCACCCTCAAAGGCACTGGCAGCAAGGACTTCCTGCTGATGGTGCATTACGACACGGTGTTCGCCGAAGGCACCGCCGCAGAGCGCCCGTTCCGCATGGACGAGCAGCGCGCCTACGGCCCCGGCGTGGCCGATGCCAAGGGTGGCGTGGCGATGATCCTGCATGCGCTGGAGCTGCTCAAGGCGCAGCAGTTCGACGAGTACGGCACGATCACGGTGCTGTTCAACCCGGATGAGGAAATGGGCTCGGCCGGCTCGAAGAAGATCATCGCCGAGCTGGCCCGCAAGCATGACTACGTCTTCTCCTACGAGCCGCCGGACAGCGACGCGGTTACCACCGCCACCAATGGCATCAATGCGGTGATGCTGGAGGTGAAGGGCAAATCCTCCCACGCCGGCTCCGCACCGGAGGACGGTCGCAACGCCGTGCTGGAACTGGCGCACCAGCTGGTGCAGCTCAAGGATCTGGGCGACCCGGACAAGGGCACCACAGTCAGCTGGACCATGATCGTCGGCGGTGAGAAGCGCAACATCATCCCGAACAAGGCGACCGCCGAAGCGGACATGCGCTACTCCGACATCAGCGAGACCGAACGCGTGCTCGCCGATGCGCAGAAGATCATCGGGAATAAGCTGATCGACGATACACGCGTCGAGCTGCGCGTCGACAAGGGCCGCCCACCGCTGGCGAAGAATCCCGCATCGGAGCGCCTGGCCGAGACCGCGCAGCGTCTGTACGGCGAGATCGACCAGCGTATCGAGCCGATCGCCATGCGCTTCGGCACGGACGCCGGTTACGCCTACGTGCCGGACAGCGACAAGCCGGCCGTGCTGGAAACCATGGGCGTGGTCGGTGCCGGGCTGCACTCGGAAGACGAGTACATCGAGCTGTCGAGCATCGCGCCGCGGCTGTATCTGACGACGGCGATGATTCGCGCATTGTCCGCCGAAAGCGCCGCACGCTGACACGCTAGCCAGGCCCGAGCGAGGGGCGAAGGTCGCAGTAGGCGAAAGCCGGCGCTGCGGGTATCTTCGCCACCTCTCAGTACAGGACCTTCCGCCCAATGCACCGCCTCGTCACCCTTTGCGCACTGGCGCTGTTCGCCTGCACCGCTCACGCCAAGGTTGAAGTGCTGCCGCTGGAGCACGAAGACCAGGGACTGGTGCTGGTCGCGCGGGTCACCGAGCAGATTGCTCTCGGTGACTACGAGGCACTGCTCAAGGGCATCACGGCTCACCCTGGCAAACATGCGCGCAAGCTGCTGATCCTCGACAACATTGGTGGTAGCGCCGCGGAAGCCATGCGCATGGGCTATCTGCTGCGCGAGACGGGTTTCGACGCGCTGGTTCCAGCCGCTGCGGTCTGCCAGGGCAGCTGTATCTATTTGCTGGCGGCGGGGCGACAGCGCACCGTGCGTGGCCATGTCGGCCTGCACCGGCCGCATATCGCCAGCGGAGAGTCAGCGCTGTCGATTGCCCAGCGACCACACCGCACACCACGCATTTATTTTCGGGACATGGGCGTGAATACGCGGCTGGCGGACGACATGCAGCTGATCGAACCGTGGCGCATGCGCGTGCTCACGCCAAAGGAGCTCGCGCGTTATCGGCTGCAATAGTGTGATTCGCAGGCTGCACTACTGCATTCCGGTCGTCGCGCTATCACTCGGCCTGGCCCTCGGCATGATCGAGCCGGTTGGCGCGCTGGCCGTTCTGCTATTCGCTGGCTGGCTTGTCGCTCAGCCGCATATCCCCAACCCGCCGTGGCTGTTCGGTACGCTGCTCGGCGCCCTGCTGCTCGCCGCGCACCTGCTGCCAGGCTTCAGCCCGCTGCCGCTCGGCCCACCGCAGGATCTGGGCGGTGCCTCGCCCTGGCAATTGCGCATCAGCCCGGACAAGGCGATGGTCGCGGCACTGCTGCTGGCCTGGTGGCTGGGCCAGCCACGAACGGATTGGCGCTCGATCAGACTCACCCTGCTTGCGTCAGGCGCCTGCCTGATTCTCGTCCCACTGCTGGCGCTGGCCTCTGGCGTGCTGGGCTGGCAACCGAAATGGCCGGCGCTGTTCCTACCCTGGCTGCTGATCAACCTGGGCATCACCTGCCTGGCCGAAGAGCTGATCTTTCGCGGCCTGCTGCAGCGTGCACTGGTCGGACGCTTCGGTGCGGTCGCCGGCATCGGCCTGGCGACCGCCCTGTTCGGCGCCGCGCACCTGCCGGCCGGCTTCGGTTTCGCCGGGCTCGCCACGCTGGCCGGTCTGGGCTGCGGCCTGGCCTTCCATTACTCCGGTGATCGCCTGTGGGTCGCGGTGTTTCTGCACGGTGCGGTCAACAGCCTGCACCTGCTATTGCTGACCTATCCGCTGCCCTGAGAAAAGAATTTCTCAAAGACCTGTCGATTCCTTCCGCGCCCGTTCGACCAATGATCGGAGCCGGCGGAAATTGCCGTATGCCCGTCTAGGCTCTTTCCATTCCACTGAAGGAGTCCACCGATGCGTTTCATGGTGATGATCAAGGCCACCCCGCAAACCGAAGCCGGCGAGATGCCCAGCGAGGACGTTCTCACGGCGATGGGCCGCTACAACGAAGACCTGGCCAATGCCGGCGTGCTGCTCGGCGGCGAGGGCCTGCACCCCAGCCACAAGGGCGCGCGCATCCGTTTCAACGACGGCCAGTGCAGCGTCACCGATGGTCCGTTCACCGAAACCCGCGAGCTGATCGCCGGCTACTGGCTGTTCCAGACCGCCTCGTTGCAGGAGGCCGTCGACTGCGTCAAGCGTTGCCCGCAGTCGGCCATCGGCGATGCGGAAATCGAGATTCGCCAGATATTCGAAGCGGAAGATTTCGGCGCCGAGTTCACCCCCGAACTGCGCGAGCAGGAAGACCGCCTGCGCGCGCAACTCAATCAATGACCGCAAGGAGCAAGCAATGAAGATCACCACCTACCTCACCCTCGACGGCACCACCCGCGAAGCGTTCACCTTCTACAAGGATGTGCTGGGCGGCACGCTGGAAATGATGACCTTTGCCCAGGCGCCGGATGCCGAGCAGTTTCCCGCCGAGTACCGCGAGCGGATCATGCACGCCTGCCTGAACCTCGGCGATGGTGTGCTGATGGCCTCCGACTCCTTGCCCGACACCTGTGGTGGCGGGCCGTACGAAGGCATCAAGGGTTGCTCGGTTTCCCTGCACCCGACCAGCGTGGACGAAAGCGAAAAGCTGTTCGCCGCACTGGCCGAGGGCGGCACGGTGATCATGCCGCTGGAGAAAACCTTCTGGGCCGAGCGTTTCGGCATGCTCACCGACCGCTTCGGCGTGTCGTGGATGGTTAACTGCGAATAATCTGAGCGCAATTTGCCGTTTGCAGGCCAGTAGCGGCATTGTGGTTGATTCGCGTTTGGAGAGGTGGCCGATTTTGTTATAACGTATCGCACCTTTCGGCGGGCGCAGCGAGTCTGCGCGCGCATTGCGATCATCCCGTTGTGAGCCATCCATGCCCTCCCCTGACCTGACCTCGCCAGCCGCGGCGCGCCTGCAATCCATCGACGCGCTGCGCGGCCTGGTGATCCTGTTCATGCTGCTCGACCATGTCCGTGAAACCTTCCTCCTGCATATGCAGGTGCCCGACCCGATGGATGTGGCGGTCACCGAGCCGGCGCTGTTCTTCAGCCGCACCCTGGCGCATCTCTGCGCGCCGGTGTTCATCTTTCTGACCGGCCTGTCGGCCTTCCTTTATGGCGAAAAGCACCAGGACCGCCGTGCGGTATCGAGCTTTCTGCTCAAACGCGGACTGTTCCTGGTGGCGCTCGAATTCACCCTGGTCAACTTCGCCTGGACGTTCCAGTTCCCGCCGCAGGTGATCTATCTGCAAGTGATCTGGGCGATCGGCCTGAGCATGCTGGCGCTCTCGGCGCTGCTTTGGCTGCCGCGCCCTGCGCTGATCGTGCTGGGACTGGTGATCATTGGCGGCCACAACCTGCTCGACCCGCTGCAGTTCTCCGCAGACTCAGCGTTGCACGTCCCCTGGGCCATCCTGCACGACCGCGGCTGGATCGAGGTTTCGGAAAACCTGCGGCTGCGCACTTCCTACCCGCTGCTGCCGTGGATCGGCGTGATCGCCCTTGGCTACGCTGTCGGGCCTTGGTTCGCCAGGAACGCCGACCCCGAGCGACGCCAGCGCTACCTGGGCGGCTGGGCTCAAGGTGCCCTGCTGACCTTCGTTCTGCTGCGGCTGATCAACAGCTACGGCGAGCAGCCCTGGGTCGTTGGCGAGGATGGCCTG
The DNA here is from genome assembly GCA_032105665.1 of Pseudomonas sp. Lineage (GTDB taxonomy): Bacteria > Pseudomonadota > Gammaproteobacteria > Pseudomonadales > Pseudomonadaceae > Stutzerimonas. The sequence goes on along the minus strand of DAMCQE010000032.1, from coordinate 29,427 downwards.
CGTACGCTGATGAGCCTGCTCAACGTCACCAAATACCCGCCGTCGCTGCTGTTCCTGTGCCTGACGCTGGGTTGCGGCCTGCTGCTGCTGCGTTACTTCGAACGCAAGCAGGGCCGCGCCTGGCTGCGACCGCTCAGCGTGTTCGGCGCGGCCCCGATGTTCTTCTACCTGCTGCACCTGTACGTGCTGAAGCTGCTCTATATCGCCGCCGTGGCGATCTGGGGTCTGAACCGCGGCAATCACCTCGGCTTCGATGCGGTGTGGCCGCTGTGGTTGTGTACCCTGGCGCTGGCGGTGCTGCTGTTCCCGGCGGTGCGCTGGTTCGCCGAACTCAAGGCACGGCGCAGGGACATTGCCTGGCTGAAGTACCTCTGAAGCGGCCCTGCGACAGTACGAGGTCCGCGGCGCTCGGCCAGCCAGCCGGTCAGGGCCACGGCGTCGCAAAAATGCAATTGCAGCGGCGCCGGCAAAGGCTCAACCTTTCGCGGATCAGTTGAACGGCAGGAAGGAACGGCGGCGTGGATCTGTTATTTCTCGGCACTTCATCCGGCACCCCCACCCGCGCGCGCAATGTCACTGCCCTGGCCTTGCTGGAGGACACCGGCAAGAGCTGGTACCTGATCGACTGCGGCGAAGGCACCCAGCACCGGCTGCTGCGCACGCCGCTGTCGCTGCACGACCTGCGCGCCATCTGCATCACCCATGTACATGGCGACCACTGCTACGGCCTGCCCGGCCTGCTCGCCAGCGCCGGAATGATGGGGCGCAAGGCCGCGCTGACGATCATCGCGCCGCAGGGCATCGAAACCTGGGTGCGCGCCACGCTGGAGATGAGCCAGAGCTGGCTGGGCTACGACCTCGACTTTCACGCGGTCGAATCGCTGGGCGAGTGGCGCAACCTGAACATGCGCATCGAGGCCACCGCCCTGTCCCACCGTGTGCCCTGCTACGGCTACAGCTTCACCGAGGCCCGGCCTGATCCGCGGCTGGACATCGACCGCCTCGAACGCGACGGCGTGCCCCGGGGCCCACTCTGGGGCCAGCTGGCGCGCGGCTTCAACATCGAGCACGAAGGCCGCGTATTGCGCAGCGACGATTACCTGAGCTTCAGCCGAGCGCCGCAGCGCATCGTCATCGGCGGCGACAACGACCGTCCCGAACTGCTTGCCGAGGCCTGCCGCGGCGCCCAGTTGCTGGTGCACGAGGCGACCTACACCGAAGCAGTCGCCAACGATGCGCGCAACGACTTCGGCCACAGCACGGCGGCATCGGTGGCGCGCTTTGCGCAAACGGTCGGACTGCCGAATCTTGTGCTGACCCACTTCAGCGCGCGCTATCAGAAGAACGCCGGGCGTGGTCACTCGATCGACGACCTGTGCGCCGAAGCCAGCGCCCTTTACGCCGGTAAGCTGCTGCTTGCCGAAGACTTCATGCGCCTGCACCTCGGCAAGGACGGCCAGCTGACGCCCGTCGAGCCACCTCGCCCACGCCCGCCGCGCTGAACCGTAAAGATCGTCTGCAAACGCAGCGCCTGCAGCCCGGCTGACTACACTGGCTGCTGCACCCGCTGTCAGCGCAAACACCCAGCATCGCTTTCGATACTCGACGGAGCCGCCGATGGAACGTCTTACCGCGAAAGACTTCGCCCCCGAACTGCTCGAGCTCTACGACTTCTACGTCCACGGCAAGCTCAGCCGCCGGGAATTCCTCGACCGCGCAGCGGCCTTCACGCTGTGCAGCATGACCGCCGTGGCGGTACTCGATGCGCTCACGCCCAACTATGCGTTGGCCCAGCAGGTCGCCTTCACCGATCCGGACATCATCGCCGAATATGTCAGCTACCCATCGCCCAACGGCCACGGTGAGGTGCGCGCCTACCTGGTCCGTCCGGCCAAGGCCGAGGGCAAGGTGCCAGGCATCGTTGTCGTCCACGAGAATCGCGGCCTCAACCCCTACATCGAAGACGTCGCACGGCGCGTGGCCAAGGCCGGTTTCGTCGCCCTTGCACCGGACGGGCTGAGTTCGGTCGGCGGCTATCCCGGCAACGACGACAAGGGCCGCGAACTGCAGGCCGCAGTCGATCCGCAGAAACTGATGAACGACTTCTTCGCCGCTATCGAATGGCTGATGGCTCATGAAGCCACAAACGAAAAGGTCGGCATCACCGGCTTCTGCTATGGCGGTGGCGTGACCAATGCCGCCGCGGTGGCATACCCGGAACTGGCGGCGGCAGTGCCGTTCTATGGCCGTCAGGCCAATCCGGCGGATGTGGAGAAGATTCAAGCACCGTTGCTGTTCCAGTTCGCCGAACACGACGAGCGCGTCAATGAAACCTGGCCCGCCTATGAAGCCGCGCTCAAGGCGGCCGGCAAGCACTACAAGGCCTACATCTACCCGGGCACCCAGCATGGCTTTCACAACGACAGCACCCCGCGCTACGACGAGCAGGCGGCTGAGCTGGCCTGGCAACGCACCATCGCCTGGTTCCAGCGTTATCTGCGCTGATGTGCTCCTGCCGTAGCGGGCCATGCCGCCAGGCTCCAACCCTGCGCTGACCTGATTTGCCTCCAGAACGCCCGCGCGTTGTCCCGCGCATCAGTGCGGCTTTCGGCTGCATTGCCGGCCCGAAGGCTGCAGCACACTGTCGATACATCCGTCGCTGCATGTTGACGTTTACGTAAAAGATCAGTACTGCTATGTGGTCCGCACCGCTCAGGAAAGTCCTCCATGACCACTAGCGCAACGCTCGGCAACGCCCCGGCAGACCTCTGGGTCCAGAGCACGCATGGGCAGATGTTCGTCCGCAGCTGGTTCCCCGACGCCGGCGCGCTGCGCCCGAACTGCGCACCGATCCTGCTGCTGCATGAGTCGCTCGGCTGCATCGAACAGTGGAAGGATTTCCCCGCCGCGCTCGCCCAGGCTACCGGCCGCACGGTGGTCGCCTATGACCGGCTGGGCTTCGGTCGCTCCGACCGCTTGACCGCTCCGCCTGCGCCGACCTTCGTCGAGGATGAAGCCGCGCATGGCTTCGCCCAAGTGCTGGACCATCTGGGTATCGAGCGTTTTGTGGTGGTCGGTCACAGCGTCGGCGGCAGCATGGCGGTGCATTGCGCCGCGCAATATCCCGCAGCCTGCCAGGCGATGATCACGATGTCGGCGGTCACCTTCGTCGAACCCCGCACGCTGGAAGGCATCCGCCAGGCCAGAAGCTGGTTCGCCGACCCCGCACAGCGCAAACGCCTGCGCCGCTACCACGGCGAGCGCAGCGACTGGGTACTCAGCGCGTGGATCGACACCTGGCTCGCGCCCGACTTCGCCTCCTGGACCCTCGCCCACGCCCTGCCTCGAGTCCGCTGTCCGGCACTGGCCATCCATGGCGACAACGACGAATTCGGCTCCGAACGCCACCCGCAACTGATCGCCCAGCACGCCGGCGGCCATGTCGAACAGGCGCTGCTGCCCGACGTCGGCCACGTGCCGCATCGCGAGCAGCCGGACGTAGTGCTGGAGCGGGTTGGACGGTTCTTGCGGGCGATCGGCTAAGGCCTTGCCTGGCGTTTCTCTCGGCGACAGGGCATTCGGAAGGGCGGCGTTGCAGGAGGCGTCATTAACGGCGGATGGTCAGCCCGATTACCCGCGAGACGACCAGGGCGATGTACATCAGCCCTGCAATTTCCTCGAGCATGACCAGCGCCCGCGCCACAGGCCGCAGCGGCAGGATGTCACCGAGGCCAACACCAGAGAGTACGGTGACGCTGAGAAACAGCAGTTCCATCCACGAGCGAGGCTCATCCGGCTGCAGGATAGCGACGAAACTGCCTGGGGCAACGAGCTGGCAGGCCGCATAGGCGTAGGCGAACGCCCACGCCAGCAGCGTGAAGGTGGCACCGACGGCAAACAGTTCGTCCGTCGTCGTGCGCTGGTCTTCCATCATGTAGCCGATCAGGCCAGCCGCCGCGTAGAAGTAGAACATCGACTCGGTCACGACCAACGCCAGGTGCAGGCCGGGCATGGCTGTCAATTCGACGGCAAGCGTCAGTCCGAGGATCGCAGCGGCCATCAGGAACGCCAGCGAATGCAGCGTCGGGCTCCGGTTGACGATGCGCAACGCCAGGACCAGCACTACAACGCCGAATGCACCAAAGGCAGCGCGGCCGAGCGGGGTGTTTTCCATGAAGGGGTACAGCAGGATGCCGAGCAGCTGGACAAACAGCAGCGCTGCCGAGGGATAACGCACGAGGTAGGTCAGCATTGATTGCCCATCGATGTATCAGCCAGCTCGGGTGTAGCGGGAACGGAACGCGCGACAGGGCACTGAAAGTGCCCTTAGCCCTTGAACCCCTTCGCCACCAGATAGACCTCACGCGAACGCGGGCGCGATGCCTCCGGTTTGCGGATCGACACCTTCTCGAACGAGCTGCGCACATCCTTGAGGAAGTCGTCCGAGCCTTCGCCCTGGAAGACCTTGACCACGTAGTTGCCGCCGGGCTTGAGCACCTGGCGAACCATGTCGAGGGTCAGCTCGACCAGGTACATCGAAGCGGCCTGGTCGGCGGCGGCGACGCCACTGATGTTCGGCGCGATGTCGGAGACGATCAGATCGGGCTGCCGACCATCGAGCATGTCGAGGATCTGCTGAAAAACAGCGTCTTCGGTGAAGTCGCCCTGCACGAAGTCGACGTTATCCAGCCCGCCCATCGGCAGGATGTCGGTCGCCAGCACCCTGCCCTTTTCACCGACGATGCCGCCGGCTACTTGCGACCAGCCACCGGGAGCGGAGCCGAGGTCCATGACCAGCATGCCGGGGCGTATCAACTTGTCCTTCTCGTTCAGCTCGATCAGCTTGTAGCTGGAGCGCGAGCGCAAGCCGTCCTTCTGGGCGCGTTTGACGAAGGGATCGTTGACGTGTTCATCCAGCCAACGACGGCTGCTTTTGGATCGTTTCATGATAGAGCCAACCACGGAGAATCAAGGTAAGACGCGCGCCAACAGGCAGGACCCTGCGCAACTGTCGGGCAAATTGGCGGCGATTATAAGCCGATAATGCCGGGCCGCGGGCGCCGGGCGCAGCACCTGCCCCGGGGGAACCGCGTAAGCGCCGCCTGACAGGCGTGCTTGCCGCCGGTACAATCCGCGCCTCACGCCCCCCTCTCGTTGCTTCCTCTGCCGGAGTCACCGGCCAGGATTACTGCCATGATTCGCATCACCGAACTGTCCCTGCCCCTCGATCATCCCGCCGATGCGCTGCGCGAGGCCATCGTCAAGCGTCTGAACATCAGTGACGCCGACCTGCTGAACTTCAGCGTGTTCAAGCGCAGCTACGATGCGCGCAAGAAGAACAGCGTCATCCTGTTCATCTACATCCTCGACGTCGAGGTTCGTGACGAGGCGGCAGTCCTGGCGCGCTTTGCCGACGACAACCACGTGCGCCCGGCGCCGGATACCCGCTACTACCCGGTCGGTCAGGCTCCAGCGGATCTGACCGAGCGGCCGCTGGTGGTGGGCTTCGGCCCCTGTGGGCTGTTCGCCGCGCTGCTGCTGGCACAGATGGGCTTCAAGCCCATCGTGCTGGAGCGCGGCAAGGATGTGCGCCGCCGCACCAAGGACACCTGGGCGCTGTGGCGCAAGAAGACCCTGACGCCGGAATCCAACGTGCAATTCGGCGAAGGCGGTGCCGGTCTGTTCTCCGACGGCAAGCTCTACAGCCAGATCAAGGATCCGAAGTTCTACGCCCGCAAGGTGATGCACGAATTCGTCCGCGCCGGCGCGCCGGAAGAGATCATGTACGTCAGCAAGCCGCATATCGGCACCTTCCGCCTTACCGGCGTGGTTGCCGCGATGCGCGAGGAAATCATCGCCCTCGGCGGCGAGGTACGCTTCGAGACCAGGGTCACCGATCTGGTGATCGACGATGGCCAGCTCGAAGGCGTGGTGCTGGCCAATGGCGAGACACTTCGCAGCCGCCATGTAGTGCTGGCCCTGGGTCACAGCTCCCGCGACACCTTCCGTATGCTGCATCGCCAGGGCGTGCATATCGAAGCCAAGCCGTTTGCCATCGGTTTCCGCATCGAGCATCCGCAGGGCATGATCGACCAGGCCCGTCTGGGCAAGTACGCCGGCCATCCGGAGCTGGGCGCCGCGGACTACAAACTGGTGTACCACGCCAAGAACGGCCGCGCGGTCTACAGCTTCTGCATGTGCCCGGGCGGCACCGTGGTGGCCGCCACGTCGGAGCCGGGACGCGTGGTGACCAACGGCATGAGCCAGTACTCGCGCAACGAGCGCAATGCCAACGCCGGCATCGTCGTCGGCATCAACCCAGAGCAGGATTTCCCCGGCGATGCGCTGGCCGGCGTGGAGCTGCAGGAGCGTCTGGAATCGCGCGCCTACGAGCTGGGCGGCAGCGACTACTGCGCGCCCGGGCAACTGGTGGGCGACTTCATTCGCGGCGTGCCGTCGACCGAGTTCGGCGAGGTCGAGCCGTCCTACAAACCGGGCGTGCGCCTGGGCGATCTGGCGCCCTCGCTGCCGGAATATGCCATCGAGGCGATCCGCGAAGCGCTGCCGGCCTTCGGCAAGCAGATCCGCGGGTTCGATCGCGCTGACGCGGTGCTCACCGGCATCGAGACCCGCACCTCCTCGCCGGTACGCATCACCCGCGACAGCGAAACACTGCAGAGCCTCAACCTGCGCGGCCTGTATCCGGCCGGCGAAGGCGCGGGTTACGCCGGCGGCATCCTCTCGGCGGGCGTGGACGGCATCAAGGTCGCCGAGGCGCTGGCCAAGGCGATGCTGGCGGAAGCGGGACAGACTGACGTGCAGAGCCACTGAGCGCCGCCTTGATGAAATTCGAAGACATCAAAAAGCTGCACCAGAAAAAGTACCGGGCCGAGTTCGGGCTTTTTCTGGTGGAGGGCGAGCATCTGGTGCTGGAGCTGCAGAAAGCGGCCCTGCTCAACCCGCTGCTGCAGGGCAGCGAGCTGTATGTGACCAATGCCTACGAACAATGGCAGAGCCCGTTCAAGACCCACCTGATCAGTGACCGCCAGATGGCGCAGATCGCCGACACCAAGACCCCGCAAGGCATCGTGGCACTGGTGCCGATGCCGGATGCGCCTGTCTCGGCACCTGTCGCAGGCGAACGCGCCATCTACCTGCATGAAATCCAGGACCCGGGCAACCTCGGCACCATCCTGCGCACGCTGGCCTGGTTCGGCAACTTCCGCTGCCTGCTCAGCCCCGGCAGCGTCGACCCGTACAACCCCAAGGTCGTGCGTTCGAGCATGGGCGCCATCTTTCATGCGCCGCTGGAGCTGGATGTGGCGCTGGAATCGCTGCACAGCCGCTTCCAGCACATCGCCTGCCTCGACATGAAGGGCACGCCGGTGCAGTCGCCGGATTTCAAGACCTTCGACTGCTACCTGTTTGGCAACGAGGCGCGCGGCGTGCCTCGCGAGCAGCTGCTCGCCCTGGGCGCCGAGCCCTTCACCATCGCTGGCTGCGGCGCCATCGAATCGCTGAACCTGGCGGCGACGGTGAACATGTGCACCTATGAACTGAGCCGGTAGCGCCAGCTCTTCCGGCCATTGCGCGCCAGTCGTTCGTCAGCCTTCCGGCAAGCACGCAGCGCAAAAAAGAATCCGCCCTTTGCGCGAGTTAACAGTTTTGCGCTTGTCGCGGTGCCGGTCGATGACAGCCCTCCGAGCCCCACGCATCATGTTCGCTCGACGTCGTGCCGCAGGGCCCTCGCATGCAACCTACCCTTTCCGATTCATTGCTGGACTACGCCGGGCAAAGCTCGCCAGGGCGCAGGCGCAGCCACAATGAAGATGCACTGCTCTGCGCGCCGGAGCTGGGGCTCTGGGCCATCGCCGACGGCATGGGGGGTCATCAGTGCGGTGAGGTCGCAAGCAGCCTGGCACTGTCTGCGTTGCAGCAGGCGATCGAAGACGGCGAGGCGCTGCAGGCCGCGGTCCAGCAGGCCAACCAGGCAGTACTGGACGCGGCCGTCGACGACGGCATGGGCACCACCCTGGTCGCCGCACATTTCACGGGTGCCGATTTCGAACTCACCTGGGTCGGCGACAGCCGCGCCTATCTGGTCACCTCCAACGGTATCGAGCAGCTGACGCGGGACCATAGCTGGGTGCAGATGATGATCGATGCCGGTGAGCTGAAGCCGGCCGAGGCCGAGGGCCACGCCTGGCGCAACATCATCCTGCGCTGCCTGGGACGCGAGGCGCCGTTGGAAGTCGGTGCCCGCAGCGGCACCCTCCAACCCGGCGAGCTGTTGCTGCTATGCAGCGACGGCCTGACCAACGAGCTGACCGACGCCCAGATCCATGCCGCCTGCACATTCGCCGACACGCTCGAATCTCTGGTGGACCAGTTGATCGAGCAGGCCAATGCACATGGCGGTCGCGACAACATCTCCTGCATCGTCATCGGCCGCACGGCTCCACCCGCTGCGGCCGAATCCCGCGGACGGCGCTTCATCAACATGCTGTTAAAAAACCTCAAGTCGTAAGCAAGCACGAGTTTTCACAATGCATCGGATGCTGGAAATACCGGGCTATCGCCTGCACAAGCGACTCGGAAAGGGCGGAATGGCCGAGGTCTACCTGGCCACCCAGCTGTCGCTGGATCGCGAGGTGGCCGTCAAGGTGCTGCTGCGCACGGAAGATGCAGCGTTCACCGAGCGCTTCATCCAGGAAGGCCATATCGTCGCCTCGCTGCGTCATCCGGCCATCATCACCATCCACGACATCGGCCAGATCGCCGATGGCCGGCACTACCTGGCCATGGAGTACATCGGCGGTGGCGATTTGGCGCAGCATCGCGGCATCGTCTTCTCGCCGTCCCGCGCACTGGACATCATCCGCCAGCTGGCCGGCGGCCTGGCGGTGGTGCACGACGGCGGGCTGGTTCACCGCGACGTGAAGCCGGCCAATATCCTCTTCCGTGACGACGGCAGCGTGGTGCTCACCGACTTCGGTGTGGCCAAGGCCGTAGAGCTGGACAACGAACTCACCCACTTCGGCATCGCCGTCGGCAGCCCTGCCTACAGCAGCCCGGAACAGGCCCAGTGCCAGCCACTCGATGCCCGCAGCGACATCTACAGTCTCGGCGTGATCCTCGCCGAGATGCTCACCGGGACCAATCCGTTCCGCGCCAGCAGCTATCCGCAAACAGTGCTCAACCACCTACAGATGCCCTTGCCGCAACTGCCGCCAGCACTCGCGCCCTACCAGCCACTGCTCGACCGCATGCTGGCCAAGCAGCCGGATGAGCGCTTCGGCAATTGCCGTGAGCTGCTGGCAGCCATCGACACGCTCACCGAGCCGGACATGGACCAGACCCGCATCGCACCGGCGGCATTCATCGAGGCGCCGACCAGACGCCGCCGTCGCCGTCGTGGCATCGGCCGCTGGGCGGTGATCGGTGCGGCGCTGATCGTGACAGTCGCCGCATTGGCCGCAGGCGGCTACCAGTGGCTGCAATACAGCCGCATCAACGACTACCTGACCCGCGCCGAGGCACGCCTGGATGAGGGGCAACTGACTGCACCGGCGTTCGACAATGCCGACTACTACTACCGCCAGGCCCTGCGCCTGGATTCGGACAATGTCGAGGCCCTCGACGGCATACGCCGCGTGCTCGATGCACGCATCGCCCAGGCACTGGAATTGGCGGCGCAACGGCTGGCAAACGATCAATTGCTGCAACCCGCCGAAGACAGCGCGGTGCACTACTACCAGCAGGTGCTGGGCTGGTTGCCGGAAAACGAGGTGGCCCGCAACGGGCTGGTGCAGGTCAGCGAGCGTTATGTCGAGCTAGCCGAAGCAGCCTACGGGCGCCGCGAGTTCGCCCTGGCGCTGGAGTACATCCAGCAGGGGCTGGAAGCCACCCCGGACTATGCGCCCCTGCTCGCACTGCACGACGCGCATGCTCAGCGGGTTGCCAAGGCCCGGGCGCCGCGCCCGGTGAAACGCACAACGGCCAGCACCTCACGCGCCGCGCCGACCAACACGCAGACCTCGCAAGCGCCGGCCAACCCGGTCAAGCGCCTGTGGAACCGGATATTCAACCAATAATTCGCTGAGCGCCGTTCGGCTCAGACCGTCGCCCGCTCCGCTAAAAGGTACCGCGCCATGCTCAGGATCCACTTCGCTGACAATCGCCAGAGTCCGGTCTGGCTTGCCGATGAACGCTTCACCCTCGGCTCGGATCGCAGCAACAAGCTGGTGGCCAACGACGCCGGGGTCGCGCCATTTCACGCCGAACTGCTGCTGGAAAACCGCTTCTATTACCTCACCGACCTCGGCACGCCTGGCGGCACCTACGTCAATGACGAGAAGGTCGGCGAGCGCTACCAGGTTCGTTCCGGCGACCGCCTGCGCCTGGGCGCGCTGGAACTGCAGATCGTCGATCCGGCCAAGGCCGGCACCAAGCTGGCGAGCGCCCCGCGCTGGCTGTTGCAGGTGGTCAAGGGCGAGAACCAGGGCCACAAGTACCACATCACCGGCTCGATGACCTTCGGCCGCTCGGTCAAATGCGAGCTCTGCTTCAGCGATGCGGAACTGTCCCGCCGCCACGCCGAGTTCTACCTCAAGGGCGATGTGCTGGAAGTGAAGGACCTGGCCTCAGCCAACGGCCTGCTGGTGAACCGTGAAAAGGTCACGACCGCTGTGCTGCAGCCGGGCGACCAGATCCAGCTGGGCAATACCACACTGCTGGTGATCGGGCCCAAGGTCAGCACCCCGGAAGTCGTCGACGAAGACGCTACCGTATTCGTCCGCGCCACCGACCTGCCCACCACGGTCGCCCCCCCGCCGAAACCTTCCCGCCCCCGTCCTGCCACGCCAAACCCGCTGCATGTCGCCACGCCTCAAGCGACCGCTGCTACAGCCGCCACGGAAAGTCCACGAAAAGCCTGGCGTGTCACCGCGCTGCTTGGCGTGCTGGCCCTGGCCATCGTCGCGGGCCTCATCGGACAGCGGATGATGTAGCGGTAGCGGCCGCTTCGTTGGAGTGCAGGACAATTGCTGCGCGGCCGCAGACCGGGACGGTCAGTGTTGTGAATATTCAGCCGAGTCGCCGTAAACGTCGCGCCAGCTCCAGCCATCCGACTGGAGCATGGTGCCCAGCAGCTGACGGCGCTCATCCAGCTCCCCGACGGCGGCGCGGCTTTCATCCAGCGGTATCGACGCAGCCTCAAGCGGTGCCAGGTCGACAATTCCAAGCTCGACGTTCGCGCGAGCGCGGCCAAGGTAGCTCGAACGCTGCAGCTCGATATGCCGTACCAGCGCCGCAGCCAGCATCTGCTGCTTGAGACGCTCCTGCGGAACCGCTCGGGAGACGCCATCCAGTAGCCGCAGAACCTCATCGAGCGTGGCGATCGCCGGAATCACGTTCTTGCCCGCATCGCTGTTGTGAAAGCACTGGATCACGGGGTACGCGTGGTGATTCAAGGTGTGCTGGACCAGCAGCTGGCGCAAGTCCGAGGCATGGTCGTAGAAGGCGGAAAAGTCCGAGCCGTTCCAGCTGTTGACGATGATCTCCTGCGGAGTCCTGCCCATACTGCTGACCAGCAGGCTGAGCTGGTTCTGCAGGCTCACCGCCGACAGCACGGGCACGATGTAGGTAATGGCCGCGGTAATGAATGTCAGCCCGCAGAATGCCGCCGCACTGGTCAGCACGCGCCAGCCGTCGGCGGATGCGGCGTAGTCCCCAACGCCGAGCGTCGAGAGCGTGAAACCGGCGTAGTAGAAGGTTTCCCACAGGTCGGCCGGCATCCTGGTGGTGCCGTCGACGACGGACCCTGGATGGGAGGCGAGTACCAGAAACAGACTCACCCAGAGGCCGGCGATCCAGCTCATCAGTACCGAGAGCACGACGAACTGGCCGGCATACTCCAGCCATTTTGAGCGCCCGCGCCGACGCGCAATATTGAAGAAGCACGCCCATACCACGCGCGTGACACCGTTGGTGAGCATCCCGCCACCGCGGGTCGAAAGTGTGGTCTTGATGATGTCTGCTGCGGTAAAGAGAAACAGCAGGATGCCGAGGATCAGTAGCGCCATGGGTCGATGCTTCGCTCCGTTAATCGGTTCTCCGATTAGGAAAAGAGCGACGCGCCACAAGTTCACCCAACGTAGCGCCTACCCTGCCGCGCCTGAGGCAATCGCCCTGGGGTAATCGTGTCTAAGCTGCCCGAGCCCTGCTACGACGCAACGCCGCCATTCCCTCCACGACCAGCAGCCCGATCGCGGCCCAGATCGTCGCGTAGGTCAGCCACTGGTCCGGGGCGATGCTCTCGCCGAGCAACAGCGCCACGACCACCAGCAGTACCGGTTCGACATAGCTGAGCAGGCCGAACAGGGTCAGGCTGAGGTATTTGCTGGCGTTGATCATCAGCCCCAACGCCAGTGCGCTTAGCGCGCCCAGGCCGGCGATCAGCAATGGCAGGCGGGGATTGCCGGCAAGCAGGTTCAACGTGTCACCGCTGCCTAGGACGAACAGCGCAGCAACCGGCAGGCTGATGACCAGGTCGACCCAGAGCCCGCCAAGACTGGCGGTGCCGAGCTTGCGGCGCAGAACGAAGTAGCACGGGTAGCCCAGGGCAACGGCGAGTACCGGCCATGACAGTGACGGAGCCAGTAGCAGCTGGTTGCCCACGCCTACAGCCGCCAGCAGACAGGCCAGGCGTTGCAAGCGACTAATCGGTTCGCCGAAAACCAGGCGCCCGGTAAGTACCAGTGTCAGCGGCAGCAGAAAGTAGCCGAGCGAAACGTCCAGCCCGTGGCCGTTGATCGGCGCCCACATGAACAGCCACAGCTGCAAACCGACCAGCGCCGAAGACAGCGGCAGCGCTAGCCACAGTCGCGCCTCGGCCGGTACGCGTACAAGGATCTCGCGGACCTCGCCCCAGCGACCGATGGCGAGCAGTAGCAACGCCAGGCAGGGTGCGGTGAGCAGAATGCGCCAGCCGTAGATCTGCTGGCCGCTCAACGGCTCGAGCAGCGACGTGTAGTAATACAGCGTTGCGAAGAGCGTCGATGCGGCGAGCGAGCCGGCGACGCCCGCCAGCCTGTTGCGAGCTTCCATGGGCTTCCTGCGATTGACGATTCGTGCCAGCCCCGACCTCAGGGCTCGACCTGGCTCCACTGCTTGTTCAGGCGCTTGTCCGAAACCGCCATCCTGGTGCCAAGCTGCTGCGCCCAGAGCGAGACGCGATATTCCTCGAGCATCCAGCGATACAGCGCCAGCTCGGCATCGCGCTTGCCTTCCTGCAAGTGCTTCTTCAGGCGTGTCTGGTACTGCTCCCAGTAGCCGGCCAGCTCGCCGGACCAGACGCGATCACGCTGCAGCTGCGCACCGATCTTCTCGAAGCGTTGCTCGATGGCCTTGAGGTAGCGCGGGTACTCCTTCAGCCACTCGGCAGGCGTTTCGCGAACAAAGCCCGGATAGACCAGGTTGCCCAGCTGCGCCTTGATGTCGTTGAGCGCCACCGCCTGGGCCAAGTCGATCTTGCCCTTGAAGCGCTTCTGCAGGCCGTGCCAGTGCTTGAGTATTTCCAGCGTCAGGCGCGCCAGGCGTTCGGCATGCGCGGCCCAGTCGCCGCGCTTGCGCTCGGCCAGGGACGCCAGTGCGGCACCGTCACGCGGCAGTTGGGCTTCGCCGTCGAGGATGCAGCTGTCGAGGCTGGCCAGCAGGATGTCCTCGACCAGCGCATCGACCTTGCCCATGTCACGGTAGAGCAGGCCCAGTTCGGTGAGCCCCGGCAGCTTGTTGCGCAGGTACTTGGCCGGCTCCGCCAGCTGCTGCAGCAACAGGCGCTGCAGGGCGCGGCGGTGCTGCCACTCGGCCTCGGCCTGGGTCGGGAAACGGCCTTCCTTGACCACCCCTGCCTCTTCCACCAGCGCCGGGTAGACGGTCATCGACAGCCCGGCCATCTTCGCCTGGGCCTTTTCCGCGACCTGGGCAAAGCCCTTGGCCTCGACCGGCTTCTGCTCGGCCTTCTGCTGCGGCGGCGCCAGAGCGGCCTGGCTGGCCTCGGCGAAGCGCGCGGTCAGTTCGGCCAGATCACGCCCTTCACCGAGGAATTTGCCGCGGGCATCGACCACTTCGATGTTCATCTTCAGATGGTTTTCGAGCCCAGCCGCCGCCTCGGCCCAGGCCTCATCCGACACGCGAGCGCCGGTCATGCGCAGCAATTCGCGACCCAGCGCCTCGGGCAGCGAGCCTTCACCGAAGCTGATCTTGGCAAGCGCCGCGCCGACGAAATCCGGCACCGGCACGAAGTTCTTGCGCAGTGCCTTGGGCAGGTTGCGCACCAGCGCCACCGCCTTCGTTTCCAGCAGCCCCGGTACCAGCCAGTCGAGCCGCTCGCTGCGCAGTTGCGGCAGCAACGGCGCCGGCACCCGCAGGGTGACACCATCGCGCGGGTGGTTGGGCTCGAAATGGTATTCCAGCGGCAACTGCAGCTCGCCGATACTCAGGTGGTCCGGGTACTGCGCGGCGGTGACTTCGCTGGCCTCGCGGGCGAGCACGTCTTCCTCGCGCATGATCAGCAGCTGCGGGTTCTTCGCGCTTTCGCGCTTGTACCAGTTCTCGAAGCTGGCGGTCTGGTAGATGTCCGCCGGCAGCCGCGCATCGTAGTAGTCGAACAGGGTTTCCTCGTCGGCGAGGATGTCGCGGCGGCGCGCCTTGGCTTCCAGTTCGTCGAGGCGTTCGAGCAGCTCACGATTGGCATTGAGCGCGCGGGCGCGGCTGTGCATCTCGCCGCGCACCAGCCCTTCGCGGATGAACAGCTCGCGGGCCGCGGGCGGATCGATGGGGCCGTAATGCACGGGCCGACGGCCGACGACGATCATGCCGTAAAGCGTCACCTGCTCGTAGGCCACCACCTGTCCGCGCTTCTTCTCCCAGTGCGGCTCGAAGTGGTTCTTCTTGATCAGGTGGCCGGCCAGTGGCTCGATCCAGTCGGGCTCAATCTTGGCGACCATGCGCGCGAACAGCTTGGTAGTTTCCACGAGTTCAGCGGCCATCAGCCAGTTGGGCTTCTTGCGGCCGATCACGCTGGAGGGGTGTACCCAGAAGCGCCGCTGGCGCGCGCCGAGGAAGTCGCCCTCCTCGGTCTTGTTGCCAACCTGGCTGAGCAGGCCAGCGAGGATCGCCTTGTGCACCGCCGCGTAGCTCTTGGCCCTCTGCGCCTCATCGCTGGCTTCGGCCTGCTGGCGGAGGATGACGTTGACCTTGGTGTCCTTGGTCGGTACGGGTTGGGCGCTGGCCCCGGCCGGACGCGTGGAAGAGGCTTCACCGTCTTCGACCCTACGTGCCTTATCGGCACGCGGTGGTTGGCCGGAGCCATCCACCGACCTGCCCGAACCAAGCTTGAGTTCTCGGGCAATCAGGGTCAGCTGGCGATGGGCGTCACGCCACTCGCGCAGACGCAGGTAGTTGAGGAAGTTCTTCCGGCACCAGGTGCGCAATGGGTTGGAGCCCAGCTCCTGGCGCTTCTCCTCAAAACCGCGCCAGATATTGATCAGCGCGGCGAAGTCCGAGTCGGGGTCCTTCCACTGCGCATGGGCCTGATCGGCGGCCTGCTGGCGGTCGGCCGGACGTTCGCGCACGTCCTGCACCGAGAGTGCGCTGGCGACAATAAGCACCTCCGCCAGGCTGCCCTGCTGTGCGGCTTCGAGAAGCATGCGACCCAGTCGCGGGTCGATCGGCAGGCGTGCCAGCTGGCGGCCCAGCGGGGTCAGCTGATTCTCGCGGTTGACCGCCGAAAGTTCCTGCAAGAGGTTGAAGCCATCGCTGATGGCCTTGCCATCCGGCGGCTCGATAAAAGGGAAATCCTGGATGTCGCCCAGGCGCAAATGCAGCATCTGCAGGATCACCGCGGCGAGGTTGGTGCGCAGGATCTCCGGATCGGTGAATTCGGACCGGCCGAGGAAGTCTTCCTCGCTGTAAAGCCGAATGCAGATACCCGGCTCGACCCGCCCGCAGCGCCCCTTGCGTTGGTTGGCGCTGGCCTGGGACACCGCCTCGATCGGCAGCCGCTGAACCTTGGCGCGGTAGCTATAGCGGCTGATGCGCGCGGTACCGGAATCGATCACGTAGCGGATACCGGGCACGGTCAGCGAAGTCTCGGCGACGTTGGTGGCCAGCACGATCTTGCGCCCCGGTCGCGGCTGGAAGATCTTCTGCTGCTCGGCCGGCGTCAGCCGCGCGTACAGCGGCAGCACCTCGGTGAACTTCAGATTGGCTTTGCGCAACACCTCGGCCGCATCGCGAATCTCCCGCTCACCGGGGAGGAACACCAGCACATCGCCGGGGCGCTTGCCGACGCTCTGCTCGTGGGCCGTGATCTCGTCCAGGGCAGCGAGGATGCCCTGATCGACGGTCAGGTCGTCCTCGACCCGATTGCCGTCCTCGTCGATCTCGGCCGCCAGTGGCCGATACCAGGTTTCCACCGGGTAGGTACGCCCGGACACCTCGACGATGGGCGCACCGTCGAAGTGCTCGCTAAAACGCTGCAGATCGATGGTCGCCGAGGTGATGATGACCTTCAGATCCGGCCGGCGCGGCAGCAAAGTCTTGAGAAAGCCGAGCAGGAAGTCGATGTTCAGCGAACGCTCGTGGGCCTCGTCGACGATGATCGTGTCGTAACGCTCGAGGAAGCGGTCGTGCTGCGTCTCGGCCAGCAGGATGCCATCGGTCATCAGCTTGATCAGCGAGCTGTCCTTGCTCTGATCCTCGAAACGCACCTGATAACCCACAAGTTCACCGAGTGGCGTGCCGATTTCCTCTGCCACCCGCGTGGCGACGCTGCGCGCTGCGAGCCGGCGCGGCTGGGTATGGCCGATCAGCCCGTGTACGCCACGGCCGATTTCCAGACAGATTTTCGGCAGCTGAGTGGTCTTGCCGGAGCCGGTCTCACCGGCAATCACCAGCACCTGGTGCTTTTCCAGCGCGGCCTTGATCTCGTCGCGCTTGGCGGCGATTGGCAGGCTATCGTCGTAGCGAATGCGCGGCACACTCTGCCTGCGCGCCTCGACCTTGGCGGCGGACGCCTGAAAACGCTCCAGCCACTGGGCCAGTTTGGCCTCATCCGGCTGTTTTCTCAGCTCGTGCAGCTGCCGGCGCAGGCGGTGGCGATCAGCGAACAGGGCCTGGTCGAGATTCTTCAGCAGGGTATCGATAGCGGGCGTTGCGTCGGTCATGGACAGCCGTGGGGCAATTCGAGAAGGCGCGATTGTCGCAGATTTGCCCGGCCGGCCGAAGGGAAAGGGTTTGTGCAGGGACCGCGCCGGCATGCCGGCGCGGTGTT
Organism: Pseudomonas sp.; assembly: GCA_032105665.1. GTDB lineage: Bacteria > Pseudomonadota > Gammaproteobacteria > Pseudomonadales > Pseudomonadaceae > Stutzerimonas. The sequence continues at coordinate 12,092 of DAMCQE010000032.1, read as the reverse complement.
CAGCCGATCAACGGATCCAGTGACCCCAGCGCGACTTCTCCTGTACCTGCTGGATGCGCATGCTACCAATGCTCTGCTCCGCCGCTGCGGCGATCTCGTCATCGATCATCTTGGTCGACAACGAGAGCCAGCTGGTGGCGAAGGCTAGCGCATCACCGTGCAACTCCAGCGCCTCGGTGGAGATGTTGCCGAGGTTGTCGCATTCGTTGTGATAGCACGGATCGAACGGCTGGCCGGCTGCGCCGCCGTAACGCTGCGCCTGCTCCTCGGTCTTGATGTCCTCGGCACCGGTGAACAGACCGCCGAAGGCGATGCCGTCCTCGAAGAACTGTGCGTAGTCGGAGCGGAAATCGATCTCGGTGCCTTCAGACGGCGCATTGCGCAGCTGGAAGTAGGTGCGCAGCAGGCGTTCGATGGCGGCCGAGCCGGGTGGCCCCTGCAGGCCGAAGTCGGAGCCATCGCCGTCATAGATGAAGTTGGCGTAGTTCGGCGAACCGATCATGTCGACGTTCAGGTAGGCCTTGATGCGCTGTTTCTCCTCGTCCGGGAGCTGCGTGACGTAGTAGGTCGAGCCCACCAGGCCGGACTCCTCCGCGCCCCACCAGGCAAAGCGCACCTTGTTTTCCGGCCGCGCCTTGCTCATCAGTAGGGCCATTTCCAGCAGCGCGGCGCTGCCCGAGCCGTTGTCGTTGATGCCCGCCCCTTCGAACACCGAGTCCAGGTGCGCGCCGACCATGACCACGTTGCCCGGATCGCCGCGGCGCGTTTCAGCCAGCAGGTTGTAGGTCTCGGTCTGCTCGCGCACCACGTCGACGTTCATGCTCAGTTGCAGCCCCGCGGTCTGCGACCAGGCCACGCCGTTATCGTAGGTCGAGAACATCACCGGGATGCCGCCGCTGTAGTCCTCGCCCAGGGTTGCGACCAGCAGCCCCTTGCGGTCCTCGGTGTCCCCCTGGTTGAAGATGATGGTGCCAGCCGCACCGGCCGCCGCGGCATTGCTCGCCTTCTGCCCGAACGGACAGGTGCCGCGCTGCATCAAGGCAATGGCACCGGCCGGGAAGCCGGCGAAGTCCTCGGGCTCACAGCCGCTGGTGGAGGTGTTGCCAGCGTCGAGAGCCAGGTCGACCGGCACCACCGGTGCGGTGACATTGCCCGGATCGGTCTGATCGGCGTAGGTGAAATCCTCCTCCCAGACGTACTGGGCCGGCTGCGGCGCCACGGCGCTCAGCGTGCCGGGGCTGACGGGATAGAAGGCGAGGAACGGGAAGGCCTGCACTTCGACGCGATAACCGGCGCGCTGCAGGCGGCTGCGCACGTAGTCGATCGACGCCTGATAACCGGGCTGACCGGACGCACGATTGCCGTCGTTCATCATGGCGATGTCCTGCAACGCCTCCAGGTGCTTCATGACATTGCCCGCCTGCATGCAGCGCGGCAAACCGACCGGAGTGCCGACCAGCAAGGGCGAACGGCACAACGCGGCGTTGGGCTTATCCGGCGTCCAGAAGTCATTGAATTGAGCGGTGTCTACCTGCGGCGCCGCGAAAGCGACACTTCCGGTAAGTAATGCGAGAGAAGCAACTACCCGAACAGCATTGTTTTTTTTGTGCATGGGTAACTCATCCTTGCAACGGATTGATGGGCAGGCCGCCTGTGGCTTGCGCCATCGTCCCCTACTGCTTTCAGCGGACGCGGCCATAGGGAGCTAGACCGAACGGCCGCCGTCTCGGTTCTGAGACAGCCGCCCGCCGGTAGCACCGTTGATCGGGTTGCAGGGAACTTCATCGAGGCGCTTTAGTGACTCTTGGCGGAGCGGCGCTGGAAACAGCGCCGTTCAGCAACGGCGACAGGCGTTGCACCTGCCGCCGGAGAACGTCGAATCAGATTCGGAACTGACCGACCAGCTGCTGCAGTTGCACGGTCAGTCCATTCAGCTCGCGGGAGGTCTGGGCTCCCTGAGCGGCGTCGCTGGCCACACCGTCCACCGCATCGGCAATGTGGTGCACGCTGCGGTTGATCTCTTCCGCGACGGCGGTCTGCTCTTCGGCGGCGGCGGCGATCTGCGCGTTCATCGAGTTGATGGTGCCGATCAGTGCGGAGATGGCATCCAGTGCCTCACCGGCCTGGTTGGCCTGGTCACGGGTGCTCTCACCTTTCTCGCCAGCGCGCAACATGGTGGCGACGGTGTTGGAAGTGGCGCTCTGCAGACGGTCGATCATGCCCTGGATTTCACCGGTGCTTTGCTGGGTACGGCTGGCAAGGGCACGTACTTCGTCGGCGACCACGGCGAAACCGCGACCTGCCTCACCGGCACGGGCTGCCTCGATGGCCGCATTGAGCGCCAGCAGGTTGGTCTGCTCGGCGATGGCGCGGATCACGTCAAGCACACCAACGATGCCTTTCACGTCCTGCTGCAGCCCTTCCAGCGACTCACCGCTACCACGCAGCTCGCCCACCAGTTCGTGAATGTGGCGGATGCTCTGATCGACTACCTGCTTGGCCGCAACGCCCTGCTGATCGGTCTGCTGCGCCGCTTCGGCGGCACGCTGGGCGCTCATCGCGACCTCGTGGGCCGCGGCCGACATCTCGTTGATCGCCGTGGCGACCTGATCGGTCTCGCTGCGCTGGTCGGCCATGGCCTGTTCCGAGCGCTGCGCCTGGCTGGCCACCGCACCGACCAGCCCGCTCAATTGCGTGGTGGTGCCCGCGACCTGCTGTACCAGTGAATGGATCTTCTCGACGAAGCGGTTGAACGACATGGCCAGCTCACCCAGTTCATCCTGGCTGGTGATCGGTAGTCGCTGGGTCAGGTCGCCGTCGCCCTGGGCCATGTCATCCAGGTTGCGCTTGATCAGCAGCAGCGGATTGAGCAGGGCATTGCTCATGAAGACGGCTAGCAGCGCCATCAACGCCAGCAGCGCGAACGCCGAAACCAGCATGATCGCTACCAGCCCGTCGATGCGCTCCTGAAACTCTGCCCGCGCGGCCTGCACGTCGCGCTCGACGCCATCCAGGTTCAACGATGTGCCGAAGACCATGTTCCATTTGGGCAGGAATTCGGCATAGCCGACCTTGGGCACCAGCACACTGCTGTCACCGAGCACGAAGCTGTAGTCGACGTAGTGGCTGCCGTCCTGGCCGGCGCGCACCAGCTCGCGAATGGCGTAGACACCGTTCGGGTCACGGTAGTCGTAGAAGCTCTGGCCGATCTTGTCCTTGGTGTTGCCCTGCAGGATGCGCACGGCCTTGGAGTCATAGCCCCAGAAATAGCCGTCCTTGCCATAGGACATTCGCTCGAGAATGGCCACCGCCTGATCGCGCGCCTGCATGTCGCCTTCGGCGGAGCGCTCATGGATCGGCCCGATGGCATTGCGCGCAAGCTCGACGTAATGCTTGAGCTCGGCACGCCGATCCTGAATGAGGCTCTTGCGGGTGTGCTCTTCCTGCTGTTCGGCCAGTGCGCGCAATTCATAGACGGCGATGCCGCTGAGGAGGATGGAGAGCAGTAGAATCGGGCCCAGCGTGAGCAACAGCAGCTTCATTCGTAAACGAAGATTGGAGAGCATTCTGATCGATTCCTTTAGGTACTTGTAGCAAGAGAAATTGCGACAAAAAACAGGCGCCACTTAAGCACCAATTGCGCAAGTACCTTCGGGTTGTCGACCTGGCGGGATCTTTCTTTACCCCATGAACGACGAAACCCTGCCTGGCAGGGTTTCGTGATGGCCCGTCCTAGAGCGGCTTGTCGATCAGATGCGGAACTGTCCCACCAACCGCTGGAGCTGTTCCGCCAGACCATTGAGTTCACGTGCGGTTTGCGCGCCCTGGGCGGCATCGCTGGCCACACCGTCCACCGCGTCGGCGATATGGTGCACGCTGCGGTTGATTTCCTCGGCCACGGCGGTCTGCTCTTCCGCGGCGGCGGCGATCTGCGCGTTCATCGAATTGATGGTGCCGATCAGTGCGGAGATAGCATCCAGCGACTCCCCGGCTTGATTGGCATGATCACGAGTGCTCTCGCCTTTCTCACCGGCGCGCAGCATGGTGCTGACGGTGTTCGAAGTTGCGTTCTGCAGGCGATCGATCATGCCCTGAATCTCGCCGGTGCTCTGCTGCGTGCGGCTGGCCAGCGCCCTTACCTCGTCAGCCACCACCGCGAAGCCACGCCCCGCCTCCCCGGCACGGGCTGCCTCGATGGCGGCATTGAGCGCCAGCAGGTTGGTCTGCTCGGCAATGGCACGAATCACGTCGAGCACGCCGACGATGCCTTTCACGTCCTGTTGCAGCCCCTCCAGCGACTCGCCGCTGCCGCGCAGCTCGCCCACCAGTTCGTGAATCTGGTGAATGCTCTGGTCTACGACCTGCTTGGCCGCAAGGCCCTGCTGATCGGTTTCGCGCGCGGCCTCGGCGGCACGCTGGGCGCTCATCGCCACTTCGTGGGCAGCGGCCGACATCTCGTTGATCGCCGTGGCCACCTGGTCGGTTTCGCTGCGCTGATCGGCCATGGCGTGCTCCGAACGCTGCGCCTGGCTGGCGACTTCACCCACCAGGCCGGTCAGCTGCGCGGTGGTTCCGGCGACCTGTTGCACCAGCACGTGGATCTTCTCGACGAAGCGGTTGAACGATGCCGACAGCTCACCCAGCTCGTCACGGCTGGTAACCGGCAGGCGATGAGTCAGGTCGCCATCGCCCTCGGCCATGTCGTCGAGGTTCTGCTTGATCTGCAGCAGCGGCCGCAGAATGGCATTGCTCATCAGCACCGCGAGCACGGCGACGAGGATCAGCAGCAGCAGCGCGGCCCCAAGCATGATCAACGTGAGACTGTCGATGCGCGCCTGGAAGGCTGCCCGAGCCTCACCGACATCGCGCTCGACGTCATCCAGGTTCAGCGAAGTGCCGAATACCAGGTTCCACTTCGGCAGGTACTCGGCATAGCCGACCTTGGGCACCAGTGCATTGCTGCCCGGCACGGCGAAACTGTAGTCGACGTAGTGGCTACCGTTCTGACCCGCCTTGACCAGTTCACGAATCGCATACACGCCATTGGGGTCCTTGAAGTCGGCAAAGTTCTCGCCGATACGCTCGCGGGTCGCGCCCTGGAACACGCGAACGGACTGCCCGTCGTAACCCCAGAAGTAGCCCTCGCGGCCGTAGGTCAGCCCTTCCAGCAGCGCCACTGCCTGATCGCGGGCCTGCAGGTCGCCTTCGGCGGAGCGCTCATAGATCGGCGCAATCGCATTGCGGGCGAGCTGCACGTAACTTTCGAGTTCGGCGCGTCGGTCACGGATGAGACTGGCGCGGGTCTGCGTTTCCTGCTGGTCAGCCAGATCCTGCAGCTCAATCACCGCAACGCCGCTGAGCAGGACAGCGAGCAGCAGAATCGGGCCAAGGGCAAGCAAGAGCAGCTTCACTCGCAATCGTAGTGATGACAGCATCTGGAAATCCCCCATGAAAAACGCGGTTAAGTAGTGCCATTGTGCCACCAACTACATAACGAGGAGAACGCTACCAAGCGCTAATTCAAGCTGTGACGGGCGCTGCCGATGAACGCTGTTCGCAAAAACGAAAAAACCCCGCCGAGGCGGGGTTTTTTCGTCGAGGTACGAGTACCTACTTCTTGTGGCCCAGCTTGCGCAACTCTTCATCACGCAACTCACGGCGCAGGATCTTGCCAACGTTGGTGGTCGGCAGACTGTCGCGGAACTCCACTGACTTCGGGCGCTTGTAGCCGGTCAGGTTATCGTGCATGTGCTGCATGACCTGTTCCTTGGTCAGGCTCTCCCCCGGCTTGACCACCACAAACAGCTTGATCGCCTCACCGGACTTCTCGTCCGGCACGCCAATGGCGGCGCACTGCAGCACCCCTGGCAGACCGGCAAGCACGTCTTCCAGCTCGTTGGGATAGACGTTGAAACCGGAGACCAGAATCATGTCCTTCTTGCGGTCAACGATGCGGATGTAACCGTCTTCCTGAACCACACCGATGTCGCCAGACTTGAACCAACCTTCGGCGTCGATCACTTCGGCAGTGGCCTCGGGGCGCTGCCAGTAACCCTTCATCACCTGCGGGCCCTTGATGCACAGCTCGCCGATCTCGCCTTGCGCCAGATCCTGGCCATCGTCATTGATGACCTTGAACTGCGTCGAAGGAACCGGAATGCCGATGGTGCCGATCTGGATGTGCTCGATCGGATTGACCGAGGCCACCGGGCTGGTTTCGGTCAGGCCGTAGCCTTCGCAGATGGGGCAACCCGTCACCTGCTTCCAGCGCTCGGCCGTCGCCAGCTGCAGCGCCATGCCGCCCGACAGGGTGACCTTGAGCGCGGAGAAATTCAGCTTGCGGAAGTCTTCGCTGTTGCACAGCGCCACGAACAGCGTGTTGAGGCCGACGAAGCCGCTGAAGCGATACTTCGACAGGTCCTTGATCATCGCCGGCAGGTCGCGCGGATTGGAGATCAGGATATTGTGGTTGCCGCTGAGCATCATCGCCATGCAGTGAAAGGTGAAGGCGTAGATGTGATAGAGCGGCAACGGCGCGATCAGCACTTCGCTGCCGTCATTGAGGTTCGCGCCCATCAGCGCCTTGCACTGCAGCATGTTGGCGACGATGTTGCGGTGCGTCAGCATGGCGCCCTTGGCCACGCCGGTGGTGCCGCCGGTGTACTGCAGCACGGCCACGTCTTCGCTCTTGGGCGACGCTTCGCGCACCGCCTTGCCGCGGCCCAGCGCCAGGGCATCGTTGAGCTTCACCGCTTTCGGCAGGCTGTAGGCCGGCACCATCTTCTTCACATGCTTGACCACCGCGTTGATCAGCATGCGCTTGAGCGGCGGCAGCATGTCGGCGACTTCGGTGATGACGACGTGCTTGATGCCGGTCTTGGGCAGCACTTCCTCGGCCAGGTGCGCCATGTTGGCCAGGCAGACCAGCGCCTTGGCGCCGGCGTCGTTGAACTGGTGTTCCATCTCCCGCGCGGTGTACAGCGGGTTGGTGTTGACCACGATGAGCCCGGCGCGCATGGCGCCGAACACCACGATGGGATACTGGATGAGGTTGGGCAGCTGCACCGCGATGCGGTCGCCAGGCTGGAGATCGGTGTTCTGCTGCAGGTAGGCGGCGAAATCGCCGGACAGCTTGTACAGCTCACCGTAGGTCAGGGTCTTGCCGAGATTGCTGAACGCCGGCTTGTCCGCGAAACGCTCGCACGACTGTTTGAGCACAGCCTGGATGTTCTGGTACTCGTCGGGATTGATCTCGCTGGCGACACCAACAGGATACTTATCCTTCCAGAAGTTATCGGTCATGAACCCCACTCCTAAGCAACAGCTTTATTACTGCGCGATGGCAGCTGTTTTGTTGTGATTTGTTAACTTTTGTACCACTAATCGGGCTAAAAGCGTGCCCGAGGTTAGCAGCTTTGCCCAGGAGCGAACAGAGTCCGGAACGCGTTGATTCGACATAAAGTGACCGGAACATATGTCCCGGTCACTCAATTTGAGCCGCCCTCTGCGGGCTGCGCCTGTCGTTATCAGGCGCTTTCACGCAACTCGCGGCGCAGGATCTTACCCACCGGCGTCATCGGTAATGCATCGCGGAAAACGTAGTGTCGCGGCATCTTGTAGCCGGTGAAATTCTCCCGGCAATAAGCCTGCAGTTCTTCCTGGGTGAGGGTCGGATCGCTGGGCACGACGAACAGCTTGACCGCCTCGCCGGATTTCTCGTCCGCGACACCGATAGCGGCGCAGGCGGCGACCTTCGGGTGGGCCATCACCACGTCCTCGATCTCGTTGGGGTAGACGTTGAAACCGGAGACGATGATCAGGTCCTTTTTGCGGTCGACGATGCTGACGAACCCGTCCTCGTCGATCACCGCGACGTCGCCGGTCTTCAGCCAGCCCTCCTCGTCCAGCACCTCAGCCGTAGCTTCGGGACGCTGCCAGTAGCCCTTCATCACTTGCGGCCCCTTGACGCACAGCTCGCCGCGCTCGCCGAGCGGCAAGGCGTTGCCTTCGTCGTCGATGACCTTGACCGTGGTACCGGGCACCGGCAGCCCCACCGTGCCGAGGCGCGAATGTTCGCCATGGGGATTGGCGCAGACGACCGGCGAGGTTTCGGTCAGGCCGTAGCCTTCGACGACGGTGCAGCCGGTCAGGCTCTTCCAGCGTTCGGCGACTGCCGAAACCAGGGCAGTGCCGCCCGAATTGGTGCCTTTGAGCCGGGAGAAGTCGATCTTCTTGAACTGCGGGTGAGCCATCAGCGCGACGAACAGCGTGTTGAGCCCGAGGAACGCGGAGAACTGCCAGCGTTGCAGTTCCTTGACGAAGCCGTTGATGTCCCGCGGGTTGGTGATCAGCACGTTGTGGTTGCCGGTTACCGTCATGCACATGCAGTTAACCGTGAAGGCGTAGATGTGATACAGCGGCAGCGGCGCGATCATCACTTCCTGACCTTCACGGATGACCGGGTGGCCCTGATCGTCCAGCTGCTGCATGTTGGCCCGCACCTGCTGCATGTTCGCCACCAGGTTGCCGTGGGTCAGCATCGCGCCCTTGGCCACACCGGTCGTACCGCCGGTGTACTGCAGCACGGCAACGTGGTCGAGCTCCAGCGGCGCGGGCTTGTGGCTGTGGCGTGCGCCGTCGCGCAGCACGTCCTTGAAGGAAACGGCTTGCGGCAGGCTGTAATCCGGCACCATTTTCTTCAGGTGCTTGACCGCCGCGTTGACCAGCGCGCCCTTGAGCGGCGGCAACATGTCGCCGATGCGCACTTCGATCAGGTGCTCGATGGCGGTATCGGGCAGCACCTCCTGCACGTGGTGGCCGAAGGTATTGAGATACACCAGCGCCCGCGCGCCGGAATCCTGGAACTGGTGGCGCATCTCCCGCGCGGTGTACAGCGGGTTGGTATTGACCACGATGAGGCCGGCACGCAGCGCACCGAACACCGCGATGGGATACTGCAGCAGGTTGGGCATCTGAATGGCGATGCGGTCGCCGGGTTGCAGATCGGTGTGGTGCTGCAGCCAGGCGGCGAAAGCGGCGGAGTGGCGCTCCAGATCGGAGTAGCTGAGGGTGACACCCATATTGCTGAATGCGGGGCGGTCCGCGTGGGTCTTGCAGGCTCGCTCGAACACTTCGACGACCGAGCGGTAAGCACCTAGATCGATGTCGTTGGGCACGCCAGCAGGGCGTTTGTCATTCCAGAATTCAGGCTGCATTGTTATTGGCCTCTTTACCTGAGAGTGTCTGGCCCGCGCACAGCGGGCTCTGGCGAACTTATCAGGTCAGCGTCGCGACGCAACAGTCCAAGCCGCACAAATCACTGCCGTGAATCTTTCGTCACGCTGCCGGGACGGCCTGCACTCGGGACAATCGTGCTGCATGCCTCTAGAATGCAGCCCCAGCGCGCAAGTACCGGGCTGTGCCGGTTGCGCGGAACCTGATTCGATCAGGCGCAGCAGTTGACGCGCCGCCCCAGCATCTGAGGACTGTCCATGAGCACCATCAGCAACACGCCCTACGCCGAACTGGAAGTCGGCCAGCAGGCGAGCTTCGAAAAACACGTAGAGGAAAAGGACATCCAGCTGTTCGCGGCCATGTCCGGCGATCGCAACCCAGTCCACCTGGATGCCGAGTTCGCGGCCGGTACGCTGTTCAAGGAGCGCATCGCCCATGGCATGTTCAGTGGCGCGCTGATCAGCGCCGCCGTGGCCTGCACCATGCCGGGCCCGGGCACCATCTATCTCGGCCAGACCATGAAATTCACCCGTCCGGTGAAGATCGGTGACACCCTGACCGTGCGCCTGGAAATCCTCGAGAAGCTGCCGAAGAACCGCGTGCGCATCGCCACCCGCGTGTTCAACCAGAACGATGAGCAGGTGGTCGATGGCGAGGCGGAAGTGCTCGCGCCACGCAAGCAGGAGACCGTAGAACTGAAGGAGTTGCCGCCGATCACCATCGGTTGAGCCTTTCCACGTTCAGTGTCCCGTCGCGTGACGGAGGCAAGCTGAGGGCGCCTGATTGGCGCCCTCTTCATTTCCAGCAATCCCTCCGTCTGCCCGGCACGGGCGACAAGCAGAACGCCATTAAGGCCTTGGCCTACGCCCCGAGCAGTTCCCCAACGGAGGATGCGTATCGGATACCCCGCGCCGACCATCCAGCGAGCAGTACAAGAAGAACAACAACGGGACCCTCACCCATGCTCACTCGCTCGATCACTTATCGACGCCTGGCGGCGCTCGCCCTTGCCGGCTTCGCGCTGGCCATGCAATCCGCTTCGGCTACCCCGCTCGACCCTGGCCCCGACGAGGCCCTGCTCTACTATCAGCGCGCCGATGGTGACTACAACGGTTGGGGTCCGCACCTGTGGAACACCCCCAGCTGCAACGGCAGCGCGACTGAAACCAGCTGGGCGCAACCGCTCGCGGCGGTGGATACCGACCCGCGGTACGGCGCCTTGTACCGCATTCCATTGAGCGCCAATGCCAGCTGCCTGAATCTGATCATGCACAAGGGCGACGAAAAGGACCTGGGCGGTGGCGACCTGACCTGGCGCTTCGACGAACTGGGCCGTCGCGCCTTCACGGTCAGCGGCAACCCACAGCTGTCCAGCACGCCGCTGAGTGGCAGTGCCGTGGCGATCAAGGGCGCGCGGGCGCACTGGCTTGATCCGTTCACGCTCGCACTGGTGGGCGGTGCGCCGGGCGCCAGCCGCTTGGAACTGCGCTATGACCGCGACGCCAGCATCCGCATCGACAGCGAGGCGCGAACCGTCAGCGGCGGGCAGGCCCTGGCGATGCAGCCGTCCAGCCTGCGCAATGGACTCAAGCGCCAACACCCGCATCTGGCCGATGCCTCTGCTTACCGAATCACGGCAGGTGTGAAAGACATTCGCCACGCCGTGATGAGTCAGCTGGTGGTGATCGCCTACGACGCGGACGACCGGGTCATCGATGCCACCGAAGTGCAGACCGCCGGCATCCTCGACATGCTGTTCGCCTACAACGGTGAGCTGGGTGCAACGCTCGATGGCAGAGGTGTGTCCTTCAAGCTCTGGGCACCGACCGCACAGCGGGTTCGCCTGCATGTGTTCGATGCGTCCAAACGGCTGCTACCGGGATACCCCAAGCCTATGCGGGAGCGGCTCGGCGTCTGGAGCCTGGAAGGTCCGCGTTCGCTGGATCGGCAGTACTACCAGTACGAAGTCACCGCCTACCGCCCCAGCACCGGCAGGATCGAGACGACGCTGGTCAGCGACCCCTACGCCCTGAGCCTGTCACGCAACAGCCAGTACGCCCAGGTGGTCGACCTGAATGCCGATGATCTCAAGCCTGCCGGCTGGGATGCGGTGCGTCCGCCACGCCCGGAGCGTCCCGAAGCGAGCGTGATCTACGAAACCCACCTGCGCGACTTCAGCGCCAGCGACACCAGCCTGCCCATTGCGCTGCGCGGTACCTACGCCGCTTTTACCCAACAGCACAGCAACGGCATGCGTCACCTGCGTGACCTGCAGAAGGCCGGGCTCACCCACGTGCAGCTGCTGCCGGTGTTCGACATCGCGACCATCGACGAAGACCCCGCCCGGCGGATCAACCTCGACGATCCCTTCGCCAAACTCTGCGACCTCTCGGACCAGGCCCGCCAGCGCTGGGCGCAATACTGCAGCGCGGCAAGCATCCGCCAGGTGCTGCAGGGCTTCGACCCGGCCAGCGGCCAGGCGCAGTCACTGTACAACGACTTGCGCGGGCTGGATGACTTCAACTGGGGCTACGACCCCTTCCACTTCACCGCGCCCGAGGGCAGCTACGCCAGCAATGCCGAAGGCGAGCAGCGCATCATCGAGTTCCGCCAGATGGTGCAGGCCTTGGCCGGCAACGGCCTGGCCACGGTGATGGACGTGGTCTACAACCACACCAACGCCTCCGGCCTGGCTGACAAATCGGTTCTGGACAAGGTCGTGCCCGGTTACTACCACCGCCGCAACCCCACCACCGGCGCGGTCGAAACCTCGACCTGCTGCGAGAACACCGCCAGCGAGCACCGCATGATGGCCAAGCTGATGATCGACTCGCTGAAGGTCTGGGCCCGCGACTACA